>NZ_JBVISK010000003.1:0-892953 GCF_055575535.1 Streptomyces sp. NPDC034084
CGCCCGGTTACATTCCGAACCCGGAAGCTAAGCCTTTCAGCGCCGATGGTACTGCAGGGGGGACCCTGTGGGAGAGTAGGACACCGCCGAACAATTTTTAGCCTCAACCCCTGGACTCTGTCCGGGGGTTGAGGCATTTTTGCGTTCTGGGGGCGGAGGGGACCCTGTGCGCCCCGGTCGTCGTGGCTGAGGGTAAGGTCGGGGGGCAATGTCGGCACCGTTCCAGCAGGAGGCCCCCGGGTGGAGGTCCAGGAGACCCGTGTTCAGACCGACCGGGTCCTCACCATCCCCAACATTCTCAGCATGGCGCGTCTCCTCGGCGTGCCGCTGTTTCTGTGGTTGATTCTCCGCCCCGAGTTCGGTGGGCCCAACAGCGATGTGTGGGCGCTTGTCGTCCTGGCGCTCAGTGGCGTCAGTGACTACCTCGACGGCAAACTCGCCCGGCGCTGGAACCAGATCAGCAGCCTCGGCCGGCTGCTCGATCCCGCTGCCGACCGGTTGTACATCCTGTCCACTCTCGTGGGGCTCACCTGGCGGGAGATCCTGCCCCTGTGGCTGACCGCCGCTCTCCTCGCCCGCGAGGCGATGCTGCTCGTGATGGTGGGAATCCTCCGCCGGCACGGCTACCCGCCGCCCCAGGTGAACTTCCTCGGGAAAGCGGCGACCTTCAACTTGATGTACGCGTTCCCGCTCCTGCTCCTCAGTGACGGAGATGGTTGGCTGTCGTCACTCGCTGAAGTTTTCGGGTGGGCCTTCGCCGGATGGGGTACAAGTCTGTATTGGTGGGCAGGGATCCTCTACGTGGTCCAGGTCCGCCGACTCGTGAAGGCGGATACCGAGGCCGATTGAGCCCTTCTGTCCCGTGCCGAGCAACGTCGCCGGCAACAACGAGGACGTCTGAGGGCCCCTGTACAGACAGGTGAAGTCGGCCGGACCGTCGTCTCTTCAAGGAGGACGCTTCCGACATGAAGGCCGTCGTGATGGCCGGTGGCGAAGGAACCCGCCTTCGCCCTATGACCTCGAGCATGCCCAAGCCTCTTCTGCCGGTGGTGAACCGGCCGATCATGGAGCACGTCCTACGACTGCTCAAGAGGCACGGTCTCAACGAGACCGTGGTCACCGTGCAGTTTCTCGCCTCCCTCGTCCGGAACTACTTCGGCGACGGAGAAGAGCTCGGCATGGAGCTCACGTATGCCAACGAGGAAAAGCCACTCGGTACAGCGGGAAGTGTGAAGAACGCCGAGGAAGCGTTGAAGGACGACGCTTTCCTCGTCATCTCGGGTGACGCTCTCACCGATTTCGATCTCACCGATCTCATCGCCTTCCACAAGGAGAAGGGCGCTCTTGTCACGGTCTGTCTGACCCGGGTGCCGAATCCGCTGGAATTCGGGATCACGATCGTCGACGAAGAGGGCAAGGTCGAGCGCTTCCTGGAGAAACCCACCTGGGGACAGGTCTTCTCGGACACCGTGAACACCGGGATCTACGTGATGGAGCCCGAGGTCTTCGACTACGTCGATCCGGACGTCCCGGTGGACTGGTCGGGTGACGTCTTCCCTCAGCTCATGAAGGAGGGCAAGCCGATCTACGGCTATGTCGCCGAGGGCTACTGGGAGGACGTGGGCACCCACGAGAGCTATGTGAAGGCGCAGGCGGACGTCCTGGAAGGCAAGGTCCAGGTCGACATCGACGGCTTCGAGATCTCGCCGGGAGTGTGGGTCGCGGAAGGCGCCGAGGTGCATCCCGACGCCGTGCTCCGCGGACCGCTCTACATCGGTGACTACGCCAAGGTCGAGGCCGGCGCCGAGATCCGTGAACACACGGTCGTCGGCTCGAACGTGGTCGTGAAAAGCGGTGCGTTCCTGCACAAGGCCGTCGTCCACGACAACGTCTACATCGGGCCGCAGAGCAATCTGCGGGGCTGTGTGATCGGGAAGAACACCGACATCATGCGGGCCGCCCGGATCGAGGACGGAGCCGTCATCGGGGACGAGTGCCTCGTCGGTGAAGAATCGATCGTGCAGGGGAACGTGCGCGTCTACCCCTTCAAGACGATCGAGGCCGGCGCCTTCGTCAACACCTCCGTCATCTGGGAGTCCCGAGGACAGGCCCACCTCTTCGGGGCGCGAGGCGTCTCCGGCATCCTGAACGTCGAGATCACCCCCGAACTGGCCGTCCGGCTGGCGGGGGCGTACGCGACGACCCTGAAGAAGGGGTCGACCGTCACCACCGCGCGCGATCACTCCCGAGGCGCCCGGGCGCTGAAGCGAGCGGTGATCTCCGCGCTCCAGGCCAGCGCCATCGACGTGCGTGACCTGGAGAACGTGCCCCTGCCGGTGGCGCGGCAGCAGACCGCGCGGGGCAGCGCCGGCGGGATCATGATCAGGACATCGCCCGGCGTGCCGGACTCCGTGGACATCATGTTCTTCGACGAACGCGGGGCGGACCTCTCACAGGCGCAGCAGCGGAAGCTCGACCGGGTGTTCGCGCGCCAGGAGTACCGGCGTGCCTTCCCGGGAGAGATCGGCGACCTCTCCTTCCCGGCGAGCGTCTTCGACTCGTACACCGGCTCGCTGCTGCGGAACGTGGACACCACGGGCATCGCGGAAGCCGGGCTCAAGGTCGTCGTGGACGCCTCCAACGGCAGTGCCGGGCTCGTTCTGCCCAGTCTGCTCGGGCGGCTCCAGGTCGACTCGCTGACGATCAACCCCGGCCTCGACGAGTCCCGGCCCACCGAGTCGGCCGAGAGCCGGAGAGCCGGGCTCGTGCGGCTCGGGGAGATCGTGGCCTCGGCGCGGGCCGCGTTCGGGGTGCGGTTCGACCCCGTCGGCGAGCGGCTCTCGCTCGTGGACGAGCGGGGGCGGATCATCGAGGACGACCGGGCGCTCCTGGTGATGCTCGACCTGGTGGCCGCCGAGCGCCGGTCCGGGCGGGTCGCGCTGCCGGTGACCACCACGCGGATCGCCGAGCAGGTCGCCGCGTACCACGGCACCCAGGTCGAGTGGACGACCACCTCGCCCGACGACCTCACGCGGGTCGGGCGTGAGGAGTCGACGATCTTCGGTGGCGACGGGCGCGGCGGGTTCATCGTGCCCGAGTTCAGCAGCGTCTTCGACGGGGCCGCCGCCTTCGTGCGGTTGATCGGCCTCGTCGCGCGGACGCAGCTCACGCTGAGCCAGATCGACGCCCGGATCCCGCGGGCGCACGTCCTGAAGAGGGACCTCGCGACCCCGTGGGCCGTGAAGGGTCTCGTCATGCGCCGGGTGGTCGAGGCAGCCGGCAACCGCTCCGTGGACACCACCGACGGAGTCCGGGTGGTCGAGGCCGACGGCCGGTGGGTGATGGTGCTGCCGGACCCCGCCGAGGCCGTCACCCATCTGTGGGCGGAGGGCCCCGACGACGCCTCCGCGCAGGCCCTGCTCGACGAGTGGGCCGAGGTGGTCGACAGCGCAGGTCGCTGACGGTCGGGCAGGTGGGAGCCGGGAGGTGTCCGAGGGGCGCCTCCCGGCCCGACGGTGGGGCCATTCGGCGGTAGGCCGTGCGACGTGCGACGATGTGCGGCATGTCGCAGCAGCCCCCTGTTCGGAGCACAGGATCACCGCCGCCGCGTCCGGACGCGTCCATGTCGCTGCTGAACAACGTGATCGACCACGCGCTCGACGACGGCTACGCCGAGGCGACGGCCCGGCGCGCGGCCGAGGGCGGCGGGATGCCCCGTACCGCGCGGGCCAGACTGGGGGTCGCCGCGGGGCTCCTGCTCGCTGCCGCCGTCGTGACCGTGGGCGCGGCCGAGGCGCGGATCTCCGCGCCGGTCGTCGCCAAGGAGCGGCAGGACCTGATCGACCGGATCGAGAAGGAGACGTCGACCGCCGACCAGCTGGAGGCGGACGTCGAACGGATCGGCGGCGAGGTCGGGGAGCGACAGCGGCAGGCTCTGCAGCAGCACGGCGGCGGCCAGGCCGAGCTCGTGGCGCTCATCTCGGGGGCGACGCCCGTGCACGGCCCCGGCGTGAAGCTCGTCGTCGACGACGCCAAGGGCACCGACACCGGTGGCGGCGGACCGAGGGAGAGCGCCGGCTTCTCCGACACGGGCCGGGTCCGCGACCGGGACATGCAGCGGGTCGTCAACGGGCTGTGGGAGTCGGGTGCCGAGGCCGTCGCGATCAACGGGCAGCGGCTGACCTCGCTGTCCGCGATCCGGGCCGCCGGTGACGCCATACTGGTCGACAACAAGCCGCTGGTGCCGCCCTACACCGTCCTCGCGATCGGGGACGGACAGCGGCTGAGCACCGCGTTCCAGGACAGCGCCGACGGGCAGTACCTGCACGCGCTGGTGGAGAACTTCGGGATCAGGAGCAGGATCTCGGCCGAGGGCGATGTGCGCCTGCCGGCCGCGCCGAGCCTGACCGTACGTACCGCAGAGCCGAGGGGGGCCGGGGTGGCGACGCCTTCCGGTCGGGCCACGGCCGACACAGGGAAGGGCACATCGTGATCGCCGTACTGGGCCTGATCGTCGGAGTGGTGGTCGGACTGTTGGTCCGCCCCGAGGTTCCGGCGGTGGTCGAGCCCTATCTTCCGATCGCCGTGGTCGCCGCCCTCGACGCGGTCTTCGGCGGCCTGCGGGCCATGCTCGACGGGATCTTCGTCGACAAGGTCTTCGTGGTCTCGTTCCTCTCCAACGTGGTCGTGGCCGCGCTGATCGTCTTCCTCGGGGACAAGCTGGGCGTGGGCGCGCAGCTGTCGACCGGTGTGGTCGTCGTGCTCGGCATCCGTATCTTCTCCAACGCGGCCGCCATCCGGCGTCACGTGTTCCGGGCGTGAGGCCGATGAGCGAGAACCCCCAGAACGGCGAGAACCCGCAGAACGGCGAGAACCCCGAGAG
The DNA here is from genome assembly GCF_055575535.1 of Streptomyces sp. NPDC034084. Taxonomy (NCBI): domain Bacteria; kingdom Bacillati; phylum Actinomycetota; class Actinomycetes; order Kitasatosporales; family Streptomycetaceae; genus Streptomyces; species Streptomyces sp. NPDC034084. The sequence goes on from NZ_JBVISK010000003.1 coordinate 4,883, forward strand.
CCCGGAGCGGCCCGGGGCGGCGAAGCCGGAGGCCGCGCGGCCCGAGGCCGGGAACGCCGCTGTGCCGCGTGAGGACGTCCGCGTGCCGGCCGCGCCCGGGGTGCCCCCCGCGTCCGAGCCGCCGGTCATGGTCCCGCCTCCGGCCGTCGACGAGCCGAGTGGGCGGCGGAGGCTCGCTTCCGCCCTGTGGCCGCCGCGGGTGACGCGGGCCCAGCTCGTCGTCGCGCTCCTGCTGTTCGTCCTCGGTCTCGGCCTGGCCATCCAGGTGTCCTCGACCAGCGAGAACAGCGCGTTGCGCGGAGCCCGCCAGGAGGACCTCGTACGGATCCTCGACGAACTCGACGACCGCACCCAGCGCCTCGAGGACGAGAAGGCCCGGTTGGAGAAGCAGCGCTCCGAGCTGGAGTCCAGCTCGGACCAGGCCGAGGAGGCGCGCAAGCAGACGCAGGAGAAGGAGCGGCAGCTGGGCATCCTGGCCGGCACCGTCGCCGCCGAGGGGCCGGGCATCACCCTCACCGTGGGGGACCCCACGGGGGCGGTCGAGTCGGACATGCTGCTCGACGCCATCCAGGAGCTGCGCGCTGCGGGTGCCGAGGCGATCCAGGTCAACGGGGTGCGGGTGGTGGCGGACAGTTATTTCACCGGTAGTGGTGATGACATGCGGGTCGATGGAACGAAGGTGGCCGCTCCGTACGTCTTCAAGGTCATCGGCAAGCCGGAGGATCTCGAGCCCGCGCTCAACATCCCCGGCGGTGTCGTGCAGACCCTGGAGAAGGAGCAGGCCACAGCCACGGTGGAGCGGTCGGCGAAGATCGTCGTCGACGCCTTGCGACCCGCGAAGCGGCCTGACTACGCTCAGTCGTCCTCCCAGTGAGAGGGGGACGAGGGGGGTCCCGCGACTAGGGCAAGACGTTGCGGGGGGTCGGCGCACCACAACGGTGGTGCGTGGTGGAAACTGTCCGGAGGATACGGACGTTGTGAAGGTGTCCGGGTCGGCAGGTGTGAAGGATCTCGGTTCGTCCTGCCCCACGGGCGGGTCTGTTTCGGTCAAGGGGAATCGCCCGTGAAGTTGTTTGCGAAGTTGTTCGGCAAGAGCGCACGCGAGGACGGCGGCAACGCCAGGCATGCCGCGCCGCGCCACGCCCAGAGCGAGGAGCAGGCCGGCGAGCGCCCGCTCTTCCGCGACGAGGTCGACGGTCGGGGCGGTGACATTCCGGGCACACAGGGCGCGTCTTCTGTTGACCCCGCCGGGGCCGCCCGCATAGGTTTCGGAGAACCATCAACCTCAGGTACGGGTGGAGGGTTTGCGCCCGATCCGTACGCGACACAGACCTCCGCGGGTCAGCCGCGGCAGGAGGATGCGTCCATGCCGGTGTGTACGAGGTGCGGTCACCGCAACGCGGCCGACAGCCGCTTCTGCTCCCACTGCGGTACGCCGCTGCGGGGCGGGGTCGCCGCCGAGCGCCCGTCGGAGACGACGTCGACGATCTCCATCTCGGGGCTCGAGGCGTACGACGCGGAGGTCACCGGCCAGACCCAGCTGCCGTCGCTGTCTCCCGAGGCGCTCGCCGCCGTGGAGGCGCTGCCTTCCGGTTCCGCGCTCCTCGTGGTGCGCCGCGGGCCGAACTCGGGCAGCCGGTTCCTGCTCGACGGCGAGCTGACGACGGCCGGCCGTCACCCGCAGAGCGACATCTTCCTGGACGACTTCACCGTCTCCCGGCGCCATGTCGAGTTCCGGCGGGCGCAGGACGGCAGCTTCACCGTCTCCGACGTCGGCAGCCTCAACGGCACGTACGTCAACCGTGAGCCGATCGACTCGGTCGTTCTGTCGAACGGCGACGAGGTGCAGATCGGCAAGTACCGGCTGGTCTTCTACTCGAGCCAGCGAGGCGTGTGACGCCTCGGGGAAATCCCTTCAGGGAAGGTCCATGCTGCGAACACCGACGGGCGGTGCCGGATCCGGCACCGCCACCGCGGGCGACCGGCTGGTGAGCATCGGCACGGTGCTGAACCAGCTGCGCGACGAATTTCCCGAAGTGACGATCTCCAAGATCCGGTTCCTGGAGGCCGAGGGGCTGGTCGAGCCCCGGCGGACGGCCTCCGGATACCGGAAGTTCAGCGCGCAGGACGTGGAGCGGCTCGCCCGCATCCTGCGGATGCAGCGGGACCACTACCTTCCGCTGAAGGTCATCCGTGAGCATCTCGACGCGCTCGCGAGGGGCGAGCAGATCAAGCTCCCGGCGCCCGGCCGCCGGGGGGACGTGCTCGAAGGGTCCTGGGAGCAGGAAGAGGCGGAGCCGACCGTCGCGCGGCTCGGACGGGCCGAGCTGATCGCCGCCGCCGAGGTGACCGAGGCCGAGCTCGTCGAGTGGGAGTCGTACGGTCTGATCGCCGAGACGGAGGGCGGGGGCTACGACGCCGAGACCGTCACCGTCGCCCGGCTTGTCGCGGATCTGGGGCGATTCGGTCTGGAACCCCGCCATCTGAGGGCCGTCAAGGCGGCCGCCGACCGGGAGGCCGGGCTGATCGAGCAGGTGGTCGCGCCGCTGCGCCGGCACCGTAACCCGCAGACCAGAGCCCATGCGGAGGCCACCGCGAAGGAGCTTGCCGCGCAGTCGGTGCGGCTGCACGCGGCCCTCGTCCAGACCGCGCTGGGGATCCGGCTGCAGTGACCCCGGGAAGGCTCCCGGCAGGGGCCCGGAGCGGTGCCCGGGAGGGGCCCGGAGCGGTGCCCGGGAGGGGCCCCGACTATCCAAACCGGTCGGGCACGTCCTAGGGTTGCTGTGTGAACGAGCTCGACGTTGTGGGTGTCCGGGTGGAAATGCCCTCCAACCAGCCGATCGTGCTCCTGCGTGAAGTGGGAGGCGATCGGTACCTTCCCATCTGGATCGGACCGGGGGAGGCGACCGCGATCGCCTTCGCCCAGCAGGGGATGGCTCCGCCGCGGCCGCTGACGCACGACCTGTTCAAGGACGTGCTGGAGGCCGTGGGGCAGGAGCTCACCGAGGTCCGGATCACGGATCTGCGTGACGGGGTCTTCTACGCCGAGCTGGTCTTCGCCAGCGGCGTCGAGGTGAGCGCGCGGCCGTCGGACGCGATAGCGCTGGCCCTGAGGACCGGGACGCCGATCTTCGGCAGCGACGGTGTGCTGGACGACGCCGGCATCGCGATTCCGGACGAGCAGGAGGACGAGGTGGAGAAGTTCCGCGAGTTCCTCGACCAGATCTCACCGGAGGACTTCGGTACCAACAGTCAGTGAGACGGAGCGGTGCGGCCGGAGGCCGTTCGCGGGGCGTCGTCAGGGCATTCGAGTAGCCCTTCCCCGGAGAGGGGCACGCGAAACCACTCTCAGGGTGATTATCACTCGGCGTGCCGAGTGTGGCGATCGTTGACGCACCCCGAGTGACTGCCTACCTTCGTGTGGGCAGGTCAAGGACGGAGGGTCGGCGTGATGAGCAGCGCGGACGGTACGGCAGGGAGCTCACTCGGACACGCGTCCGGGGCGAGCGTTCCGTATCCGCTTCACGGCAGTGTGGGCGACTTCGGGACGGACACGGACGCCGACGCGGTGATCGGCTACCGCGGACCGACGGCCTGTGCGGCCGCAGGGATCACCTATCGGCAGTTGGACTACTGGGCACGCACCGGACTCGTGGAGCCGAGTGTGCGGCCCGCGTACGGGTCGGGGACCCAGCGGCTGTACAGCTTCCGCGACGTCGTCGTGCTGAAGATCGTGAAGCGGTTCCTCGACACCGGGGTGGCCCTCCAGAACATCCGGGCCGCGGTGCAGCATCTGCGCGCGCGGGGCTTCCGGGACCTGGAGCGGATGACGCTCATGAGCGACGGGGCCACGGTGTACGAGTGCTCCTCGCCCGACGAGGTCGTCGACCTCCTCCAGGGCGGGCAGGGCGTCTTCGGTATCGCCGTCGGCGTGGTGTGGCGCGATGTCGAAGCCGCGCTCTCGCAGCTCCACGGCGAGCGGGTCGACACCGGCGAGACGCTGGTCGGGCACAACCCGGGCGACGAGCTTGCGCGCCGGCGGCGCGACAGGGCGGTCTGAAGGCCCGCGGTCGCAGGTCCCTCGCCCGTCAGGCGGGTCCCGGGAGGGGTTCGCCGGGGCTCGTGGGCGTTCCGCGGGGGCGTTGTCAGTGGCGTAGGGCAGCATCGGACGTGTGAGAGCCGCGCCCACGATCCTGCATCTCGACATGGATGCCTTCTTCGCCGCCGCCGAGCAGGCGTCGAAGCCCAGCCTGCGCGGAAAGCCCGTGGTCGTCGGCGGTCTGGGGCCGCGGGGCGTGGTCGCCACCGCCTCCTACGAGGCCCGTCGCTTCGGGGTGCACTCGGCCATGCCGATGGGCCAGGCGCGGCGGCTCGCGCCGAACGCCGCGTATCTCGTCCCCCGCTTCGCCTTCTACCGCTCGATCAGCGAGCAGGTCATGGAGCTGCTGGGCCGGCTCTCCCCGCTCGTGGAGCCCCTCAGCCTCGACGAGGCCTTCGTGGACCTCGAAGCCGGTGGTGTGGCCGACGACGGAGCGAGCGCGCGGGCCGCCGGGGAACGGCTGCGCGTCGACATCCTCGCGACGACGGGGCTCACCGGGTCCGTCGGACTCGCCGGGTCCAAGATGATCGCGAAGATCGCCTCCGAGGAGGCCAAGCCGGACGGGCTCGTCCTCATCGAGCCCGGGACCGAGCGGGAACTGCTCGGTCCCCGATCGGTGCGGATCCTGCCGGGGGTGGGGCCGGCCACCGGGGAGCACCTGCGGCGCGCCGGGATGACGACCGTCTCCGACCTCGTGGAGGCGGGCGAGGACGAGCTCGTACGGCTCCTGGGGCGGGCGCACGGGGCCTCGCTGTACCGGATGGCCCAGGGGCACGACGACCGGCCCGTGGTGGCCGAGCGGGACGCCAAGTCCGTGTCCGTCGAGGACACCTTCGACGTGGACCTGCACGACCGGGTACGGATCCGGACCGAGGTCGAGCGGCTCGCGGAGCGGTGCGTGGGTCGGCTGAGGGCCTCCGGGCACTCGGGGCGGACGATCGTCCTGAAGGTCCGGCGCTATGACTTCTCGACGCTCACCCGGTCCGAGACGCTGCGGGGGCCGACGGACGATCCCGGCGTCGTCCGGGAGGCCGCGGGGCGGCTCCTGGAGGCGGTGGACACGACGGGGGGCGTCCGACTGCTGGGGGTGGGGGTGAGCGGCCTCGCGGACTACACGCAGGAGGACCTGTTCGCGCAGGCGGTGGCCGGCGCCGCCCCCGCCGATGCCGGGGCGGAGTCGGGGGCCGGTGCCGCGGCCGAGGCGGAGGAGGCCGTCGAGCCCGAGGAGGGGGCGCCCGTGGAGCGGCACTGGGCGCCCGGGCACGACGTACGGCACGAGGTCTACGGTGCCGGGTGGGTCCAGGGCAGCGGGGTGGGGCGGGTCACGGTGCGGTTCGAGGAACCGTGGTCCGGGCCGGGGCGGGTACGGACGTTCTCCGTGGACGACCCGGAGCTGGTGCCGTCGGAGCCCCTGCCGCTGGTGCGGCGGGACACGGCGGCATGACCCGCGCCGCCGCGCGGTGCGGGTCCCCGGCCGCGGGCCGTCCGCCTCGGGGCTCTCAGCTGCCGTCCTGGCCTGCCAGGCGGCCGAAGTCCGTGTCCGGGGCGTCCGGGGGCGGGGGCGGCAGGGCGAGGCTGTAGTGGCGGTAGAGCTGGAGCTCCTGTTCGGGCGAGAGATGGCGGCCCACGCCGAAGTCGGGGGCGTCCTTGATGAGGGCCCGCTCGTACGGGACGTGGAGGCCGTCGTCGAGCAGGGCGCTCGGCTCCAGGGGGACGAAGGCGTCCCGGCTGAACAGGCCGGTGCGGACCGCCGCCCACTCGGGAATGCCGGTCGCGTCGTCCAGGTACACCTCGTCCACGGTTCCGATCTTGTGCCCGCTCCGGTCGAACGCCTTGCGGCCGATCAGGCTGCGCGGATCGATATCGGTCTGCACGGTCCCTCCAACTGGTCGCAACTGCTCTACCCCTACGAAAGTGCACATCTGGGATGTCGGCCACTTGAGCGATGGGAGCCGCAACCTCGCTGGTAGGCTGGTCGTGGCTGTCGACCCTGTGCGGGAGAGTCCCCCGGAGAAACCTTCCGGTGGGCGCCGAAGGAGCAAATCCTCCCCGGAATCTCTCAGGCCCCTGTACCGCGCGGACGAGGTCACTCTGGAAAGCAGAGCGGATGTCCGACGGCATTTCGCTCTCACCGACGGTGAAAGCCGGCGTGCCGCGAGGCGTGCCGGTGAAACTCTCAGGTTGAGATGACAGAGGGGGAGGCCGTCCGGGCACCCGCGCCGTGGTGCCCCTCGCAGGTCGTGACGACCAGGAGGCCTCCGTACATGACCGTCAACCGCACTTCGCTCTCCGAGCTCGAACAGGGCATCCCGTTCGAGCAGCGGCACATCGGGCCCGACGCCGAGGCCCGCGCCAAGATGCTCGCCCAGGTCGGTTACGGCTCGCTCGACGAGCTCACGGCCGCCGCGGTACCGGACGTGATCAAGAACGCCGAGGCCCTGGGCCTGCCGGCCGCGCGCACCGAGGCCGAGGTCCTCGCCGAACTGCGCACGCTCGCCGAGCGCAACCAGGTCCTCGCCCCGATGATCGGCCTCGGTTACTACGGGACCTTCACCCCGCCGGTCATCCTCCGCAACGTGATGGAGAACCCGGCCTGGTACACCGCCTACACGCCGTACCAGCCGGAGATCTCCCAGGGCCGCCTCGAGGCCCTGCTCAACTTCCAGACCATGGTCGCGGACCTGACCGGTCTGCCCACCTCCGGCGCCTCCCTCCTCGACGAGGGCACCGCCGCCGCCGAGGCCATGGCGCTGTCCCGCCGGGTCGGCAAGGTCAAGAACGGCGTCTTCCTCATCGACGCCGACGCCCTGCCGCAGACCATCGCCGTCATCGAGACCCGCGCCGAGCCGACCGGTGTCGAGGTCGTCGTCGCCGACCTGAGCGAGGGCATCCCCGCCGAGATCGCCGAGCGCGGCGTCTTCGGCGTGCTCCTCCAGTACCCGGGCGCCTCCGGCGCCGTCCGCGACATCAAGCCGCTGATCGACGCCGCGCACGAGCTCGGCGCGATCGTCACCGTCGCCGCCGACCTGCTCGCGCTCACCCTGCTCACCTCGCCGGGCGAACTGGGCGCCGACATCGCCGTCGGTACGACGCAGCGGTTCGGCGTGCCCATGGGCTTCGGTGGCCCGCACGCCGGCTACATGGCCGTTCAGGACAAGCACGCCCGCTCCCTTCCCGGCCGTCTCGTGGGTGTCTCCGTCGACGCGGACGGCAACCGCGCCTACCGCCTGGCCCTGCAGACCCGCGAGCAGCACATCCGCCGCGAGAAGGCCACCAGCAACATCTGTACGGCCCAGGTCCTGCTCGCCGTCATGGCCGGCATGTACGCCGTCTACCACGGTCCCGACGGTCTCAAGCAAATCGCCGAGCGCGCCCACCGCTACGCCGCCATCCTCGCCGCGGGTCTCACCGCCGGCGGCGTCGAGGTCGTGCACGGCTCGTACTTCGACACCCTCGCCGTCCGCGTGCCCGGCAAGGCCGACGAGGTCGTCGCCGCCGCCCGTGAGGCCGGGGTGAACCTCTACCGCGCCGACGCCGACCTGGTGTACGTCTCCTGCGACGAGACCACCGGCCGCGCGCAGCTCGCCGCCGTCTGGGCCGCCTTCGGGGTCACCGCCGACGTCGAGGCCCTGGACGCCACCACCGAGGACACCCTCCCGGCCGGTCTGCTGCGCTCCGACGCGTACCTGACCCACCCGGTCTTCCACGCGCACCGCTCCGAGACCTCGATGCTGCGCTACCTGCGCAAGCTCGCGGACCGCGACTACGCGCTCGACCGCGGCATGATCCCGCTCGGCTCCTGCACCATGAAGCTGAACGCGACCACCGAGATGGAGCCGGTGACCTGGCCGGAGTTCGGCCAGATGCACCCCTTCGCCCCGGTCGAGCAGGCGCAGGGCTACGTCACGCTCATCACCGAGCTGGAGGAGCGCCTCGCCGAGGTCACCGGCTACGACAAGGTGTCGATCCAGCCCAACGCCGGATCGCAGGGTGAGCTCGCGGGTCTCCTCGCCGTCCGCGCCTACCACCGTGCCAACGGGGACGAGCAGCGCACCGTGTGCCTCATCCCGTCGTCCGCGCACGGCACCAACGCCGCCTCCGCCGTGATGGCCGGCATGAAGGTCGTCGTCGTCAAGACCGCCGACGACGGCGAGATCGACGTCGAGGACCTGCGCGCCAAGATCGCCCAGTACCGCGACGAGCTGTCCGTGCTGATGATCACCTACCCGTCCACGCACGGCGTGTTCGAGGAGCACGTCGCCGACATCTGCGCCGAGGTCCACGAGGCCGGCGGTCAGGTGTACGTCGACGGCGCCAACCTCAACGCCCTGGTCGGTCTGGCCAAGCCGGGCCACTTCGGCGGCGACGTCTCGCACCTCAACCTGCACAAGACCTTCTGCATCCCGCACGGCGGCGGTGGCCCCGGTGTCGGCCCGGTCGGCGTCCGCGCCCACCTCGCCCCGTACCTGCCGAACCACCCGCTCCAGCCCACCGCGGGCCCGGAGACCGGTGTCGGCCCGATCTCGGCCGCCCCCTGGGGCTCCGCCGGCATCCTGCCGATCTCCTGGTCGTACGTGCGTCTCATGGGCGGCGAGGGACTCAAGCGCGCCACCCAGGTCGCCGTCCTCGCGGCGAACTACATCGCCAAGCGCCTGGAGCCGCACTTCCCGGTCCTCTACACCGGTCCGAACGGGCTGGTCGCGCACGAGTGCATCGTGGACATCCGCCCGCTGGCCAAGGCCACCGGCGTCAGCGTCGACGACATCGCCAAGCGCCTCATCGACTACGGCTTCCACGCGCCGACGATGTCCTTCCCGGTGGCCGGCACGCTGATGATCGAGCCGACCGAGTCCGAGGACCTGACCGAGCTCGACCGCTTCTGCGACACGATGATCGCGATCCGCGGCGAGATCGAGAAGGTCGCCTCGGGCGAGTGGCCCGCCGACGACAACCCGCTGCGCAACGCCCCGCACACCGCGGCCGCGCTGGGCGGCGAGTGGAAGCACGCGTACACCCGTGACGAGGCGGTCTTCCCGGCCGGTGTCTCGGCCGCCGACAAGTACTGGCCGCCGGTGCGCCGCATCGACGGGGCCTTCGGCGACCGGAACCTCGTCTGCTCCTGCCCGCCGCTGGACGAGTACGACAACTGAGCACGAGCCGAGGGCCGGTGCGGAGGTCTCCTCCGCGCCGGCCCTCGGTGTCTTCCCGTACGGCGTCCGCCGCGCCCTCTCAGGCGGCGGTCGTCACCCGCCCCGTCGTCAGCGGCCGGTGCGGGGCGATGATCTGGCCGTCCGGCAGCAGTTCACCGGTGTCCTCGAAGAGCAGGACGCCGTTGCACAGCAGGCTCCAGCCCTGTTCCGGGTGGTGTGCCATCAGTCGGGCCGCCTCCCGGTCGGCGGAGTCGGCGGTCGGACAGGCAGGCTGGTGCTGGCACATGGGTGGGTTCTTTCGCTGCGTCGTGGTGGATGTCCTGCGGCTCTGCGCGCTCATGGCCGCCCCCGTCGGTCGGTTCGGTTCCGGTCCCAGTCTTGCCCCATGGACGGTCTTCCGCAGGTATTTCGCGTCAGCTCGTCCTTTCCTGGGAAGACGCATCACCCGCAGGGGCGGTTCAAGGCAACTGCACCGTCTCTTCGGGTGGTTCGGGGTAGCCCCAGCGGGCTAGTCCGTACGGGCGGGGCGTTCGGACGGCGCGTTCGGGCGCGCGGCGCGGACACGAGTGCGCCCCGTGACCCGGCCGGGCCACGGGGCGGGGACGCGCACGTGGTGGATCAGGCGGGCGCCGGCGACCCCAGGAGGGGCGGCGGCGTGAGACGCGTACTGAGGACGGGCAGGAGGTCGGCGACCTGGTACGGGCGGTGGGCCGCGATCCCCGGGGGTGCGGGGGCCAGCGGCACCATGAGATCACCGGCGGCCGGGGCGGCGGTGGTGTCGTCCGTCTCGGGGCCGGCGTCCAGCCAGAGGGTCAGCATGTAGAGCTCCGGTACGGACAGCAGCCGCGGCCGGAACGCCTCGGGCAGGGCCTCGGCCTGGAGCAGCGCCTGTTCCGTGGCGGAGACGTACGGCCCCTCGAAGAAGTGCGAGAAGGCCCAGCCGTCCGGGGTGAGCATGGTGTCCGCGGCGGCGATCGCCCGGTCCCCGTTCCGGATCAGGAAGCGCCAGCCGGCCAGCCGGGTGCGGGGAGCGAGCCCCGGTGCCCCGGTGACGTCGAGGACGTGCACGGGCAGAGGGCGTTCAGGGCTCAGCGGCCCCTGTGCGGCCCGCAGCGCGGGAGTTCGCGGCTCGCGGACGGCGGTCGGCGAGCCGAGGGCCGCGAGAACACTGCGGAGGGCCGGCGCAGGGGCCGGAGAGGGTCGGAGCATGGTGGGTCGCCTCTCGCTCAGGAGACACGGTGACGCGTGGGCAGGTACGACGGCGCTGTCGGCGACGGGGCCAGAGAGGGGGCCATGCGGCCATGGCCGGGCGCCAACACTCTGCCTCGTCCGCGGAGTTTATACGACACGTGTTCACACAGTGTTTCCGCTAGACCACGCGGATATTCCTGACAAGGCGTCATCAGGACGCAGTTTCGTGGAGTTGAAGCGGAATCAGGAGGACGATACCGCTCCCACCTGCGTCATCCCCGTGAAGGGGGACGGCTGAATTCTGATCCCGGCTCCCGCGACAATACGACTTTGGTATATGTCGCCTGTTCCTTGCCTTCGGGATGTGCCGGTGGAGCGCTCCGTCCAGCCTATCCTCCGACAGACCGGTTCCGCAGGCTTGTCGATCAGCGGGGTGGGCATCATCGTCCGTGACGCGCGGCCGTCATGGCGGCCGCCCACTCGGGGAGGGACGCTTCGATGGGGGAGAAGGTCGTGGCCGACGGGTTCGGCCCGTCCGACCGGCAGCAGTACCGGAGAAAGCTCCAGCAGTGTCTCGCGGGGCTCGCGCGACTCCTCGCGGAGAAGAGGTTCGACCGGCCGCGCAATCTCATGGGCGTGGAGATCGAACTCAATCTCGCGGGCGCCGACGGGCTGCCCAGGATGCTGAACGGCCCGGTTCTCGAAAAGATCGCCAGCACCGATTTCCAGACGGAACTCGGAATGTTCAACCTCGAGGTGAACATCGCGCCCCACCAGCTCGACGGGCGCGTATTCGACCGGCTCGCGGAAGAGATCGGAACCGGCATCGGATATGCCGACCGCAAGGCGGCGGAACTCGACGCGGGCGTCGTCATGATCGGCATACTTCCCACGCTCACCCAGAGCGACCTGGTCCCCGAGAACCTCTCGGACAACGACCGTTACACGCTTCTCAACGACCAGATCCTCGCCGCCCGGGGCGAGGACTTCACCCTCGACATCCACGGCGTCGAACGTCTGCTCTGCACCTCGGAGTCGATCGTGCCCGAGGCGGCCTGCACCTCGGTGCAGCTGCACCTCCAGGTGACACCGGCCCGGTTCGCCGCCGTGTGGAACGCCGCGCAGGCCGTGTCCGGCGTCCAGATCGCGCTCGGCGCCAACGCGCCCTTCGTCTTCGGTCGCGAGCTGTGGCGCGAGTCCCGGCCGCCGCTCTTCCAGCAGGCAACCGACACCCGGCCGCCCGAGCTGCAGTCCCAGGGGGTACGGCCGCGCACCTGGTTCGGGGAGCGGTGGGTGGACTCGGTGTACGACCTCTTCGAGGAGAACGTCCGCTACTTCCCCGCCCTGCTGCCACTCTGCGACGAGGAGGACCCGCTGCTCGTCCTCGACCGGGGCGGGGTCCCGCGCCTCCAGGAACTGGTCCTGCACAACGGCACCGTCTACCGCTGGAACAGGCCGGTGTACGGCTGGGTCGACGGCATCCCGCACCTGCGCGTCGAGAACCGGGTGCTGCCCGCGGGTCCGACCGTCACCGACGTGATCGCGAACGCCGCCTTCTACTACGGGCTCGTCCGCTCCCTCGCCGACGATCCCCGGCCGGTGTGGAAGCGGATGACCTTCCAGGACGCGGAGGCCAACTTCGACACCGCCTGCCGCCATGGCATCGAGGCGGAGCTGCGCTGGCCCCGCTCGGGACGCGCGGGCGGCGTCGCGACCCTCCCGGCCGTACGGCTCGTCCTCGACGAACTGCTGCCGCTCGCCGCGGCGGGGCTCGACGCCTGGCACATCGAGCCGGCGGACCGGGACCTCTACCTCGGCGTCATCGAGCAGCGCTGTCTGCGGCGGGTGAACGGCGCCTCCTGGCAGGCCGACACGTACCACCGGGCCCTGGAGTCGGGACTGGACCGGGAGGCCGCCCTCGCGGCGACCACCCGGCGCTACCGGACGCTCATGCTCGCGGGCGAACCGGTGCACACCTGGCCCGTGGGGATCGACTGACTGCGCCTCCCCCGGGCACCCCGCGCGGCATGGGTGATCATGTCAGGGTGGTCCCGGACGGGCCGGGACCACCGGAACGGCGTGGGCCCGCGATGGGGAAGTGGAGACAGGTGTGGTGTCGGAGCAACGACTGAGGGACGCTTCCCTGCCCCCCGACGGCCTGCCGCGCGGCGTCCTGCGCTCCGAGACGCTCATCGTCCTCGCGCTCTCGCTCGGGGCGAGCGGGGTGTCGGCGCTCATCAGCTTCATCGGCTCCCTGACCAGGCCGGGGGCGCTGAAGGAGCAGGCGGCGACACTCAACGGCTCCTACGCGCCCGGACGGCCCTGGCTCGACCTGTCCTGGCAGCTCTTCGGCATCGCCACGGCGCTCGTGCCGGTCGTCCTCGTCGCGCATCTGCTGCTGCGGGAGGGCGCGGGGCTGCGGGTGATCGGCTTCGACCGGACGCGGCCGTGGTCGGATCTCGGGCGCGGGGTGCTGGTCGCGGCGGGGATCGGAAGCGCAGGACTCGCCTTCTATCTGGCGGCGCGTGCCTCCGGGTTCAACCTGACGGTGGTGCCCGAGTCGCTGCCCGACGTGTGGTGGAAGTACCCCGTCCTCATCCTCTCGGCGGTGCAGAACTCCGTCCTGGAGGAGGTCATCGTCGTCGGCTACCTGCTGCGCCGGCTGGACCAGTTGGGCTGGTCGCCGATGGCCGCCCTGGTGGCGAGTTCGGTGCTGCGCGGCTCGTACCACCTCTACCAGGGGGTCGGCGGCTTCATCGGCAACATGGTGATGGGCGCGGTATTCGTGCTGCTGTACCGCCGCTGGGGGCGGGTCGGGCCGCTGGTCGTGGCGCACGCGCTGCTCGACATCGTGGCCTTCGTCGGGTACGGGCTGCTCGCCGGGAAGGTGGGCTGGCTGCCCACCGTGTGACGGGCACGGGGAGCAGGGGGATGCGCGGCAAGAGCCGTACACCCCCCTGCTCTTGAGCGTCAGGCCCGCAGTTCGCCTTCGATGACCGTGACGGCGTGGCCGTTCAGGAGGGTGCGGTCGCCGTTCAGGCGGGTGCGGACGAGGCCCGTGCGGGCGCCGCCCTGGAAGCCGGTGAGCTCCTCGCGGCCGAACCTGGCCGACCAGTAGGGGGCGAGGGCGGTGTGGGCGCTGCCCGTCACCGGGTCCTCGTCGATGCCGACGGCGGGGAAGAAGCCGCGCGAGACGAAGTCGTAACCGCTGTCGGGGCGTTCGGCGGCGGCGGTGGCGATGACTCCCCGCGAGGAGAGGCTCTTCAGCGCGGGGAAGTCCGGTGTGAGGGAGCGGACGGTGCTCTCGTCGCGCAGCTCGACGACGAGGTCGCCGATGTGGTCGGCGGTGTCGTGGACGGCGACGATCTCGGCGCCGAGCGCCTTCTCCAGGCCCTCGGGGGCGGGGACCGGGGTGAGGGAGGAGGTCGGGAAGTCCATCGTGATCGTGCCGTCGGCCTCGGCGGTGGTGATGAGGAGCCCGCAGCGGGCGGCGAAGCGGACGGTGCCGCTCGCGGTGCCGGTGGTGTGCAGGACGTGCGCCGTGGCCAGGGTGGCGTGGCCGCACATGTCGACCTCGGTGGTGGGGGTGAACCAGCGCAGGGCCCAGTCCGCCTCGCCGCCGGCGGGCAGCGGGTGGGCGAAGGCCGTCTCGGAGAGGTTGACCTCGGAGGCGACCCGCTGGAGCCAGGCGTCCTCGGGGAAGGAGTCGAGGAGCAGGACTCCGGCAGGGTTGCCGGAGAAGGGCTGGTCGGTGAAGGCGTCGACGATTCGGATGCGCATCCGCCGACCGTACCGGGGGCGGAAATCCGCGGACCAAGGCCAATCGCGGAGAACTGGACCGGTCGCGGGGTGCGCCGTTCGGGAGCGTCGTACGTGGATGACCGGGCCGGGGCTTCGGTGACGTCCGGGTGCGGGGGACTGGTGGGCGCCGGGGTCCGGGATCACTCGGGTGGCGCGAGCCGCACGGGCCCGCCGTCGCGGGGACGGCGGGGGCGCGACCGGGGACGGCGGTCCGGCCGGGGTCACAGGGGTGTCAGGACCATGAGGATCTCGTCGCGGTCGTCGCCGGGGGCCAGGCGCAGGCCCTCGGGCCAGCGGCCGATCTCCCGCCAGCCCAGCCTGCCGTAGAAGTCCTCGAGGCCGGTGCCGCCGCGTGCCGCGAGCCGCAGCTGCTCCAGGCCCATGTCGTCCCGGGCGATCGCGCGGGCGCTCCGCACCAGGCCCGCGCCGATGCCCCGCCCGCGTACCCCGAGACGGGTCTGGACGTGGTGCAGGGTCCCCCAGTGCGCGATCAGCGGGTGGGTGTCGCGGCGGAGGCACAGCCAGCCCGCGAGGGCGCCGCCGACCGTGGCGACGAGGAGACGGCTGCTCGCCGGGTCGAGTCCCGTGACGATGCGGTCGACGGCGGCGGCGACCTCGGCCGGGTCGACCGGCGGGAAGGGGAAACCGGCCGCCCCACCCGCGTCGCTCACCTCCGTCCAGCAGTCGGCGAGGGCCTGCGCGAGCCCGTCGGGTATCGACTCGGGGGCGGTGAACTGGGTGAAGAGCGGGGTGTTGTCGCTGGTCATGGCTGGAGTGTGCCAAACGGTCGTGGTGGCGGTTCGTTCCGGGCGGGTTCCAGGGAGAGTTGGGCACCCAGGTCCTCGAAGCCCAGGGCGGCGGCGACCCGCCGGGAGGCCGGGGGACGGGCGCGCCACTGCGGAAGGAGACCGGCGGCGAGGGCGTCGGCGACCGCCGCCGAGGCCGTCGACCGCGCGAGACCGCGGCCTCGTGCCTCCGGGGCCGTCAGCACGCTGATGTGCGCGGTCCGTCGCGGCCACGTCCGATACCCGGCGGCGGCCACCACACGGCCCTCCTCGCGTACCACGAACGCGGGTGAGGTGATCTCGTCCAGGGAGGCCTCCGCGGTGTCGTCCTCACCGGCGGCCTTCTCCAGGGCGCGCAGGGCGGGATGCCCGCCGGGCAGGCGTTCCACCGTCGACGAACCGGTGTCCGGCCGGAAGCCCTCCGGGGAGACGTACGCCAGCGCCGCCGGGCCGAGTACCCCGCCCACCGGCAGTACGGCGCGGAGGGCGGCCGCGTCCACCAGGGCCTCCACCGGCAGATCCGCGAGGGCGGCGCGCACGGTCGCGGCGGTCCACCGGTCCGGCACGGTCACGAGCGCCGATCCTCCGAGAGCGACCACCCCGACCCAGCCGGCCGGGCACAGCCCCGACTCCGGGGACACGATCACGTTCACGCCGCCCGTGGGCGGGAACGACCGCGGTGACCGGGCCAGTTCTTCCCAGAGTCCCCGGGCCGCGAGCAGGAGCGGATGCGTAGACACGGCGTCGATCCTGCCATCCGGAGCCGGCTCACCCACGCGCGCGGAGGTACGCCTCCAGCTCGGCGGCCCCCGCCAGCATCGCGCGCCCGCGGGCCGTCAGCCGGCCGTGCCAGTCGGTCAGCGTCGCTTCCAGCGGCTCCAGTCCACCGGCCGTGCGGACGTGGGCGATCAGCGGGGCGATCCGCTCAAGCGGGTAGCCGCCGCGCCGGAGTTGGTGGGCCAGGCGGGCGTCCCGTACGGCGGACTCGTCGTAGACGCGGTACCCGGTCCGGGGGTCGCGGGTCGGGCGTACGAGACCGGCGTGCTCCCACTTGCGCAGGGTCGCGGGGCGGATGCCGAGCTGCCCGGCCAGGGGGCCGATGAACGTGCCGCCGGGCTGGGGCGCCATGGCGGTCTCCCGGTGCGGGTCCAGGTCGCGGAGGGCGCTCTCCACGGCTCGAAGGGTCCGCCGGTCTTCGAGGAGCTGGGCGTGGCTCTCGTCGATCAGCTGGAACGCCTCGCCGGCCGCGCCCTCGTTCACGGCCCGCATGATCGCCGTCGCCGTCGGGTGGCCGTGGCCGGGCAGCAGGGCCAGGAAGGCGCGCAAGGCCCCGGCGTGCAGCGGGGTGTACGTGCGGTAGCCGTGGGCCGTGCGGCCGGCGGCGGGGAGGATGCCGGCCTCCTCGTAGTTCCTGACCGCCTGCGTGGACAGCCCGTGCGCGCGAGCCAGATCGACCGGCCTCAGCCACCCACCGGTTTGAAGGTTTTTCCCCATGAGTTCGACGATACAGCGGGGTGCTCGCTGAAAAGTCTCCACCGAAAGTTCAACGATAGCGTGGAAGGCATGGCGACTGACATCAAGGACACCGCTCATGCCGTCGACGCTGCCTCCCTCCTGGGACTGCTCCCGGCCCGGCCCCGGCTGCTCGCCCTGGGCGAGCCCACCCACGGCGAGGACGCCCTCCTCGACCTGCGCAACGAGCTCTTCCGGCAGCTCGTCGAGCAGGGGGGCTACCGGACGATCGCTATCGAGACCGACTGCCTGAGGGGCCTGGCCGTGGACGACCACGTCACCTCGGGCACGGGCACCCTCGACGAGGTCATGGAGCAGGGCTTCAGCCACGGCTGGGGTGCCTCCGCGGCCAACCGCGAGCTCGTCCGCTGGATGCGCGGGTACAACGAGGGTCGCCCCGCGTCCGAGCGGCTCCGGTTCGCCGGATTCGACGGCCCGCTGGAGATCACCGGCGCCGAGAGCCCCCGGCAGGCCCTCACCGCGCTCCATCGATACCTCGCGGAACGGGTGGACACGGACCTGCTGCCCTGCGCCGCGGGCACGCTCGACGAGCTGCTCGGCGCCGACGAGCGGTGGACCGAGCCCGCCG
Source organism: Streptomyces sp. NPDC034084 (assembly GCF_055575535.1). Lineage (NCBI taxonomy): Bacteria > Bacillati > Actinomycetota > Actinomycetes > Kitasatosporales > Streptomycetaceae > Streptomyces > Streptomyces sp. NPDC034084. The sequence goes on from NZ_JBVISK010000003.1 coordinate 22,010, forward strand.
CGATGAGGGACCCGGCCCGGTCCGTGGGGCGGTCGTCCGAGGCCGGGCGGCTGCGGCTGCTCGCCGACGAGCTGGTGGCGCTGCTCGACGAGCAGTGGCCGCACCTGATGGGGGTGAGCTCGCCGGACGAGGGGGACCGCGCCCGCCTGTACGGGCGCACCGCGCTCGGCCTGCTGCGCTACCACCACTGGATGGCCGACACCTCGCCGGCCCGCATGGCGCGGCTCGTGGGCGTGCGGGACCAGATGATGTCCCGGAACCTCCTCGCGCTCGCCGACCGGGGCCCGGTGTTCGTCTACTCCCACAACGGCCATCTCCAGCGCGAGAAGAGCTCGATGCGGATGGGCGGGCGACCGCTGGAGTGGTGGAGCGCCGGCGCGCTGGTCGCGGCCGAGCTGGGGGAGGAGTACGCCTTCGTGGCCATGGCCCTGGGCACGATCCGCCACCAGGGCGTGGGCGCGCCGCCGCCGGACACCGTCGAGGGTCTCCTCTACGCCCTCCCGGAGGACCGTTGTCTCGTCGACGCCCGGCGGCTGTCCGCCGCTCTCGGCGACATGCGGCCCGCGCCGCGCGTGTCCCCCTGGTTCGGCTACGCGCCGCTCGACCCGGTGCATCTCGCGGACTGTGACGGCCTCGTGTTCGTCAGGGACGTCTCCCCGTGCGTTCCGTGACCGACCGGTCGGGTCTTGCTCGGTGAACAGTTCCGATATATCGTTGACGCATCGCGACAGTCCGACGATGAATCCCGATGGAAGGAGCCTTGCGATGCGTTCACATGGACACGAGCACGGAAACGGCCACGGTCGTGGAGGCTGCGGCCCCGGGCCTCGAGGGGACTTCGAGGGACGGCGTGCCGCCTTCGGGCCGTTCGGTCCCGGCTTCGGCGGGGGGCCGTTCGGTGGCGGCCCCTTCGGCGGGCGCGGTCGTGGTGGTGGCCGGGGACGGGCGCGGCGCGGGGACGTGCGCGCCTCGATCCTGGCGCTCCTGAAGGACCGCCCGATGCACGGTTACGAGATGATCCGGGAGATCGGCGAGCGCAGTGACGGGGCCTGGAAGCCCAGTCCGGGCTCGGTCTACCCGACCCTCCAGTTGCTGGAGGACGAGGGCCTGATCATCAGCGCGAGCGAGGGCGGCAAGAAGCTGTTCACGCTCACCGACACCGGACGCGCCGAGGCCGAAGAGGGCCCGGACGCGCCGTGGGAGGAGGCCGGGCGCGGGGTCGACTGGGAAGCCGTGAACGAGATCCGGCAGGCCGGCTTCGGCCTGATGGAGGCGTTCGGACAGGTCTGGAAGACCGGTAGTGCCGAGCAGCGGCAGAAGGCCGTCGCCGTCATCAACGAGGCCCGCAAGAAGCTGTACCTGATCCTGGCCGACGAGCACTGATGCCGACAGGAAGGGCCCCGCGACCGTGGTCGCGGGGCCCTTCCTGTCGTACCGGTGCGCGCGGCTCAGGTCACCAGGACCGAGAGCCTGCGCAGGGACTCGGTCAGCGCCGTCGTCGCCGAGTCCTTGAGCCTGCCCGCCATCAGGGAGACCGCCGCGCCGGTGAACGTGCCGTCGATCCGTACCGTCGTGGCGTCCCCCTCCGCCGCCAGCGAGTAGCGCGTGGCGACGACGACCCCCATCGGCCCCTTGCCCCTGATGGCGAACGCCCGCCCGGACTCCAGCTCCTCCACCGTCCACAGGACCTCGGCGGGGAAGCCCATCAGCTTCATGTTCTCCGTGAAGGTGGCGCCCGTCTCCAGGGCGGCCGGGCCGCCGTCCGGGAAGCTGGTGTGGGTGGCGTTCCACTCGCCGTACGAGGAGAAGTCCGTGAGCCGTGCCCAGACCTGCCCGGCGGGCGCCTCGATCCTTGCCTCCGCGCTGACTTCGGCCATGAGACCACCCCTTCACGCGTCAACTGGGTTCCGGTGTCGCGGAACGTAGCGGGGTGGCCGTGAACATTCAATACTGATGAACCGTCAGCTCCGCTGTCGTCGGGCCCGCGCCGTCGCCGATCCACCAGATCTCGGACGCGTCGAAGCTGTCGGAGGCGCGGGGCGCCCCGTCCTCCTCGTGGCAGTGGAAGGCCGCCCAGAACAGATCGGCCGGCAGTGCTTCCCTGGGTGCGTACACCCGGTACACGTACTGCCGCCCGTCGCGCGCGAGCAGAGCCACCATCCAGAACACAACCGGAGGACGTGCGGAGAAGGGTCCACGGTTGCAAGGGGGGCGCGAAGCAAGGTGGCGCGCGCCCCTTGGGGGCGGCGCGCGCGATCTCATCCGTAAGGAGGAGGAATCGCGCGCCCGTGCCCAACTCCGGTGGGATGCGGACATGCTTCTCCCCGGTGATGTTCCGGCCGCCCCGGCCTGGTGAGGTGGGAAGGTGCACCATCCCGTCCGGCGCCCCCAGCCGCTCCCGTCATCCGTCGCCCCGCGCGCGGAGCTCGCGCCCTTCCTGACACCCCCGCTCGCGGCGGTCGTGTCGGGCGCGCGCCGCAGAGCGCTCAGGGACGGTGACCGTCAGATCGACACCGCCCATCTCCTGCACTCGCTCGTCGAGTCCGACCCCGAGGTCGGGTCCGCCTTCGAGGGTGGCCACCAGCTCGCCCGCGTCCTCGGCTACCTCGTCCAGCGGTCCATCGGCTACGGCCTGCGCTGGCAGCGCGCGGAGGAGGGGTCGGCGGCCCGGCGCCTGCTGCCCGCCGCGCGCGGGTCCGAGTCCCCGGGCGCCCGTACCTCCCCCTGGTCGCCCGCCGCGGCCGCCGCCCTGGAAGGCGCCTTCCGGCGGGCCGCCGAGCGGGGCGAGCCGCAGGCCCGCGGTGTCGACCTGCTCGCCGCCGTCGCCGCCGATCCCGAGAGCCGGGCCGTGGAGGTGCTGCGCCGCGCGGGTGTGGATCCGGCCACCCTGACCGCCCGGATCGACGGCCTCCTCGCCGCCCGTGGCGAGGAGCCGTCTCAACAGGTGTAACGGGGGTTACGCCCCTGACGGCGTCCTGCCATGATGGCCCGATGCACGCGTCTCAGGGGAGAAGCGCCGGCCTGGGACTCGCCCTGGCCTCGGCCTTCGCATTCGGTGGTTCAGGAGTGGCGGCCAAGCCGCTCATCGAGGCGGGACTCGACCCGCTGCACGTCGTGTGGCTCCGGGTCGCCGGCGCCGCGCTCGTCATGCTGCCGGTGGCCTGGCGCCACCGGGACCTGCCGCGCCGCAAGCCCGCCCTCCTCGTGGGCTTCGGCCTGCTCGCCGTCGCCGGGGTCCAGGCCTTCTACTTCGCCTCGATCTCCCGCATCCCCGTCGGCGTCGCCCTGCTCATCGAGTACCTCGCCCCCGCCCTCGTCCTCGGCTGGGTCCGCTTCGTCCAGCGGCGGCCCGTCACCCGCGCCGCCGCCCTCGGCGTCGTCCTCGCCGCCGGCGGCCTCGCGTGTGTCGTACAGATCTGGTCCGGCCTGAGCTTCGACCTCGTCGGCCTGCTCCTCGCCCTCGCCGCCGCCTGCTGCCAGGTCGGCTACTTCGTCCTCTCCGACCAGGGCGCCGACGAGGCCGAGCAGACCGAGCGGGCCGATCCGGTGGGCGTCATCGCGTACGGGCTGCTCATCGGCGCGCTCGTCCTGACCGCAGTCGCCCGGCCCTGGGGCATGGACTGGGGCGTCCTCGGCGGGCGTGCCGACATGGACGGGACCAGCGTGCCCGCGTGGCTGCTGCTCGGCTGGATCGTGCTGATCGCCACCGTCCTCGCGTACGTCACCGGGGTCATCTCGGTGCGCCGGCTCTCCCCCCAGGTGGCGGGTGTCGTGGCCTGTCTGGAGGCGGTCGTCGCGACCGTCCTGGCCTGGATCCTGCTCGGCGAGCACCTGGACGCCCCCCAGATCCTCGGCGGTGCGGTGGTCCTGGTCGGGGCATTCATCGCGCAGTCCTCGACGCCGAAGGCGGCTCTGCCGGTTCCGGTCGCCGGTTCCGGCCCCGATTCCGGGGCGGCGGGCGACGGGCGGGACGCGGAGTTGTCGGCCGGCCGGACCGCCCCCTAGGGTGCCGATCATGCAGAAGACCGTGCTTCCGCCTCCCGCCGCCTAGCGCGCGCGGAGACTTTCCTCGACGGAGACCGGGCTCGGCTGGCGACTCCTCGCCGCCGAGCGGTTCGTCGCTGCCCGCGCGCAGCCCGACGACCACCCTCCCCTCCCGTCTTCCACGGAGAACCCACGTGTCGAACTCCTCGGGATCCGCCCTGTCCACCGGGCGGAGCCTCCTCTATCTGATCGTCGCCGGCATCGCCTGGGGCACGGCCGGCGCAGCCGCCTCGCTGATCTTCCGCGTCAGCGACATGGGCCCGCTGGCCCTCTCCTTCTGGCGCTGCGCCGGCGGCCTCGCCCTGCTCCTGGGAGCGCTGGCGCTGCGGCCACGGCGCGCCGCCGCCCGTACCGGGAAGGAATCGCGCGGCCGGCGGGCCGCCCGCATTCTGGGCACAGGGATCGGGCTCACCGTCTTCCAGAGCGCGTACTTCGCCGCCGTCGAGGCCACCGGGCTCGCGGTCGGCACCGTCGTCACCCTGGGCGCGGGACCCGTCCTCATCGCGATCGGCGCCCGGCTCACCATGGGGGAGCGCCTCGGCCGGGGCGGGGTCGCCGCCGTCGTCGGGGCGCTCGCAGGGCTCTTGGTCCTCGTGCTGGGCGGCGGGGCCGCTGAGGTACGGCCGCTCGGCGTCGTCCTCGCGGTGATCTCGGCGGCCGGCTACGCGGCGATCACCCTGCTCACCCGGTGGCTCGGCCGTGACGGCGGTGGTGTGGACGCCCTGGCGACGACCACCTGGGCCTTCGCGATCGGCGTGGTCTGGCTGCTGCCCGCGGCATTCGCGGAAGGGTTCGTCCCGCACACCGACGCGCCGGTGAGCGTGCTCCTGCTCCTCCTGTACGTGGCGGCGGTGCCGACCGCGCTCGCCTACGCGCTGTACTTCGCCGGGGCGGCCGTCGTCCGGGCCGCCACCGTGTCCGTGATCATGCTCCTGGAGCCGGTGAGCGCGGCCCTGATCGCGGTCTCGCTGCTCGGCGAGCGGCTCACCGCCGCGATCGTGCTCGGCACCCTGCTGCTGCTCGCGGCCGTGACGGGCCTGGCCCTGGCGGAGGCGCGGAGCGCGGCGGAGGCGCGCCGGCGGGAGCCCGTGGTGGTGTGAGGGGGGCGGGGGCGGGAGCAGTCGCGGCCCCCACCCGTGTCATCGGTGTGCGCGGCGGCGCAGCTGGTGGGTCCGGGCCTTCAGGTCGCCGGGCCCGGCCCGTTCGGCGAGCCGCTCCGAGACGCGGGCCTGGACCTCCGGCGGCTTGTTGCCCGCGTACTTGAACTTCGCCCGCACGTCGGTCACCTCCAGGCTCAGCCCCCGGAGCCCCGACAGCATGCGGCCGAACGGCGCCGAGCCGGGGGCCACGGGCGCGGTGCCGCCCTCCGGCTGGAAGTGGGCGACCTGATGGTTGAGGAGCGCGGCCTTCTCCTCCGGATCGTCGACCACGCGCGCGGTGCAGCGCAGCTGGACGGCCGCGTAGTACGACGTCGGGGTGCCGTGCTCGGACGGGGTGTCCTCGGGGGCCGTCCAGTGTCCCGGTACGTAGACGTAGTCGTCGACCACGCTCAGGAGCACCACCGGGCTCGACTCCAGGGCGCGCCAGAGCGGGTTGGGCCGGGCCAGATGGGTCAGGGCGCGGCCGTAGGGGCCGGGCTCGGCGTCGTACCGGAAGTGCGTCGGCTGCACCCACGGCGGCTCGCCGGGCAGGCCGTTGACGGCGAGCTGGCCGAAGTCGTGCCGGGAGAGCCAGTCGCGCCACTCGCCCTCGTCGTGGGCGGCGTCCCAGGGGTGGATCAGCATCGTCGTTCCGCCTCTCCCGGCTCAGAGTGCGGCGAGGTAGCCGGGCAGGGCGACGGACGGGTCGAGGTCGTCCGCCGGGACCGGCGCGCCGTACCCGCCCTGTACGGGGATCACCCCGGACCAGTACGGGAGGCCGAGGTCCTCGGGGTCGTCGTTGGGGCCGCCGGTGCGGACCTTCGCCGAGACCTCGTCCAGGTCGAGCCGGATCACGGCGGTGGCGGCGAGCTCCTTGGCGTTCCCGGGGCGCGAGTCGGCGGAACGGCCGGGCACGACCTGGTCGACGAGGGCGTCGAGGGCGGTCCGCAGCTCCTCGGGGTCGGTCACCTGGTGGGCGGTGCCGTGGACGACGACCGAGCGGTAGTTGAGCGAGTGGTGGAAGGCCGAGCGGGCGAGCACGAGGCCGTCGACGTGGGTCACGGTCAGGCAGACGGGCAGGCCGGGGGCCGCCACGCCGTCGCCGGCCGCCCGCAGCGGCCGCGAGCCGGTGGAGCCGTGGACGTAGAGGCGCTCGCCGACCCGGCCGAAGAGCGTGGGGAGGACGACCGGCGCGCCGTCGCGGACGAAGCCGAGGTGGCAGACGTAGGCCTCGTCGAGTATCGCGTGCACCAGGTCCTTGTCGTACGAGGCGCGGTCGCGGGAGCGCGTGGGGACGGTGCGCTCGGTCGCCGCGTACGTCTCCGGGGAGGTCCTCATGGCCATCTCCATTGCACTAGTGCATAATGATGTTTGTGCTAGGAGAATATCGGATCGAAGGTCGCCGTGCATCGGACATCGCCGCCAGCGTCGAGCGGGGGGTGGGCGCGGGCGCGCTGACGCCCGGCCAACTACTCCCGCCCATGCGGGAATTGGCGAGCGCCCTCGGCGTGAACCCGAACACCGTCGCCGCCGCCTACCGCACCCTGCGCGAGCGCGGGGTCATCGAGACGGACGGGCGGCGCGGCAGCCGGGTGCGGCCTCGTCCCGCCACGACCGCGCGCGGCTCGATCCGGGTGGAGGTGCCCGCCGGGGCCAGGGACGTGAGCAACGGGAACCCCGACCCCGCCCTGCTGCCGGCCCTCGGCGAGGCCTTCGCGGAGGTCGCCCGGCGGTACGCCGAACAGCCCGGCATGTACGGAGAGGCCCCCGTCGACGAGGAGTTCGGGCGCCTCGCGCGCGCCGCCTTCGACGCGGACGGCGTGCCCGCCGGGCCCGTCGGCGTCGCCTCCGGCTCCCTCGACGCCGTCGAGCGGGTGCTCGCCGCCCGCCTCAGGCCGGGCGACGCCGTCGCCGTCGAGGACCCGGGCTGGGGCAGCCTCCTCGATCTCGTGCCCGCGCTCGGACTGCGCCCGGTGCCGGTCGCCGTCGACGACGAGGGGCCCGTGCCGGAGGAGGTCGAGCGCGCGATCCGGCAGGACGGTGCGCGGGCGGTGATCGTCACCGACCGGGCGCAGAACCCGACCGGCGCGTGTGTGACCGAGGGCCGGGCGCGGGAGCTGCGGCGGGTTCTCGCCGACCACCCGGATGTGCTCCTGGTGGAGGACGACCACGGGCACGGCATCGTCGCGCAGCCCCTGCACCCGCTGGCCGGCGTCACCGACCACTGGGTCCTGGTGCGTTCGGTCGCCAAGGCCTACGGGCCCGATCTGCGGGTCGCCGCCTTCACCGGGGACGCCGAGACCGTCGACCGAGTGCTCGGGCGGCAGCGGCTCGGCCCCGGTTGGGTCAGCAGGCTGCTCCAGCGGACCGTCGCCCACCTCTGGGCCACGCAGGCGGTGGATCCGGCCTTCGTCGCGCACGCGTACGGGAAGCGGCGTGACGGCCTCGTGCGTGCGCTGGCCCGGCGGGGCGTCGAAGCGCACGGGCGCGGGGGGATGAACGTCTGGGTACCGGTGGCCGACGAGACCGGCGCGGTGGCCCGCCTCCTCTCCGCGGGCTGGGCGGTCGCGCCGGGCGCCCGCTTCCGGATGTCCGCGGGACCGGCCGTCCGGCTCACCGTCTCCGGCCTCGCCGCCACGGACGTCGAGGCCCTGGCCGACGCCGTCGCGGCGGCGTCGGGTCCCGCCCAGGCCCGGAGTTACGGCTAGGGGGGAGGTCCGGGAGGCCCAGCTCGTCGACCTCCACGGGCTTCGGCCCGTCTGTCGGGGCCGCGGCGGCCGCGGCGTGGGCCTCGCGCCCCGCCGTCGTCGCGACCCCTCAGGCTCGGGTCCCCGCACAGGCCCTGGCCGGTGCGGGAGCCGGCTGCGGGGCCTTCACCGGGGGCTTCGTACGGCGGGAGGCGCGGGTCTGGGTGAGGGCCGCGCCCGCCAGGACCACGAGCGCGCCCACCGGGGTGTTCCAGGTGAGCCGCTCGTCGAGCAGGGTGACGCCCGCCGCCGTGGCGATCACCGGGATGAAGTACGTGACCATCGAGGCCGTCGTCGGACCCACCTCCGCGACGACCCCGTACTGGAGCAGCATCGCGTACCCCGTGCCGAGCGCGCCGAGGGCGATCACGGAGAGGAGCGGAAGGAGCTCCACCGACTTCGGGACCGAGGTGAACAGGGGAGTGACCACGGCCAGTTGCAGCGTCGCCAGCCCCAGCTGGGAGCCGGCGAGCGAGAGGTGGGAGGCGCCGGTGCCGGCCAGGGTCCTGCGGACGTAGATCCAGCCGACCGCGTAGCTGAACGAGGCGAGCAGGGCCAGGGCGGTGCCCGTCACGTCGAGGCCGGAGAAGCCCTGCCAGGCGCCGAGCACGGTGAGCACGCCGATGAAGCCGATGCCCAGCCCGGCCGCGCGGACCCGCGTCGGGCGGTCCTCGGAGAGCGCCACGAGCGAGAGCAGCATGCCCCACAGCGGCGTCGTCGCGTTGCAGATGCCCGCCAGGGTGGAGGGGATCGTCAGCTCCGCGTACGCGAAGAGCGAGAACGGCAGCGCGTTGAGGAGGAAGGCCGCCACCGTCAGGTGGCCCCAGACCCGGGCACCGCGCGGCAACCGGTCGCGCTTGAGTACGAGCGTGACGGCGAGCACCGCCGTACCGAACAGGAGCCGCCCGAAGGTGACCTGGAACGGCGCGAAGCCCTCCGTGCCGACCTTGATGAACAGGAAGCTGAAACCCCAGATGAGGGCCAGGGCACCGAAGCGGACGCGCCAGTCGAGAAGGCGGGGAGCGGGGGCGGGGGACGAGGTCATGCACTCAGGGTGACGGGCCCGATGTCTTAGAACAAGCGAGAATTCCTCGACCCCTCCCCTTAGTATCGCTTACATGTTGAACCTGGAGCGCCTCCGCACCCTCGACGCCGTCGCCCGGCACGGTTCCGTGAGCGGCGCGGCCGACGGTCTGCACGTCACCACCTCGGCCGTCTCCCAGCAGCTGGCCAAGCTGGAGCGCGAGGTCGGGCAGCAGCTGCTCGCCAAGCACGGCCGGGGCGTGCGGCTCACCGACGCCGGACTGCTGCTCGCCGAGCACGCCGCCCAGATCCTGTCCCAGGTCCAGATGGCGCAGGCCGACATCGAGGCCCAGCGGGGGCAGGTGGTCGGCGAGGTGCGAGTCGCCGGCTTCCCGACCGCGGCCCGGGGACTCTTCCCGGCCGCGCTCGCCGCGCTGCGCGAGGGGCACCCCGACCTCCGGGTCCGCACGACGGAGCTGGAACCCGAACAGGGTGTGCGCGCCGTGCAGCGCGGGGACGCCGACCTCGCCCTCGTCCTGGACTGGAGCAACAAGCGGGCGCCGGTGCCCGGCGGCCTCGAGCGCGCCCATCTCCTCGACGACTGCGCCGACGTGGCCCTGCCCGCCGGGCACCCGCTGGCAGGGCGGGACGAGGCGGACCTGGTGGACTTCGCCGACGAGGAGTGGGTGTCCTGGCCCGAGGGCGAGTTCTGTCACGACTGGCTGATGTTCACGCTGCGCTCGCAGGGCATCGAGCCGCGCATCGGGCACCTCGCGGGGGAGCATCACACCCAGCTGGCCCTGGTCGCGGCCGGACTCGGAGTGTGCGTCACACCCCGGCTCGGCCGCCCGGTGCCGGACGGTGTCGTCTTCGTTCCCGTACGGCAGAAGGTCCGGCGTCACATCTACGCCACCTGGCGCGCCGACGCGGGCCGCCGCCCGTCGGTGCGGGCGGTCGTCGCCGCACTCCGGGAGGCGGCGGAGCCACTGAGGAGCTGATGTCCCGTCAAGATGTCGTCATCTTGCGGAAATCCCAGGAGGTGACGGCGTCCGGGGTCAGCCGGATCCAGGCGTGCCGGCCGTCGTGCGGCATCGTGTTAAGGCCGAAGTTCTTCGCGCAGAAGAGCTGTTCGGGCACGTCGAGTTCGAGGCAGGGCTCGCCGGCGCGCGGCGCCTCGCCGACGAAGACTGCGGTGCCCGACAGCTCCACGCCGCGCAGCTCCCCGTACTCCTCGCCGTCGTCCACCACGACCGCGATCCTCGGATCGGCGCGCAGCTCGGCCCAGCGCCGGCTGCGGGTGAGGGAGTACAGCCACAGCGAGGAGCCGTCCCAGACGAACCAGAGCGCACTCACGTGCGGGCGGCCGTCGGCGGAGACGGTCGCGACCCGGCAGGTGCGCTGTTCGGCGAGGAAGGAGTCGAGCTCGGTCGGGGTCATCATAATCCGGCGTCCCCGGCGCTGTGCGACGGTCATCGTCCGCACCCTTCTGGATTTCTGATGAGACGTCAGAAAGCATGGAGGGTCAGCCGCCGCGCGTGCAAGGGGAGACCATGGGCCAGAGTCCGAGAGAACGGCTCGGGGAGCGGATCCGCCCGGACCGCGGAGTCGTCCTGCTCACCGTCGAATGCCAGCGGGGGGTCGTCGGTCCCGACAGCGCCCTGCCCGAACTGGCCGCCGCCGCCCGAGCGTCGGGCGCCCTGAGGAACGTCGCCCGGCTCGTCGCCGCCGCCCACGCGGCCGACGTCCAGGTGATCCACGCCGTCGCCGAACGGCGCCCCGACGGGAGGGGCGCCAACTCCAACGCCCCACTGTTCACGGCGGCGGCCCGGCTGCCCGTCCAGCAGCACAGCGGCAGCCGGGCCGTCCGGATCGCCGAACCGATCGAGGCCGCCGAGGAGGACCTGGTGGTGCGGCGCCTCCACGGCCTCTCGCCGCTCGCGGGCACCGACGTCGACGCGCTGCTCCGCAACCTCGGCTGCCGCACGCTGATCGTCACGGGTGTCTCCGCCAACGTGGCCGTGCCCAACGCGGTCTTCGACGCCGTGAACCTCGGCTACACGGTCGTGGTCCCCGGCGACGCCATCGCGGGGGTGCCGGCCGACTACACCCCCGCGGTGATCCGTCACACCCTCGCGCTCGTGGCCACGATCACCACGACCGACGAGGTGCTGGCCTGCTGGGAGGCCCCCGGAAAGGACGGGGCGATCACCCGAGGCTGATCTCCTCGCCCACCACCTGGATCGGCTCGGGCGGCAGCGGAGAGGGCGCCGGGCCGGACTTCACGCTGCCGTCCGAGATGTCGAAGTGGCTCTGGTGGCACGGGCAGACGATGACGCCGTCCTTGACGCTGCTCACGGCGCAGCCCGCGTGGGTGCACTTCGAAAAGAAGGCCCTGAAGTGGTCGCCGTGAAGTGATGGTTCATCCCGGTATGCACGGCGCACTGCCACGCGGGACGAGCGCCCGTGGGCACTCTGCGCGCCCTACCGGTGCCCGTGGGTGACGGAAATGATGAGCGCACCGCACAGGAACCAGGTGATCCGCAGTCCCTCGTCCTTCGGCAGGGCGGACTCGCGGCGGAAGGAGTTCACGGTGTTGCTTCTCATCTCCCCGGACGGTGTCGAGGAAGCCCTCGACTGTGCGAAGGCGGCGGAGCACCTCGACATCGTCGACGTCAAGAAGCCCGACGAGGGCTCTCTCGGCGCCAACTTCCCCTGGGTCATCCGGGAGATCCGTGACGCGGTGCCGGCGGACAAGCCCGTGTCCGCCACCGTGGGCGACGTCCCGTACAAGCCCGGCACGGTGGCGCAGGCCGCGCTCGGCGCGGTCGTCTCCGGCGCCACGTACATCAAAGTGGGACTCTACGGATGCACGACTCCCGAGCAGGGCGTCGAGATCATGAGGGCGGTCGTCCGGGCGGTGAAGGACCACCGTCCCGACGCGCTCGTCGTCGCCTCGGGCTACGCCGATGCCCACCGCGTCGGCTGCGTCAATCCGCTCGCCCTGCCCGACATCGCCGTCCGCGCCGGCGCCGACGCGGCCATGCTGGACACCGCGATCAAGGACGGGACGCGACTCTTCGACCACGTGCCTCCGGAAGCCTGCGCCGAGTTCGTCCGCCGCGCCCACGCCTCCGGTCTGCTCGCCGCCCTCGCGGGCAGTGTCAAGCAGGCCGACGTCGGCCTGCTGACCCGCATCGGCACGGACATCGTGGGCGTACGGGGAGCGGTCTGCGCGGGTGGTGACCGCAATGCCGGAAGGATCCAGCCGCACCTGATCGCCGCCTTCCGGGCGGAGATGGACCGCCAGGCCCGGGAGTGCGCCGTCGGCACCCCGGCCGTGAACTGACGACCGGGATGCCGACACCGGAAGCCGGCCACGCCCCCGGGCGTCGTGCCGCACGCTTCGCCGTCGTCGACCCGGCCACCGGGGAGACCTTCGACGAGGCCCCCGACCAGCAGCCGGGCGAGTTGGACGACGTGGTCGCACGCGCCGAGCGAGCCTGGCACGGCTGGCGCGCCGACCCCGCCGCTCGCACAGCCGCGTTGCGGGCGGCGGCCGACGCCGTGGAGAGGGCCGGCGACGCCCTGGCCCGGTTGCTCACCCGGGAGCAGGGCAAGCCCCTGGCCGAGTCGTACGCGGAGGTCACCCGGACGGCGGCCCGCCTGCGCTACTTCGCCGACCTGGCCCCCGCCACCCGCCGGATCGACGACGGTCGGCCCGTGCGCAGCGAGGTCCGCTGGCGCCCCCTCGGCCCCGTCGCCGCGATCGTGCCGTGGAACTTTCCCCTTCAGCTCGCGGCGGCGAAGTTCGCGCCCGCGCTGGCGGCGGGCAACACCGTGGTCCTCAAGCCGTCACCGTTCACTCCGCTCGCCACCCGGCTGCTCGGCGCCGTCCTCGCCACCGTCCTGCCCGAGGACGTGCTGACGGTCGTCACCGGCCGCGAACCCCTCGGTGCCCGCCTCGCGTCCTACCCGGGCATCCGCCACGTCACCTTCACCGGTTCGGTGCCCACCGGGCGCGCCGTCGCCGGAGCGGCGGCGGCCTCGCTCGCCCGGGTGACCCTGGAGCTGGGCGGCAACGACGCCGCCGTCCTGCTGGACGACGTCGACGTGGACCGGATCGCGGACCGGCTGTTCTGGGCCGCGTTCCGCAACTGCGGACAGGTCTGCATGGCGGTCAAACGCGTCTACGTCCCCGCCCGGCTCCACCCCGAGGTCGTCGAAGCGCTCGCCGAGCGCGCCAAGGCCGTCGCGGTCGGATCCGGACTCGACCCGGACACCCGCATCGGTCCCGTCAACAACGCTCCCCAACTGGTCCGGGTCGAGCGGATCACGCGGCAGGCACTGGCGAACGGCGCCCGGGCCGCGGCCGGCGGCCACCGACTCGACGGAGCGGGCTACTTCTTCGCTCCCACGATCCTCACCGACGTCCCGCCCGACAGCCCGGTGGTGACCGATGAGCAGTTCGGACCGGTCCTGCCGGTCCTGCCGTACCGGAGCCTCGACGAAGCCGTCGACGCGGTCAACGGCACCCGTTTCGGACTGGGCGGATCCGTCTGGGGCACCGACCTCGACCGGGCCGAGGCGGTGGCCGAGCGGCTCGAATGCGGCACGGCCTGGATCAACCACCACGCCGAACTCTCCCTCGCCCAGCCCTTCGCGGGCGTCAAGGACAGCGGCGTCGGTGTCGCGGGAGGACCATGGGGCCTCTACGGCAACCTCCGGCCGTTCGTCGTCCACCGCCCGCAGGAGGCGTGACCGTGAGGTTTCAGGCGGCCGTACTGCGGGGGTACGACGACCCGTTCACGGTCGAGGAAGTGGCGCTGAGCGCGGAGCCCGGTCCCGGCGAGATCCTGGTCGAGATCGCGGGAGCCGGCATGTGCCGTACCGACCTCGCGGTACGGCGATCGGGCGGCCGCAGTCCGCTGCCGGCGGTCCTCGGCCACGAGGGTGCCGGGGTCGTGGTGGCGGCGGGTGCCGGCCCCGGAACCGCGCTCGGCGTCGGCGACCACGTCGTGTTGAGCTTCGACTCCTGCGGACGTTGCCGGAACTGCCTCGGCGCCGCGCCCGCCTACTGCGACTCCTTCGCCTCCCTCAACCTCTTCGGAGGACGCGAGGAGGAACCGTCGCGGTTCACCGACGCGGCCGGAAAGGCGCTGGCTCCCCGCTGGTTCGGCCAGTCCTCGTTCGCGGAGTACGCGCTCGTCCCGGCCCGCAACGCCGTCCGGGTCGACCCAGCACTGCCGCTCGAACTGCTCGGACCCCTCGGCTGCGGCTTCCTCACCGGCGCCGGAGCCGTGCTGAACACCTTCGGCGCAGGCCCCGGCGACACCCTCGCGGTCCTCGGAGCCGGAGCTGTGGGCCTGGCCGCGGTGATGGCGGCCACCGCCGCCGGCGCACTGACCGTGGCCGTCGACCGTCATCCCCGACGACTGGCCCTGGCTGAACGGTTCGGCGCGATTCCCCTGCACGCCGGAACGGCCGGACTGCCCGAACGGATCCGCCGGCTGACTGACGGCGGGGCACAGTACGCCCTGGACACCACGGCCTCGGCCCCGCTCATCAACGACGCGCTCCAGTCACTGCGCCCCACCGGCAGCCTCGGCCTGGTGGCACGCCTCCACACCCCGCTGGCGCTCGAACCGGGCACGCTCGACCGAGGCCGCAGCATCCGCCACATCTGCGAAGGGGACGCCGTACCAGGATTGCTGATCCCCCGGCTGACCGGGCTGTGGCAGGCCGGACGCTTCCCCTTCGACCAGCTGATCCGTAGCTACCCGCTGGCCGACATCAATGAGGCCGAAAGCGACTGCGAGGCGGGCCGCGTGGTCAAACCCGTCCTGCTCCTGGAGAGAACGAGCCGATGAGCGAGGCACACGTCACCGCCGACTCACCGCATGCGACCAGCAGACAGCTCACGCACCCCACTCCTGCCGATGGAGGAATCATGGCCGGCACGGCGCCGCAGCAGACAGACGTGGAAGGCGTGGACGGAGGCGTGGGCCTGACCGCTCTCCTGGTCGCCGCGGCACGGGCGATCGAGACCCACCGCCACGACAGCCTGGCCCAGGACGCCTACGCGGAGCACTTCGTGCGCGCCGCTCCGGCATGCACGGACTGGCCGGTCCGCATCGAGCAGGTCCCGGAGGGGGACGACGACCCGTTGTGGGGGAGGTTCGCCCGGTACTTCGGCCTGCGGACCAGGGTCCTCGACGACTTCCTCCTCCGGTCGGTCCACACGGACGCCCGCCAAGTGGTCCTGCTGGGCGCGGGGCTGGACACGCGCGCCTTCCGGCTGGACTGGCCGTCCGACGTGGAGGTCTTCGAGGTCGACAGGGCGGGCGTGCTGGCCTTCAAGCAGCAGGTGTTGACGGACGTGTCGGCTGCCCCGAGGGTGAAGCGCGTCCTCGTACCGGTCGACCTGTGCGCGGACTGGGTCAGCGCGCTGACCACCGCCGGCTTCGACCCGACCGTGCCGAGCGTCTGGCTGGCCGAGGGACTCCTCTTCTACCTGCCGGGCTCCGCCGAGACGTACCTCATCGACACGGTGGACAGGCTGACGACGGGAGGCAGCGCTCTCGCCTTCGAGGCCAAACTGGAGAAGGACCTGCTCGCGTACCGCGACAGCCCGATCTACACGGCGACGAGAGAACGGATCGGCATCGACCTGCTCGACCTCTTCGACCCGGGCCCACGGCCCGACTCCATGGGGGACCTGACGGCCAAGGGCTGGTCCACCTCGATGCACACGCCCTTCGACTTCACCCGTCGGCACGGACGCGGCCCCCTCCCCGAGCCGAACGACGCGCTGGAGGGGAACCGGTGGGTGTTCGCGCGCAAACCCCGGCCATGACGTCCGCGGCGCTCACGCTGTCCGCGCGCGGGTCGAGGGCGGGCCCTGTCACGGGCCCTGCCCCGCTCCGTAGGATGCGTCCCCCGAGAGGCGGCAGCACGGTTGTCGTGCCGTATCAGCGCCGCCCGCGCCGGGACAGGCCCCCGACGAGCCGTATCAGACGGCCCTGGCGGCCACCAGCTGGTCACCCGGGATCCCGGCCATGTCCGGCGCGTAGTACTCCTCGATGCCGGCGGCCCACGTGGCCACGGTGATGCGGTCCTCGGCGTCCGGGCCGAAGGCGTCGAAGAGTGCGTGGATGTTCGCTTCCTCGAAGCCGATCGCCGTCATCAGCGACACGAAGAGCGGGCGCTCGATCAGGCCGTCCCCGTCGGGGTCGCCGAGTGCGGCGAGCGCCTCGGCGAACTCGGTGATCGTGGGACCGAAGCGCTCGGGGTCGAGCACGAACGGCCGGAACTCGTCCAGGGTGATCACGCCGTCGCCGTTGGCGTCGAGTTCAGTGGCCAGCGTCTTCCACCAGCGGCGGAACGCGGCCCGGATGGCGGCCTTGGCACCGTCGTCCGACGCGGCCGCCGCCTCCAGAACACGGTCCGTCATCAGGTCGAAGTCGTCGGAGTCGATGACTCCGTTGCCGTTGGCGTCGAAGAGGGAGAAGACCAGCTCGACGCGCTTGGCGGCCTCAGTTCGCATGTCCGTCACCTGTTCTCTGCGGCCCGTCGATCCCGGGCCTGGCTCAATGAGTGCCCCTACGTAACCGTGAGGGGAGAGAGGTGTGACGGTGAGGCGGTCTCCTTCACCGGAAGGAGTGAGTCGCTGACAGTCAGCGCCTGTTGCGGACGTGGCTGAAGACGGGGATGTCGTTCGGCGCGTTCGGGATTCGGCCCGGTCGAGCGGCCGCGCCGCCGCGGGAGCGGTCAGTTGTTCACCCTCCCCAGCTTCTCCCCAGGGTTCCGGGACGCCGTCACCCGAGGCTGATCTCCTCGCCCACCACCTGGATCGGCTCGGGCGGCAGCGGAGAGGGCGCCGGGCCGGACTTCACGCTGCCGTCCGAGATGTCGAAGTGGCTCTGGTGGCACGGGCAGACGATGACGCCGTCCTTGACGCTGCTCACGGCGCAGCCCACGTGGGTGCACTTCGAGGAGAAGGCCTTGAACTCGCCGGCCTTCGGCTGGGTGATGACCAGGCCCTTGTCGGCGAGGATCTTCCCGCCGCCCACCGGGATGTCCCCGGTCTTCGCGAGGGCGGTGCCCTCGGGAGCCGCGTTCTTGCCGTCCGCGCCGCCCCCGCAGGCGGCGAGCGCCGCCGCCAGGCCCGCGCTGCCCGCCGCCGCGACCACCGTCCGGCGCGCCACTCCGCTCATGTCTGCCCCTCTTCCCTCGCTCTGCCCGGTGCCCCGGTGCGCCGGCACGGCGCCGGCACGGCGCCGGCACCTGACGGTACAGCCGTTGGCAAGAGTGCGGCGCCGCCGTCGTCGACCAGCCCGTCGTACGGTCCGACGGCTCCACCGGCACCGAGCGTGTGCTCCGCACGGGCTGCGTGGACGGGGTCAGCAACGGCCTCTGCCTGAGGCGGAAGCAGCAGATCGCGGGAGCCACGTGCACCCTGCTGCTCACCCTCGGCGACGACGACCCGGCTCCTGCTCACCCCCGAGCACTCGCTCTCTGTACGGCCGGGTACGGTCGCCTGCCCCGCCCCGGCGGCTCCCACGGGGACGGCCGGCACGCCCTGACCGCGGCCGACCGGTGTTCCGACCGCCCTGTCACTCCGGAGCGTTCCGGATGCCATCCCCCGGGCCCCCGCCGCTACGTTGTCGACGGCGTCCGCCAGACCGACCAGTACGGAGCCCGGGGGAGCACCGATGCCGACGACCGTCACCACCGGCCGATCCGTCGTCGCCGATCGGCCCGGCGCCGGTGTGCTGGGGCAGCGGGAGCGCAGGGTGCTCTCCGCGGTCGGCTGCGGCCTGCGGGACGACGAGATCGCCGCCGTCCTCGCCATCCCCGAGGACGCCGTCGCCTCCGACCTCGCGCGGATCCTCGTGAAGCTCGGGCTCCGCGACCGGGCCGCCGCCATCGTCCACGCCTTCGACACCGGCCTCGCCGTCCCCGGACACGGCCCCCGCACACAGAGGGCGGGCCCGGGGCCGCGGATCTCCACCGGCCGGGCGGCCGGACCGAGGGTGCGGCTCTCCCTGCTCGGCCCCCTGACGGCGCGACAGGACGGCAGGCCCCTGGACCTCGGGCACCTCCGCCAGCAGTCCGTCCTGGCGGCGCTCGCGCTGCGCCCAGGCCGGACGGTCAGCCGGCGGGAACTGCTCGACGGCGTCTGGGGGACGGACACCCCGGTCGCCAACGTCGTGCCGGTGTACGTCTACCGGCTGCGCAAGACCCTGTGCGCCGGAGACGGCGCCGACCCGGTCATCGAGCGGGACCCGCGCGGCTACCGGCTGCTCCCCGGCGCGGTCGACGTGGACGTGACCCGCCTGGAGGACCTGGTCACCGACATCGCGGCGGCGGACCGGGCGGGCGACCCGGCCGAAGCGGTCCGCCTGTGCGCCCAGGCACTTGAACTGTTCCACGGGGAGCCGCTGGCCGGACTGCCCGGCCCCCTCGCCGAACTGGAACGCCTGCGGCTCACCGAGCGCAGGATCGCCCTCGTCCAGCGGAAGGCGGCAGGGCAGCTGTGGCTCGGCCGGCACACCGAGGCGACGGCGGAACTGTCCGCCCTGTCGGCGGCACACCCCCTGAACGAGCCGGTGGCCGCGACGCTGATGCGCGCGCTGTACCGGAGCGGCCGACAGGCCGACGCGCTGGACGTGTACGACCGCGTCCGCCGCCGCCTGGCCGAGGACCTCGGCGTCACGCCGAGCCCGATGCTGCGGCGTACCCACCGGATGATCCTGCGCGGAGACGAAGCAGGCCTCGGCCTCACCGCCGGACCGTAATCCCTTTCCTTCTCCCCTCGTGACAGAAAGGCCCACGATGGCAAGAGAGTTCTTACGCCGTGTGCTCACCCGGCTGGTCGTCCTCGCCGGCGTCGGGGCGCTGGCCGTCGGGCTGACCGCCCCGGTCGCCACCGCCAGGCCCGTGCCGGAGCCGACGCCGGGCAAGGACCGGCACGGCGTCTCCCGGTACTTCGGCGGCCCCGAGGGGTTCGCCATTCCGACCGTGCCCTGTGACCCGGCCGGCCCGTCGGCCACCGACGGCCTCATGGCCGACCAGCTCAACCCGCAGCTGAACGCGAAGATGGCCGGCTATCTCGACGCGTACAAGATGTCCTGCGCGCGGCGGGTGACGCAGGCGGTCAAGGACCGGGGGCTCAATCCGAGGGCCGCGGCGATCGCCATCGCCACGATCATCGTCGAGAGCAGCATGAACAACTACGCCCAGGCCGTCGACTACACCAGCCTCGGGCTGTTCCAGCAGCAGGACTGGTGGGGCAGCCGGGAGGAGCGTCTCGACCCGGTGTACGCCACCAACGCCTTCCTCGACGAGATGGAACGGCAGTACCCGGGCGGCTCCTGGAACGACGAGGCGATCGGCGAGGTGTGCTGGCACGTCCAGCGGCCGCGCGAGGACCTGCGCTACCTGTACGGGGTCGAGGCGGGTGACGCGACGCTCATCGCCAACGCCCTCTGGTCCGGCATGACCTCCGGCCCCCAGCACCCGTACGGCTCCGGCCGGGTGGTGTCCGGGCGGTCCGCCGACGGTCGTCTCGAGGCCTTCGCCGCCGGCGCCGACGGCGTCTGGCACGCCTGGCAGACCGCGGCCAACGGCGGCTGGTCGCAGTGGCGGTTCGAGGGCGGTCCGCGCAAGGCGCAGCTGGCGGTGGCCTCCAACGCGGACGGCCGGCTCGAGCTGTTCGCGCTCTCGGACAGCACGTTCGACCACATGTGGCAGACAGGCCCGAGCGCCGGGTGGTCGGGCTGGGCGAACTTCGGCACCGGCGGCCACCGGCTGGCGGCGGGCAGCAACGCCGACGGCCGTATCGAGGTGTTCGCCTCCAACGCGAACGGCGTGTTCCACCGCTGGCAGACGGCGCCCAGCGGCGGCTGGGCGAACTGGGCGGGTTCCGGCGGCGGTCCGGCCAACGCGCGGCTCGCCATGGAGACCGCGCCGGACGGGCGCCTGGAGGTCTTCGCCCTGTCGGACTCGACCTTCGGGCACCTGTACCAGACCGCCGTCAGCGGTGGCTGGTCCTCCTGGGAGGAGTTCGGCGGCGGCGGGCACGACGTCGCCGCCAGCCACAACCAGGACGGCCGCATTGAGGTGTTCGCCTCCAACGCCGGCGGTGTGTTCCACCGCTGGCAGACGAGCCCCTCCTCCTGGTCGGCGTGGACGGGCACCGGCGGGATCTCCAACGCCGAGCTCTCTGCCTCGCGTTCGGTCGACGGCCGGGTCGAGGTCTTCGCGATCAACTCCGCCACCGCGAGCCACGCCTGGCAGACCGGCCCGAACGCCGCGTACTCCGCGTGGGAGACCTTCGGAGGCGGGGGCACCGAGATCGGGGCGGCCAACAACGCCGACGGCCGTATCGAGGTGTTCGGCACCAGCCACGCCGGCGTCCACCACCGATGGCAGACCGGCTTCACCACCTGGGCGGAATGGGGCTGGCTGAACGACTCCGGCCCCGCCGTCGACTAGTTCGCATCCACACAGGACCGAGGCCGGCCTCCGGGGGAGGCCGACCTCGGTCCTTGCAGGTCAGGAGGCGAAGGCCCTTTCCAGGCGGGGGATCAGGTCACGGAGGTCCTGCTCCCAGCAGCCGGGGCTGTGGCCGCCGTCGCACTGGGAACCCCAGCCCGAACCGTCCCCGTAGTCGACGTAGTAGTACGGCAGGCCCCGGGCGTCCATGCGGGCCTTGACGTTCTTGGACGCGCCCGCGACCCAGAACTCCATGTTCGCCGGCGAACCGCCCCCGTCGCCCGTGTAGATGGAGACCCCCGTCCCGGCGAACCTGTCCACGTGCTGCGACGGGTCGACCTCGTTCCACCGCCAGTCGACGTTGAACACCGGGTAGGGCGAGCCGAACAGGGCGTCACTGTCCACCCCGGGCTTGTACGCGGACTCGTTCGGGTCGCAGTAGCCGGACGACGAGGCACACATCGCGCCCATCGCGTCGGTGACGGAGGCGACGACCGCCAGCCGCAGGTCCATGGAGTTGGCCGACAGGTCGATGTCTCCCGACAGGGACGCGGTCTGGCTGAAGAGGTCGGGCCGGGCCTGGGCGTAGTGGAAGGCACCGAAGCCGCCCATGGAGATGCCGGCTACCGCCCGGGACTTCCTGGTGGCGATCGTCCGCAGGTTGGCGTCGATGAACGGGATCACCTGCTTGAGGTGGAAGTTCTCCCAGTTCTGGGCGCCGAGCACGGTGTTCTGGTTGAGCCAGTTGGCGTACCAGCTCCGGGCGCCGCCGTCCGGGATGACGGTGATCATCTCGTTCGACATGGACAGCGCCGGATAGGTCTGCCGGATCGGGTCGTCGGGGGAGCCGTGCAGGAAGTACAGCACCGGGTAGCGCCGGTTCGGGACGTCGTAGTACCCGCTCGGCAGGATGATCTTGATGTGCTGTTCGCCCGACACCTGCGGTGTGGTGACCGTGAGGTAGAAGTCGTGGGCCGTGCCCGTCGCCGGACCCGACTGCGTCAGGCCGAACCCGTCCGTCATCTTCGGCGGCTCGGTGCCGTCGGCGGCCTGCGCGGAGCCCGCCGGGGCGAGGACGGCGGCGGCGGCGACCAGCCACGCGACCACCGTCCTCCACCAGTTCGGTGTTCTCTTCACAGTGCTTCCCTTCGTGTCAGTCGAGGACCTTGATCCGCAGGGCCGGAGAGGCCGCGATCTGTTCGTCGGTGAACCGCTCGGTCACCCAGCCGCCCGCCGAGAACAACCGGGTCTGATCTGCGTAGTGCGGCGAACTCGGGTCGGCCGACTGGGAGTAGGTCATGACGGAGTACGACTCCGGCGGCCCGTCGGCGGTGAACCGCACCTGCTGGACGAAGCTGGACCCGAAGACGACGTCCATCTTTCCGTCGACCTGGCCCGGGGTGATCACGTTCAGCACGCCCAGTTCGCCGAGCGAGCCGTGGACCGGGATCTGCTCGCCGCCCCGGGTGATCTTCTGGACGTCCGACAGCGGCGCGTTCAGCGGGACGCCGGCCTTGCGCAGGACGAGTACGGCGCGGCCGAGGGCGTCGCGTACGGCGGAGCTCCCGGAGTCCAGCGAGTTGGGCGTGTGGACCGGGTCCTTGGGGTCGAAGGGCACCTTCCACGGCAGCTTCTCGAGCTTCTGGCCGCCCGCCAGGGAGGCCCAGAAGTTCGCGAACAGCCAGGAGCCGCGGCTGTCCGCCGTGAAGTCGTGGCTCTTCCAGGCCGCGAGGACGGGGCACGCCTCGCTGACGTTGACCAGGTTGCCGTCGACCAGGATCAGCCCGAAGGCGACGCTCTGGCACGTCGTCACGGTGGCGTTGAGGGCGAGGTCGGCCGCCCTGCTGTTGTCGGCGAACAACAGCCGCCCCATGGTCTGCGGGGTGAAGCCCCGGCCCGGCAGGCCGTCGGTGCCGTCGATCCGGTTCCGCGCGGTCAGGATCAGCTCCTGGGTGCGCAGCGAGCGGGGCGCCGCCATGTCGCCCATGACCCGGGGGAAGGACAGCGGCTGCTCGGGGTTGGCCAGCCAGGGGCTGTCGTTGGCGTTGCCCACGAAGTCGGTACGGATCAGGCGTGGCTGCTGGTGCGGGTCGAGCAGCCCCGGTGCGGCCGCGTCGGGGTCGTCGGGCCAGTCGCAGGCGCTGCGCTTGCCGTCCAGGATGGAGACGGGCGGCACGTTCGGCTGGGGGAGCCCCTGGTTGAACAGCAGCTTCCCGGTCTCGGTGAGGCAGGCCCGCGCGTGTTCGTCGGTGATGTTCGGGACGGCCTGGATGTCCGCGTACAGGGCGTTGCCCTTGCGGTCGGAGGCGACCGTGTTGAAGAAGGGGACGCCCTGCGTGGTCTCCAGTACGTTCACCACGTCGTGGACGTCCTTGGCCCGGTCCAGGCCGAACCAGGTGTTCAGCGCCCGCAGGTTGTTCATGTTCGGGTCGCGCACGACGTGCGCGCTGACCGCCCAGGGCAGCGGGATGCCCACGATCGAGGTGGTGACCGGGCCGTAGCGGGTGGACCACAGCGTCCGGGAGACCTTTCCCAGGGAGCCGTCCGCGTACCGGACGTCGACCTCGACCCGTTGCGAGGTCATCTGCTCCCAGGCGCCGTCGACCAGGTACATGGTCGGGTTCAGCGGGTCCACCTGCACGTCGAAGAGGCCGAACGGAGCCACGGTGGCCACGGTGTGGCTCCAGGCGACGTCGTCGTTGTGCCCGATGTTCACGGCGGGCAGTCCGAGCAGGCTCGCCCCGGAGACGTTGACCTTGCCCGGGATGGTCAGCTGGCTCTGCCACATGCGGTTCTTGCCCTGCCAGGGGAAGTGCGGATTGGCGAGCAGCATGCTCGTGCCCCCGGAGACGCCCTGCGAGCCGACGGCCAGCGCGTTGCTGCCCATGTTCTGCCGGCGGGTCCTGGCCAGGGCGTCGCTGATCCTCTTCGCGGTCTCCCGTGCTCGCGCGGGTGAGGAGGCGGGCGCCTTCGTGGTGACCGAGGCCCCCGGGGGCACGGCGTTCACCTGGCCGTCGAGCAGCGGGTCGGCGCTGCCCATGATGATCTCGGCGTGGGCGTGCCGGTAGACGTCCAGCTCCGTGATCGGCCGCACCCAGGCCGCGCCGCGACAAGCCGGGTCGGAGAGGTCGGCCACGCCGGTCTCCGCCAGGTACCGGTTGTAACCCTGGACGTAGCCGCGGACGGCCTCCCTGACCTCCGGCTCGGGACCGTCGGGCGCGGGCTGGTTCAGCAGCCGCTCCACCACCGCGTTGTCCTTGAGCCGCTGGAAGTACAGGTCGCTGTTGAGGTTGGTGGTGGTGTTCTGGTTCTGGCCGGGACTCGTCCGCCCGTCGGGCCCCAGGTAGCGGGACCTCCGGGCATCGACCATCAGGTACGTGTCGGCCAGCGTGCAGATGTTGTCCTTGGCCGCCGCGTACCCGTATCCCGTCCCCAGCCCCTCCCAGTCCGAGGCGATGATGTGCGGGATGCCGTACTCGGTGTACCGGATCGTCGGCTTGTCCGGCCCCTGCGCGGCGGCGGATGACGTGGTGGCCGGGGATCCGGTGACCGCCGTCGTCATCGTCACCGCCACCGCGGCCATGACCGCCACCGGCAGCCTCGCTCTGAAGTTCCTCCGTGCCATGGAACCGTCCTTCCCTGGGGTGAGGCCTACGTCCGAACGCGGCCACGCTAGGGAGATGCGATGAAATATCGATGACGCGGCCTGCGCGGTCGAGGTGACGGCCGGATCAGCGCACGGCCGGGGGACGGGGACAACCCGGCAGCCCCGGCCGGTCCTTGGTGCGTACGGCGGGGAGCCAGGCCTCGGGGTACGCGGAGCCGCGCGGCAGCCGGACGCGGAACCAGAGGGTGGACCGCAGGTCCTCCTCGTCGATGACGGGCTGCCCGTCGGGCAGCCGGCAGTCGGCGGTGAGCACGTCGCCGTGCCACACCCGGGTCGGCACGACGTTGCCCGCGGCGTAGGGCCGAAGGGGGTCGATCGCCAGGCCCAGACTGCACTGCCGGTCCCGGTCGGCCCGGCCCTGGCAGCCCCGCTCCGCGTTGAAGACCTTGACCGCTCCCGCCTTCGTGTCGGGGACGGCCGTGTCCTCCCGTACCGCGTCCGACCCCAGGGTCGCGCCGACGGTCCCGCACAGGACAGTGGCGAGGACGGCGGCCCGAACCCGGGCTCGCGGCCGCCGTGGCCGGGCGGCGTGCGGTTCCGTGGCGTGCGGGCCCGTCCCGGGCGCTCTCTCCTCGGCGGCGATGCGGGCGAGCAGGCTCTCGGCCGTGTGCGGGGCGCGCGCCGCGTGTGTCGGGGCCAGGCAGTCGGCGGCGAGCGCGCGCCAGAAGGGCGGCACCGCGTGATCCATGCGCAGCGGCGCACGCCCCTCGCCGTACTCCTGCACGGCGGCGCCCCGCGCGACGGGCGTGGCGCCGGGGAACGGTGAGGCGCCGGAGGCGAACACCTCGTGGATGACGACGCCCAGCGCCCAGATGTCGGCACTCGGCCGGACCTGCACGCCGAGCTCCCCCAGGGGCGCCCGCCAGCGCTCGGGCGGCAGGTAGTCCAGGGTGCCCATGGGCGGCACGTACCCGTGCGTGCCGGTCAGCTCCGTGGCGAGGCCGAAGTCCGAGAGCTTCACCGAACCGTCCCTGCCCAGCAGGACGTTCTCCGGCTTGAGGTCGGCGTGCACCCAGCCCGAGCGGTGGAGATGGGCCAGGCCCTCGCAGATCCCCGCGATGAGCCTGCCGCGTTCGGCACCGGCCACCCCCGCGTCGAGGAGCTCGCGCAGACTGCCGGCGGCCCGCTCCATGACCAGCACGATTGCGCCGTCCACGGCCGGCAGGTCCGGCGCGGCGAGGACGAAGGACTCACGGAGGCCGATCAGCCGGGGATGCCCGGCCCTGCGCCCGAGTTCGACCTCGCGGCGGGCGGATTCCACGATCCTGCGTGCCTGCCGCGGCGCGAGCCCGGCCGTCGGCATGACCTTGAGCGCGACCTCGGTGGGCTCCGGCGCCCGGCCGGCGCGGTCCTCTCGATCCTCCGCGGGCCGCGCCGCGTACACCGTGGACCAGCCCCCGGCCCCGATCAGCTCGGTGACCACCCAGTCGCCCACCCGGTGGCCGGGCGGGAGCAGATCCGTACGGTCGTGTTCCGTGGTGTCGTACGGGCCGTGCTGCGCTGTCATCGCGGCCTCTGTCGCTCCCGCCCGCCGCCCGCCAGGGACGGCAGCAGCGCGAGATGCTCCTCCCGGACCAGTCCGAACCGCAGCGCGAGCCCGACGATCTCCTCCCGCTTGCCGTTGCGGCGGTCGCCCTTGCCCGCCTCCGGGGCGTCGAGGACACCGATGCGCAGCTTCTCCTCCGCGAGGTAGTCGATGTGCGAACTGATCGCCCGCGCCGTCAGCGTGCCGCCCGTGACGTGCCCCCTGAGCCGCTCGACGATCTGGGGCGTGGTGGGGACGGCCACCCGGGACTGGTCGCGCAGCCGGGGTTCGCAGAGCGCGACGAGCACGAGGAAGTACGTCGCCGACTCGTCCAGGGAGTACGCGGTGACCGTGCGGCTGCCCCAGGGGACGCCCATCGCGTCCGGGTCCAGATAGACGTGGTCGGGTGCGAACACCTGGAAGGAGACCGTGCGGTCGCCGCGGGTGGGCAGCACCACGCGGGAGAACTCGAAGGGGACGGGCGCCCCCACGCGTCGCGGCGAGACCCTCAGGTACTCGCCCGCTCCCTCCGGGTTCTCCACGAGATAGCTGTGGGTGGTGCTGTGGTTCGTCAGCTGCCAGTGGTCGTCGGTCGCGCGGATCTCCCCGGCGAGCCGGGAGATCGCCGCGTCGGCGAGTCGCAGCTCGACCGGGGTCGTCGCGGATCCCCGTCCGAAGCGGGCGACCTGGCCGGGGCCGAGCCGCAGCGTGACCGCGTCACCGCGCGGCTCGCCGCCCTCGGCGCCACCGCTGCCCGGCGGCAGATGGACGACTACGCCGCTCACCGCTCCCCCTCTTCGTCCCGTCGCGGTTGTCGGACGAGCGGAACGATACTCACGGGCCGGGGGAGTTCACCGCCGTGCTTCGGCCACTTCGTACGGGGCCGGACGAAGTGGCCCGCCGGGGCGCCCACGCCACCGCCGGGACCGCCCAGGGGCGCTCGCCGGGACGTCCCGGGCCGGCCGCCCCGCGCTGTGACCGGGACCACCTCCGTGCCGTGGAGCCGTGCCGATTTGATGCCGTTTCCGGTCCTCTGCGGCGCCCGTCGGCGGGAGACCGCGCGAGGAGGCCGGGGGAGCGCCCGGCCGGGCCCGCGGCAGCGGTGGGCTCGTCCGCCCGGTCTCCCGCCTCACGCAAGGTGGGAAAGGTCACCGCGTCCGGAGGGGAGTAAGGGCCGATCCGGGAGGTTCGTGCGGTGGCCGAACCTCCGGTTCCCTCCCCGGGTATGGCGCGATCCGTACGGAGCGCTGCCCGACCCGTACTCAGAGTGCGGGACTGCCCGACACGAGGGGCGCGACCGTGCGGTCGCCGAACGCCGTCCACGGTCGCCACCCGCCGCCCGGCCGGTCCTGGACGCGGGCCCGTGCCCGGCCGTCGGTCGTGACGGCGAGCACGTGCAGCCGTCCGGTCCGGTGGCATCGCGCGCGACCGCGGGCGTGACCGCGAGGCGGACGCCGGGCTCGCCGAACTCTCCACCGGCAGCCCGTCCGCCGCCCGGGGCCGTCTGCGGGCAGGACCGCGCGGCCGGCCGAGCCGTACGGGCTCTGCCGGCCGCGCGGCGGGTGGCGGCGGCGGTCGGAGGGGAAGGGGAGGGTCAGTCGAGGGCGGGCCCCGCGCTGCCGTTGACCCAGACCCACGGGGACCAGGTCGCGAAGCCGGTCTGCCAGATGTGGTAGGTGCCGGCGTGGCCGGCGCCGAAGACCTCGATCCGGCCGTCGGCGTTGGAGGCCGCGGTGACCTCGGTGCCGCCGCCGCCGAAGGTCTCCCAAGCGCCGTACGGCGCGTTCACCCCGGTCTGCCAGGTGTGCGCGGCCGTGTCGCCGTTCATGGCGAAGACCTCGACGCGGCCGTCGGCCGTACGCTCGCTGCTCAGCTGGGAGTCGGCGGGTCCGCCGGTCCCTTCCCAGCCCGACCAAGTGCCGTTCGCCGTCTGGTACTTGTGGAAGACGCCGGCCGGGCCGGAGGCGAAGACCTCGATCCGGCCGTCGGCGTTGTGGTCGACGGTGAGGTCACGGCCGCCGCCGCCGAAGTCGTCCCAGGCCGACCAGCCGCCGTTCGGGGCCGTCTGGTACTGGTGCTGGAAGGTGCTGCCGCTGAGGGCGAAGACCTCCAGGCGGCCGTCCGCCGACTTCTCCATCTCGATACGGCTGCCCGCGGGCCCGCCGCCGGTCTGTTCCCACCCGGACCAGCCGCCGTTCGGCGTCAGCTGGTACCTGTGGAACACGCCGACCGGGCCGGAGGCGAACACCTCGATGCGGCCGTCGGCGTTCACGCCGGCCGCGATGTCACGGCCGCCGCCGCCGAAGTCCTCCCAGTCGGACCAGCCGCCCGACGGGGCGAGCTGGTAGCGGTGCCGGAAGGTGTTCCCGTCGATGGCGAACATCTCCAGCCGGCCGTCCGCGTTCGGAGCGATCGCCAGCTCGGCGTTCACCGGTCCGCCGAGCCGTTCCCACTCCGACCAGTCGCGGTTCGCCTCCCGCTGCCAGGCGTGGTGCACCCCGTCGGCGCCCGCGGCGAACACCTCCAGGCGCCCGTCCGCCGAACGCGCCGACACCACCCGGCCCGACTCCGCCGGGTACACCAGGGGCTTGGGGCGCGGACCGCTGCCGGGGACGCAGGGCAGGATCACGCCGCCCTCCGCGAGGTAGACCTCGGGGTCGATGCCGTACGAGAGGGACGGATCCCAGATCCTCAGGTGGAGGTGGGGCCCGGTCGAGTTGCCCTCGGCTCCCATCAGGGCGATCCGCTGGCCCGCCACGACGTGGTCGCCCACCGAGACGTCCCGCTGGTACATGTGCCCGTACTCGGAGGTCCTGCCGTCCGGGTGCCGGACGCGGATCCACTGGCCGTAGTCACTGGCGTAACCGGAGATGGTCACCTCGCCGTCGCCCACGGCGTAGATCGGCGTCCCGACCTGGTTGGCGATGTCGACACCGTTGTGGTGTTCGTGGAAGGGCTGGCTCACCATGCCGGCGGCCGGGCAGGCCGTGGCGGAGCCCGTGGTCCCGGCCGTGGCCGGGGTCGTGGCGACCAGCACCGGCAGCAGGGCGGCCGTCGCCGCGAGGAAGCCGTTCAGCGCGCGTCGGGAAAGTCCGGTCGGCATCCGCTCACGCCTTGCGGAGCCGGTCGATGACGCCGTCGATGTCGCGCTGCATCATGTCGTGGCGGATGAAGTGCCCGCCGGGCAGCTCGTACCACTCGTGGGGGATGCCCGCGTTCCCGAGGAGGGAGCGGAACTCCCGCTGTCCCGCGAGCACCTGGGTCTCGTTGACGGTGTCGAACCAGTTGACGGGGTCGGGGCTGGTGCCGGCGACCAGGAAGACCCGCTTGTCGCGGTAGCTCTCGATCCGCTGCACCGGGTTGTCCGCGCTGACCCGGGCCTCGTCCCAGAACGGCGCCCCGTAGATCGTGCCGCCGTTCAGGTCGAGCGCCGCGGAGCTCGCGTTGGCCCAGTGGCCCACGAGACCGTTGTCCCGGCGGAGGCTGGCCGGGCCGGAGTGGGCGCTCACCGAAGCGAAGTGGCCGTAGTACTTGGCCGCGTACTTCAACGCGCCGAAGCCGCCCATGGAGAAACCGGACACGGCACGGCCGTCGTACTCGGCGAACGTACGGAAGTTCGCGTCGATCCACGGGATCAGCTGCGCGATGTGGAACTGCTCCCAGTTCCGCGGGCCGACGTTGGAGCTCACGGGGTTGGAGTACCAGCCGGCGTGTCCGCCGTCGGGCATCACGACGATGATGGGCCTGCCCGCGGTCCAGGCACGGACGCCCTCGCGGTCGAAGGTGATGAAGTCCTGGTCCGTACCGCCGCCGTGGAAGAGGTAGAGCACGGGGTACGTGCGACCGCTCCAGTGGTAGTCGTCGGGCAGGAGCACGTTGACGCCGGGGTTCCAGCCGATGGCGCTCGTCGAGAACCGGTAGTACCACATGCGCGCGTCGGCCTCGTTGCGGTCCACGATGCGCAGCCCGAAGCCGTCTCCGACGGCGGAGGCCGGCGCCGCAGAGGCCAGGACGCCTCCGCCGCCGAGGGCGATCGCGGCCGAGAGACCTCCGGCGGTCCTGAGGATGTTCCGGCGGGTGGGGTTCTGCGCGCTCAACGTGACCTCCGGGTCGAAGCAGGACGACGGACGGGAACGTAGCAACGGTGGCGCGCCGGGGGACCCCGGAAGATTGCGGACTGACAGTCGGCGGCGCATGGGTTAGAGCGTGGCTTCCGTGTGGGCCGGCCGGATCAGGGCGCGGACGGCGACGGACGGCGACGCCGTGAGGCGCGGCACAAAATGGTTTGAGCTTGAGCGGCGGCACCGACAGGATCGGGGCACACCGATGAGTTCTTCCCGGCGCCGCGGTCCGTCAGTGCGACCCGCCCCCGGGCGGAGGACACTCACATGACGGAAGGCGCCATGCTCGCACCCCACCCAACGCCCGCGCTCTCGCCCGCCCGCGTCACCGCCGTGCTGCGGATTCTCGTGCTGTCCACGTTCGTCGTCCTCCTCAACGAGACGATCATGGTCAACGCGATCCCGCGGCTCATGCGCGAGTTCAAGGTCACCGCGGCGGCCGCGGGCTGGCTGTCCACGGCCTTCATGCTCACCATGGCCGTCGTCATCCCCGTGACGGGGTGGTTCCTCCAGCGCGTGACGACTCGCACCGCCTTCACCCTGGCCATGGCCCTGTTCCTCGGCGGCACGGCGCTGGCCGCGGCCGCGCCCGCCTTCCCCGTCCTGCTGGCCGCCCGTGTCGTCCAGGCCGCCGGCACCGCCGTCATGATGCCGCTCCTCATGACGACGCTGATGACCCTGGTGCCCCCGCACGACCGCGGCCGGGTCATGGGCAACATCACCCTCGTCATCTCCGTCGCGCCCGCCCTCGGCCCCGCGGCCTCGGGTGTGCTGCTGCAGCTGGGGTCATGGCGCCTGCTGTTCCTGGCCGTGCTGCCCATCGCCGGAGCCATGGCCATATTCGGCCGCCGTAACCTGGTCAACATTGGCGAGCCGCAGGCCGGTCCGATCGACTGGGTGTCCGTCCCGCTGGCGGCAGCGGGCTTCGGTGCCCTGGTCTACGGCCTGAGCGGGCTCGGTGCCGGGGAAGCGGCCGAGCCCGCTCTGCCCCCGGTGGCCACCACCCTCGTCGGCGCCGTGCTGGTCGGCCTGTTCGTATGGCGGCAGCTGGCACTGCAGCGCTCGTCCACGCCGCTCCTCGACCTGCGGGCCCTGACGTTCCGTCACTTCTCGGTGGCGCTCGGTCTGATGTGCCTGTCCTTCATGGCACTCATGGGCGCGTTCATCCTGCTGCCGATCTATCTGCAGGAGGTGTGCGGCCTGACCTCACTGCAGACCGGGCTGCTCCTCATCCCCGGCGGTCTGACCATGGGCCTGCTCGGACCCCAGGTCGGCAAGCTCTACGACCGCCTCGGCGCACCCCGCCTGGTCGTACCCGGAGCCGCGCTCACGGCGCTGTGCCTCGCGTTGTTCGCCCTCACGGGCGAACACACCTCGCCGTGGCTGGTGCTCGCCCTTCACGTGGCCCTGAGCGCGGGCATGGCGTTCGTCTTCACCCCCGTCTTCACCTCCGGCCTGTCCGTCCTGCCGCCGCACCTCTATCCGCACGGCTCCGCCATCCTGGGCTCGCTCCAGCAGGTCTCGGCAGCCGCCGGCACCGCCCTGGTCATCGCTGTGATGTCGGGACGCGCCGCCACGGCGGCAGCCGAGGGCGCCGACGCCACCGGCGCCCTCGCCACGGGCATCCGGTGGGGGTTCGGCATCGGTGCCGCGCTCGGCTTCCTGGCCGTGCTGGTCGCGCTGCTGGTCCGCACCCCGCCCGCTCCGCAGCAGCCCGGGGCGTCGGAGGCCCAGGACGAAGACGGCACCTCGACCGACAAGGCCGCCTCCGCACCCAACTGACACGCCGGCCAACCGCTCCGGCGCTCGCCGTGACGAGGAGGGCGGGCCCGGGCCCGCCCTCCTCGTCACGACGTGGCGGGGACGGGGGCGTCCGCCTCGTCGGGGTCCTGTTCCGGCCTCTCGTCGCTGAGCTGCTCCCGCAGGTAGTTCCACATCACCCCGATGAGCGCGGCCAACGGAACGGCCAGCAGACTCCCCACGATGCCGGCCAGGTTGCCACCCAGCGTCACGGCCAGCAGGACGACGGCCGCGTGCAGTCCGAGCCCGCGACTCTGGATCATGGGCTGGAACACGTTCCCCTCCAACTGCTGCACCACGACGATGATCACCAGGACGATCAGCGCGTCGGTGAGGCCGTTCGACACGAGCGCGATGAGAACCGCGACCAAGCCGGCGAACAGGGCGCCCACGATCGGCACGAACGCGGAGACGAAGGTCAGCACGGCGAGGGGGAGGACCAACGGAACCCCGAGAATCCACAGACCCAGGCCGATGAAGACGGCGTCGATGAGTCCGACCAGGGCCTGGCTGCGTACGAACGCTCCCAGGGTGTCCCAGCTCCGCTCCGCCACGACCGGGACGTCGACGGCGAGTCGGCCGGGGAGCTGGCGGGCGAGCCACGGCACGAACCGGGGGCCGTCCTTCAGGAAGAAGAACATCAGGAACAGGGCGAGGAAAGCGGTGACCACGCCGTTGAACACCGTGCCCACGCCGGTCGCGACCGCGGTGACCATGCCGCCGATGCTGTCCTGGACGCGCCCCATCGCCGTGTCGAAAGCGCCGGAGATCTCGTCGTCGCCGATGTTCAGCGGCGGCCCGGCCGCCCACTCGCGCAGTCGCTGAACTCCCTCGACCACGCCCTTGGAGAGCTCCCCGGACTGGGATGCGACCGGCACGGCGATGAGCGCGACGACGCCGGCGACGACCAGTACGAACGCGACGGTGACGACCCCGGCCGCCAACGCGGGTGGCCAGCCGCGTCGCCGCAGGAACCGGGTCAGCGGCCAGGTCAGGGTCGTGAGGAACAGGCCGACGACGAGCGGCCAGACGACCGACCACATGCGGCCCACGATCCAGAGGGCCACCCCGGCCATCAGCAGGACCAGCAACGACTCGGCGGACACGCGAGCCGCTGTGCGCAGAGCGGCGGCGGTCTTGGTGGAACTCAACGTGGCAGACATGGGCCCCACCCTATGGACCCCCGGTCCGGCACTCCGGGGGCGGTGTCGGCGTCGGCGCCCGCCCCATGCCGACGGCTCCCGTCCCGTGGAAACGGGGAGCGGGAGCCGTTCGGGCTGGAGGACGCCGGTGCGCTCAGCGGTTTACGCGTGGCGGTGGGAGCGTCGGTTGCCGGTGATGAGGCGGTACAGGGCGAGCAGGATGACGGAGCCGACGATCGCGGCGATCCAGGTGGAGATCTCGAAGAACCCGTCGACGGAGTCGACGCCGAAGATGACCTTGCCGAGCCAGCCGCCGAGCAGGCCGCCGGCGATGCCGATGAGCATGGTGACGATGATGCCGCCCGGGTCCTTGCCCGGCATCAGTGCCTTGGCGATGGCGCCGGCGATCAGACCGATCAGGATCCACGCGATGATGCCCATGGTGCTCTCCGCTTCGTCGTGTAAAGGCTGTGTTAGCTCAGCGTCTGCACCGATCTCGCCCGAACAAACGTCCCCGGCCCAAAAAATCGCGGGGCCTCCGGGGCGGCGGCGAGACCGCGCCCGCTCCCCGGTCTTCGGCGCGGAAGGGAAGCGGGCGGGCTGAAGCGGGATGGGCCGCGGTCGGCGGCCGGCTTCCGCTACCTCGCGCGATGGGTGGCGGCCAGATGTGACGACCTCGCGTCCGTCTTCTGGGCGCGGTGTGCTTCGTCCTTTACGAGCAGGGAGAGCAGGGAGGCCACGGGCAGGCCCGCTTCCGCCGGGTGGCGAAGCACTCGGTCCGGCTCGATGCGGTACGTGTTGGTGCGTCCGTCGCGGGTGTGGGAGAGGTAGCCGTCCTGTTCGAGGTCGGAGATGATCCGCTGGACGGCCCGTTCCGTCAGTCGGCAGTGGGCGGCGATGTCGCGGATCCGGACGTTCGGGTCATCGGCGATGGCTGCCAGTACGCGTGCGTGGTTGGTGATGAACGTCCAGCCGCTGTGTGGTTCGGGCACTCCAATCATGTACAGCATTCTAAGGACCGTCGTTGCCGGACACCCAATGCATGACATAGTTTTCGTGTAACAGATGGCATGATTCTCCGCGGAAGCCATGAGGAAGGGGCCAGCGATGTCTCTGGACGAGACCGTGACGGCGCGGCGCGAGACCGGCGCCGACGGCAGCGGGGAGGGGATGGTCGGGTGGGCCGGCGTACAGATCGCGGATCTGCCCACGGTTGACCGGTACGAGGCGTACGGCACCTGTGTCGTCATCGCGCGCGGCTCCTACGACATGCAGACGATCGCCCCCCTTGCCGCCGTCCTGGGCGCCGCGGCCCAGGAGCACCGGAAGGTGGTCCTGGACGTCTCCGGCGTCACCTTCGCGGACTCCGCCTTCCTGAACCTGCTGATCCTCACCCACCGGGCGACTGACCTGCGCCTGGCGACGCCGACCCGACCGGTACGGCGGATTCTGGAGATCACCGGTGTCGACGGCGTCCTGAAGGTGCGGGAGACGGTGGAGGACGCCGCCGCGGGGTGACCGCCGTGCCGGTTCGTCCTCTCACGCAGAACGTGAAGTTCCCGGGTGGGGTGTGAGGGAATCGCGACCATTCGGGACAGAGTGTGGAGTCTGAGAGGGTGGGGGCATGGACATCGAGCGCAGGAACAACATCACCGTCACGGGCAATCCCCGTGGGCGGACGGTTGTGCTGGCCCACGGCTTCGGGTGCGACCAGAACATGTGGCGCCTCACGGTGCCCGCCCTGGCCGATGACTACCGGGTGGTGCTGTTCGACTACGTGGGCGCGGGAGGCGCGGATCCCGCCGCCTTCTCCGAGAGCCGTTATGCCTCGCTGGACGGCTACGCCCAGGACGTGGTGGAGGTGTGTGAAGCGCTCGACCTGCGTGACGCCGTGTTCGTGGGTCACTCGGTCAGCGCGATGACCGGCGTGCTGGCGGCCGACGCGGCGCCGGAGCGTATCGGCGCCCTGGTGATGGTCGCGCCCTCGCCGCGGTACGTCGACGACGAGGGGTACCGGGGCGGGTTCAGCGCCGAGGACATCGATGAGCTGCTCGCGTCCCTGGAGTCGAACTATCTCGGCTGGTCGTCGGCGATGGCACCGGTGATCATGGGCAATCCGGAGCGACCCGAACTGGGCGAGGAGCTGACCGACAGCTTCTGTGCCACCGACCCCGACATGGCCCGCGTCTTCGCCCGGACCACCTTCCTGTCGGATTCACGCGACGACCTGAAGAAGGTGAGGGTGCCGACGCTGATTCTGGAGTGCACCCAGGACGTCATCGCCCCGCGCGAGGTCGGCCCCTACGTCCACCGGGCGATCCCCGGCTCGACACTGGTCACCCTCGACGCCACCGGGCACTGCCCCCACCTGTCCGCGCCCGAAGCCACGAATGAAGCGATCACCGACTTCCTGGCGGGTCTGCGGTGATGTGCCGCACCGGGCAGCAGCCCGAGCGGCACGGCGCCGACCACGGGGACGCCTCGACCGCGGCCTTCGCCGCGCTCCTCGAGGACAGTGCCGAGGAGCTGTACGAGAGTGCGCCGTGCGGGTATCTGTCCACGCTGATGGACGGCACCATCGCGAAGATCAACGCGACCCTGCTGGGCTGGCTCGGCCTGGAGCGGGAGGCGGTGGTGGGCCGGATGCGGTTCTCCGACCTGCTCACCGTGGGCGGCAAGCTGTACCACGAGACGCACTTCGCACCGCTGCTGCGGATGCGGGGAGAGATCGGCGGCATCGCCCTGGAGCTGAAGGGGGCGGACGGCCGGCGGATGCCGGTGCTGGTCTCCTCCGTCATCAAACACGGCGACAGCGGCGACGCCCTGCTGATCCGTACCACCGCCTTCGACGCCCGGGACCGCCGCGCCTACGAGGAAGAGCTTCTGCGAGCCCGCAAAGCCGCCGAACAGGCACGCGAGCAGGCGGAGGCCGACCGGGCCCGTCTGCAGGACGCCCTCGCCGTACTCCAGCGGTCACTGCTGCCCGACACCCTGCCGACGATCCCCGGGATGGACACCGCCGCGCACTACCGCACCGCCTCCCCGGACCGGCTGGGCGGAGACTTCTACGACGTCTTCCCCCTCGACGGCAAGCGCTGGGCCTTCTTCCTGGGCGATGTGTGCGGCAAGGGCCCCGAGGCGGCCGCGGTCACCTCGCTGACCCGTTACACCCTGCGCGCCGCCGCCCTGCACGATCCCGATCCCGTGGCCGCTCTGACCACCCTCAACACGGTGATCCACGAGCGCTACACCGCCGGAGACCCCCGCTACTGCACTGTCATCTTCGGCGTCGTCGAACCCGACCCCGAGACCGGACAGGTCGCCGTCCGCCTCGCCTCGGGTGGTCACCCGCCGGCGCTGGTCCTGCGCGCCGACGGCCGGGCCGACTTCCTGCCCACCCCCGGCGGTCTCCTCGTCGGCGTCCTGCCCACCGCACCTTTCGCCGCCGCCTCCACGGTCCTGGCCCCCGGCGACACCCTCCTCCTCTACACCGACGGCCTCACCGAAGCCCGCACCGGTGACGACCGCACCGCGCTCTTCGGCGACGAGGCACTGCGCGCCTTCACCGAGGACCACGCCGGAGAGCCGTCCAGTGCCGTCGTCAAGGCGCTCACCGATCTTCTGGACAGCTTCGGAGACGGCCTGGACGACGACACCGCCCTGCTGGCGCTCGGTGCGGCCGTCCGTCCGGCATCCGGCCCGGCAGCGAACAGCTCCATGCCATGAGCCCGCTGAGAATCACCACCCGGAACGCCGCGACGGGCCCCGTCCTGGAGATCTTCGGCGAACTCGACTACAAGAGCGCTGCTCACCTGCGGGACCTGCTCGCCACGATCACCCTCCGGCCGGGTCAGCGCCTCGTCCTGGACCTGGCCGGCATGGAGTTCTGCGACTCCAGCGGCCTCACCGCCCTGATCGCCGCCCGCAACCAGGCCGAGGCCGCCCGAGCCGACATGGCACTCGCCGCGGTTCCCGACCGCACCCTGCGCGTTCTGCGTCTCGTCGGCCTCGACCAGGTCTTCTCCCTCCACCCCGACAGCGAAGCCGCCACCCGGCCCTGAGCCGCTCGGGACTGGGCCTGGCGGCGGGCTGCGGCTCTGGTCGGCCGCAGTGGGCTGCCTGCCCGGTGCCGAGGTTCATGACCATGGCTGCCCGGGCGCTCGGCCCGCAAGCGGCACGGTGTCTCGCCAGCTTCGCCCCTTCTCGCGGGGGCTCGGGCACTGCTCACCCGCGATCACCCTCGGTTACTATGTTCCCTTCATGCCGGAGGCTGGCAGCAGGGGGCGCGCCACCGTCGGCGGTCTACTGGGGAGCGGGGAGACCGGCCTGCCGGTCGCAACTCCCCGCATCTCCCCAGTGACGCTGACCCGGCGATTCCCGCCTCTCCACCCCGCAGCAGTCGTCCGTGGGTTACAAGGTCGAAGAGATGGGTGGCCTGGGAAAGTGTTGGAAGAGGTCGTAGCGACCCGCTATGTCACGCCCCTGCGTGAAGGCGGCTCGCTCCCCGGGATCGTCGAGGCCGACGATCTCGGCACGTACGTCATGAAATTCACCGGCGCGGGCCAGGGGCGCAAGACCCTGGTCGCCGAGGTCATCTGCGGACAGCTCGCCCGCAAGCTGGGGCTGCGGGTGCCGGAGCTCGTCACCATCCAGCTCGACCCGGTCATCGGGCTCTCCGAGCCTGACCGGGAGGTGCAGGAGCTGCTCAAGACGAGCGGCGGCCTGAACCTGGGCATGGACTTCCTGCCCGGCTCGCTGGGCTTCGACCCGCTCGCGTACGAGGTCGACCCCCGGGAGGCCGGGCGGGTGGTCTGGTTCGACGCGGTGATCAACAACGTCGACCGGTCCTGGCGCAACCCGAACATGCTCGTCTGGCACGGCGACCTGTGGCTCATCGACCACGGCGCCACCATGATCTGGCACCACAACTGGCCGGGCGCCCAGGCCTCCGCCGCGAAGCCGTACGACGCCTCCGACCACGCGCTCGCCCCCTTCGCCCCGGACATCGCCGCCGCGGCCGCCGAGCTCGCGCCGCTCGTCACCCGCGAGCTCCTGGAGGAGGTCGCCGCAGACGTCCCCGACGAGTGGCTCGTCGACGAGCCCGGCTTCGACGACGCGGACGACGTGCGCGCCGCGTACGTCGCGGCGCTGCTGCCACGGGCCGCCACCATCCACGAGCGGATCACGCTCGGCCCGCGCACCGACAGCCGGCCGCAGCAGCCGCCCGGCTGGCTCGCCGAGCGCCTCGCGCCCCGGACCCACTCCACCGAGAAGGACGGCACGCCGTGACCGACCGCGATGTCTTCGAGTACGCGCTGCTGCGCGTGGTGCCCCGGGTGGAGCGCGGCGAGTGCTTCAACGCCGGAGTGGTCGTCTACTGCCGCGCCCGGTCGTTCGTGGCAGCCCGTACGCATCTGGACGAGGTCAAGCTGACGGCGCTCGACCCGGCGGCGGACGTGACCGGCGTACGGGCCGCGCTGCGCGCCGTCGAGGGGGTCTGCCTCGGCGGCGACGCGGCGGGCCAGGCGGCCCGCGACGACGCGGGGCGGCGCTTCCGCTGGCTGATCGCGCCGCGCTCCACGGTCGTGCAGCCGGGGCCCGTCCACACGGGTCTGACCGCCGACCCCGAGGCCGAGGTGGAACGGCTGCTCGACCTTCTCGTCCGGTAGGGGCACAGGGAGTGACCTGGTGCACCCGGTGGGCCGTTGACACCGGGTGCCAGGGCTTCTAGCGTCTCGTCCTGCGGTCGATACTAAGCGGTCGCTCATGTGTGGGACGCAAGAGCGGCGACCGGTCCGGCCGCGACCAGGGACGATCCAAGGGCGAGGAGAACCAAGCATGTCCACCACCGAGCAGCGCGTAGCCGTCGTCACGGGTGCCGCACGGGGTATCGGCGCGGCCACCGCGCTCCGCCTGGCGGCCGAGGGCCGCGCCGTCGCCGTACTCGACCTCGACGAGGCGGCCTGCAAGGACACCGTCGAGAAGATCACCGCCGCGGGCGGCACCGCTCTCGCCGTCGGATGCGACGTCTCGGACAGCGCGCAGGTGGAGGCCGCCGTCGCGCGGATCGCCGCCGAACTGGGCGCGCCGACGATCCTCGTGAACAACGCGGGCGTGCTCCGCGACAACCTGCTCTTCAAGATGTCCGAGTCCGACTGGGACCTCGTCATGAACGTCCACCTCAAGGGCGCCTTCCTGATGGCCAAGGCCGTCCAGAAGCACATGGTGGACGCCGGCTTCGGCCGGATCGTCTCCCTCTCCTCCTCCTCGGCGCTCGGCAACCGCGGCCAGGCCAACTACTCGGCGGTCAAGGCCGGTCTGCAGGGCTTCACCAAGACCCTCGCCAAGGAGCTCGGCAAGTTCGGCGTCACCGCCAACGCCGTCGCTCCGGGCTTCATCGTCACCGAGATGACCGCGCAGACCGCCGAGCGCGTCGGCATGGGCTTCGAGGAGTTCCAGGCCGCCGCCGCCTCGATGATCCCGGTGCAGCGGGTCGGCCGCCCCGAGGACGTCGCCAACGCGATCGCGTTCTTCACGGGCGACGACGCCGGCTTCGTCTCCGGCCAGGTCATGTACGTGGCCGGCGGCCCGCTCAACTGACGACCGGCAGCGAGAGGAAGAGGCAGGCATGAGCGCACAGGAACGGCCGGAGCTGTCCGGCAAGGTCGCCCTCGTCACCGGAGCCAGCCGGGGCATCGGCTACGGCATCGCCGAGGCCCTGGTCGCCCGTGGCGACCGGGTCGTCATCACCGGGCGCGGCGAGGAGGCCCTCAAGGAGGCCGTCGAGCGGCTCGGGGCCGACCGCGCCCTCGGCGTCCCCGGCAAGGCGCACGACGAGGCCCACCAGGCCGCCGCCGTCGAAGCGGCGATGGACGGCTTCGGCCGGCTGGACTTCCTGGTCAACAACGCCGGTACGAACCCCGTCTTCGGACCCATCGCGGACCTGGACCTCGGGGTGGCCCGCAAGGTCTTCGAGACGAACGTGATCTCCGCGCTCGGCTTCGCCCAGCGGAGCTGGCACGCCTGGCAGAAGGAGCACGGCGGGGCGATCGTGAACATCGCCTCGGTCGCCGGCGTCTCCGCCTCGCCTTTCATCGGGGCGTACGGAATGAGCAAGGCCGCGATGATCAATCTCACCCTTCAGCTGGCGCACGAATACGCGCCGGTCGTGCGGGTCAACGCGATCGCCCCGGCCGTCGTGAAGACGAAATTCGCTCAGGCGCTCTACGAGGGCCGCGAGGCGGAGGCGGCCGCCGCGTACCCGCTCGGCCGACTCGGCGAGCCGGCGGACATCGGCGGCGCGGCCGCCTTCCTCACCTCCGCGCAGTCGGAGTGGATCACCGGTCAGACGCTCGTCGTCGACGGCGGTATCTTCCTGAACGCCGGAGTCGGGTGACCGATAACCGGACACTTCCCGGATTTCCTGTCCGGATTGGGCCCGGTTATGCCTTGAATGCCTCAAGTGCCCCGTCAGGCTCGACGATTGACCTGGCGGGGTGCTGCGGTATCGTCGGCCGACCCATGGCTGAACGAGGAGCGTGCACGTGTTCAACCGGACCAGTCTGCAGGCCGCTGCAGCCCTTGTGTCCATATCCCTGGTAACCGGATGCGGTGTCTTCTCGGACAGCGAATCCGCCGGGGATCAGAGGATCGTCGTCGGTACGACGAGTTCTCCCACCACGCTTGATCCGGCGGCCGCCTGGGACAATTCCTGGGAGCTGTTCCGGAATGT
This sequence comes from Streptomyces sp. NPDC034084, assembly GCF_055575535.1. Taxonomy (NCBI): domain Bacteria; kingdom Bacillati; phylum Actinomycetota; class Actinomycetes; order Kitasatosporales; family Streptomycetaceae; genus Streptomyces; species Streptomyces sp. NPDC034084. The sequence continues at coordinate 62,446 of NZ_JBVISK010000003.1, forward strand.
CTTCCAGACCCTGGTGAGTTTCCCGACGGGCAGCACCACCCCGCAGTCGGACGCGGCCGACTGCAAGTTCACGGACACCTCCAGCCGGGTCTTCGAGTGCAAGCTCGTGGAGGGCCTCACGTTCTCCAACGGGCACAAGCTGGACGCCGAGGCCGTGCGGTACTCGATCGAGCGCATCCGCACGATCAACCACAAGGGCGGCCCGAACGGGATGCTCGGCTCGCTCGACAAGATCGAGACCACCGGCGACCGCACGATCGTCTTCCGGCTCAACAAGGCGGACGCCACCTTCCCGTTCGTCCTCGCCACCCCGGCGATGTCGCTCGTGGACCCGGCCGAGTACCCGGCCGACCGGCTCCGCAAGGACGGCAAGATCATGGGCTCGGGCCCGTACGTCCTCGACTCGTACACCGAGCGCAAGTCGGCGGAGCTGACGAAGAACCCCACCTACAAGGGCTTCGCCGACCGCAAGAACGGCGGCGTCACGATCCGGTACTTCGACGACTCCGAAGCCATGGTCGCCGCCCTCCGGAAGAACGAGATCGACGCCACCTACCGCGGCCTCACCGCCGCGGAGGTCGTCTCGCTCCAGGAGGACAAGCCGGAGAACAAGGGCCTCCAGATCGTCGAGTCCACCGGCGCCGACATCCGCTACCTGGTCTTCAACGCCCAGGACGAGTCCGTCGCCAAGCTCCCCGTCCGCAAGGCCATCGCCCAGCTCGTCGACCGCGACGAGCTGGTGAGCAAGGTCTACCAGGGCACGGCCGAGCCGCTGTACTCGATGGTGCCCAAGGGCATCGCCGCCCACACCACCAAGTTCTTCGACCGCTTCGGCTCGCCCAGCAAGGAGAAGGCGGAGAGGATCCTCCGCAAGGCGGGCATCACCGAGACCGTCGAGCTGGACTTCTGGTACACCACCGACCGGTACGGCTCCTCGACGGCCGCCGAGTTCGCCGAGCTCAAGCGGCAGCTGGAGGAGTCCGGCCTCTTCAAGGTCACCCTGCACGGCAAGCCCTGGAAGGAGTTCCAGGCGGGTTACCAGAAGGGCGAGTACCCGGCCTTCGGCCGTGGCTGGTTCCCCGACTTCCCGGACCCGGACAACTTCGTCGCGCCCTTCGTGGGCAAGGAGAACGTCCTCGGCACGCCGTACGAGAGCCCCCGGATCACCAACGAGCTGCTGCCGAAGTCCCGCCGCCAGAGCGACCGCGGGACCGTCGCGGACGAGTTCGTGGAGGCCCAGGAGATCCTGGTCCAGGACGTCCGGCTGCTCCCCCTGTGGCAGGGCAAGCTGTACATCGCGGCAGGCGAGAACATCGGCGGCGGCGAGCGCGCCCTCGACCCGCAGACGGTCATGCAGATGTGGGAGCTGAGCCGCCGGGCCAGCTGGTAGCGGACCTGTGGGGGCCACTGTCAGTGGCCCCCGGTAGGTTCTCGGACGGAGCAACAGGAACGTCCACCGGAGGTTGTTGACCGTGACCGACACCAGCATGCTGCCCGAGTCCTGGCGGGGTGTCCTCGGCGAAGAGCTGCAGAAGCCCTACTTCGCCCAGCTCGCCGAGTTCGTCGAGGAGGAGCGCGCCAGGGGACCGGTCTTCCCGCCGAAGGACGAGGTGTTCGCCGCCCTCGACGCCACCCCCTACGACAAGGTGAAGGTCCTGATCCTCGGCCAGGACCCGTACCACGGCGAGGGGCAGGGGCACGGCCTCTGCTTCTCCGTCCGCCCCGGCGTGAAGACCCCGCCCTCCCTGCGGAACATCTACAAGGAGATGCACGAGGAGCTCGGCCACCCGATCCCGGACAACGGCTATCTGATGCCGTGGGCCGAGCAGGGCGTCCTCCTGCTCAACGCCGTGCTGACGGTCCGCTCCGGCGAGGCGAACTCGCACAAGAACAAGGGCTGGGAGAAGTTCACGGACGCGGTGATCACCGCCGTCGCCTCCCGCCCCGATCCCGCCGTCTTCGTCCTGTGGGGCAACTACGCGCAGAAGAAGCTGCCGCTCATCGACGAGGAGCGGCACGTCGTGGTGAAGGGCGCGCACCCCTCGCCGCTGTCGGCGAAGAAGTTCTTCGGGTCGCGGCCCTTCACCCAGATCGACGCGGCCGTCGCCGCCCAGGGGCACGAGCCGATCGACTGGCGCATTCCCGACCTCGGCTGAGCCTCGACGCGATCCGGGCCGGCTGCGGCTAGCGTCGTCACTCCCAGTGGGTGAGCGGGTGGAGGTCGCGGTGGCCGAGCAGCAGCAGGTGTCGGACGACGGGGTCATGACCAGGATCGGGCAGGCCATGATGCTGCTCCACGGCGGCGACCGCGAGGAGGCCCGCAACCGCTTCGGCCTGCTGTGGCAGCAGATCGGCCCGGACGGCGACCCCCTGCACCGCTGCACCCTCGCGCACTACATGGCGGACGCCCAGGACGATCCCGACACCGAGCTGGCCTGGGACCTGCGGGCGCTGAGCGCGGCCGAGGGCCTCGCCGAGGAGCGGCTCGCCGCGCACGATTCGGCGGCCGCCCTCCGGGCGCTGTACCCCTCGCTCCATCTGAACCTGGCAGCGGACTACGTGAAGCTCCGGCGGCCCGATGCCGCGCGGGTCCATCTGGACCGGGCACGCGCGGCATCGGACCACCTCGACGACGACGGCTACGGGAACGGGGTCCGGGCCGCGATCGAGCGCCTGGAGCTACGGCTCGGGGACGCGTGACCGGCCCACGCCCTGCGGAGGAGACTCACCGGCCGAAGCCGCCGCGGCAGATCCTGGCCGGATCGCTGCCGGGCGCCCAGCCCCCGTACCGCTCACCCAGGTCGCAGACATCCGCCCGCGACACGGGAGGGTCCGCCGACAGCCCCCTCAGCTCCGGCGGCCGGGGTAAGGCGGGCCGGGTCGCCGGCCGCGGACGCTCACGCTGCCGGGGTACGGGATCGGGGTGTGGGGCCCCGGGACGCGGGGGCGTCACCGCCGGCCGGTGCTGCCCGGCCGGACGCGTCGCGCGGGGCGCGGCGGACGGCGGGGGAGCGGGGAGCGCCGCTTCGAGGGCCTCCAGGGCCGGGCCCTCCACGATCTGAGGTGCCACGTCCTGGGCGGGGCGTACGGTGCCGGCCGCGGGCGCGGGGGCGACGGTGGGCGCCGTCGGCGGGGCGTCCACCGAGACGCAGCCCGTCAGGGCGGCGACCGCCGCTCCGACCAGGATCTTCGCTGTTGTTCGGGTTCCATGCACCCGCGCCACTCTGCTGGTCCCCACGCGATCTTCGCGCCCCTACCGGCGGGGAATGCCCCGCACGGGTGGCTGTGCGGGGCGCGGTCTTGACCGGTCCGGGCAGGGCGGACCGCCCTGCCCGGTGCGGGGTCAGTCGCCCGTCGCGCCGGCGATCCGCTCGCGGATGAGGTCCGCGTGGCCGTTGTGGCGGGCGTACTCCTCGATCATGTGGAGGTAGATCCACCGCAGGTTGAAGGGGAGGCCGGTGCGGTGCTCGCCCAGGCCCAGGTCGTCGAGGTCACGGCCGGCGGCCAGGGTGCGCGCGTGGGCGATCTCGGCCTGCCAGGTGGCGTAGGCCTCCTCGTAGGTGTCCTCGTCCGTGACGTGGATGTCCCGGTCGTGGTCCTCCTCCGTCGAGTAGATCCACTCCGCCTTCTCGCCGGCCAGGACACGACGGAACCAGCCGCGTTCGACCTCGGCCATGTGACGGACCAGACCCAGCAGGTTGAGGTCCGAGGGCGGGGCGGAAGGGGTGCGCAGCTGGGCGTCGTCGAGCCCCTCGCACTTCATCGCGAGGGTCGCGCGGTGGAAGTCGAGCCACTGCTCCAGCGCCTCGCGCTCACCGGTGGTGGTGCCCGGGTCGACGCGCGGGATGGTTTCGGTGCGTTCGGTGGTCATGGGCCGCATCGTCTCCCATGATCGCGGGCGGCGCCAGCGCTTTCGCGACCGGCCCGCGCGCCGGCGTCAGGGGCGGTCTCCGAGCATGCCGCGCAGCAACTCGTCGAAGCCGGTGCGCAGTTCCGCCCGGCTCGGCACGGCCGCGTGGAAGGAGCCCGCCGCGCAGGAGAACATCAGCCCCTCGCTCCAGGCGATCAGCGAGAGCGCGTGCCGCTCGGGCTCAGGCGAGCCGGCCGCCGCCATCATCTCGATCAGCGGGGTGTGGAAGACCGCGCCCGCCGCGTCGAAGAAGCTCCGGAGCTCCGGACGCCGGGTGGCCTCCAGGGCCAGCTCGTAGCGGGAGACCAGCAGGGAGCGGTGGTCGGTGAGATAGCGGTGCAGGGCGAGGGCGAGCGCTTCGACGAGGGCGTCGCCACCGCTCTCCGGGCCCGGCATCTCGTGCGGGGTGAGGACCTCGGCCTCGCGCTGGACCTGACGGCGCACGGCCGTCTCCAGGAGGGCCTGGCGGGTGCGGGCGTGATTGGACGTGGAGCCCTGCGGCAGCCCCGCCCGCTCGTCCACGGCGCGGTGGGTCAGGCCCCGCATCCCCCGCTCGGCGAGGAGGGCGAGAGCGGCGTCGCCGATCCGCTCGGCGCGGGAGACGGGGAGCTCCGGGGCCGGGGTCCCGGCGGTGGCTGAGGTCATGGGGACAACCTACTACCGGCACGACTACAGCTGTAGTACGGTCAGGATGTCGGGTCACTACACCTGTAGTTGCCCGTCGATCCGCCGTCCCGAGCCGAGGAGCAGCCATGGAACAGCACCGTGCCGTCGTCATCGGAGCCGGCATCGGCGGTCTCACGGCCGCCGTCGCCCTGAGCCGGCGCGGCTGGCAGGTGACCGTCCTCGAACGCGCCGCGGACCTCGCCCCTGTCGGCGCCGGCATCGGCCTCGCCCCCAACGCACAGCGCGCCCTCGACGTCATCGGCCTCGGCGACCGGGTCCGCGCGCTCTCCGCCTGGCAGGGCGACGGCGGCATCCGCACCCCCGGCGGCCGCTGGCTCGCCCGCACCGACGCCACGGCCGCCGCCGACCGGTTCGGCGGCCCCCTCGTCCTCCTCCACCGCGCCGCCCTCGTCGACCTCCTCACCTCGGCACTCCCCGAGGGCACGGTCCGCACCGGCGTGACGGCCACGGTCACCGACCCCGGCGACGACCACCGCCCGGCCCGCGTGACCGTCTACGAGGCGGGGACCGCGGCCGGAACCGACGCCGGTGACGACCGGCGCCCGGCCGACGTGTCCGGTCCGGCGGGCGGGACCACCTCCGTGACCGAACCCGGCGACGACCACGGCCCGCTCCGCCTGACCGGTCCGGACGCCGGGGCCGCGGCCGGGGACGTGCTCGAGGCCGAGCTCGTTCTCGGTGCCGACGGCATCCGCTCGGGCACCCGAGGGGCGCTCTTCCCCGAGCACCCCGGCCCCCGGTACTCCCGCAGCACCAGCTGGCGTCTCGTCGTCCCCGCACCCGCCCGGCCCTTCGCCCCGCACGAGACCTGGGGTGCCGGCCGGCTGTGGGGGAGCCAGCCCCTCAAGGACGGCCGGGTCTACGCGTACGCCATGGCCGTCGCCCCCGCAGGAGCCCACGCGCCCGACGACGAGCGGGCCGAACTGCTCCGGCTCTTCGGCGACTGGCACCACCCCGTCCCCGAACTCCTCGCCGGCGTCGCCCCCGACCGGATCCTGCGGCACGACGTCCACCACCTGCCCGACCCGCTGCCCGCCTTCCACCGGGGCAGGGTCGCCCTCCTCGGCGACGCCGCGCACGCGATGATGCCGAGCCTCGGTCAGGGCGGGAACCAGGCCGTCGAGGACGCCGTCGTCCTCGCCCACCACGCCCGCACGGCCCTCGGTTTCCTGCCGAGCCGCGCGCTGGCCGCGTACACCGCCGACCGGCTGCCCCGCACCACCGGCCTCGTCCGCACGGCCGCCCGCACCGGCGCGATCACCATGCTCTCCGCCCGCCCCGCGGTCGCCCTGCGCGACGCGGCCGTCCGTGCCGTCTCCCGCTTCGGCCCCGGCCTCGTCCTGCGCGGCTTCGACGGCATCTGCGACTGGCACCCGCCCGTCGACCCCGCCCTTCCCGCCGAGCACGTGATCCGGCCCGCGTAAGCTGACCGGCGCGAACGGCCCTCACGGCCAGGGCCGGCGGACGACGACTAGGGAGACCCCGTGAAGGTTGGCTGCATCGGACTCGGAGACATCGCGCAGAAGGCCTACCTTCCCGTCCTCGGCACCCTCCCCGGCGTCGACCTCCACCTCCAGACCCGCACCCCGGCGACCCTGAAGCGGGTGGCCGACACCCTGCACCTGCCCGCCGACCGGCGCCACCGCGACCTCGACTCGCTGCTCTCCGCCGGGCTCGACGCGGCCTTCGTCCACGCGTCGACCGCCGCACACGCCGAGATCGCCGGCCGGCTCCTCGAGGCCGGCGTCCCCACGTACGTCGACAAGCCCCTCGCCTACGAGTACGCCGAATCCGAGCGGATCGTGGAGCTCGCCGAGAAGCGCTCCGTCAGCCTCGCCGTCGGCTTCAACCGGCGCCTCGCGCCCGGTTACGCCCAGTGCCTCGACCACCCGCGCGAGCTGATCCTGCTGCAGAAGAACCGGATCGGCCTGCCCGAGGACCCCCGCACCCTCGTCCTCGACGACTTCATCCACGTCGTCGACACCCTGCGCTTCCTGGTGCCCGGCGAGGTCGAGCACATCGACGTGCGGGCCCGGATCCGCGAAGGGCTCATGCACCACGTCGTCCTCCAGCTCTCCGGAGACGGCTTCACCGCCATCGGCATGATGAACCGGATGAACGGCTCCACCGAGGAGATCCTGGAGGTGTCGGGCCAGGACACCAAGCGCCAGGTCCTCAACCTCGCCGAGGTCGTCGACCACAAGGGCCAGCCGACCGTGCGCCGCCGCGGCGACTGGGTGCCTGTGGCCCGGCAGCGCGGCATCGAGCAGGCGGTCCACGCCTTCCTCGACTCGGTACGGGAGGGGCGGGTGCTCAGCGCCCGGGACGCGCTGCTCACCCACGAGCTGTGCGAGCGCGTCGTCCGCGAGGCGCTCGCCCAGGCGTCCTGACCGCACGTCAGGTCCGGCGCCAGCGTTCGTCGACGACGACCGAGGCGAGCCGCCAGCCGTCGGCGGTGCGGCGCGCCCCGAAGGCGTAGCGCCCGCCGCAGAGGAAGTCCTCGCCGGAGGCGAACCGCATCGGGTTGACGTAGTCGGCACCGATGTCCGCCCGGTCCCCGGTCTCCGGGTAGCCGCCCGGCTCCCGGAACCGCACGCGCCGGTTCACGATGAGGTGCTGGCGTACGGGAAAGAGGTGCATGGTCGCGGCGAGCCACTCCGCGACCTCCGGCGCAGCCCCCTCCATCCCGCCCGAGCCGCGGTAGTCGGCCCTGCCGTCCGGGGTGAAGAGATCGCGGTAGGCGCTCCAGTCGCCCTCGTCCACGGCCGCCGCGTACCCGGTGATCAGGTCGTCGAGGGCGATTCGGTCCATCACGGTCGCGAGGTCCACGCGCTGCGTCATCGGCTCAGTGTCGGTCAGCGGAAGCCCGGGGCCAAGGGCCGTGCGGCCCCGGCGTGAGTAGGGGGGCGGACCGGCCGCCGGGCCCGAGGGGCCCGCGGGCCCGTCCGGGGTGCCGGTCATACTGGCCGCCATGCGCGTGAACATCGATCCCGAACTGACCGACCGCACCTCCTTCTACCGGCTGCTGACCGCCACCGTCGTCCCCCGCCCCATCGCCTGGGTCTCCACGACCTCGGCCGACGGAACGGACAACCTCGCCCCGCACTCCTTCTTCACGATCTCCTCGGTCGCACCGCCCGTCGTGCAGTTCACCTCGGTCGGGCGCAAGGACTCGCTGCGGAACGTCGAGGAGACGGGGCAGTTCGTGGTGAACCTCGCCCCCGAGGGGCTCTTCGAGCGGATCAACGCCACGGCGACGGACTTCCCGCGCGGGGTGAGCGAGTTCGACGCGTGCGGCGTCGAGCGGGAGCCGAGCCTGCGGGTCAAGGCACCGCGCGTCGCCCAGTCGCCGGTGGCGCTGGAGTGCGAGCTGCACAGCACGCTGCGGATCGGTGACTCGACGGTCGTCTTCGGCCGGGTCGTGCACGCGGCGGTCGACGAGTCGGTGATGGTCGACGGCCACCCCGAGATGACCCTGATGCGCCCGCTGACCCGGCTCGGGAAGAACGAGTGGGGCACCCTGGGCGGCATCGAGGAGATCGCCAGGGTGCCCTACGCGGGCTGAGGCCTCAGCCCGCGGACTCGCCGGCGTGCGGGCTCAGCACGCCGGCCGAGACCAGCACGATGAGCAGGATGCCGAGCAGGATGCGGTAGATCACGAACGGCATGAACGACTTCGTGGTGATGAACTTCATGAACCACGCGATCACCGCGTAGCCGACGGCGAAGGCGATGACCGTGGCGAAGAGCGTCGGGCCCCACGAGATGTGGCCGCTCTCGCCCGCGTCCTTGAGCTCGAACACACCGGAGGCGAGCACAGCCGGGACGGCGAGGAGGAACGAGTAACGGGCCGCCGCCTCCCGCGTGTAGCCCATGAACAGACCGCCGGAGATCGTCGCGCCGGAGCGGGAGACGCCGGGGACGAGCGCCATCGCCTGGCAGACGCCGTAGATCAGGCCGTCCCTCACCCCGAGGTCCTTGAGGGTCTTGCGCTCGCGCGTCGCGCGGTGCCGGCCGCCGATCTCGTCCCGGGCCGCCAGCCGGTCGGCGACGCCGAGGACGACGCCCATCACGATGAGGGTGGTCGCCGTGATCCGCAGATCGCGGAAGGGGCCCTCGATCTGGTCCTTGAGCGTGACGCCGAGGACGCCGATCGGGATCGAGCCGACGATCACCAGCCAGCCCATCTGGGCGTCGTGGTCGGAGCGCATCGCCTTGTTCGTGAGGGAGCGGAACCAGGCCGAGACGATCCGCGCGATGTCCTCGCGGAAGTAGATCAGGACCGCCGTCTCCGTGCCGATCTGGGTGATCGCGGTGAACGCCGCTCCCGGGTCGTGCCAGCCGGCGAAGGCGGCGGTGAGCCGGAGATGCGCGCTGGAGGAGATGGGAAGGAACTCCGTCAGCCCCTGGACGAGTCCGAGGATGAACGATTCGAACCAACTCATGGGGCTAGGGCCGTCCCGTTATGTACGTGTGCGGTCAGAAGGTCGTGCGCAGCGTACAGGTCCAAGATGACGGGCCCATGGCGAGGCCCGATGCTGCTCCGGGGCCCTATGGGAGCGCCGGCTCAGGCTTCCGCTCGGGCTCCCGGGCCGCGGCCGGAGCGGCGGCCCGCAGCGTGTGCCGCTTGCGCCAGGCCACCACCGCGGCGCCGAGGCCCGACAGGACGATGAACCCCGCCGAGAGGAGGAACGCGGGCGAGCCCGGCGAACCTGCCTGGGCGCCCGCCACCACGTAGGCGGCCGTGTTCGGCAGGGAGCCGAGCGCCGTCGCCAGGAGGAACGGCACGTATCCCATACGGGAGACGGCGGCGCAGTAGTTGGCCGCCGCGAACGGCACCCCCGGGAACAGCCGGACCGCCAGCATCGAGCGGAACCCGTGCCGGCTCAGCTGCCCGTCCGCCGCCGTCAGCCAGCGGCCCCGCACCAGTGGCCGCAGCGCGTCCCGCCCCAGGAACCGGCCGAGGGTGAACGCGATCCCCGCACCGAGCACCGTCCCCGCGATCGCCCCCGTCAGACCGGCCGCGGAACCGAAGAGCGCGCCCGCCGCCAGGTTCAGCACCGGACGCGGGACGAACGCCGCGGCGCACACCCCGTACGCGAGGCCGAAGAGCAGCACCGCCCCGGCGCCGCTCGTGTGCGGCGGCCAGCCCGAGGCGAGCATCCGCTGCGGCTCGTAGAGCACCACCAGGGTGGCCGCCGTGAGCAGCAGCAGGGCGAGCAGCGAGAGCCGGGAGCGGGGGGCCAGCAGGGCCCGGGAGCAGCGGACGGCGAGGGAGCCCGGCGGCCCGGGCACGGGAGCGAGCATTCGGGGAGAGTAACGGACGCCTCTGTAGGAGCGCCGTAATGTGCGTCATGTCCGTCCGGGCGCGCGCCCGGAGCGCGCCGTCACCGAGGGGGCCTCATGACCGACACCGCGCCACCCGCCAGCGCCCTCGCCGACACCGTCCTGGAGCGGCTCACCACGGTCTACCCCGCCGCGGGGAACCCCTTCAGGGCCCAGGAGATGGTCGCGTACATGAAGGGAGCGGCCCCCTTCCTCGGCATCCGCACACCCGAGCGCCGCGCCCTGTCCCGTACGGTCCTCACCGGCACCCCGCGCCCCGACGAGACCGACTGCGCCGCGATCGCCCTGCGCTGCTTCGCGCTCCCCGAGCGCGAGTACCACTATTTCGCCGTCGACTACCTGCGCCGGCACGTGCGGCGCTGCTCCTCCGGCTTCCTGCCCGTCGCGCGCCGGCTCGTCACCACCGACTCCTGGTGGGACACCGTCGATCACCTCGCCGCCCACGTCGTCGGCGGACTGGTGGCGGCCGACCCCGCCCTCGCCGGCGTGATGGACGCGTGGATCGACGACGACGACCTGTGGGTCGCCCGCACCGCCCTCCTCCACCAGCTCCGCTTCAAGGACGCCACCGACGCCGACAGGCTCTTCGCCTACTGCCTGCGCCGCTCGGCCCACCCCGACTTCTTCATCCGCAAGGCCATCGGCTGGAGCCTGCGCGAGTACGGGAAGACGGCCCCCGCCGAGGTCCGGGCCTTCGTCGCCGCCCACGGCTCCCGCCTCTCCCCCCTCTCCGTCCGCGAGGCACTGAAGAACCTCTGACCCCACCCCCGGCCGGGGCAACTGCTGGGCCAGACTCGGCACATGACACAGACGGAAGAGCGGGCGGGGCGGCGGACGGCACTGGTCCTGGGGGCCGGCGGGCTCGTCGGGGCGGGCTGGGAGGCCGGGGTGCTGCGGGGGCTCCGCGACGCCGGAGTCGATCTGACCACGGCCGACCTCATCGTCGGCACCTCCGCCGGCGCGGTCGTCGGCGCGCGGCTCGCCGCCGGACGGGGCGGGCTCGACGCCCTGTACGAGCAGCAGCTCGACGGGAAGGCCACCGAGGCCGCCGTACGGCTGGGGCTCCCGACGATCCTCCGGTACGCCGTCGCCGTCCTTCGGTCCCGCACACCCGAGGAGTACGGGCGCAGGCTCGGCCGGCTCGCCCTCGCGGCCCCCGCCGTGCCCGGGACGGAGCGCCGCGCGGCAGTCGCACGGAGGCTCGGCCCGGTCACCGAGTGGCCCGTTCGGCCCCTGCTGATCACCGCGGTCGACGCAGAGACAGGCGAACTCACGGCCTACGACGAGGACAGCGGGGTCGCGCTGACCGACGCCGTCACCGCGAGCTGCGCCATCCCCGGTGTCTGGCCCCCGGCGAGCATCGGCGGTCGCCGCTGGATCGACGGCGGCATCCACTCCACGGCCAACGCCCACCTCGCCGCCGGTCACGACCGGATCGTCGTCATCGCCCCCAGCGCCCGGGGCAGCAAGGCCCTGCTCTCCCCGGCGCGGCAGGGCGCCGACCTTGCCGCCGCCAGGGCGCGCGTCGAGGTGATCACCCCCGACGCCGCCTCCCGCAAGGCCATCGGCCGCAACGCGCTCGACCCGGCGCACCGGGCCGCCGCGGCCCGTGCCGGGCGCGCCCAGGCGGCGACCCACGCCGACGCCGTCGCCGACGTCTGGACGGGCTGACGCTCCGGCAGGGCGTCAGCGGGCGGGTGCGGGGCCTCGTGGGCGTCGTGCGACCGCCGGCCGGGCCCGCCACCCGGGACGCGGCGATGGGGCACGGCGGCGGTGGCGGCACAATGAGGGCGTGAACGAGCACATCCCCGTCATCCGCCAGGTCGACCAGGGCACCGCGCGCCTCATGCCCGATGTGGACCGGGAGCGGGCCTGGCTCCTCACCGTCGACGGCGCGCCCCAGTCGTACGTCGACCTCGACGATCCGGCCTACCTGGAGTTCGAATACGCGCGGCGCCTCGCCCATGTCGTCGACGGCGCCGCCGAGCCCGGCGCGCCCCTCGACGTCCTGCACCTGGGCGGCGGGGCGCTCTCGCTGCCCCGGTACGTCGCCGTCACCCGGCCCGGTTCGCGCCAGGACGTCGTCGAGGCCGACCTGGGGCTGCTCGCCCTGGTCGAGGAGCACCTGCCGCTGCCCGAGGGCTCGGGGACCACCGTGCACGGGGCGGACGCCCGTGCCTGGCTGGAGGCGGCACCGGACGCCTCGGCCGATCTGATCGTGGGCGATGTCTTCGGCGGCTCGCGCGTGCCCGCCCACCTCACCTCCGTCGAGTACGCGCGCGAGGTCCGGCGCGTCCTGCGGCCCGGCGGGCTCTACGCCGCCAACCTGGCCGACGGAGCGCCCTTCCCCTTCCTCCGCTCCCAGCTCGCCACCTTCGCCGCCGTCTTCCCCGAGCTGGCGCTCGTCGCGGAGCCCGCTGTGCTGCGCGGCCGCCGCTTCGGGAACGCGGTCCTGGTCGCCTCCGGCCGCGCGATCGGCATCGCCCACCTCGCCCGGCGTACGGCGGCGGACGCCTTCCCCGCGCGCGTGGAGCACGGGGAGGCGCTCGACCGGTTCACCGGCGGCGCGGAACCGGTCCTGGACGCCGGGGCCGTACCGTCACCCGTTCCCCCGGAGGGCGCCTTCGGCATCGGCTGAGGAGCCTGGGGCGTGGGAGCCCGCGACCTCCTTGCCGAGCGGGCGCCGCGTCAGGTTCCGCACGTCCGGCACGAGAAGGACGAGCGCGGTGACCAGCACCATCAGGGCCGCCGCGCCCCACAGCGCCTCGCTCCGGCCGAACGCGCTCTCCGCCGGGCCCGCGAGGGCCGTGGACAGCGGCAGCAGCGCCGTCGAGCCGAACCAGTCGTACGCCGAGACCCGGGACAGCTTCTCCTCCGGGATCTCCTGGTGCATGGTCGTCATCCACGAGACGCCGAAGACCTCGATGGCCACCCCGCTGACGAACATCGCCGCCGTCAGACCCGCCGCGTCCAGCGGCACGGCGAGCGCGGCCGACGGCAGCGCGATCGGGAAGACGCACAGGGTCCCGACGAAGAGCATCCGGCGCGGTTTCCACCGGGTCATCAGGACGGCGCCCGCGACCGTACCCGCCCCGTACGCGGCGAGCGCGATGCCCCAGGGCCGCGAGCCGCCCAGCTCGTCCCGGGCGACCAGCGGCCCGTACACCGACTCGACCGCGCCGATCAGTCCCACCACCACCGAGAACTGGGCGACGATCGACCACAGCCAGGGCCGGCCGACGAACTCCCGCCAGCCCTCCCGCAGATCCGCGAAGAGCCCGCCGCCGGGAGCGCGCGCCGGGATGCCGCTCACGTCGAGGAAGGCCCGCAGTCCGCCCGCGACGGCGAAGGCGAGCGCGTCGATCGCGAGGACCCAGCCCGGTCCGACGAAGGCGACGAGCGCCCCGCCGAGCGCGGCACCGCCGATGGCCGCGCCGTGCATCGCCATGCGGAAGACGGCGAAGGCGCGGCTCGCCTGCTCCCCGCTGACGCTGGACATGAGCATGCCCTCGGCCGCCGGGTTGAAGAAGGCCTGGCCGGTGCCGCAGAGCGCGGTGAGCACCATCATCTGCCAGATGCGGGCCTCGCCGGAGAGCACGAGCACGGCGAAGGCGGCCTGTGAGACGCAGTTGAGGGCGTTGGCCGCGACCATCACCCGGTGCCGCGGCACCCGGTCGGCGACCGCGCCGCCGATGAGCAGGAAGAGGACGAGCGGCAGGAACCTCGCCATGGCCACGAGGCCGACGTCCCCGGCGTCGCCGTCGGCCTCGAAGACCGCCCAGGTCGTGGCGATCAGCGCGCCGTGCGTGCCGAGGTTCGTCACGATCGTGGCGGCGGTGAGGAGGAGGTAGTTGCGGCCGGCCCACTCGGGGCGGCGGGTGCGGCGCGGGGCTGTGCGGGGGGAGGCGGCGGGTGAGGTCACCCCGGGACTATCCCTGGCTCCTCCCCGTACTGCCAACCCGATATCCGGACGGCCCGTCAGGTCGCCCGGCCCCACCGGGACCGGCGCGCGGAAGGTTCCGGGGCCCGAGGCCGGCCACCGGGACCGGCGCGCGGCCGGGCCCGGTGGTCCGAGGAGAGAGCGGTCAGGCGGAGGGGGCGAGCCGGACCGTGGAGAGGATCTGCCGGATCGTCGCGTCGGGCAGCTCGTCCTTGACGCCGTCGGCCCCGTAGAGCACCCAGGTCGAGAAGTCGCCGGCGCCGTTCTTGAAGGTGAAGGCGTAGGACTTGCCGTCCGTCTCGCACTTGTTGCGCTTCTTGACGCCCGGCGCCGTGGCGGTCGCCAGGCTGCCCTTGAGACCGGACTTCGTCGTGTACGGGACGGGCTTGGTGATCTTGATCGTGCTCTGCGGCATGTGCTGCGCGTAGCCACCCCACACCCAGGTACCGGCCTCGCCGCGGGCGGCGGACCCGGTGTCCTTGGCGCCCTGGCCGCCCTTGGTGCCGGCGGTGGCCAGGCTCCAGGTCTCCTCGGTGCCGTTCTTGTCGGTGTCGTACGCGCACCACTTGCTCTTGAGGCTCGTGGGACTGGACATCGTGACCAGCGGCAGGCCGCCGCCCTTCTTCTCGTCCTCGAAGGCGGTGATGGAGCCCGGCTTGTACACCTCCCACTCGGGCGGTACGTCGAAGAGGGTGCCGTACTTCGGGTTGTAGACGACCTTCCAGCCGGGGATCGTCGGCTGCTGCGCCGCGCCGTCGCGCGGGTTGGCGATCCCGGACGACTGGCTCGGCGCGGGCGCCGGGTCGGAGGAGGGGTCCGCGGAGGCGGTGGACGTCACGGACGGCTTGGGGTCCTCGGCGACGTTTTTCTTGTCGTCGTCCTCGCCGAGCACCAGGAACCCGGTGACCCCGGCGGCGACGACCACGGCGGTGGCGGCGACGATCGCCACGAGCGTCGTCTTCTTCTTCCCGCCGTCGGGCCCGCCGGGCTGTCCGGGGCCGGGCACCGCGTACTGCTGCGGCACCGTCGGCTGCTGGTACGGGGCCGGGTACCCCGGCTGCTGCCCGTACCCCTGCTGCGGGTAACCGGGCTGCGCGGGCGGCTGCTGCGGATAGCCCGGCTGCGCGGGCGGCTGCTGCGGGTAACCGGGCTGTGTCGGCGGCTGCTGCGGGTACCCGGGCTGGGCAGGCGGCTGCTGATACGGGTTCGGCTGCTGGTACCCCGACTGCTGGTAGGGGTTCTGACTCTGGTCCTGCGGGTTCTGCTCGCCCCCGGGCGGCTGCTGTCCTGGCCACATGGCCAGTAACCATAGAGGTGCGGGCGCCGGTCGACCACGCCCGCCCCCGCCGCGGGGGTGGGGGAGGGGATGGCCAAGGCTGCTACTCATGGGTAACATCGGCGTCCATGAGCGCAGACCAGATGTCCGTCGGCGAGATGCTCGCCGCCACGGTCCCCATGGCCGGAACCCTCAACCTGGAGTTCCTGGAGACCACCGCCGAGCGCGCCGTCGTGCGCCTCCCGGACCAGCCCGCCTACCACAACCACGTCGGCGGCCCCCACGCCGGAGCGATGTTCACCCTGGCCGAGTCCGCCAGCGGCGCCATCGTGCTCGCCGCCTTCGGCGACCAGCTGGGCCGCGCCGTCCCGCTCGCCGTCAGCGCCGAGATCGGCTACAAGAAGCTGGCCATGGGCGTCGTCACCGCCACCGCCACCCTCGGTCGCCCCGCCGCCGAGGTCGTCGCGGAACTCGACGCCGGACAGCGCCCGGAGTTCCCGGTGCGGATCGACATCACCCGCGAGGACGGCGCCGTGACCGGCGAGATGACCGTCGTGTGGACCCTGCGCCCGAACGCCTGATCTCCGGTCGTCGCGTGCGACGCCCCCGCAACCTTCCAGGGTGCGGGGGCGTCCGTATGGGGGGCGGCGCTCGTCGAGGGCCGCGTCCCCCTCGTCCGGGTAGGCTTCCACGGCGTGCCCGTCGAGGTCCGTCCGGGCAATCGACCAGCTGAGCAGCCGACACGGGAGGAACCGCGTTGCACGTCCAGGAGTGGCTGGAGACGATCCCCGCGGTCGCGGTCTACGGCCTCGTGGGAGTGGTGATCGGCCTTGAGAGCCTGGGCATCCCGCTTCCCGGCGAGATCGTGCTTGTGAGTTCGGCGCTGCTCGCCTCGCAGCACGGCGACATCAATCCGTACGTCCTCGGCGCCTGCGCCACCGCCGGCGCGATCATCGGCGACTCGATCGGTTACGCCATCGGCCGCAAGGGCGGACGGCCGCTCCTCGCCTGGCTGGGCGGGAAGTTCCCCAAGCACTTCAGTGAGGCCAACATCGGGCTCGCCGAGAGCTCCTTCCAGAAGTGGGGCATGTGGGCGGTCTTCTTCGGCCGCTTCATCGCCCTCCTCCGCATCTTCGCGGGGCCGCTCGCCGGTGTGCTGCACATGCCGTACTGGAAGTTCCTCATCGCCAACGTCCTCGGCGGCATCCTGTGGGCCGGCGGCACCACGGCCGTCATCTACTCGGTCGGCATCGTCGCCGAGGCCTGGCTCAAGCGCTTCTCCTGGCTGGGCCTCGTCCTCGCCGTACTGATCGGCATCGCCTCGATGCTGGTCGTCAGGAACCGCGCCAGGAAGGCGGCGGCGCAGCGGGCCGAGGCCGCCGAGCCGGAGCCGGTCCCGGCGGACTGAACACGCAGCGCACGCGCACGCGGCGGAGGGCGGCACCCGGCCACGGGCGCCGCCCTCCTCGCGTACCGGCGCCACGGGCGGTACGGCGGTGTGCGGCCCCGCGGATCGATCGCCGTGCGGATCAGTCCTCGAAGGCCTCGGCGTGCCCCTTGGCGAGCAGCAGGTACATCTCGGCATTCAGCTGGATCCCCGCCTTCTCCTCGTCGGTCAGCGGGCGGCGCACCTTGGCGGGGACGCCGGCGACCAGCGAGCCCGGCGGGATCTCCATCCCCTGCGGGACGAGCGCCTGGGCGGCGACGAGCGAGCCCGCGCCGATCCGGGCGCCGTTGAGGACCGTCGCGCCCATGCCGACGAGCACGTCGTCCTCGATCACACAGCCGTGCACGGTCGCGTTGTGGCCGACGGTCACCCGGTCCCCGATCGAGACGGGGAAGCCGGGGTCGACATGGACCGTGCAGTTGTCCTGGATGTTGGAATCGGCGCCGACGGCGATCGGACCGCAGTCCGCCCGCAGCACCGCGTGGTACCAGATGCTGGCGCGGGGGCCGAGCGTGACCTCGCCGAGCACCACGGAGGTCGGGGCGGTGAAGGCGGTCGGGTCGATCCGCGGCTCCTTGCCGCCCACTCCCTTGATCAACGCCTCTGTCATGGTTCGCTCCTGATCGTCGGATCCTGGGATCTCAGCCGTCGTGTCACGCCCGGGGGTGCCCCGGGGCGCAGCCTATGCCGTGCTCATGACCGACATCACAGCGCACCTCACTGATCAGGTACGACGTCGCCGACTACGGTGGCCGGGTGCCCAGGAACAGAAACACGTTCTCATCCCTCGCCGCCTGGCGGCGCCGGGTCCTCGCCCGTGCCGTGCAGGGCGGCTGGCGCTGGGTGCAGCAGGCCGGCTCCGTCACCGCCGAACACCCCGGAAAGCTGCGGTTCCGCCGTCTCGGCGCGGGCACCCGGCTCGCCTTCCCGCAGGGCACGGTCTTCGGCGAGCCGTGGATCGAGATCGGCGAGTGCTGCATCATCGCCGAGCAGGTCACGCTGACGGCGGGCATGCTGCCGGACCTCGACCTCGGGACGGACACGGTCCTGACCCTGGGGGACGGGGTCGTCCTCGGGCGGGGCAGCCACGTCATCGCCGACGCGAAGGTGACGATCGGCTCGGACACGTACTGCGGTCCGTACGTCTACATCACCTCGACCAATCACAGTTACGACGACCCCGACGAGCCCGTCGGCCGCCAGTGGCCCCGCTCGGCACCCGTCTCCATCGGCCCCGGCTGCTGGCTCGGCACGGGTGCGGTGATCCTGCCCGGCGCGCGTCTCGGCCGGAACGTCGTCGTCGCGGCGGGCGCGGTGGTACGCGGGGAGGTCCCCGACCACTCGGTCGTGGCGGGCGCTCCCGCGAAGGTCGTGCGCGGCTGGACCCCGGAGGCGGGCTGGCAGCCCCCGCTCCGTACCCCCGCGCCGACCCCGATCCCGGAACACGTCACCCCGGAACAGCTGGCGGTGCTGGCGGTCTGGGAGGCGCAGCGCACGGGCAGCTCCGAGTCCGTACCCTCGTGACCCGCCCGGGACCTGGCTCCTGAACCGTCAGCCCGTCAGCCCGTCAGCCCGTCGCAAGCAGCACCGTGCCCACCAGGGCGAGGCCCGCGCCCGCCGCCTGAACGGCGCGGAGGCGTTCCTTGAGGACGCCGCGGGCCGCGAGGGCCGTGACGACCGGGTACAGACTGGCGAGGACGGCGGCGACGGTGACCGGGCCCTGCTGGGCGGCGATCGCGTAGGTGCCGTTGGCGGCGACGTCCGCGAGGCCCACGAAGGCGAGGGCCGGGAGCGCGGCGCGGACGACCCGGGGACCGCCCTCGGGGAGGGCGCGCCCGCCGCGTCTCACGGAGACGTACAGGGCACCGCCGCCGACCAGGACGTTGGTGACGCGCTGGACGAACAGCGCGAGGAACAGGCCGGTGACGGTCGTGGACGCCTCGGCGATGAGCGCCATCACCGAACCGAAGCCGAAGGCCGCGACCAGGGTCAGCAGGACCGCCTGGCGCTGGACCGGCGCCCCGCGCAGCTCCGGTCCGCCGGCGAGCACCACGCCCAGGATCGCCACCGCGATCCCGGCGAACTGGAGCAGCCCCGGCCGGTCGCCGACGAGGAGGCCCACGGAGACCGGGACGACGACGCCGAGGGAGCCGAGCGGGGAGACCACGCCCATGGGGCCGAGCGCGAGCGCCTTGTAGAAGGCGAGCATGGCGGCGGGACCGACGACGCCCGCCCCGACGGCGTACCAGAGCTGGGGTCCCGCCTCGGTCCAGGCGCCGGTCGCGAGGACGATCGTGCCGAGGACGACGACCGCGAGGGCCTGGGAGACCACGACGACGGTGAGGGCCGGGATCCGGCGGGTCAGGAGCCCGCCCCCGAAGTCGGCGAGGCCCCACAGAAGGCTCGTGGCCAGGGCGAACAGGGCGGTCATCGATCCTCGCAGGGGGCGTGCGGCAGTACAGTGCAGTGAACCATCGGGTGCACCCCACCGTAGTTCAGTGTGTTGAACTCTGTCATCCAGAATATTGGACGGAATGTGTCGGACCTCGACCAGCTCACGCAGTCGCTCGCCCGGAACCTGAAGCGCTGGCGCAAGGAGCGGGGACTCACCCTGGACGCGCTCGCCACACGGGCGGGTGTCAGCCGAGGCATGATCATCCAGATCGAACAGGCCCGGACCAACCCCAGCGTCGGCACCACCGTGAAGCTGGCCGACGCCCTCGGCGTCTCCCTCACGACCCTCCTCGACCACGAGCAGGGCCCCCAGGTCCGGCTCGTCCCGCCCGACCAGACCGTCCGCATGTGGTCCACCTCCACGGGCAGCCACACCACCCTCCTCGTCGGCACCGAGGCCCGCGGCCCCCTGGAGCTCTGGTCCTGGACCCTCATGCCGGGCGACGGCAGCGCCTCCGACCCGCACCCGGAGGGCACGGTCGAGCTGCTCCACGTCACCGCCGGGACGCTCACCCTGGTCGTGGACGGCGAGGACCACCCGATCCCCGCCGGCACCTCCGCCGTCTTCGAGGCCGACGTCGCGCACGCCTACCGCAACGACGGCGACGAGCCGGCCGAGATGACGATGGCCGTCTCCATCCCGCCCGTCCGCTGAGACAAACGCCCCCGCGGCGAAAGGCGGTCGTCCGCGGGAGGGCGTGCGCGCTCCCCTCAGCCCAGGCGCGGGATCTCTATCGCGGGGCAGCGGTCCATGACCATGTCGAGGCCCGCCGCCCGGGTGCGGGCGAAGGCCTCGTCGTCGATGACGCCCAGCTGGAACCAGACGGCCTTGGCGCCGATCGCGACGGCCTCGTCGGCGACGGCGCCCGCCAGATCGCTGTTCACGAAGACGTCGACGACGTCGACCGGGAACGGAATGTCGGCCAGCGAGGCGTACCCCGGCTCGCCGTGGACCGTCTCCGCCTTCGGGTGCACCGGAACGATCCGCTTGCCGAAGCGCTGGAGGACGGCCGCCACCCCGTACGCGGCACGGGCCTGGTTCGAGGAGAGGCCGACCACCGCCCAGGTGTCGCCCGCGGACGTCAGAATCCGCCGCACCGTCTCCGCCGTGGAGGAGGCGGTGGAGGCCGTGGTCGTGCTGTCTGCGCTCATCGCTTCTGCTGCCCTTCGTCGTCTCGGACCGTCCACCAGAGGAACGGCCCGCGCGGACCCGGGATTCCCCTCCGGGCGATCACCCGACCCCCAGATGTCCCCTAAGGGGCCCGGCCCTCCCGCCCACCGCCGCGGAGCGCCGGCCCGGCGGAACGTACGCTGGTCGGATGCAGGAGCAGTACCGCACCCTGGCCCGTGAGGGCGTGCACGAGACCGAGATCAACCGCTCGCGCTTCCTCTGCGCGCTCGCGCCCGTCGCCGACGAGCGGGAGGCGCAGGAGTTCGTCGCGCGGGTCCGCAGGGAGCACCCGGCCGCCAGCCACCACTGCTTCGCGTACGTCCTCGGCGCCGATGCCTCCGTGCAGAAGGCGAGCGACGACGGCGAGCCCGGCGGCACGGCCGGGGTCCCCATGCTCCAGATGCTGCTGCGCCGCGAGATGCGGTACGTCGTCGCCGTCGTCACCCGCTACTACGGCGGCGTGAAGCTCGGCGCGGGCGGCCTGATCCGCGCGTACGGCGGGGTGGTCGGCGAGGCGCTCGACGCGCTCGGCACCGTCACCCGGCAGCGATTCCGGCTCGCCACCGTCACCGTCGACCACCAGCGGGCGGGCAGGCTGGAGAACGACCTGCGTGCCACCGGCCGTGCCGTCCGCGACGTGCGGTACGCCGACGCCGTCACGATCGAGATCGGCCTCCCGGACACGGACGTCCCCGCCTTCCGCGGCTGGCTCGCCGACGCCACCGCGGGGACGGCCTCCTTCGAACTCGGCGGCGAGGCGTACGGGGACGCGTGAGACGTCACACGTGACGCGCCTCACATGACGAGCCGTCAGTGACGCCCCGGGCGGCCGGGTCCGAGCGGGCGGGCCCCGGCACCCGCCCGCGCCGCCCGCCTCCGCGACCGGCCCCACCCACGCCCCGCCCGGGATAGCGTGGTGGCCGCACACGAACGGGAACCGGCGGCGAGGAGCGGCGCACATGTGGGGTGGGACGGCATCGTGAGGCTCCTGCACACCTCGGACTGGCATCTCGGCCGGTCCTTCCACCGCGTCGGCCTGCTCGACGCCCAGGCCGCCTTCCTCGACCACCTCGTGGCGACCGTCCACGCCCACGAGGTGGACGCCGTCCTCGTCGCCGGGGACGTCTACGACCGGGCCGTACCCCCGCTGCCCGCCGTCGAGCTCTTCGACACCGCGCTGCACCGCCTCGCCGAGGCCGGCGTGCCCACCGTCATGATCTCGGGCAACCACGACTCCGCCCGACGGCTCGGCGTCGGCGCCGGACTCATCGAACGGGCCGGCATCCACCTCCGTACCGACCCGGACGGCATCGGCACCCCCGTCGTCCTCTCCGACACGCACGGCGAGGTCGCCCTCTACGGCCTGCCGTACCTCGAGCCCGCCCTCGTCCGCGAGCGGCTCGGCGCCGAGAAGACCGGCCACGAGGCCGTCCTCGCCGCCGCCATGGACCGGGTCCGCGCCGACCTCGCCCGCCGGCCCGCCGGCACCCGCTCCGTCGTCCTCGCCCACGCCTTCGTCGCCGGCGGCGCGCCCAGCGACAGCGAGCGGGACATCACGGTCGGCGGCGTCGCCGCCGTCCCCGCCGGGGTCTTCGACGGCGTCGACTACGTCGCCCTCGGCCACCTCCACGGCAGCCAGACCCTCACCCCGCGCGTCCGCTACTCCGGCTCCCCCCTCGCCTACTCCTTCTCCGAGGCCGGCCACCGCAAGACCATGTGGCTGATCGACCTGGGCGAGGACGGGTCGATCACCGGCGACGTACGGATCGACTGCCCCGTCCCGCGACCCCTCGCCCGCATCCGGGGGCGGCTCGACGACCTCCTCGCCGACCCCGCGCACGCCCCGCACGAGCAGTCCTGGGTCGAGGCCACCCTCACCGACCCCGTGCGCCCCCCCGAGCCCATGGCCCGGCTCACCGAACGCTTCCCCCACACCCTCAACCTGGTCTTCGACCCCGAGCGGACCGGGGACGACCCCGGCGCCTCCTACGCCCAGCGGCTGCGGGACCGCAGCGACCAGCAGATCGCGGAGGACTTCGTGGCCCACGTGCGCGGCGGTGCCCTCGACGGTGCCGAACGGGCGGTCCTGTACGGCGCCTTCGACGATGTCCGCGTCGACACGGCCGAGCGCGAGGTGGGCCGGTGAGGCTGCACCGGCTGGAGATCACCGCGTTCGGCCCCTTCGGCACCACGCAGAAGATCGACTTCGACGCCCTGTCCTCCGCCGGACTCTTCCTCCTCCACGGGCCGACCGGCGCCGGCAAGACCTCCGTCCTCGACGCCGTCTGCTTCGCCCTGTACGGGGGCGTCCCCGGCGTCCGCCAGAACCCCGGGACGTCCCTGCGCAGCGACCACGCCCCCGTCGGCACGTACACCGAGGTGCTCCTCGAACTGACCGTGGGCGACCGGCGCCTGGAGATCACCCGCCGCCCGGCCCAGCAGCGGCCCAAGAAGCGCGGCGGCGGGTTCACCACCGAGAAGGCCCAGACCTGGCTCCGCGAGTACGACTCCGCCACCGGCGAGTGGGCCGGCCTCAGCCGCTCCCACCAGGAGGCCGGAGAGGAGATCACCCAGCTCGTCGGCATGAGCCGCGAGCAGTTCTGCCAGGTCGTCCTCCTCCCGCAGGGCGACTTCGCCCGCTTCCTGCGCGCCGACGCCGAGGTCCGGGGCAGGCTCCTCGGCCGCCTCTTCGACACCCGCCGCTTCGCCGCCGTCGAGGAACGCCTCGCCGAACTGCGCCGCGCCGGCAAGGAGCGGGTCGAGGAGGGGGACGCGCGGCTGCTCGCCCTCGCCCACCGCATGGCCCAGGCCGCCGGCGGCCTCGACAGCGCCCGCACCCCGGTCGAGGGCCGGCCGGGCGACCCCGGGCTCGCCGAGTCCGTCCTCACCTGGGCCGCCGTCGCCCGTACGGAGGCCCGGGAGGCGCTCGACATCGCGGGCGTGCGCCTCGCCGCCGCCGAGGACGCGCAGGCCGCCGCCCGCACCGCCCTCGACGCCGAGAACGACCTCGCCGCCCGCCAGGCCCGGCACGCCGACGCCCTCCGTCGCCGTGAGCGGCTCACCGAACAGACCCCGGAGCGCGACCGCCTCCAGGGCCGCCTCGACCGCGGCCTCAAGGCCGACCGGGTGGCCCCCGCGCTCGGACTGCGCGAGGACGCCGAGCGCGAGCACGCCGCCGCGCACGCCGCCCTGGAACGCGCCCGCGCCCAGCTGCCCCCCGACCTCGCCGACGCCGGCGCCGCACACCTCTCCGCCCTCGAACACCGGCTGCGCGAGGAACTCGGCGGACTCGACGCGGCCCGCCGCGCCGAGCGCCGCGCGGCCGCCGTCGCCGAGGAACGCGCCGTACTCGCCCGGGAGGCGCGTGCCGACGAGGACGCCCTCCAGGACGCGGCCGACTGGCTCGACGGCTGGGAACCGCGCCGCGCCGCCCTCGCCGAGCGCGTCGAGGCCGCCCGCGACGCGGCCGCCCGCGCCGAACGGCTCGCCGGCCGCCTGGAGCCCGCCCGCCGCCGGCTCGCCGCGGCCCGCCGCCGTGACGCCCTCGCCGACGACACCCGCGCCGCCGAGACGCGCCTCGCCGAGGCACGCGAGCGGCGCAACGCCGCCCACGAGCACTGGCTCGACGTCAAGTCCCGCCGCCTGGACGGCATCGCCGCCGAACTCGCGGCCACCCTCACGCCGGGCGACCCCTGCCAGGTCTGCGGCTCCGCCACCCACCCGGCCCCCGCCCGCACCACCGCCGGCCACGTCGACCGCGCCACGGAGGACGCGGCCTACGTGGCCTACACCCGCGCCGAGGAGACCCGCACGGCCGCCGAACGCGAACTGGCCGTGACCCGCGAGTCCTGGTCCGCGGCGCGTACGGAGGCCCTGACGGGCATCGAGTCCGGCGAGGCGGAGCCCAGGGTTACTGAACTCTCCGACGCGGTCGAGGAGTTGAGCCGCCTTCACGCCGAGGCGCACGCCCTCGCCGGACAGACCCACAACGCGCGCGAGGCCCTCGCGAGCGCCGAGCGGGAGTACGAGGAGCGGATGGGCGCGCGGCGTGAGGCCGAGCGGCGGGTCGCCGCGCGGACCTCGCGGCGAGAGGCGCTGGAACGGGAGCAGTCCGCGCTCGACGAGGAACTCGCCCGGGGACGCGGCGCGTTCGCCAGCGTGGCCGAACACGCCACCCGCCTGGAGCGGCGGATCGCCCTCCTGGTCGACGCCGCCGGAACCGTACGCACCGCCGAACTCGCCGCCCAGCGCCTCAAGGAGGCCGACGACCGGCTCGCCGACGCCGCGTACCGGGCCGGCTTCGCCACCCCGGCCGAGGCCGCCGGCGCCCTGCTCGGCGAGCGCGAGCGCCGTGACCTCCAGCAGCGCGTGGACGTCTGGCAGGCGGAGGCCGCGGCCGTCGCGGACCGGCTCTCCGAGCCCGGCACGGCCGAGGCCGCCGCCCTGCCCCCCGCCGACCCGGCCGCCGCTGCGGCCGCGCACACGGCGGCGGAACGCGCGCTCCGCGAGGCCGGCTCCGCCCTGGCCGCCGCCCGCGAGCGGGCCACCGGCCTCGCCGCACTCTCCCGGCAGGCCGACGCCGAGGTCCGCCGCCTGGGACCGCTGCGCGAGGAGCACGACCGGGTGGCACGGCTCGCCGGCCTCACCGCCGGCACCTCCGCCGAGAACGAGCGCCGGATGCGCCTGGAGTCGTACGTGCTCGCCGCCCGGCTCGAACAGGTCGCGGCGGCCGCGTCCGCCCGCCTCCAGCGCATGTCCTCGGGCCGCTACACCCTCGTCCACTCCGACGCGCGCTCCGGCGGCAAGCGGTCCGGACTCGGCCTGCACGTCGTCGACGCCTGGACCGGCAACGAGCGGGACACGGCCACGCTCTCCGGCGGCGAGACCTTCTTCGCCTCCCTCGCGCTCGCCCTCGGCCTCGCCGACGTCGTCACCGACGAGGCCGGCGGGGTCCGGCTCGACACCCTCTTCATCGACGAGGGCTTCGGGAGCCTCGACGAGCAGACGCTCGACGAGGTCCTCGACGTCCTCGACTCGCTGCGCGAGCGGGACCGCAGCGTCGGCATCGTCAGCCACGTCGGCGACCTGCGCCGCCGGATCCCGGCCCAGCTGGAGGTCGTCAAGGCGCGGCAGGGCTCGGCGGTGCGGCTGCGCACCGGAGGGGACGCGCTCAGCGGCTGAGGGAACGCCGGGGCAGCGGCGAGGAGTAGACGACGCTCGTGGTCACCGCGCCGAGGGTGGCGATCTTCCCCGTGATCGACTCCAGGTGCTTCATGGAGCGGGCGGCGACCTTGAGGACGAAGCAGTCGTCGCCGGTCACGTGGTGGGCTTCGAGGACCTCGGGCGTGGTCTCGAGCAGGTCGTGGAACGGCTTGTAGTTGCCGTGCGGGTAGCGCAGCCGTACGAAGGCGAGGATGGGCAGGCCGAGCCGGTCCTGGTCGACGACCGCCGTGTACCCGGTGATCACCCCGGCGTCC
Organism: Streptomyces sp. NPDC034084; assembly: GCF_055575535.1. Lineage (NCBI taxonomy): Bacteria > Bacillati > Actinomycetota > Actinomycetes > Kitasatosporales > Streptomycetaceae > Streptomyces > Streptomyces sp. NPDC034084. The sequence goes on from NZ_JBVISK010000003.1 coordinate 88,154, forward strand.
TCGAGGCGCCGCACCCGCTCGGTCACCGCCGACGGCGACATGGAGACGGCGCGGGCGAGTTCGGCGAAACTGGCGCGGCCATCGGACTGCAGGGCCTGGAGGATGCGCCAGTCGGTGGCGTCCGGGGTGTAGTCACTGCTCATCAGGAGAGACTGCACGGGAATCCCCGGTCGATCAAGCGATCGACCGGGGATTCCCGGCGGGGGAGACGCTCAGAGGCGGGAGATCTCGTCCACCAGGTCGTCCAGGCCCAGCGGGCCCTGGGAGAGGGCCGCCATGTGCCAGGCCTTCGCGTCGAACGCCTCGCCGTGCGCGGCCCGCGCGTTGGCCCGGCCGAGCAGCCACGCGCGCTCGCCCAGCTTGTAGCCGATCGCCTGGCCGGGCATCGACAGGTAGCGGGTCATCTCGCTCTCCACGAAGGACGGCGGGCGGCTGCTGTGCAGCTGGAAGAACTCCTGGGCGAGCTCCGGCGTCCACCGCTCGCCCGGATGGAAGGGCGAGTCCGCGGGGATCTCCAGACCGAGGTGCATGCCGATGTCCACGATCACCCGGCACGCGCGCATCATCTGGCCGTCGAGGTAGCCGAGGCGCCGCTCCGCGTCGGGCAGGAAGCCCAGTTCGTCCATGAGGCGCTCCGCGTACAGCGCCCAGCCCTCCACGTTGGCGCTGACCTTGCCGATGGTCGCCTGGTAGCGGGAGAGCCGGTCGGCGACGTGCACCCACTGCGCGATCTGCAGATGATGGCCGGGCACGCCCTCGTGGTACCACGTCGACACCAGGTCGTACACCGGGAAGCGGGTCGTGCCGTCCACCGGCAGCCAGGTGCGGCCGGGGCGCGTGAAGTCCTCGGACGGGCCGGTGTAGTACGGGGCGGCGGCGCCGCCCGGCGGAGCGATGCGTGACTCCACCCGCCGTACGCGCCCCGCGAGTTCGAAATGGGTGCCGTCGAGCGCCTCGATGGCCTCGTCCATGAGCTGCTGGAGCCAGATCCGCACCTCCTCGACGCCCTCGATGTGGGTGCCGTGCTCGTCGAGGTGGGCGAGTGCCTCCCAGGGGCCCGCGCCCGGCAGGATCCGCTCGGCCTCGGTCCGCATCTCGCCCAGGAGCCGGTGGTACTCGGTCCAGCCGTAGGCGTACGCCTGGTCGAGGTCCAGGTCGGTGCCGTTGAAGAAGCGGGTCCAGCGCTGGTAGCGCTCGCGGCCCACCGTGTCCGGCGCGTCGGCGACGGCCGGCGCGTACACGTCCCGCATCCAGTCCCGCAGCGTCTCGACGGCCGCGGTGGCGCCCTTCGCGGCAGCGGCCAGCTCGGCCCTCAGCTCCGTCGGGAGCGTGGCGGGGCCGGCGGCGGCGAACTCCTCGAACCAGCCGGGCTTCCCGCTCTCCCCGCCCGCCCACTCGGTGAGCTGCTCGATGAAGGTGGCGGTGGGGCGCGGCCCGCCGAAGAGCTTGCGCTCCAGGCCCAGTGCGAGCGCGGACCGGTAGCCGTCGAGCGCGCCCGGGACCGCGCGCAGCCGGGATGCGACCGCCGCCCAGTCCTCCTCGGTCTCCGTCGGCATCACGGTGAACACGATGCGGACGCTGTGCGCGGGCGAGCGCATGTTGCTGACCGTACGGAGGTTCTCCTCGGCCTCGTGCATGGCGAGCTCCGCCGTCAGCCGCTCCCGCAGCAGCCGGGCGCACCGGCGCTCGGCGTCGCTGTCCGCGCCCGGCGCCCGCTCGGCCTCGTCGAGCCTGGCGAGGGTGCGGCGGGCGAGGTCGGCCACCGCCCGCTGCCCGGCGGGTGAGAAGTCCGGCAGCCGTCCGGCGCTCTCCTTGACTCCCAGGTACGTACCGGTGATCGGGTCGAGGGCGATGAGTGCGTCGACGTGGTCGTCGGCGACCTGGCGGGGCAGCTGGCTGCTGGAAGTGTCTGGCATGGGGGCCATCCTGGCGTCTCCGGCGGGCCCGCGTCACCCTCGTCCGGCCTCAGTCGGCTGACAAGGAAGGGCCGGGGGAGGGCGGCAGAAGAGGCCCGCACTCCCATTCCTGGAAGATCAGCCGGGTCTCGACGCGGGCCACCTCGCGGCGCGAGGTGAACTCGTCGAGGACGAGACGCTGCAGGTCGGCGGGGTCCGCCACCGCCACGTGCACCAGGTAGTCGTCGGGGCCCGTGAGGTGGAACAGCGCCCGCGACTCGGGAAGGGCCCGGATCCGGTCGACGAACGGACCGATCAGTTCACGCCGGTGGGGGCGGACCTGGACGAGAAGCAGCGCTTCCAGCCCCCGCCCGAGTTTGGCCGGATCCACTCGTAGCTGGTGTCCGAGGATCACGCCTGTGCGGCGCAGCCGCGCCACCCGGTCGAGGCAGGTGGAGGGTGCGACGCCGACCTCGGCGGCGAGTTCGCGGTAGGTGCTCCGGGCGTCGTTCTGCAGGAGGCGAAGAATGTGCAGATCGACCGCGTCCAGTACGACAGAATCGGCCATTCGGCGAACGTAGCACGGCGATTTCCCGCTACTTCCCGGTATCCGTTCACAGTGCGGCCATGGACGTCATGGACCACGGCCCCTCGGCCACCCCGAGGGCCCTCGCCACCGAAGCCGTGCACGCCGGCCGCGAAGACCTCGCCGGACTCGGGCTGCACGCCCCGCCGCTCGACCTGTCCACCACCTACCCCTCGTACGACGCCCGGGCCGAGGCCGCCCGGATCGACGAGTTCGCCACCACCGGCGCCCGGCTCGACGGGCCGCCCGTCTACGCGCGGCTCGACAACCCGACCGTGGCCCGGTTCGAGGAGGCCCTCGCCCGCCTGGAGGGCGCCGAGGCCGCCGTCGCCTTCGCCAGTGGCATGGCCGCCCTGACCGCCGTGCTCCTCGCCCGGGCGAGCCAGGGCCTGCGGCATGTCGTCGCGGTCCGCCCGCTGTACGGCTGCAGCGACCACCTCCTCGACGGCGGGCTGCTCGGCACCGAGGTGACCTGGACCGACCCGGCGGGCATCGCCGACGCCATCCGGCCCGACACCGGCCTCGTCATGGTCGAGTCGCCCGCCAACCCGACCCTCGCCGAGGCGGACATCCGGGCCATCGCCCACTCCTGCGGTTCCGTCCCGCTGCTCGTCGACAACACCTTCGCCACGCCGGTGCTCCAGCGCCCCGTCGAGCAGGGCGCGCGCATCGTGCTGCACAGCGCGACCAAGTACCTGGGCGGTCACGGCGACGTCATGGGCGGGGTCGTCGCCTGCGACGAGGAGTTCGCCCGTACGCTCCGGCAGGTCCGCTTCGCCACCGGCGGGGTGCTCCACCCGCTCGCCGGCTACCTGCTGCTGCGCGGTCTCTCCACCCTCCCGGTACGGGTCAGGGCGGCGTCCTCGACGGCCGCGGAACTGGTCCGGCGACTCGCCACCGACCCCCGGATCGCCCGCGTCCACTACCCGCGGATCGGCGGCGCGATGATCGCCTTCGAGGTGTACGGCGATCCGCACGACGTGATCGCCGGGGTACGGCTCATCACCCCGGCGGTCAGCCTCGGCAGCGTCGACACCCTCATCCAGCACCCGGCCTCCATCAGCCACCGGATCGTGGCTGAGGGAGACCGGCGCTCCGCGGGCGTCAGCGACCGGCTGCTCCGGATGTCGGTCGGTCTGGAGGACGTCGAGGACCTCTGGCGCGATCTCACCCAGGCGCTCAGCGCTCCGCCCGCCGGGCCCCTTCGTGCGGCTGCTCCTGCCGCGCCCGGGCGTCCGGTCGCGGTGCCGAGGCCAGCCGGGCTGTGATCACCAGGGTGCCTTCCTCGATCTGGTAGTCCAGAGGGAGGTTCAGCGCCCGCATCGCGGCCACCATCCCGGTGTTGGAGGACTGCGTCACGGCGTACACGCTGTCGCAGCCGGTCTCCTCGGCCATCGCCACGAGGCGGCCGAGGAGCTCGGAGCCGATGCCGCGCCGCTGCCAGTCGTCCTCGACGAGGAGGGCGACCTCCGTCTCGTCGCCGTCCCACAGCAGGTGGCCGAGGGCGACGAGACGGCCGGAGGTCGTCTGCACGGCGAGGGTCCGGCCGAAGCGGGGGCTGAGCAGGTGGTCGAGGTAGCGGTCGGCGTCGCCGACCGGCCCGTGGTAGCGCAGGCCCAGGGTGCGGGCCGAGCAGCGGTCGTGCATGGCGCGCGCGGCGGCCAGGTCGCGCTGGTCGGCGCGGCGGACGGTGATCTCGTTGCCCTCGGGCAGGGTCAGCACGTCCTGGCTGCGCGGGACGCGGGGGCCGAGCCGGGCGTCGAGCTCGACCAGGGCGCGGGCGCGGGCGAACTCGGTGGGGGTGAAGGGCAGATGGGGCCGCTCGATGATGAGCGTGCCGCCGCGCGGGTCGCGCAGCCGCATCACCGTCTCCTCCAGGACGCCCTCGACCGGGGCCTGTTCGCCGGTGGGGCGGCCGGTGAGCGAGACGGCGGGCACGGAATGGAGGGTGCAGCGGCCGAGGAGCTGGCGCAGCGCCAGGGGGAGTTCGGCCGCGTCGAGCGCGGTACGGGTGGCGAGGCCGAGGACCCGCGTGGGGGTGTCGACCAGGTCATGGGCGTCGGCCCGCTCGGTCCAGGTGTCGCGGCCGCCGGCCGCCGCCGTCTCGCGGGCGAGGGCCTGGGCGGAGAGCTCGGCGGGAGCGCGCAGCAGGAATTCGTCGACCGTGCCGTCGGCGAGCGGATGGGTCTGGAGGGTGAGGATGTCCACGCCCAGGCGGGCGAGGGCCGTGCACAGCGCGGCGAGACTGCCCGGCGTGTCCGCGACCGTGGTCCGCATCCGCCAGAGCGTCGTCTCGGCGGGCGGAGCGGACTCCTCCTCGGCCTCGCTCCGCGCGGGTGCGGTCTCGGGCGCCGGCTCCTTGGTGGGGCGCCCGCCGGTGTCACCGGCGGGCGGGGCATGGCCGGCATGACTGTGCCTCCGCGCCCACCAGGTGTGGAACGCGGCGGTGGCGACCAGCGCGATCGCGGAGAAGACCAGCAGGTGGGGACCGTCGGGGCCCTTGACGACGGTCTTGGCGATCGTGTCGGCCACCACCACGGCGGTGAACAGGGCGGCGAGCTCGATCAGGTCGTGCCGCCAGTGGTGCGGGCGGCGGGCACTCTTCGAAGACGTCACATCGGTCATGGCTTCACTGTGACCCAGCGGTGTTGCGCGATCACGAACGCTTTGTGACTGACGGGTTAAGTGCCGATCTGGAGGCTTAAAGGCCGATTCGGACCGGTTTTGTCAAAGACCGATCGGTCCTCTGGCGCACTGAGCTCAGAAGGCGTCCGGCCTGCACCACGGCGCTACTGCCCGACCATGCCAGGCTGGAGCACCCTGCTGAACAGTACCGTCCCGCCCTCGGCCCGCAGCCGTACCGTCAGCTCCCCGCTGTGGCCGTCGATGTCGACCTCACCGAAGTACTGCGGGCTCTCCATCGGCGACAGGTTGGCCCGCTCCGGTGCCCGCACGAAGACCCGCTCCGGACCGAACGTGGCGTCGAGCGCGCTCGCCGGGAAACCGCCCGCCGCCAGCGGACCGGACACGAACTCCCAGAAGGGCGCGAAGTCCTGGAAGGCCGCCCGCTCCGGCGCGTAGTGCTGCGCCGAGGTGTGGTGGACGTCCGCCGTCAGCCACACCGTGCCGGTGATCCGCCGGTGCTTCACGAACCGCAGCAGTTCCGCGATCTGGAGTTCCCGGCCCAGCGGCGCCCCCGGGTCGCCCTGCGCGATCGCCTCGAAGTTCGCCGCGCCGTCCGGGACGACCAGACCGATCGGCATGTCCGCCGCGAGCACCTTCCACACGGCCCTGGACGCGGCGAGCTCCCGCTTGAGCCACGCCAGCTGCCCGGCGCCGAGGATGCCGGTGGAGTCGTCGGTCTGCCGGCCGGGCGAGTTGGCGTTCCGGTACGAGCGCATGTCGAGCACGAACACGTCGAGCAGCGGCCCGTACCGCACCACCCGGTGCATCCGCCCCTCGCGCCCGTCACCGCGCGCGTGCAGCGAGGAGACGGGGAAGTACTCGCCGAACGCCCGGGAGGCGCGGGCCGCGAGGACGTCCACGTCCTTCTCCGTGTAGCGGGGATCGTCCAGGATCTGCCCCGGGTACCAGTTGTTCCGCACCTCGTGGTCGTCCCACTGCACCACCGACGGCACCTGCGCGTTGAAGGCCCGCACGTTGTGGTCGAGGAGGTTGTACCGGAAGTTCCCCCGGTACTCGTCGAGGGTCTCGGCGACCTTGGCCTTCTCCGGCGTCGTGACGTTCCGCCAGATCCGCCCGTCCGGCAGGGTCACGCTGGGCTGGATCACCCCGTCGGCGTAGATCGTGTCACCGCTGCACAGGAAGAAGTCCGGGTCGAGCCGCCGCATCTCCTCGTACGCGCGGAAGCCCCCGATGTCGGGGTTGATGCCCCAGCCCTGCCCCGCGATGTCGCCGGACCACAGGAAGCGGACCCCGTCGCGCCGCCGGTCCGGAGCCGTGCGGAAGGTGCCGAGGACGGGCTCGCCCGCCCGGCGCGGATCGTCCGGGTCGACGAGAGTGACCCGGTAGTGGATCTGCTCGCCCGCCGGCAGACCGCGCAGGGCGGTCGTACCGGTGAAGTCCGTGCCCGCGCCGATCAGCGGCCCGAAGTGGCGGCGCGCGTGCCGGAACGACTCGGTCGCCGAGGTCTCCACGACCATCCGCGCCGGCCGGTCCGCACGCACCCACACCAGACCGGAGGAGGCCGTGACGTCACCCGCCTGCACACCCCACTCGGCCCGGGGGCGGCCCGAGAGCGCGAACGCCGGGGCGGCGAGGCCGGTGCCGCCGAGGGTGAGCGCCGCCGACGCGGCCAGCGAGCCGCGCAGGACGGTGCGCCGGGCGGGGGAGGGGGCGGGGGACGGGGAAGGACCGAGCGCGGGAAGGGACATGAAAGGGCCTCCGGGGGTCTTCGTTGGTCGTTTCCGGTCGTTTCCGGTCGCGGGCGGGGCGGGACGGTGGCCGCCCATGCCGACGGCCGGAAGCGCCGACCCATGCCTAACGGCCGGGGGCGGCGCCCACACGAACCCCGCGTGAACAGATCACCCTTCGACCGACCGCGCGGCCCGGGTCACTCCCGGCCGAACGCCTCCGCCACGAGCCGGATCCCCGTCGTCACCGCCGTGGCGGGCAGGTGCGCGTACCCGATGACGAGCCGTACGTCCCCGTCCCCGGGCCGGGCGGTGCCGTACTCCTCCAGCGCCCGCACCGCCACCCCGGCCTCCGCCGCCCGCGCCAGGAACCGCTCCGGAGGCCCGAACCGCGCCGGTACCCGCGCGATGACGTGCAGTCCGGCCGCGATCCCGCTCACCCGGGTGCCCGGCAGGTGCTCCGCGAGCGCGGCGAGCAGCGCGTCCCGCCGCTCCCGGTAGGCGCGCTGACAGCGGCGCAGCTGCCGGTCGTACCCGCCCCCGGTCACGAACTCCGCGAGGACCGCCTGGTCGAGTACGGGATTGCCGAGGTCCATCGTCCGCTTGCGTTCGACGACCTCGTCGAGCAGGGCCTCCGGGACGAGCATCCAGCCGAGCCGCAGTCCCGGGGCGAGCGACTTGCTGACCGATCCGGCGTAGACGACCCGCTCGGGGTCGAGTCCCTGGAGCGCGCCGACGGGGGCGCGGTCGTAGCGGAAGTCGCCGTCGTAGTCGTCCTCCAGGACGTATCCGTCCACCGCGCGCGCCCAGTCGAGGAGCGCGGCCCGGCGCTCCGCCGACCAGCTGATGCCGGACGGGAACTGGTGCGAGGGCGTCACGACCACCGCCCGTATCCCCGAGTCGGCGAGCGGCCCCGGCCGGAGCCCCTCCTCGTCCAGCGGCAGCCAGACGGTCTCCATGCCGGTCGCGGCGAACAGCCGCCCGTGCTCCGGGCTGCCGGGGTCCTCGATCCCGACCTGGCGCAGGCCCCGCGCGCGCAGGACGAAACCGAGGAGCGTCGACGCCTGCGCCACGCCCGAACAGACCACGAGCCGCTCCGGATCGGCCACCACACCCCGCCGCCGCGCCAGCATCGCGGCCAGCGCCTCGCGCAGTCCCGGGAGCCCGCGCGGATCGGGATAGCCGAGCGACGGGTGGGGGAGCCGCGCGAGCACGGACCTCTGCGCCGCCGCCCACGCGCTCCTCGGGAACAGCGACAGGTCCGGGGTCCCCGGCCGGAAGTCCACCCGCACCCCGGGCGACCCGGCGGCCAGGTCACGGGCCCCGCGCACGGCCGCCCGGGCCGCCCCGCCCACCCAGGTCCCCGCCCCCCGGTCGCTGCGCAGGTACCCCTCGGCCGTCAGCTGTTCGTACGCCTCGGTGACGAGCCCCCGCGAGACGCCGAGGTCGGCCGCGAGCGCGCGGGTCGACGGCAGTCGCGTCCCGGCCGCGAGCCGGCCCGAGCGCACCGCCTCCCGCAGCGCCTCCTGCAGCGCCCGCCCCCGCCGCCGCGCCGGAGCACCGGCGGCCGGCAACAGCAGCTCCCAGGCCGCCTGCCCCTCGCTCCTCATGTCACGTGACCCCTCTCGCCGCCCCGCCCGGGGTTTCCCGGCCCGTCCCGACCGAGCCCCGTGGCCCATGATCCTGGCCCCGTCGGGGGCGCACGTCACTCAGTTCCGCACCTCCAGGGAAAGGTGCGCCGACAGCGCGCGCAGGAAGTCGGGCGCGTCGAACATCTCACCGGCCGAGGCGACGCCGGTCGTCCGGGTCCGGCCGGTGAGGATCCGGTCGACGGCCTCCACCGCGAGCGGCGCGGTGACGGCGTAGATGTCCTGGCCTGCGGCGACGGCCCGGCGCTCCGCGCCCCCGGAGCGCACCACGACGTCCACGAGGAAGGTCTGCGCGGACCGGCCGCGCTCGTCGACCGCCGCCGGTGCCGACGGGTCGGGCGCCGACAGGTCCTGTGCGGCGTCGACAGCCATGTACGTGCGTACCTCGGGGACCTTCAGATGGCTGGGGACGGTCACCACGTCGGCCATCGTGAACTCGCCGATGACGGGCCGGGTGCCCATGGGCGCGGGGAAGGGCCACTCCAGGACGGAGAACGCGTCGTCGTGGTACTCCAGCCGTCCGCCGCTGTAGCGGACGTGCCGGCCGTCGCGCCGCTCCCGGGAGACCTTGCCCGCCGCGAGGGTTCCCGCCGTGGGGTGCCAGCTGCTCAGCCCGTACGCGACGTGCACCTCGTCGGCCGCCGTCCAGTCGCCCATCGCCGTGGTGGCGAGCAGGTCGCCGAGCCCGCCGTAGAAGGCCATCGCGGGGACGACCACCGTCCCCGCGGCGCGGGCCCGGTCGGCGAAGCGGGCGAAGGTGTCGGCGCTGGCCTCGATCTCGGCCGCCACGTCCACGTACGGGATCCCGGCGCGCAGGGCGGCCTCGATCACCGGCCCGCCGGTGACGGCGAAGGGCCCGGCGCAGTTGACGACGGCCGCCGCGCCGGCCAGCGCGCGGTCGAGGGAGGCCGGGTCGTCGACCGACGCCGGTCGGACGTCGAGCCCCTCGTGGGACGCGGCGAGCGTCCGCAGCTTGCCGGCGTCGCGGCCGGAGAGCACCGGGACGAACCCCCGCTCGAGCAGCTCCGCCACCACGAAGCGCCCCGTGTGACCGTAGGCGCCGAACACCACGACCGTCTGACCGGATTCCATGACGTCTCCCGCTGTCTCAGTAATCGAAAGTTCAACTAACCCCATCCTGACGATGGATGGCTGCGGCCGCGAGTGTCCGGAACGACATGGCACGTACAATTCCGGACATGGGTACGCTCGCGCTGGCCGTCACCGAGGGAATGCTGCACTTCGAACTCTCCCTCGCGTACGAGGTGTTCGGTTCGCGCCCGGACGCCGTCACCGTCCCCTGGTACGACATGACCGTCTGCGGACCCGGCCCCGTGCCGGTCGAGCGGTTCCGCCTGGAGCCCGACCACGGGCTCGACCGGCTTCCGTACGCGGACACGGTGATCGTCCCCGGCTGGGCCGACGTCGACGTGGAACCGCCGGCCGACCTGGTGGACGCGGTGCGCGCGGCCCACGACGCCGGCGCGCGCGTGGCCTCGCTGTGCACGGGCGCGTTCGTCCTGGCCGCCGCCGGCCTGCTCGACGGCCGGCGGGCCACGACGCACTGGGCGCACACCGAGGCCCTGGCCCGGCGCCATCCGCGGGTGGAGGTCGATCCGGACGTGCTGTACGTGGACGACGGCCGGGTGCTCACCTCCGCCGGCAAGGCCGCCGCGATGGACCTCTGCCTGCACCTCGTCCGCCTCGACCACGGCTCGGCGATCGCCAACACCGTCGCCCGCCGCCTGGTCGTGCCCCCGCACCGGGACGGCGGCCAGGCGCAGTTCGTCACCGCCCCCGTGCCCACCCGGGAGGACCACCCGCTCACCGACCTGCTGCCGTGGGCCGTCGAACGTCTCGGTGAGCCGCTGACCGTGGAGGATCTGGCCCGCCAGGCGCGCATGAGCTCGCGCCACCTGGGCCGCCACTTCCGGGCGGCGACCGGCACCACCCCGCTGCAATGGCTGCTCACCCAGCGGATCCGCCGCGCCCAGGAGCTCCTGGAGGCAGGCGACGACAGCATCGACGCCATCGCGGAGGCGACCGGCATGGGCACCGCCACGACGCTCCGCCGGCACTTCAACCGCACCGTCGGCGTGCCCCCGGACACATACCGCCGCACCTTCCGCTCCCGGACCGGCGGAGAGCCGGGCCACCGGGAAGTGGTCCCCGATGGCGCGACGGAAGTGGACCTCAACGGGGGCCGCGCGGGCTCCTAGCGTCGGAGGCATGAACGCGAACGCCCTGCGCGGGGTCCTCCTCGTGACCCTCGCCTACGCCCTCGTCGGCGCCTCCTTCACCGCCAACAGTCTGCTCGGCGCCTACCCGTACGCGGGTGGGCAGGCGCTCCGCTACGGAGCCGCCTGCCTGCTCCTCCTTCCACTGCTCGGCCGTGGCGGCCTCACCCCGCTGCGGCTCCTGACCACCCGTCACTGGCTGCGGCTGGCCGCCCTCGCGGCCGTCGGCATGGTCGGCTTCAACCTCGCGATCCTCGCCGCCGAACGGACCGCCGAGCCCGCCGTCCCCGGAGTCCTGGTCGGCTGCGCCCCGGTCGTCGTCGCCGTCCTGGTCCCGCTGACCGAGGGCCGCAGGCCCGCCCCCGCCGTGCTGTACGGGGCGCTGCTCGTCGCCGCCGGCGCCTTCACCGTGCAGGGCTGGGGGCGTACGGACCTGGCGGGGATCGGCTGGTCGGCGGCTGCGCTCGGGGGCGAGGTGGGCTTCACGGTCCTCGCCGTGCCGGTGCTGCGCCTGCTCGGGCCGAAGCTCCTGACGGCCACCGTGTGCGGAATCGGCGCGGCCGAGGCGGCGCTCATCGGCCTGGTCGTGGACGGCGCCGGGTTCGTACGGGTGCCCACGGCGGTGGAGACGGGGGCGCTGGTCTGGCAGGCGGCTCTGGCCACGGTCGTGGGTTTCGTCCTCTTCTACATGGGCGTCCAGCGGGTCGGTATGGAGAGGGCCACTCTCTATACCGGGGCCATCCCGATCGCCGCGGCTCTGAGCGCGGCCCTGGTCGGAGGTGCCGTGTTCGGCCTCCCGCAGGCGGCCGGCAGCCTCCTCGTGGGCGCCGGCGCCGCCCTGGGCACCGGCCTGTTCGCACGGCCGGCCCGGCCGGCCCCGCCCGTGCGAGCACCCCGGACCGGCTCAGCGGCTGCCGTCCAGGATGACGCGCGCGACCAGAGCCGGGTCGTCGTTCATCGGCACATGGCCGCAGCCGGGCAGCCGGATCAGGCGCGCGGCGGGCAGGGTCTGCTTGGCGCGGACGCCCTGGCGGCGCAGCAGCAGCCGGTCGCGGCTGCCCCAGGCGATGGTGACGGGCACCGAGGGGATGTCGTCGCGGAAGAGGGCGGTCCGGCCCGCGGCCAGGGTCTGGTGGAAGCCGGTGGCCGCGCGCAGCGCGAGCGTCTCGGCGACGACGGCCTCGGGTGACCGGCGGCCCGGCCGCGCGTAGATGGTGCTGGTCAGCGCGGTGCGCCCGGCGGCCGTGCGGGAGAGGCGCTCGATCACGGGCCGGGGCAACGACAGAGCGGCGCCCCGCATGGCCTGCAGCGTGCCGAACGCGTACCGCCGCTCGCCCTCCGACCAGAAGCCGGCGGGGGAGAGGGCGGTGACCGAGCGGACCAGCTTCTCCCGGCCGAGTTCCAGGGCGAGCAGCCCGCCCAGGGAGTTCCCCGCCACGTGCGGCCGGTCGAAGCCGACCGCCTCGCAGAAGGCGTCGAGCACGTGGACGACGGTGGGGATGCCGTAGGGGACGCCGTCCGGCAGCCCCTCGGAGGCCCCGAAACCGGGCAGGTCGGCGGCGATCACGTCCCGCTCGGCGGCGAGGATGTCCAGGACGGGTTCCCAGGCCTGCCAATGGTGCCCGATGCCGTGGAGCAGCAGCAGGGGCTCGCCCGCGCCCCGCCGCTCGTACGTCAGGGACGTCGTGCGGGGGCCCGCCGGGGTCTCGATCGTGAACGCGATCCGTGCGGGCATGCGAGCTCCTCGCTTCCTCGTGAACCCCGGCAGGGGCAGAACCCCGGCAAGGGTCAGGACACCGGCGGACGTCACCTTTTAGACGTCCCGTCAGTAAGAATTACCGCTCAGTAGCCGGGAGTTCAAGACGGAAGCCGGAAACTGGACAGGGCCGGTGGCGTGGGCTGGGATGGAGGGGTGCCCACCGACACCGACACCCTCACCGAACTCTTCGAGGAGCACCGTCCGATGCTCCTCGGCGTCGCCTACCGGATGCTCGGCCGCACCGCCGACGCCGAGGACGTCGTCCAGGAGGCCTGGCTGCGCTGGACCGCCGCGGACCGGGAGGCCGTCCGCGAGCCGCGCGCCTTCCTCGTACGGATCACCGCGCGGCTCGCCATCGACCGGCTCCGCCAGGCGCAGACGCGACGCGAGTCCTATGTCGGGCCCTGGCTCCCCGAGCCCCTCGTCACCGACTTCGGACCCGCGGCCCCCGACAGCGCCGAGCGGGCGCTGCTCGCCGACTCCGTCTCGCTCGCGGTCCTCGTCGTGCTCGAATCCCTCTCCCCGCTGGAGCGGGCCGTCTTCGTGCTGCGCGAGGCCTTCGGCTTCCCGTACGGGGAGATCGCCACCGCCCTCGACCGCTCCGAGGCGGCCGTACGCCAGCTCGCCGGGCGGGCCCGGCGCCACGTCGACGAGCGCAGGCCGCGCTACGACGTCGACCCGGCCGAGCGGCGGGACCTCACCGAGCGCTTCCTCTCCGCCGCCGCCGGCGGCGATCTCGGGCAACTCCTCGCGCTCCTCGCCCCGGACGTGCGGCTCGTCGGCGACAGCGGCGGCAAGTCCAAGGCGCCGCTGCGGATCATCGAGAGCGCCGACAAGGTCGGCCGCTTCCTCGCCGCCGTCGCCCGGGACTCGTGGGCCGGGTACGAGGTGCGCTTCCTGGAGCTCAACGGCGCTCCGGCCGTCCTCGTCCTCGCCGACGGGCAGCCCGAGACGGTCTTCCAGATCGAGGTGCGCGACGGTCTGGTCCAGTGCGTCCACATCATCCGCAACCCCGACAAGCTCCAGGGCCTCGCCGACCTCGCCGACGCCTGACCGCGATCGCACCCCTCCGCCGGAACCCGCCCCGCCTTCCCTCCCAGGAGGCGGGGCGTTTTGCTGCGCGGGTCTCACCAGGGCGCGAACGTCCTGTGAACGATCTAGGTCAGAGGGTCACATTCGGGAGCGTCCGACGGAGGATTGGTCTTGACCAAGGGGGTGGCTCGCCTTATCGTCGCAGAGTTAGTGCAGGAACCTTTAATAAACAAGGGCGCGGAAAAACCGCCGCGGGACACGGCGAATTGCGGAGGATCAGGGTGGGGACCACGCAGCTGGCATCGGTACCGGAGCCGAAGTACCAGCACCTCAAGACAGTGATCGGCGAAGCGCTCGACACGGACTTCGCCGTCGGGGAGATCCTTCCCAACGAGCGCGAGCTCGCGGCACGCTTCGGCGTCGCCCGTGCCACACTCCGCCAGGCCCTGGAGCAGCTGGAGCTGGAAGGGCGCCTGCAGCGCCGCCGCGGCGTCGGCACCACCGTCGCCCCGCCGCGTGTCGGCGTCGACGTCTCCACCAGCCAGCAGGCCTGGCCGGGTGTCGGGGACGACGCCTGGCAGCCCCAGGACTCCACGGCCGGCGTGGCCCCGGCCGCCGTCGCCCGCGTCCTGGAGACCGGCACCGACGAGCAGGTGCACATCGTCCGCCGTCTGCGGATCAGCCAGGGCCAGCCGGTCGCGGCCGAGCTGCTCTACGTGCCGGCCGCTTCCGTCCCGGACCTCACGGCCATCGACGCGCCCGCCGGCCCCGCCCGCGCCCGCGCCGTACTCCGGGAGCTCCAGCACCTCGCCCTCGACGGCCAGGACCGCGCCGTGGAACTCGGCTCCGCCCGCGCCGACGACGCCAAGGAGCTCGACCGGCTGCCGGGCGCGCCGGTCCTCGTCGTGACGACCCGTTACCTCTCCGGCGGTCGTACCGCCGCCGTCTCCGTGGCCACCTACCGCGCCGACACCTGCCGCCTCACCTTCGGCGACTCGGTCGACCTGGTCATGGCCTCGTAGAGCCCCGTACCCCGCACAGCAGGAGGCGGCCCGTCGCGACTCCTAGCGGCGGGCCGTGACCGTGGCCTCGACGGCGAAGAGCTGTTCCTCGACGTGGTCCAGGGCGAGCCGCAGGGCGCCCGTGCCCACCGCGGCCTCGCCGAGCAGGGACAGCACCACCCGGGGCGGGCGCAGGCAGAACCGCGCCAGTTCCTCGCGGAGCGGCTGGAGCACCCCGTCGAGTCCGGCCGCCCAGCCGCCGACGACCACCAGCTCGGGATCGATGGCGAGGACCAGGGCCGCCACGTCGTGCACGAGCCGCTGGATGAAGCGCTCCACCGCCGCCTGCGCGCCTGCCTCGCCCTTGCGGGCCAGCGCGAAGACCTCGGCGACCGCCTGCTCGTCCAGCGGGTGCAGCGGCTCGTCCGTGGTCGACAGGAGATGTTCGGGCGTGACGCCCCGCCCGAGCAGGTGCAGGGCGCCGATCTCCCCGGCCGCCCCGCCGAAGCCGCGGTGGAGCCGGCCGCCGATCAGCGAACCGGCGCCGGGGCTCAGACCGGCGAGGACGAAGACGATGTCGTCGGAATCGGTCGCGGCGCCCTTCCAGTGCTCGGCGACGGCCGCCGCGTTGGCGTCGTTCTCCACGATCACCGGGCAGCGGAAGGAGCGGCGCAGCCGCTCGCCGAGCGCGAGGCCCGTCCAGCCGGGCAGCGCCGTGCCCAGGCGCACGGTGCCGTCGGCCTCCACGATGCCGGGCGTGCCGACGCCGACGGCCCGCAGATTCGACCGGGCCACCCCGGCCCTGCGCAGCACGTCGGCCACGACCGTACGCACCCGGTCCAGGCGCTCGTCCTCGGGCGCCGTCTCCGACACCTCGCGGGACCCGGCGCCGATGATCCGCCCGTCCAGACCGGAGAGCAGGGCGGCCACGCGGTGCGGGCCGATCTCGATGCCGAGCAGATGACCGGCCTCCGCGCGGAAGCGGAACCTCCGTGCCGGACGTCCCTGCCGCCGTGCCTCGCCCTCCTCGGGCGCCGCCTCGACGACGAGACCGGCCTCCATGAGGCCCTCGACGACCCCCTCGACCGTGGGCCGTGACAGGCCCGTGATCCGGGTCAGATCCGTGAGCGTGGGCGCGTCGGCGCCCCGCAGCGCATGGAGTACCACCGCGGAGTTGATCCGCCGCAGCAGAGACGGATCCCCGCCGGTCAGCCGCCCCACAGTGTGTCCTCCCCGCTCGTGCACCTCTCCGGCGGATGGTACTCAATGGGTCCGGCCGCGGCGAGCGCCGCCCCCACGCGGACCTGGGCCGATCGCTCCCGGCCGCCTGACGGAACGCCAACTGTCGGTGCCGGCCGCTTTACTGGTCCCATGACCACGGCACGGCACCTGGCGACCATCGACTTACTCCGCACCCGGGCCTTCCCGGCGCGACCGGAGCGGACCGGACCCGTCGACAGCGGTCCGGGCTTCCATGTCGGGGAGCTCGCGACGAGCGAGGACTTCTGGGAGGACGACGGCAGCCGCGCCCCGCTCGTCGAGGAGCAGTACGAGGCGGAGCGCGACGGGCTCGCCGCCCTGCTCACCACCCGCTGGGGCCCGCCCGAGGAGGTGAGCCTCTGGTCCCTCCTGGAGCGGAGCATGGACGGCGAGGAGATACCCGAGCCGTGGTCCACCCTCAGCTGTCACACCACGGACCTGAGACTGTGGCGGGCCGACGGCCGCTGGGTGGGCCTCGGTGTCTCCCAGTGGGACAAGGAGCTGCCGTACCAGCTCCTCGCCGTGATCACCGAGGTCGACCCGCCGGACACGCCCTAAGCGTGCTGGGCGGCTTCCCGCAGCCGGGCGAACTCCTCGGCCATCGTCGCCGCCGTCCAGTGGGCGTTGAGACCGCTCGGGTTGGGCAGCGCCCAGATCCGGGTGGATCCGATCGTGCGGTCCTGCGGCCCGATCACGGCCTTCGGCTCCCCGAAGGCCGTGCGGTACGCCGTGACGCCGACGACCGCGAGCCAGCGCGGTGCGAGCCGCTCCACCTTCGCCGCGAGGAGCCGCCCGCCCTCGCGGTACTCCTCGCGGCTCAGCTCATCGGCCCGCGCGGTCGCCCGCGCCACCACGTTCGTGATCCCGAGCCCGTACGCCAGGAGCTCCTCCTGCTCGTCCGGCCGCAGCCGCCTCGGGGTGAAGCCGGACAGGTGCAGCACCGGCCAGAAGCGGTTGCCGGGGCGGGCGAAGTGGTGACCCGTCGCCGCCGACATCAGACCCGGATTGATCCCGCAGAAGAGGACGGAAAGGCCGCCCGCCACCACGTCGGGAACGACGCGGTCGCGAGCGGCCTCCAGCTCCCGCTGGGTGAACCGGGGAGTCCGGGTCAGAGGATCGCCCCGGGGGTGTAGGCGGCGGCCTCCGGGTGCTGCTTGAGGATCTCCTCGATGCGGGAGACCACCGACGCGACCTGGTCGGCGGCGGCGCCCGTGAAGGACAGCTTGTCCGCCATCAGCTCGTCGAGCTGCGCCCGGTCCAGCGGGATCCGCTCGTCGGCGGCCAGCTTGTCGAGGAGCTCGTTGCGCTCGGCGCCCTGCTCGCGCATGGCGAGGGCGGAGGCGACGGCGTTCTCCTTGATGGCCTCGTGGGCGACCTCGCGGCCCACCCCGGCGCGCACGGCCCCCATGAGGACCTTCGTGGTCGCGAGGAAGGGCAGGTAGCGGTCGAGCTCGCGGGCGACGACGGCCGGGAAGGCGCCGAACTCGTCGAGCACGGTGAGGAAGGTCTCCAGGAGGCCGTCCAGGGCGAAGAAGGCGTCGGGCAGTGCGACCCGGCGGACCACGGAGCAGGACACGTCGCCCTCGTTCCACTGGTCGCCCGCCAGCTCGCCGGTCATCGAGGCGTAGCCGCGCAGGATGACCATGAGGCCGTTGACGCGCTCGCAGGAGCGGGTGTTCATCTTGTGCGGCATCGCCGAGGAGCCGACCTGGCCGGGCTTGAAGCCCTCGGTGACCAGCTCGTGGCCGGCCATCAGGCGGATCGTCTTGGCGATCGACGACGGCGCAGCGGCCAGCTGCACGAGGGAGGTGACCACGTCGTAGTCGAGCGAGCGCGGGTAGACCTGGCCGACCGAGGTGAAGGCGTGCGCGAAGCCGAGGTGGCCGGCGATCCGGCGCTCCAGGTCCGCCAGCTTGCCGGCGTCGCCGCCGAGCAGGTCCAGCATGTCCTGCGCGGTGCCCACCGGGCCCTTGATGCCGCGCAGCGGGTAACGGCCGAGCAGCTCCTCCAGGCGGCCGTAGGCCACGAGCAGCTCGTCCGCCGCCGTCGCGAAACGCTTGCCGAGGGTGGTCGCCTGGGCGGCGACGTTGTGCGAGCGGCCGGCCATGACCAGCTCCGCGTACTCGGCGGAGAGCTTGCCGAGACGGGCGAGGACGGCGACCGTGCGGTCCCGCATCAGCTCCAGGGAGAGCCGGATCTGCAGCTGCTCGACGTTCTCGGTGAGATCGCGCGAGGTCATGCCCTTGTGGACGTGCTCGTGGCCGGCGAGGGCGTTGAACTCCTCGATGCGGGCCTTCACGTCGTGCCGGGTGACCTTCTCGCGCTCGGCGATGGAGCCGAGGTCGACCTGGTCGAGAACGCGCTCGTAGTCGGCGAGGGCGGCCTCCGGAACCTCGATCCCGAGGTCCTTCTGCGCACGCAGCACGGCGAGCCACAGCTGACGCTCCAGCTTCACCTTCTGCTCGGGGGACCAGAGGACGGCGAGCTCCGCGGAGGCGTAGCGGCCGGCCAGAACGTTGGGGATGCGGGGCTTCGCAGTCACAGCAGTCACGTGGACAGAGTTTACTGGTGGTTTCTGCAGGCCAGCGCCACGGTCCGGTGTGGAGCTTGCTACGAGACGCAGCTCACGCGCGCGCGGGGGGTGCCGGCGCTACGGGCCGGCCGGGGGCTCGTACGGCAACAGCTCGGGGCGCTTGGGCGCGCGGCCGTCCCCCGAGGAACGGCCGGTCAGACGCCGTCCGATCCAGGGGCCCAGGTGCTCCCTGGCGAAGCGCGCGTCCGCGACCCGGCGGCTCGCCCAGCCGGGCGGTGCGGTCGGCGGCAGCGGCGTGCGCCAGTCCTCCTCGGGCGCCAGGCCGAGCGCCTGCCACACGGCCTCGGCGACCCGCCGGTGCCCGTCGGCGGTCAGATGGAGCCGGTCCACGTCCCAGAGCCGGGGGTCGCCGAGCGACGGCGCCCCGTACAGGTCGACGACCAGGGCGCCGTGGGTGGCGGCGAGGGTGTCGATGTGGGCGAAGAGCTCCTCCATGCGGGGACGGAAGCGCTCCATGACCGGGCCGTTGCGGCCGGGGCTGCGCATGAGGACGAGCTGCCCGCAGGAGGGTGTGAGGCGTTCCACTGCCTCGGTGAGCAGGTCCCGCACCCGCACCATGTCGACCTTGGGGCGCAGGGTGTCGTTGAGCCCGCCGACCAGGGTCACCACATCGGCCTTCATGCCTGCGGCCAGGTCGACTTGCTCGTCGACGATCTGGCGGATGAGCTTGCCGCGCACCGCGAGGTTGGCGTAGCGGAAGCCGGGGGAGCGGGCGGCGAGACGGCCCGCGAGGACGTCGGCCCAGCCCCGGTAGGAGCCGTCGGGCTTCAGGTCCGACATACCCTCGGTGAAGCTGTCCCCGACGGCGACGAGACTGTTGTACGTGGCATTGATCTCCATGGCGGAGCGATCATACCGTGCGGTATGCGCGGGGTGCCGTGGAGAACCCGGGAGGGGAAACCCGATGAGCGACGCGCTCCTGAGCACGCTGGCCGAAGCCCTGGCCGAGCTGGTGACGGCCGTCGAGACCTCCGACGACGAGGCTCTCGATCCGGACACGGCCGTGAAGTGGCTGGAGAACACCGGGCACACCCTGGGCGGACTCGGCGCCGCCGACCGTCGCGCCCTCGACCGGCTGTTCCGCGAGGCCGCGCTGCGGCAGCCGGCTGGCCCGTGGCGCGAGGAGCTCCTCAAGGTCTCCGAGGGCTTCGGCCTCGGCGAGGACACCCACGCCGCGGCGTGCGACGCGGCCCTGGAGGCCGCCCTGCGCTTCGCCGCGACCGTCCGCGACGCCGACCCCACGACCTCCGTCCCCACCTGCCCCGGCTGGACCCTCGCGGACCTCACCCGGCACCTCGGCACGATGCACCGCTGGGCCGAACACCTCGTACGGACCCGGGCCACCGCCCGGGTGCTCGCCCGCGACGTCCCCCTCGACCCGCCGGCCGACCCCGCCGCGTACCCCGACTGGCTCGCCGCGGGCGCCGAGCGGTTCGCCGCGACCGCGCGCGACACCGACCCGGACGCCCCGGTCTGGTCGCCCGGCGCCGACCCGCACGTCCGCCACTACCCGCGCCATGTGCTCGTCGAGACCGTGGTCCACCTCGCCGACGCCGAACTCGCCGTCGCCGGGACGGCGGGGCCCGTCGACCCCGGCACGGCGGCGGACGCCGTCGACCACTTCCTCGGGAACGCCCCGTACATCCCCTGGATCGCCGAACCGCTCGCCCACCTCGGCCGCGACGGCGCCGTCCTCCGCCTCACCGCCCGCGACACCGGCGCCGTCTGGAGCCTCACCCTCGGCGGGGGCGGTTTCACCTGGAGCCGCGCGAGCGACGCGAGCCGGGCGAGCGCGCCGACCGCCGGCGTCGTCGCCGACGCCGGGGAGCTGCTGCTCCTGCTGCACCGCCGGTACGGGGCCGACGACCCGCGCTTCACCGTCACCGGCGACCGGGACCTGCTCGACGACTGGCTCGCCGCCACCGCGCTCTGACGCGCCGAGGGCCCCCGGGATCGCTCCCGGGGGCCCTCGGTTCACGCGGTGGTCACGGCGCCGCGGGGCGTCCGACCAGCTCGCGCAGTACGTCCTCCATCGTGACGAGGCCGGCCGGCTTGCCGTCCTCGTCGAGTACGGCCGCCAGGTGCGTACGGCTGCGGCGCATCGCCGTGAGGACGTCGTCCAGCGGCGTCGCCGCCCGGACCCGGGCGATCGGCCGCACCGCCGTCACCGGGAAGGGCAGATCGCGCGGGGCGGCGTCCAGGGCGTCCTTGACGTGCAGATAGCCCAGGATGCGGCGCTCGGAGTCGACCACCGGGAAGCGGGAGAACCCGGTCCGCGCCGCCAGCGCCTCCAGCTCCTCAGGAGTGGTGCCGACCTGTGCGTACACCACCTTCTCCGCCGGCATCACGACGTCCCGCACGGGGCGCCGGCCCAGCTCCAGGGCGTCGTGCAGCCGCTCGGCGGCCCGGTCGTCCAGGAGCCCCGCGTCGCCCGCGTCGGTGACCATCCGGGCCAGCTCGTCGTCCGAGAACGTCGCCGACACCTCGTCCTTGGCGTCCACGCGCAACAGCTTGAGCAGGACGTTCGCGAAGGCGTTGATCGCGAAGATCACCGGCCGCAGCGCCCGCGCGAGCGTCACCAGGGGCGGCCCGAGGAGCAGCGCGGTGCGCGTCGGCTCGGCGAGCGCGATGTTCTTCGGGACCATCTCGCCGAGCAGCATGTGCAGGTACGTCGCGACCGACAGCGCGATCACGAACGAGATCGGGTGCACGAGGCCGTGCGGGACACCGACCGCGTCGAAGACCGGTTCGAGCAGGTGCGCGATGGCCGGCTCGGCGACGATGCCGAGGACCAGGGTGCAGAGCGTGATGCCGAGCTGCGCCGCCGCGAGCATCGCGGAGACGTGCTCCAGGCCCCAGATGACGCTGCGCGCCCGCCGGTCCCCGGAGTCGGCCAGGGGTTCGATCTGACTGCGGCGGACCGAGATCAGGGCGAACTCGGCGCCGACGAAGAAGGCGTTGACGACCAGGGTCAGCAGGCCGACCAGCAACTGGATCGCGGTCATCGGCCGGCCTCCCCGGACTCGTGGGTGTCGTGCGAGGCGGCGTCCGCGGGGGCGTGCAGCAGCACGCGCGCGGCGCGCCGGCCCGCCGCGTCGACGACGTCGAGCCGCCAGCCGGCCAGCTCCACGGTGTCGCCGGCGGCGGGGATGCGTCCGAGTTCCGTCGCGAGGACGCCCGCGAGCGTCTCGTACGGGCCGTCCGGCACCCGCAGGCCGATCGTGGCCAGCTGGTCCGTGCGGGCGGCGCCGTCGGCGGACCACAGCTCCCGGCCGTCCGCGTCCTCGCCCGCCCGTACCAGGTCCGGCGTCTCGTGCGGGTCGTGCTCGTCCCGTACCTCGCCGACGACCTCCTCGACGATGTCCTCCAGGGTGACGACCCCGGCCGTGCCGCCGTACTCGTCGATGACGACCGCCATCGTCTGCCTGCCCGACAGGCGGTCGAGCAGGCGGTCCACGGTGAGCGTCTCGGGGACGAGCAGCGGCTCGCGCAGCATCTCGCCGATGCGGCGGCGGGGCCGCTCCTCGGCCGGTATGGCGAGCACGTCCTTGATGTGGGCGATGCCGACGACGGCGTCGAGGCTGCCCCGGTAGACGGGGAAGCGGGACAGGCCGGTCGCGCGCGTGGCGTTGGCGACGTCCTCGGCGGTGGCCTGCACCTCCAGGGCGGTGACCTGGACGCGGGGCGTCATCACGTTCTCCGCGGTCAGCTCGGCCAGGTTGAGGGTACGGACGAACAGCTCGGCCGTGTCCGCCTCGAGCGCGCCCTCCTTCGCGGAGTGCCGGGCGAGCGCCACCAGCTCCTGCGGGGAGCGCGCGGAGGCCAGCTCCTCGGTCGGCTCCATGCCGAGGCGGCGCAGGATCCGGTTGGCCGTGTTGTTGAGATGGCTGATCAGCGGCTTGAAGGCGGCCGTGAACACGCGCTGCGGGGTGGCCACCACCTTCGCGACGGCGAGCGGCGAGGAGATCGCCCAGTTCTTGGGGACCAGCTCGCCGACGACCATCAGGACGACGGTCGACAGGGCGGTGCCGATGACGAGGGCGACCGAGGAGGCCACCGACGGGGAGAGCCCGAGGGCCTCGACGGGGCCGCGGATCAGCGCGGCGATGGAGGGCTCGGAGAGCATGCCCACGACCAGGTTGGTCACGGTGATGCCGAGCTGGGCGCCGGAGAGCTGGAAGGTGAGCGAGCGGACGGCCTTGAGCGCGCCCGCCGCCCCCCGCTCGCCGCGCTTGACGGCGGCTTCGAGCTCGCCGCGCTCGACGGTGGTCAGCGAGAACTCGGCCGCGACGAACGCGCCGCACGCGAGCGCGAGCAGGAGCGCCACCACGAGCAGAAGCACTTCGGTCATCGGTTCACCTCCGTCCCATGATCAGCCGGTGGAAGAGGGATCGCTCGATGTCGAGGGTCGGAACCAGTGCTACTGGGGGGCTCGCCCATGGGCGGACGCTCACACCTTTCGGTCGTCGGGAGGAGACACCATGGTAAAGGATCGGCAAAGCGGAGTGATGGTGTTCTCGGGTGCCGCATGCCCTGGTCACGCCGGGCTCACACGGTGAAGGGCTTCACCCAGCGGCGCCACTGCTCCTGCCGCTCGTACCCCGCGGCCCCCCACGCGGCGTGTGCCGTCTCGTTCTCCACCAGGACCATCGCGTCCGCACGGCGTCCGCCGAGCGCGGCGAAACGGTCCTCCGCGGCGCGCAGGAGCGCGGTCGAGATGCCCTGCCTGCGGTGCGAGGGCAGCACCGCGAGCCGGTAGAGCGAGGCCCGCCAGCCGTCCCAGCCGGCGATCACGGACCCCACGATCCTGCCGTCGGGCAGCGTGGCCAGGATCAGCGCCTCGGGGTCGCGCTCCAGAAGCCGGGTCACCCCGCGCACGTCGTCCGAGATGGACGTGCCCTCGGCGGACTCCCGCCAGAAGGCCAGGACCGCTTCCGCCTCGTCGGTCGCGGCGGCACGAATCTTCACATCGATCATGACCCGATCCCATCACGCGGCGCGGCCGCACTGCCAGGGTTCACCGCCGGGCCGTGCCCAGGACGCAGGGTGAGGAGGGCAGTCGGGGGCCCTGCTCCGGGACGTCGAAGGAGCGGTACGCGACGAGGCCGAAGCCCGCCGCCTCGATGGCCGCCAGCGGGGTGCGGGACGTGTGGCAGCCGCCGAAGAGCAGGGGCCAGACCGTGCGGTCGAGGCCCCGCTGCACCCGCGCGAGCCCCGGCGTGTCCGCCGCCCCGTGCTCGAAGAACCGCAGCTCCCCGCCCGGACGCAGGACCCGGCGCACCTCGGCGAGGGCCGCCGGCACGTCCCGTACGGTGCACAGCACCAGCGAGGCCACCGCCGCGTCGAAGGCGCCGTCCGGCCCCGGCAGCGCCTCGGCCGTGCCGGACAGCACGGTCACCGGGACGGCGGCCCGGCGCGCGGCGTCCTCGGCGAGCCGGCGCAGATGGAGCTCGGGTTCGACGGCGACGACCTCGGTGACCCCGGCGGGGTAGTGCGCGAAGTTCAGGCCGTTCCCCGCCCCGATCTCGACGACCCGGCCCGAGAGCCCGGCGAGCAGCTCCGTCCGCAGGGCGCCGAGCCCGCCGCGCGTGTCGGCCGACACGCTGAGCCGGGCGTAGAAACGGGCGAACAGCGGATGGTGGACGCGAGGAGCACGGGGGTCGGGGAGCGCCATGGGAGCCGCCTCAGCCCGTCACGAAGCAGAACTCGTTGCCCTCCGGGTCCCGCATGACCTGGAAGGATCCCTGCTCGTCGGTGACGAGCCCGCCGACCGTGACCGCCCCCAGCGGCAGCGCCTCCTCGGCCGCCCGCGCCGGATCCGGCACCTCCAGGTCGAGATGGACCCGGTTCTTCGCGCCCTTGCCCTCCGGCACCCGCTGGAAGGCGATCCGTACGAACTCCGGCGGGTCCACGTACGACCAGTCGGCGCTCCGGTCGACGGGTTCACCGCCGAGGAGCCCGGCCCAGAAGCGGACGAGGGCCGCCGGAGCGGCGCAGTCGAAGACGATCTCCTGAACGTGTGCGCGCATACCGTCAGCGTACGGAGACCGGCGCCGCCTGCGCCTCCGCGAACGCCTTCGCGTCCCACGTGCCGCCGAGCTCCGGCCCCAGCCAGCCGCCCGCCGCCGCCCTGAACTCCGCCGGGTCGAGCGCCCCCGAGCCCTCCGGTACGGCTCCGAGCAGCGGAGCACCCGTCGACTCCGGCAGGTCCGCGAGGTTGCAGCGCGCCGCGAGGTCAGGCGTGGCCGGCCAGCTGCCGACGACCACGCCGAGCTGCTCGATCCCGCGCGCCCGCAGCGCCTCGGCCGTCAGGGTCGCCGAGTTGAGCGTCCCCAGACCGGCCGGGGCCACCACCAGGACCGGCGCGCCGAGCAGCGCGGCGGCGTCGGCGAGCGTGCCGCCCTCCTCGTCGAAGCGGACGAGGAGCCCGCCCGCCCCCTCCACGAGCACCAGGTCGTGGTCGGCGGCCAGTTTCCGGGCGGCCTCGGCGACCTCCCGGGGGCCGACGGGGGCGAGTCCTGCCCGGCGGGCGGCCGTCCCGGGGGCCAGCGGTTCGGGGAAGCGGCCGAGTTCGGCGGAGGCGGCGGCGCCGGAGAGGCGTACGACCTCGTCGGCGTCGCCCCGCTCGTCGGGCCCGACGCCCGTCTGAGCGGGCTTCAGGACGGCGACGGAGCGGCCGGCGGCCGTGGCGACGGCGGCGACGGCGGCCGTGACGATCGTCTTGCCGATCTCGGTGCCGGTGCCGCTGATGACGATGACGCTCATGAAGATGTCCTCTCTAGCTTCTGGGGGAGGGGCCGGTCGGCGGGGGACGGCTCCCACAGGGCGCCGTCCCCCGGCTCAGCCCGCCGCCGCTGCCGCGCGCACCGCCGCGCAGACGCGGGCCACGTCCTCGTCGCCGGTCACGTACGGCGGCATCGTGTAGATCAGGTCGCGGAACGGGCGCAGCCACACGCCCTCCCGGACCGCCGCGCGCGTGGCGGCCGCCACGTCGACCTCGTGGTCGAGCTGGACGACGCCGATCGCGCCGAGCACCCGCACCTCGCGGACGCCCGGCAGTCCGGCCGCCGGGGCGAGCCCGTCCCGCAGGCCCGCTTCGATCCGCTTGACCTCGACCTGCCAGTCCTGCGAGAGCAGCAGGTCGATGGAGGCGAGGGCGACCGCAGAGGCGAGGGGGTTCCCCATGAACGTCGGTCCGTGCGCCAGGACCGGGACCTCACCGCGCGAGATCCCGTCGGCGACACGGCTCGTGCAGAGCGTCGCCGCCATCGACAGATACCCGCCGGTCAGCGCCTTGCCCACGCACATCACATCGGGGGAGACCCCGGCCTGGTCGGCGGCGAAGAGCGTGCCCGTCCGCCCGAACCCGGTCGCGATCTCGTCGAACACGAGCAGCACGTCGTGCGCGTCGCAGGCCTCGCGCAGCACCCGCAGATACGCCGGGTCGTGGAAGCGCATGCCCCCCGCACCCTGCACGACCGGTTCCACGACCACCGCGGCCAGCTCGTGCGCGTGCTCGGCGATCCGGGCCCGCAGCCGCTCCGCGTACGACTCCTCGTACGAGGCCGGCGGCGCGTCCGCGAACACCTGCCGCTGGAGCACCCCCGTCCACAGCTCGTGCATCCCGCCCTGCGGGTCGCAGACGGACATCGGCTGCCAGGTGTCGCCGTGGTAGCCGCCGCGCCAGGTGAAGAGCCGCTGCTTCTCGGGCCGGCCGAGGGAGCGCCAGTACTGCAGGCACATCTTGGCCGCCACCTCGACGGAGACGGAGCCCGAGTCGCTGAGGAAGACGTGCCGCAGCGGCTCCGGGGTGATCTCCACGAGCCGGGCGGCGAGCCGGACGGCCGGCTCATGGGTGAGCCCGCCGAACATGACGTGGCTCATCTTCTCCAGCTGGCCGCGCACCGCCTCGTTGAGCACGGGGTGGTTGTAGCCGTGGACGGCCGACCACCACGAGGACATCCCGTCGACCAACTCCGCCTGGCCCTCGACGGGTTCGGCGAGCCGCAGCCGCACGCCGGACGCGGACGCGACGACCAGCGGCTCCGCGCGGCCCGGCATGGGGCCGTACGGATGCCAGACGTGCGCCCGGTCCAGGGCGAGGAGTTCGTCGTTACGCATTCGGCGCCAGGTCCGTGCCGGCGCCCCGGCGGCGGACGGCCACCAGGTCGGTGCGGGCTTCGTCGGCGGTGCGCACGGGAGCCGCGGAGGGCGCCGCGTGACCGCCGCACGGACCGCAGCCGCCGGCCTCCTCCCCGTGCGAGCCACAGCCTGCCGAGGCCTCCGCGCCACA
The DNA here is from genome assembly GCF_055575535.1 of Streptomyces sp. NPDC034084. Lineage (NCBI taxonomy): Bacteria > Bacillati > Actinomycetota > Actinomycetes > Kitasatosporales > Streptomycetaceae > Streptomyces > Streptomyces sp. NPDC034084. Next base: position 114,832 of record NZ_JBVISK010000003.1, read on the forward strand.
GCCCGCCGAGGCCTCCGCGCCACAGCCGCCCGCCGCACCGGCCGCCGCGAGGGCGTCCGCGCGGTGCTTCGGGAGCGTGGTCGTGCCCGCGCCCTCCACCTCGAAGCCCGCGTCCGCGATCATGTCCAGGTCGGCCTGGCCGGCCTGGCCCTCGCTGGTCAGGTAGTCGCCGAGGAAGATCGAGTTCGCGATGTTCAGCGCCAGCGGCTGCATCGACCGCAGGTGGACCTCACGCCCGCCGGCGATCCGCACCTCGACGTCGGGGCAGACGAACCGGACCATCGCGAGGATCCGCAGGCAGCGCTGCGGCGTGAGGTTCCACTCCTTGGCGAGCGGGGTGCCCTCGAAGGGGATGAGGAAGTTGACCGGCACCGAGTCGGAGTCGAGCTCCCGCAGCGCGTAGACGACGTCGACCAGGTCCTCGTCGCTCTCGCCCATGCCCGCGATCAGACCCGAGCAGGCCGACAGACCGGCCGCGTGCGCCTTCTGCACGGTGTCCACGCGGTCCGCGTAGGTGTGGGTCTTGGTGATCTCCCCGTACGTCGCCTCGGACGTGTTGAGGTTGTGGTTGTACGCGTCGGCGCCGGCCTCCCGCAGCCGCTCCGCCTGGCCGTCCGAGAGCAGACCGAGGCAGGCGCACACCTCGACGCCCTCGTTCTGCTCCTTGATCGCCTCGATCGTCTTCCCGACGCGCTCCACGTCCCGGTCCGTCGGGCCGCGGCCGCTGGCCACCAGACAGACCCGCTTGGCGCCGCCCGCGACACCGGCCGCCGCGGCCTGCGAGGCCTCGTCCGGCTTCAGCCACGTGTACTTGAGGATCTCGGCCTTGGAGCCGAGCCGCTGCGAGCAGTAGGAGCAGTCCTCGGGACAGAGACCGGACTTCAGGTTGACCAGGTAGTTGAGCTTCACCCGGCGCCCGAACCACTGACGGCGCACCTTGCCGGCCGCCGCCACCACGTCGAGCAGTTCGTCGTCGGTCGTCGCCAGGACGGCGAGCGCTTCTTCACGGGTCGGCAGCTCGCGCCGCAGCCCCTTCTCCACCAGCGTGTTCAGGAGGTCCATAACCGCAGATCCTTGCCTACCGCCCACCTCCGGGCCAAGGAGGATCCGAACAAACGCCGCCGATCGAGGTGTGTGGATGACCACATCCCGACCTCGGCATCCTCCGGTTAGGGTCTGTGCGCTGCCTACAAAAGGATCGCCGCATGCCACGGGACGAGGACGCACGCGCCGCGGGCGCCGACGACGCACGGCCCGGGGGCCCGCGCCGCACCGCCTTCGACTGGACCGACGCCGAGGCGCGCCGCCGGGCCGAGGCCGGTCTCGTCCGTACGCTGCGGCCCCGGGCGGCCGAGTCGGACCTCCTCGACCTGGCGGGCAACGACTATCTCGGCCTCACCCGCCGGCCCGAGGTCACCGAGGCGGCGGCCGAGGCGGCCAGGCGCTGGGGCGCCGGCTCCACCGGCTCGCGGCTCGTCACCGGGACCACCCGGCTGCACACCCGCCTGGAGCGCGAACTCGCCGGGTTCTGCGGTTTCGAGGCGGCCCTCGTCTTCTCCTCCGGCTACACCGCCAACCTCGCCGCGCTCACCGCGCTCGGCGGCCGGGACTCCCTGATCGTCTCCGACGCCTCCAACCACGCCTCCATCGTGGACGGCTGCCGCCTCGCCCGCGCCGAGGCCGCCGTCGTCCCGCACACCGACCCCGAGGCCGTCGCCAAGACTCTGGACGCGCACCCGGGGCGCCGGGCCCTGGTGGTGAGCGACTCCGTCTTCTCCGTCGACGGCGACAAGGCCCCGCTCCCCGCGCTCGCCGGGGCCTGCCGCGCGCACGGCGCCGGTCTCGTCGTCGACGACGCCCACGGCTTCGGCGTCCTCGGCGACGGCGGCCGGGGCGCCGTGCACGAGGCCGGGCTCGCGGGCGACGAGGACGTCGTCGCCACCCTGACCCTCTCCAAGTCCCTCGGCAGCCAGGGCGGCGCCGTCCTCGGACCGGCCCGGGTCATCGAACACCTGGTGAACGCGGCCCGCACCTTCATCTTCGACACCGGGCTCGCCCCGGCCGCCGCGGGCGGTGCGCTCGCGAGCCTGCGTCTGATCGCGGCCGAACCGGGCCTCGCGGAGCGGGCCCGTACCGTCGCCACCACCCTGCACCGGCTGCTCACGGAGGCCGGGCTCACCTCGGCCCGGCCCGACGCTGCCGTCGTCTCGGTCCACGCGCCCTCCCCGGAGGCGGCGCTGCGCTGGGCGGCGGACTGCCGCGAACAGGGCCTGGCGGTGGGCTGCTTCCGGCCGCCGTCCGTCCCCGACGGCATCTCGCGGCTGCGCCTCACGGCCCGGGCCGATCTGACGGACGCGGAGATCGGGCGTGCGGTGGAGACGATCCTGCGGACCGCACCGCCGGCCTGACGAACCCGTCGGGAGGTCCAAGGGCGTTCTACGGCAGCAGAGTTCACCGCTTCGGGCGACAGATGGGGACATATCTTGGTGGAACGCCTGCCGGGGCGGCACGATCGGTGGGACTCTGACGCGTAGCGCGATCCGGGGCCCGGGCCCCGGCGGGAAAGGGACAGCGTCGCCATGGCAGACCACCAGGAAGCATCCGTCACGCTGCCGAGCGATCCCGCGTCGGTCCCGACGGCCCGGCGGTACGTCGCGGAGGTCCTCGACGGGTGGGGACTCGACGGAGCCGACGACCTGGCGGACGCGGTCCGCCTGATGGTCTCGGAGCTGGCCACCAACGCCGTGCTGCACACCTTCGGCCAGTCGCCCACCTTCACGGTCGACGTCCGGCTGGAGCGCGAGGAGCGTCTCCACATCGGCGTCACCGACAGCCACCCGCGCTGGCCCCGCCGTCTCCCGGCGGCGGTCCAGCAGGACAACGGGCGGGGGATGGTCATCATCCGCTCGCTGGCGGCGGAGGCGGGCGGCCGCCTCTCGGTCACTCCGACCGAGGAGGGCGGCAAGACGGTCTGGATCACCCTGCCGTGGACCCCGGCGGCCGCCTCGTACGCGTAGGGGCCCGTCGGCCGTCTCGTACGTCCAGGAGCCCGGCGCAGGGGTGTGGCGGCGCCACCGCACCCCTGCGCCCCGGCTGCCCGGTCGTCAGCGGACGCGGCCGTAGTAGACCTTCGACGTCCAGATCCTGTCGAGCTTCACCCAGGAGCCCGTCTTGGGCGAGTGCCAGATCTTGCCGCTGCCGGCGTAGATGCCCACGTGGTAGACGCTTCCGCCGGAGTGGAAGAAGACCAGGTCCCCCTTCTGCCTTCCGGCCGCCGAGATGTGCCGGGTCTTGTTGTACTGCTGCTGCGCGGTGCGGGGCAGCGACTTGCCCGCCTTCTTGTACGCGTAGAGCGTCAGACCGGAGCAGTCGAACCGGGAGGGTCCCGCGCTCCCGTGCCGGTACGGGGCTCCCTTCTTGGACGCGGCGACGCTCAGTGCCTTGTTCGCGTAGGTGGTCGCTGCCTGGGCCTCGGGTGCCGCACCCGGTGCGAGCATCGTGCCGCCGACGGCGGCGAGGGTGAGAGCCGAGACGGCTCCGGCCCGGGACAGCAGGGACGGGACGTGCATCTGCGCAGTCATGCGCAACCCTTCGTCAGCCGCCTGAGAAGGATGACCTGTCGGGTTCGGGCAGGCGAAGATGCCCGGCCGCGGCTGCGGCTTCACCCCAAGGGACGGCCCCGCTGCGAGAAACAGCGCGTACGTCCCGTACTGCTCGGGTCCTCCACTCCTGCCGATCCACTCCTGTCGACCAGACATCCGGGACAGCGGCAGGACTCGGCGTCCGCCCGGACCGCCCCGCCTCGGATGGCGGGGGCTTGTCGTCGACAGGGATCTTGACCCACGCCGGGGGCGAAATCCGAGTGGAAACGGCTATATGTGAGGCTCCTCACGACTGATCCGTTCGGGTGGACAAGCCGCTTACGCGATCTTCGGAGGTTTGTCTCACGAGCCCCACACCAGGGGTGGAACACCCCATTCCGCCAGATGTGTACACCTGTTGCGCAACTCGCCCCGCACATAAGTCGACTCGTCGACTACGCCGAACGGGGGAGCGATTCTGCGTTCGATGTCGGCCGTACGGACCTCGACACGACACGACGGAATGTCAACTCTCCGGTGTTCGAGGGAGAGTGACGCGGCCGGTGCGGCGCTCGCCGTCCAACACCCGTAGGGCGCGCGCCAGAGTCTCCGCGTGCACCTCGCTCTCGCCCCGTACATGCATGAGCGTCAGAGCCTCGCGCAGTGCCTTCGCGCGTCCCACCAGCGCCTGTGCGGCGCGCAGTGCTCCATACGTATGCGAGCCCCTGGATGGATTGATCCTCCCTACGAGATCGACGACTTCGAGGTAGGCGTCGACCAACTCGCTCTCGGCGCGCGTCAGTGCGGGCAGCGGCGGCAGTTCGGGCACCACGGCCGGCTCACCGCGCCGCGCCGGTGTCGCGCCGGCTCGAGATCACGTGGTCGACCAGGCCGTACGCGACGGCCGCCGGGGCGTCAAGGACGGTGAGGCGGTCGAGGTCGGCGTCGATCCGCTCTGGACTCCGCCCGGTGTACTCGGTGAGCATCCGGGCCACCAGGGCGCGCTGACGGAGCAGCTCGCGCGCGTGGATGTCGAGGTCGCTCGGCTGTCCCTGCAGGGGCTCGTCCATGGCCGGCTGCCGGAGGGTGATCCGGGCGCCGGGGAGGACATGCCGCTTGCCGGGGGTGCCTGCGGCGAGGAGGACGGCGGCGCTGGACGCGGCCTGGCCGAGGCAGGTGGTCTCCACGTCGCAGGAGAGCGTCCGCATCGTGTCGTGGATCGCGGTCATGGCGCTGATCGAGCCGCCGGGGGAGTTGATGTAGAGCGCGATGTCCTGGCCGGGGGCGGCGTAGTCGAGGTGCAGGAACTGGGCGATGACGTCGTTCGCCGAGGTCTCGTCGAGGGGTGTGCCGAGGAAGACGATGCGGGCTTCGAGGAGCTTCGAGTACGGGTCGAGGGTTCGGGTTCCGAAGCTGGTCCGCTCCGTGAACTCGGGCAGGACATGGCGGGCGTCCATGGCTGAGCACCTCCAGCTGTCTGTAAAAAATGTACAGGACGTACAGGCCGTAAGATGGGGAGCATGACCTACGAGATCCCGGTGACGCAAGCGCGGGCTGAGCTCGCCGACCTCATCAACCGCGTCGTGTACGGCGGCGAGCGCGTCGTCGTCACCCGCCACGGGAAGCCCCTGGTCGCCCTGGTCTCCGCGGCTGACCTGGAAGAACTCGAGGCCGCCGAGAAGCCCGCCGACGAGCAGGTGGTCAGCTCGCTCTCCGGCCTCCACCCGGTCGACTCAGCTCCCGGCGAACAGCGCCGCTTCGGCATCGCCGCCCACCACCGCGAGCCCGGCGCCTCCTGACGGCCGCCCGCGCCGCACCCACGGAAGGGGCATGCGTGGCCGGATGCAGACGCCCGGGCCCCGGGGGGCGCCCGGCCGGGTCGATGATCATGAGAACGCAAAGCCGGAGTTAACGAGCCGGAAAAACTTCCGCCCTAACGTGCAATGTCTTGCCGCGCACCGCGTCTCCGCAGTTCAACAGTGTGTTGACGGTCGGTAGGGTCCGCAGCTGTCCGGGTCCCGTCCCGGTCGACGACTGTGAGGTGGAAGAGTGCAGCTCAGCCCGCACGAGCAGGAACGCCTGCTCATCCATGTGGCGGCCGACGTGGCCGAGAAGCGCCGGGCCCGCGGCGTGCGGCTCAACCACCCCGAGGCCGTCGCGCTCATCACGTCCCACATCCTGGAAGGCGCCCGGGACGGCCGGACGGTCGCCGAGCTGATGGCCTCCGGACGCAAGGTGCTCACCCGTGACGAGGTCATGGAGGGCATCCCGGAGATGATCCACGACGTGCAGGTCGAGGCCACCTTCCCGGACGGCACCAAGCTCGTCACCGTCCACGACCCCATCGTCTAGCGGGCGGCCGCGATGATCCCCGGAGAGATCCTGTACGCGGACGAGCCCGTCGTCCTCAACGAGGGGCGCCCCGTCACCCGCCTCACCGTGCTCAACGCCGCCGACCGGCCCGTCCAGGTCGGCTCCCACTACCACTTCGCCGAGGTCAACCCCGGCCTGGACTTCGACCGCGCCGCCGCGCGCGGCCGGCGGCTCCACATCGCCGCCGGGACCGCCGTCCGCTTCGAGCCCGGCATCCCCGTCGAGGTCGAACTGGTCCCGATCGCCGGCCGCCGCATCGTGCCCGGCCTTCGTGGCGAGACCGCCGGGCCCCTCGACACCGACGCGACCGCGGGCCCTCTCGACATCACCGAAGCCGCCGGCCCTCTCGACGCCACGGGGACCGCCGGCCCTCTCGACGCCACCGACCATGACAAGGACGGCGACCGTGCCTGACCTCCACCGCGCCGTCTATGCCGACCTGTTCGGCCCCACCACCGGCGACCGCGTCCGCCTCGCCGACACCGACCTCCTCGTCGAGATCGAGGAAGACCGCTGCGGCGGCCCCGGCCGGGCCGGCGAGGAAGCCGTCTTCGGCGGCGGCAAGGTCGTCCGGGAGTCCATGGGGCAGGCCCGCACCACCCGCGCCGAGGGCGCGCCCGACACCGTCATCACCGGCGCCGTGGTCATCGACCACTGGGGCGTCGTCAAGGCGGACATCGGCATCCGGGACGGCCGGATCACCGCCCTCGGCAAGGCCGGCAACCCCGACACCATGGACGGCGTCCACCCCGACCTCGTCATCGGCCCCGAGACCGAGATCATCGTCGGCAACGGCCGGATCGTCACGGCCGGCGCCGTCGACACCCACGTCCACTTCATCTCGCCGACCGTCGTCGAGCAGGCCCTCGCCACCGGCGTCACGACCCTCGTCGGTGGCGGCACCGGACCGGCCGAGGGCACCAAGGCGACCACGATCACACCGGGCCCCTGGCACATGGCCCGGATGTTCGAGGCCCTGGACACCTTCCCCGTCAACATCGGTCTGCTCGGCAAGGGCAACACGATGTCCCGCGAGGCGATGCACTCCCAGCTGCGCGGCGGCGCCCTCGGCTTCAAGATCCACGAGGACTGGGGCGCCACCCCCGCCGTCATCGACGCCTGTCTGAGCGTCTGCGAGGAGACCGGCGCCCAGCTCGCCATCCACACCGACACCCTGAACGAGGCGGGCTTCGTCGGCGACACCCTCGCCGCCATCGCCGGACGCACGATCCACGCGTACCACACCGAGGGAGCCGGCGGCGGGCACGCCCCCGACATCATCACGGTCGTCTCCGAGCCGCACGTCCTGCCCAGCTCGACCAACCCGACCCGGCCGCACACCGTCAACACCATCGAGGAACACCTCGACATGCTGATGGTCTGCCACCACCTCAACCCGGCCGTCCCCGAGGACCTCGCCTTCGCCGAGTCCCGCATCCGGCCCTCCACCATCGCCGCCGAGGACGTCCTGCACGACCTGGGCGCCATCTCGATCATCTCCTCCGACTCCCAGGCCATGGGCCGGATCGGCGAGGTGATCATGCGGACCTGGCAGACCGCCCACGTCATGAAGAAGCGCCGCGGCGCCCTGCCCGGGGACGGGCGCGCCGACAACCACCGGGCCCGCCGCTACGTCGCCAAGTACACGATCAACCCGGCCGTCGCCCAGGGCATGGACCACCTCATCGGCTCGGTCGAACCCGGGAAGCTCGCCGACCTGGTCCTCTGGGAGCCCGCCTTCTTCGGCGTGAAGCCGCTCGTCGTCGTCAAGGGCGGCCAGATCGCCTACGCGCAGATGGGCGACGCCAACGCCTCCATCCCCACCCCCCAACCGGTCCTGCCCCGCCCGATGTTCGGCGCGCTCGGCCGGGCCGCCGCGGCCGGTTCGGTCAACTTCGTCGCACAGGCGGCGATCGAGGACGACCTGCCCCGGAGGCTCGCCCTGCACAAGGAGTTCACCGCCATCGGCTCCACCCGGCGGGTGACCAAGGCCGACATGCGCGAGAACGACGCCCTGCCCCGGGTCGAGGTCGACGCCGACACGTTCTCCGTGACCATCGACGGCGAGGCGGTCGAACCGGCGCCCGCCGCCGAACTGCCCATGGCCCAGCGTTACTTCCTCTTCTGATGTCGCGCTCCGCTCTGCTCGTCCTCGCCGACGGGCGCTTCCCCGCCGGCGGGCACGCCCACTCCGGCGGCGCCGAAGCCGCCGTCAAGGCCGGCCGCATCACGGACGCCGCCGACCTGGAGTCCTTCTGCCGCGGCCGCCTGCACACGACCGGCCTCACCTCGGCGGCGCTCGCCGCCGCGGCCGCGCACGGGCTCGACCCGCACGAGCTCGACGCCGCGGCCGACGCCCGCACGCCCTCGGCGGCCCTGCGCGCCGCCGCCCGCCGACTCGGCCGCCAGCTGATGCGGGCCGCCCGCGCCACCTGGCCGAGCGCCGAACTCGACGCGCTGGCCGCCGCATTCCCGCGCGGCGCCCACCAGCCCGTCGTCCTCGGCACCGCCGCGCGGGCCGCCGGACTCGGCCCCGAGGACGCGGCGCACTGCGTCGCGTACGAGACGGTCGGCGGCCCGGCGACCGCGGCCGTCCGCCTCCTCAGCCTCGACCCCTACCAGGCCACCGCCGTCCTGGCCCGTCTCGCACCCGAGATGGACCAGGTCGCCGCCCGCGCCACCGCGGCCGCCCGGCAGGGCGTCGACGCCCTGCCCGCCGCCTCCGCGCCGCTGCTCGACCTCACCGCCGAACAGCACGCGGCCTGGCCCGTCCGCCTCTTCGCCTCCTGAGCACCCTGGAGTCCACCCATGCACCTCGGCCACGACCACACCCACCACGGCGCCGTCTCCGCCGACGCCCACCGCCCCGACGGCACCCGTCGCGCCCTGCGCATCGGACTCGGCGGACCGGTCGGCTCCGGAAAGACCGCCACCGTCGCCGCCCTCTGCCGGGAGCTGCGCGACACCCTCTCCCTCGCCGTCGTCACCAACGACATCTACACCCGCGAGGACGCCGAGTTCCTGCTCCGCAACGCCGTCCTGCCGCCCGAGCGCATCCAGGCCGTGGAGACCGGCGCCTGCCCGCACACCGCCATCCGCGACGACATCTCCGCCAACCTCGAGGCCGTCGAGGACCTGGAGGACACGGCGGGACCGCTCGACCTCATCCTCGTCGAGTCCGGCGGCGACAACCTCACCGCCACCTTCTCCAAGGGGCTCGTCGACGCCCAGATCTTCGTCATCGACGTGGCCGGCGGCGACGACATCCCCCGCAAGGGCGGTCCCGGCGTCACCACCGCCGACCTCCTCGTCATCAACAAGACCGACCTCGCCCCCCACGTCGGCTCCGACCTGGAGCGGATGGCCCGCGACGCGAAGGAGCAGCGCGGCGAACTGCCCGTCGCCCTCACCTCGCTGCGCGGCGAGAACGGCGTCGCGCCCGTCGCCGACTGGGTCCGGGCACAGCTCGCGGCGTGGACCGCGTGAGCCTGCGCGCCACCGCCCGGATCACCGCGGACGCCGACGGCGGACTGCCGCTCCTGGTGAGCGACGGCCCGCTCGCCCTGCGCCGCACCCGGGCCGCCGGACCGTACAGCAGGGTCACCGTCGTCGGGGCGATGAGCGCCCCGCTCGGCGGCGACCGGCTCGCGATCGAGACCGAGGTACGGGACGGGGCCCGGCTGCTTGTCGACTCGGCCGCCGCCACCCTGGCGCTGCCCGGCCGGAGCGCCGATCCCGCCACGTACGACGTCCGGATCGCCGTCGGCGACGAGGGGACGCTCCGCTGGCTGCCCGAGCAGCTCGTCTCGGTCGGGGGCTCGCGGCTGCGGATGCGCACCACCGTCGACCTCGCGCCCACGGCCCGGCTCGTCCTCCGCGAGGAACAGGTCCTCGGCCGGCACGGCGAACCGCCCGGCACCCTCACCACCCGCCTGACGGTCCGCCACGCCGGCCGACCCCTGTTCGACCAGGAGCTGGCCTTCGGCCCCGGCGCGCCCGGCGGCTGGGACGGCGGCGCGGTCCTCGGCGGGCACCGGGCCATCGGCCAACTCCTCGTCGTCGACCCGGCATACGCGGACAAACCGGTGGAAGCGCGGCTTTACGGGGAGAACGTGGCGATCAGTCCGCTCGCCGGCCCCGCCGCCCTCGCCACCGCGGTCGCCCCGGACGCCCTGGCACTGCGCCGGTTCCTGGACGCGGCCCTCGCCGAACTCGCCCCGTTCTGAACGGCTCCAGGGGTTCACCGCTCAGCGGTACACCAGTCACCGGTTATTGGTTCGGCAAAGAAACACCTGTACGCCCTTACATCGTGAGCCCCAGGGACGAAAGGATCCCCCGGACAGACAGACTCCTTCTGGGGGAGGACCATTGAGACGCACAGCAGTGCTCGGTTCGGCCGGCACTCTGATAGCGGGCACGCTCATGGCGACCGCACTCGCGGCGCCGACGGCCGGTGCCGTCACCGGGCACGACCGGGACGACGAGGCGCGCGGCGCGGCCGTCGCCGCCGCCCGGGCCGCCAAGGCCGGCATCGACTGGCAGGACTGCCCGGCCGACTGGGGCTTCGCCAAGCCCATCCAGTGCGGCTGGGTCACCGTCCCGGTCGACTACGCCAAGCCCGACGGCAAGAAGATCAAGATCGCCGTGGACCGCGCCAAGTCCACCGGCACCGCCGGCGAGCGCCAGGGCGCACTGCTCTACAACCCGGGCGGCCCCGGCGGCTCCGGCCTGCGCTTCCCGCGCCGGGTCACCACCAACAGCCCGCTCTGGGTGAACACCGCGAAGGCGTACGACTTCGTGGGCTTCGACCCGCGCGGCGTCGGCCACTCGGCGCCCATCTCCTGCGTCGACCCGACCGAGTTCGTCAAGGGCCCGAAGGCGGACCCGGTGCCGGACAGCGAGGCGGACAAGCTCGCCCAGCGCAAGCTGGCCGCCGAGTACGCCAAGGGCTGCGCCGAGAAGAGCGGCGACATGCTGCCCTACATGACGACGCGCAACACCGCCCGTGACCTCGACGTCATCCGGGCCGCGCTCGGCGAGAAGAAGCTCAACTTCATCGGTGTCTCGTACGGCACCTACCTGGGCGCCGTCTACGGCACGCTGTACCCCGACCACGTGCGCCGCATGATCGTCGACAGCGTGGTCAACCCGGCGAAGAGCAACATCTGGTACCAGGCCAACCTGGAGCAGGACATCGCCTTCGAGGGTCGCCTCGAGGACTGGATGAACTGGGTCGCCCAGAACGACGCCACCTACCACCTCGGCGACACCCTGGCGGAGGTCCAGCAGCAGTGGGTGACCCTGCGCGCCGCCGCCAAGAAGGAGCCTCTGGGCGGCAAGGTCGGACCGGCCGAACTCATCGGCTTCTTCCAGAGCGCCCCGTACTACGACTCCTCGTGGGCCCCGGTCGCGGAGGCCTGGAGCGCGTACGCCGCGGGTGACCCGCAGCCGCTCATCGACGGGGCCGCCGCGGACCTCACCGACACCGCCGGCAACATCGCGTCGGAGAACGGCAACGCCGTCTACACCGCCGTCGAGTGCGCCGACGCGCCCTGGCCGACGAACTGGAACAAGTGGGACCGGGACAACTCCCGTCTCCACGAGCAGTACCCGTTCATGACCTGGGCGAACGCCTGGATGAACCTGCCGTGCGCCACCTGGTCCGCGCCGCGGCAGAAGCCGACCCAGGTCAAGACCGGCAAGGGCCTGCCGCCGGTGCTCATCGTCCAGTCCGAGCGGGACGCGGCCACGCCGTACGCCGGCGCGGTCGAGCTGCACAAGCGCTTCAAGGGCTCGCGTCTCATCACCGAGAAGAACGCGGGTTCGCACGGCGTCACCGGTCTGGTGAACCCGTGCATCAACCCGAAGGTCGAGACGTACCTGCTCACCGGCAAGGTGGACAGCCACGACGTGACGTGCGAGCCGCACGCCACGCCTCAGCCGTAACACCAGCACGGTAGGGGGGGCGGTCGCCACATGGCGGCCGCCCCTCCCGTGCGTCGGCGCGCGTGTCAACGCGAGGCGAGCCAGGCGTCCTCCGCCGCGTAGTCGAAGAAGTCCACCCCGTACTTCGCGAGACCGGGGAAGGCCTCCCGCCACTCCCGGCCCTTCAGCTGTCCGGTGAGCCACTCGACCGTCTCCGGCAGCGACTCCGCGTACGACACCACCGGCCGGTATCCCAACTCCCGCGCGGCCGCCGTCATGTCGTAGACGATGGGATGCGGCGCCGTCCACGGAGTGAGCCCCACGAGGTCCTCCGGCGGCGCTCCCTCGATCAGGACCGTCTCGCTCTCCACACCCAGGACGGCGTCGATCGCCGCCCCGATCTCCGCCACCGTCGGCGCCTCCGGGTCCGCGCCGTTCAGCACCCGGCTGCCCGGGTTCGACGCCGCGAGCCGGACGAGCTCCGCGAGGTTGTCCACGTGCGCCGGGTGGAACCGTGACCTTCCGCCGTACGAGAGCAGGCGCACCGGCCGCCCGTCGAGGGCCCGCTTCACGAACCACAGCTCCCGTGGCCCCGGGCAGTACGGCCCGTGGATCGCGCCCGCCCGCAGCAGCGTCGTCGGCAGCGCGTCGCCCGCCGCGAGCAACTCCCTCTCCAGGGCGATCTTCCGCGTGCCGTACGTGCTGTCGCCGGGCGCGACCGTCGGCCAGTCCTCCGCCACCGACACCGGGAAGGCGGGGAAGCCGTCCGGCCGGTCCTGGGTGTCGAAGCTGCGGCCCCGCTCGTCCTCGTAGACCGCGCCGCTCGACACCACCACCGCCGAACCGATCCGGCCGGCCAGGCCCGTCAGCTGCCGTCCGTGCCCGGCGTCGTACGCGACGATGTCCACGAGCACGTCGCAGCCGTCGCCGAGCCCGGCCGCGAGCGCCCCCTCCTCGTTCCGGTCGAGCCGCACCGAGCGGACCTCGTCCGGCCACCTCTCGTCCCTGGCACCGCCCCGCGAGGCGGCCGTCACCTCCCAGCCGTCCGCGACGAGCGCCCGCACGGCCGCCCGCCCCACTTGTCCCGTCCCGCCCAGCACGAACGCGTTTCCCTTGGTCATGAAGGGGACGCTACGGGTGCCCCGGGCGGCGGCCCAGGGGATTGCGCCGTGCGCGGATCCGCCCTCAGCGTTCCCCGCGGGGGAACTTTTCCGAGGGAGCGTCAGCCCCCGGCTCCGCCGCCTTCACCACCGCCGCGTACTCGTCCACGTACTCCTGACCCGACAGGCGCAGGATCTCGTACATGATCTCGTCCGTCACGGCGCGGACCACCGCCTTCTCACCGGCCGCCCCGGCGAACCGGGAGAAGTCCATCGGCGCCCCGAACCGGATGGTGACCCGGCGGATCCTCGGCACGACCTTCCCCGGCGGCTGGATCTCGAAGGTCCCCACCATCGCGCAGGGCACCACCGGGACCCCCGCGGTCAGGGCCATCACCGCGACACCCACCTTGCCCTTGTACAGCCGGCCGTCGGGCGATCGCGTCCCCTCCGGGTAGATCCCGAGCAGCTCCCCGCGCCCGAGCACCCCGAGACCCTCCCGGATCGCGGCCTTCCCGGCCTCCTTCCCCGACCGGTCCACCGGGATCTGCCCGGCGGCCCGGAAGAAGGCGGCCGTGAGCCGGCCCTTGAGGCCCGGTCCCGTGAAGTACTCCTGCTTCGCGAGGAAGGTGATGCGCCGGTCCAGGACGGCCGGCATCAGGAAGTGGTCGGAGAAGGAGAGGTGATTGCCCGCGACGATCGCGGCCCCCTCCTCGGGGACGTGTTCGAGCCCCTCGATCCGTGGCCGGAACAGCAGCCTGAGGAGCGGTCCGAGCAGGACGTACTTCATCAGCTGGTAGAACACCCGCGACCCCCGTTCGTCGTCCGTCACGCCCGTTGTATCCCCCCACGGGCCCGTGGTCCACTGGTGGGGGAGCGTCATATGTCGGGCGAGCGCGGGATCAGGCGCCCCGGCCGCGTCCTCACCGCGCTGCTCTGCGCGCTGACGGCGGCCGGGCTGTACGGCTGCTCCGACCCGGGCCCGCCGCATACCGGCCGCACGCAGACCACCGCGCCCGCCACCCCGACCGACGGTCTCTCACCCTTCACGGGTCTTCCCGCGCGCCCCGCTCCCGTCCTGGCCGTGAAGCTCGACAACGTGCCCGCGGCCCGCCCCCACACCGGACTCGGCGCCGCCGACCTCGTCTACGTCGAACAGGTCGAGGGCGGAGTGACCAGACTCCTGGCCGTCTACTCCTCCAGCCTCCCCGACCTCACCGGCCCCGTCCGCAGCGCCCGCGAATCCGACATCGCCCTGCTCGGCGACTTCGGCCGCCCGGCCCTCGCCTACTCCGGCGCCCAGTCCGCCCTGAACCCGCTCCTCAGGGCCGCGCCCCTCGACCTCGTCACGGAGAGCACCGCACCCCACGCCTTCCGGCGCTCACCGGACCGGCCCGCCCCGCACAACCTCTACCTGCGCCCCGGCCGAGCCCTCGCCGCCGCCCCCGGGGCCGAGGACGCCCGCGACATCGGCTTCCGCTTCGGGCCCGCGCCGCCCGGCGGCACCCCGACCGCCACCTCGACGGTCCGCTACCCGGCGGCCCGCTACACCTTCACCTGGTCCGCCGCCGACCGCGCCTGGCACGTGGCCATGGACGGCCGCGAGGCCCGCGCCACCGACACGGGCCCGCTCACCCCGTCCACGGTCGTGGTCCAGCGCGTCACGGTCCGCCCCTCCCGCTTCCACGACCGGTTCGGCTCGGTCTCCCCGTACAGCGAGACCGTCGGCAGCGGCACCGCGCTCGTCCTGCGCGACGGACGCGCCCACGAGGCCCGCTGGTCCCGCCCCTCGGTCACCTCCGGCACCACCTTCACCACCCCGGCCGGAGCGCCCCTGCCCTTCGCGCCGGGCCAGATCTGGATCGTCCTGGCCCCGCGCGGATAGCCCCCGCGGCAGCGGTCAGGACGTGGAGCCCGGCGGGCGGGAGCGCGGAGCGGGTGGTACGGAGCTGTCCGCCGCCGCCATCCCGATCGTCGCCACGACCAGCACCACCACGCCGAACCAGAGCCAGCCGCTGCTGCCGAGCGCCACCGTGTAGGCCGTCGTCAGCACCAGTGCCGTGCAGGTCAGCACCGTCATCGTCTTCGTGGGACCGGACATCAGCCCGTCCTCCTCCCGACCGAGGCCGCGGAAGCCGTCCAGCCCATCGTGACCCCCCGAGAGGGGCGCGCGCTACTCCCCGGACGCTCCGGCGTGCGCGGGGACACGAAGCCGGGTCCGGCGCCGGGTCGGGCACCGGACCCGGGAGGGGCCGTGGATCCAACATCCCGGATCCAACATCCCGGATCCAACATCCCGGATCCAAGATCCAAGATCCAACATCCCGGATCCAAGATCCGACATCCTGGATCCTGGATCCTGGATCCAAGCGTCAGCGGCTGCGCGCCCGCAGCGAGGCCAGATACGCGTTGTACTCCGCCAGCTCCTTGTCGCCGTCCCGGTCGGCGGCCCGGTCCTTGCGGACGGCGTGCCGCTGCTCGGAGTGGTACCACTGGTAGACCAGTGCGATGAGGACCAGCACGGACGGGATCTCGCTGAACGCCCAGGCGATGCCGCCCGCCGCGTTCTGATCGGCGAGGGCGTCGATCCCGAGCGAGGCCGGCGGGTTCTTGTACGCCTCCACCAGCGGCTCCGTCGCCATCATCATCGCGATGCCGAAGAACGCGTGGAACGGCATGCCCGCGAACAGCTCCAGCATCCGCATCACGTACCCCGGCCGGTGCGGGCCCGGGTCCACGCCCATGATCGGCCAGAAGAAGACCAGGCCCACCAGCAGGAAGTGCACCATCATCCCGATGTGCCCGGTCTTCGACCCCATGAGGAAGTCGAAGAGCGGCGAGAAGTACAGCGCGTACAGGCTCGCGATGAAGAGCGAGATCGTGAACGCCGGGTGCGTGATCACCCGCAGGTACCGGCTGTGCAGCAGCTTCAGGAGCAGCTCGCGCGGTCCCGTCGAGCCCCGGCCCGCCACCGGCAGCGCCCGCAGCGCGAGGGTCACCGGCGCGCCGAGCAGCAGCAGGATCGGCGACAGCATGGAGATCACCATGTGCTGCACCATGTGCACGCTGAACATGACCATGCCGTAGTCGTTGAGCTTGGTGCACATGACGAGGGCGACGCTCAGCACGCCGACCGTGAAGAGCACCGTCCGGCTCACCGGCCACGTGTCACCGCGCCGCCGCAGCCGCGCCACGCCCCAGCCGTACAGACCGAGCCCCGCCAGGCATCCGATCAGGAAGAACAGGTCGGGAGAGAACTCCAGGCCCCGTCCCAGCGTGAACGGCGGCAGATCCGTGGTCATGCCGTGCCCGCTGTGATCCATCCGTACACTCCTGGAGCCCGATTCGCGCTTGTTGTCCGCACCAGACTAGAACCGCCCCCGGCCGCGACGGCGACCGGGGGCGGATGTCACGTACGGTCAGCCGTCAGAGCACGCACTCCGCCTCGGCGTACCGGTCGGCCGGGACCGTCTTGAGGGTCTCCACGGCCTGGGCCAGCGGGACCATCGTGATCTCCGTGCCGCGCAGCGCGGTCAGCATGCCGAACTCGCCGCGGTGCGCCGCCTCGACGGCGTGCCAGCCGAAGCGGGTCGCGAGGACGCGGTCGTACGCGGTGGGGGTCCCGCCGCGCTGGACGTGGCCGAGGATGACCGGGCGGGCCTCCTTGCCCAGGCGCCGCTCCAGCTCGGCGGAGAGCTGGTTGGCGATGCCGGTGAACCGCTCGTGGCCGTAGATGTCGGTCCCGGCGGTCTTGAAGTCCATCGAGCCCTCGCGCGGCTTCGCGCCCTCGGCGACGACCACGATCGCGAACCGCTTGCCGGCCTCGAAGCGCTCGCCGACCCGCCGGGTCAGCTCGTCGATGTCGAAGGGGCGCTCGGGGACGACCACGGCGTGCGCGCCGGCGGCCATGCCGGAGTGCAGCGCTATCCATCCGGTGTGACGGCCCATGACCTCGACGACGAGGACCCGCTGGTGCGACTCGGCGGTGGTCTTCAGCCGGTCGAGGGCCTCGGTGGCGACGGTCACGGCCGTGTCGAAGCCGAAGGTGACGTCGGTGGAGGCGATGTCGTTGTCGATCGTCTTCGGGACGCCGACGATCGGGAGACCCGCCTCGGAGAGCAGGTTCGCCGCCTTGAGGGTGCCCTCGCCGCCGATCGGGATGATGGCGTCGAGACCGAGGTCGGCGACATGGCCCTTGGCGCGCTCGACGCCGCCGACCAGGTGCGCGGGCTGCACCCGCGAGGAGCCGAGGATGGTGCCGCCCCGGGCCAGGATTCCGCCCACCGCGTCGAGATCGAGCTTGCGGTAGTCGCACTCCAGGAGACCCTTCCACCCGTCGTGGAAGCCGATGACCTCGTCGCCGTGGTCGACGACGGCGCGGTGCACGACGGACCGGATGACAGCGTTCAGACCGGGGCAGTCTCCGCCGGAGGTGAGCACGCCAATGCGCATAGCCCAAATACCTTTGCAACGTGGGCCGACTCCCGGACCACGTCGTCCGGCTGGATCCCCGCCACCCTATCGCCGCAGGGTGGCGGGGCCGAACCGGATGTCCGAACAGTGGACAACGTACGTTCGTACGAGAGCCCGGCGGCGGCGCGCCGGCTGGCTCAGGCGGGCTGCGTCGCCGCCGCGATGCGCTCGGCGCGCAGCGCCTCGTACCAGCGGTCGTCGGTCGGCGGCAGCGCGTTCACGTCGAGGGCCAGCTTCAGGAGCAGGTCCGCGATCTGCGGGTTCCGCGCCATGACGGGGCCGTGCATGTACGTACCGAAGACGGTGTCGTTGTACGCGCCCTCGGTGCCGTCGCCGGTCCCGTTGCCGTTCCCGAAGACGGTCCGGGCGAACGGCCGGGCCGTGGGGCCGAGATGGGTGATGCCCTGGTGGTTCTCGAAACCGGTCAGCTGGGGGAGGCCCAGGCGCGGGTCGATGTCCGCGAGGACGTCGCCGACGCAGCGGGCGCCCTCGCCGCGGGTCGAGATCACGTCGATGAGCCCGAGGCCGGCCTCGCGCTCGCCGAGGTCGTTGATGAACTCGTGGCCCAGGATCTGGTATCCGGCGCAGACCGAGAAGATGATCGCGCCGTTGGAGGCGGCCCGGCTGAGGCCGCCGTCCCGCCGCAGCCGCTCGGCCGCGAGCCGCTGCGGGCGGTCCTCGCCGCCGCCGATCAGGTAGATGTCACCCGAGGTGGGGACCGGCTGGTCGCTGCGGACGTCGACGCGCTCGACGTGGAGGCGGCGCTGTTCGGCGCGGCGCTGGACGACGAGGACGTTGCCCTGGTCGCCGTAGGTGCTGAGCAGGTCCGGGTAGACCCAGACCAGGCGCAGGCTGCTGTCACTCATGCTGCAAGTCCTTTACGGGTCAGTTGCCGACGCGGCGGCGGACGTCCTGGAAGGCGGTGTAGTTGGCGATCAGCTCGATCTGCCCGGGCGGGGCCATCGCGACGGCCTCGTCCAGCGTCTCGCAGACGCGGAACTCCACGCCCGCGACCTCGAGGCGGACCGCCAGGTCCAGCTTCCGGTCGCCGATCACCATGATCGGGTGGCCGGCGAGCCGGCCGTAGTCCACGTCCCACAGCCAGGAGGTGTCCGTGCCGTCGGCGCCCCGCGCGTTGACCGAGAGGATCACCGGGGCGGGCGGCCCGTCGATGAGGGAAAACGTTTCGAGCCAGCCGGCCGGGTTCTTCGCGAGGAGCAGACGCAGGTCGCGGTTCTGGAAGGAGACCACGTCATAGCGCCCGGCGACGGCCTGCACCTGGTACATGCGCTCCAGGGCCACCTGCGGCGGCACGCCGAAGACCGCGGCGACGGCGGCCGAGGTGGTGGCGTTCGCCTTGTTGGCGCGGCCCGGCAGCTGGAGGCGGATCGGCCAGGCCGAACCGTGCGGGTCGAGCACGTGGTCGCCGCTGAGCGCCCAGCTCGGCGCGGGGCGGCGGAAGCCGCACTCGCCGCAGAACCAGTCGTCGCCCGGACGCTGCATCACACCGCCGCAGGCGGGGCAGGACCAGGCGTCGTCCTTCCATTCCTGGCCGGCGGCGACCCACACCACGTTGGGGGAGGAGGAGGCGGCCCACACGATGAGCGGGTCGTCCGCGTTGGCGATGACCACGGCCTTGGTGCCGTTGAGACCCTCGCGCCACTTCTCGGCGAGCATCCGGGTCTCGGCCGCGCGGTCGAGCTGGTCGCGGGAGAGGTTGAGCAACGCGATCGCCTTGGGCGTGGTGTCCCTGGCGACGCCGGCGAGGTACTTCTCGTCGACCTCGATGACACCGAACTTGGAGTCCGAGCCGCCGGCCAGCGCCGAGGTGATGCCGGCGGGCATGTTGGCGCCCAGGGCGTTCGAGACGACGGGGCCGGCGGCGCGCAGGGCCTCCGCGATCAGCCGGGTCGTCGTCGTCTTGCCGTTCGTCGCCGACACCAGGACGACGTCCAGATGCTGCGCGAGCCGACCGAGCAGGTCCGGGTCGAGCTTCAGCGCCACCCGGCCGCCGATCACCGATCCGCTGCCGCGCCCCGCCGCACGCGACACCGCGGCCGCGGCCTTGCCCGCCGTCACGGCCAGCTTGGCGCGCGGCGACAGCGGCTCTGGATTACCGGGGTGTCCTGACATCGTTCTTGTTCCTCCTTGCGTCGGTCCGGGCTCAGCCTATCGAGATCCGGCCAGCAGCCCGAACAGCCCCACCGCCGAGCGGGCGCACGAAACAGGGAGGTCACAGTGACCGTACCCTTACGGCCATGCGAAACCGCCCCATCCCCGGCAGTTCCGGCCTCGTCCGAGCGATGACGCTCCTCGGCGAGCCCGTGCTGCACGCCCCCTGCGCGCCCGTCACCGACTTCGGCCCCGAACTGGCCCGGCTCGTCGAGGACATGTTCGCCACGATGTACGCGGCGCACGGCGTGGGCCTGGCGGCGAACCAGGTCGGCGTGGGCCTGCGGGTCTTCGTGTACGACTGCCCCGACGACGAGGAGAACCGCCACCTGGGCCATGTGGTGAACCCGCGTCTGGTGGAGGCGGACGGTGACGTGGTCCGGGGCCCCGAGGGCTGCCTCTCCCTGCCGGGTCTGGAGGCGCCGACGCCCCGCTTCGACCGCGCGGTGGTGGAGGGGGTACGGGTGGACGGCACTCCGGTACGCATCGAGGGCACCGGCTTCTTCGCGCGCTGCCTCCAGCACGAGGCGGACCACCTGGAGGGCGGGGTCTACGCGGACCACGTCACGGGGTGGCGCAAGTCACGCCTGCTGCGCGCGATCCGCAAGGAGCCGTGGGGGAGCGGTGCGTCCCTCCTGGAGGCCTGAGGTTCGCTGGAACCTAGAAACCCGGCCCGCCGGGCAGGTCGTCGGCCGCGGCCAGGCGGCCCCACAGCAGGTCGGCCAGACTCTTGACCAGGTCCGCGCGGGAGCAGGGGCGCTCGCCGAGCCACCAGTCGCCGGCCGCGTGCATCATGCCGACGATGCCGTGGCCCCAGATCCGGGCCTGGGCCTCGGCGGCCGGACCCAGGTCGACGCGCTCGGCGATGACCTGGCCGAGCTCCTCGCCCATGCGGCGGAGCAGCGGGGCCGAGTGGCGGCCGACGTCGAAGCCCTGCTCGGTCTGGTGCGACTCCTCCGCCGGGTGCATGAGGAAGCGGTAGACCTGGGGCATCGCCTCGATGGACGCCAGGTAGGTGTCGAGGGTGGCCTCGACGCGGCTGCGCCGGTCGGCGGGCGCGTCGAGCGAGGCGCGGAGCGAGGCGAGGAGCGCGTCCGTGTGCCGGGTGGCGAGGGCGCGGTAGAGACCGCCCTTGTCGCCGAAGTGGCGGTAGAGGATGGGCTTCGTGATGCCGGCCTCGGCCGCGATCGCGTTCATGGACGCCTTGGGACCGTCCCGGAGCACCACGCGGTCCGCCGCCTCCAGCAGCTCGCGGCGCCGCTGCTCGGCGGACGTCTGCTGGTCGGTGGCCCGGTGTGCGATGTCCATGTGCGTATCTCCCCGCCCGTGCGATTCGTGAGGCTGTCGCAACGTAACACCCGCCCGGGATCCGGTGTCGGCCGGGCCGAACCGCTTCACCGCAGGTTGACAGCCTCTACCGACCGGTAACAGACTGCTGTTACCGCAAGTAACGTGATGCTGGAGGGAACATGGGCGAGTTCACGCTCGAACTCAACGAGGACCAGAAGCAGGTCCGCGACTGGCTCCACGGCTTCGCCGCCGATGTGATGCGCCCCGCGGCCGCCGAGTGGGACGAGCGTGAGGAGACTCCCTGGCCGATCATCCAGGAAGCGGCCAAGCTCGGCATCTACTCCCTCGATTTCTACGCCCAGCAGTTCTTCGACCCGACCGGTCTCGGCATTCCGATGGTGATGGAGGAGCTGTTCTGGGGGGACGCCGGCATCGCCCTCTCCATCGTCGGCACCGGCCTCGCCGCCGTCGGCGTCCTCGCCAACGGCACCGAGGAGCAGATCGGCACCTGGGTCCCGCAGATGTACGGCGACGCGACCGACGTCAAGGTCGCCGCCTTCTGCTCCTCCGAGCCCGACGCCGGCTCGGACGTCGCCTCCATGCGCACCCGCGCCGTGTACGACGAGGCCAAGGACGAGTGGGTGCTCAACGGCACCAAGACCTGGGCGACCAACGGCGGCATCGCCAACGTCCACGTCGTCGTCGCCGTCGTCGACGCCGAACTCGGCTCCAAGGGCCACGCCTCCTTCATCGTGCCGCCGAACACCCCCGGCCTCTCGCAGGGCCAGAAGTTCCAGAAGCACGGCATCCGCGCCTCCCACACCGCCGAGGTCGTCCTGGAGGACGTCCGTGTCCCCGGCTCCTGCCTGCTCGGCGGCAAGGACAAGCTGGACGAGCGGCTCGCCCGCGCCCGGGAGAAGGCCAGGGCGGGCGGCGAGCGTGTGAAGAACGCGGCCATGGCCACCTTCGAGGCCTCCCGCCCGGCGGTCGGCGCCATGGCCGTCGGCACCGCCCGCGCCGCGTACGAGGTAGCCCTCGACTACGCCAGGACCCGCGTCCAGTTCGGCCGCCCGATCATCGAGAACCAGGGCGTCGCCTTCCAGCTCGCCGACATGGCCACCCAGATCGACGCCGCCCGTCTCCTTGTCTGGCGCGCCTCCTGGATGGCGACCGCAGGCAAGCCCTTCACCGCTGCCGAGGGCTCCATGTCCAAGCTGTACGCGAGCGAGGTCGCGAAGAAGGTCACCGCCCAGGCCATCCAGATCCTCGGGGGCAACGGCTACACCCGTGAGTACCCGGTGGAGCGCATGCACCGCGACGCCGCCATCTACACGATCTTCGAGGGCACGAGCGAGATCCAGCGCATGGTCATCAGCCGGGCCATCGCGAAGTAGCCGACCGCGGAGCGACGGGCCGTGAGGCGCGGGGTGGCGGTGACACTCGCCACGCACCTCGCGGCGGCCGTGTCCTTCGCCACAGCTTCGTGGCGGCCGTGACACTCGCCACGCGACGTGTGGCGGGGCGTGCCCTTCGCCACAGTCTCGTGGCAGCCGTGACACTCGCCACGATCTCGTGGCGGCCGTGGCTCAGGCGGCGAGTTCCTGCCCCGTCTGGACCGCCTCGGTCCAGGCGGCCACGAGCACCTGGTAGATCCGCTGCTCGTCCGCCGTCAGCGGGCGTCGCTCCTCTCCGGCGCGTACCCACAGGGTGCGGATCGCGTCGTTCAGAGCGGTGGGGCCGGGGGTTCCTCTGTGCGGATGGGTCTCGGACATGAGGTCCACCCTAGGCGCTGGATCCGACAGACCCGGCCTCTGACGGACGTGGGGTCCGCCACGCCGCTCCGACGGCGGTCACACGACGCAGAACTCGTTGCCCTCCGGGTCCTGGAGCACCACCGCGTAATAGTCCATGCCGTTCGGCTCGTCCATCGCGTACAGGACGGTCGCGCCGAGCGCCGTCAGCCGGGCCACCTCGCCGTCCACCCGCTCGCGGCGGACGGCGAGGGGCGCCTCACGGCCGCCGCCGACCTTGAGGTCGAGATGGACACGGTTCTTGACGGTCTTGGGCTCCGGGACGCGCTGGAACCAGATCCGGGGGCCCACGCCCTTCGGATCGACGATGGACTCCGGGAGCTCCCCGGCGTCCTCGCCGAGCTCGTCCTCCGGCACCCCGATCGCCTCCCAGTACGCCCGCCAGGTGGCGTGGCCGGCCGGTGGCGGGTCGGGCACGTAGCGCAGGGCGTCCAGCCAGAACGGCACCAGGCGCTGGGGGTCGGCGCAGTCGATGGTCAGTTGCAGCGTCAGCTCGGGTCGCTCCATGGCACGAGCCTCCCAGACACCACTGACAGTGGCTCTTTCGAGCCAACCGGCCAGATCCGGTCCGCTGTTCGGCCATCCCTACCGGTGAGTCACCGCCTGCGGGAGAATCAGCCCGCACGTGACGATCGAGGGGGAACCGTTCATGGCCATCACCACAGGTACCGAAGCGCCCGAACTCGCGGGACTTCCGCTGCTCGGCTCCATGTTCGACCTCAAGAGCGACTCGCTGGGCACCTTCCTGCGCGCTCAGCGCGAGCACGGCGACGTCGTGAAGATCACCGCCGGGCCGCCCGGGATCCGCGCCACCGTCTACGGCGTCTTCTCCGCCGAGGGCGCCCAGCAGGTCCTCGCCGGGGAGTCGGCCAACTTCCGCAAGGACAACGCCTTCTACCGGGAGATCCGCGAGTCCTTCGGCAACGGCCTGCTCACCAGCCAGGACGAGGACTACCTGCGCCAGCGCCGGCTCGTCCAGCCCCTCTTCACCAAGCGCCGCGTCGACGGCTACGCCTCGGCCGTCGCCGCCGAGGTCACCACCCTCACCGGCGAGTGGCAGGACGGCGGCGCCCGGACCGTCGACGTCCACCAGGAGATGACCCGCCTCGCCCTGCGCGCGGTCGCCCGCATCCTCTTCGGCACCGATGTCGACACGGCCGTCGAGATCGTGGAGCGCAGCTTCCCCGAACTCGGCGCGTACGTGCTGCGCCGCGGCTACTCCCCGCTGAAGGTCCCGCGCGACTGGCCCACCCCCGGCAACCGCAAGGCCGCAGCCGTCCACCAGGCGCTGTACGAGGTGTGCGACCGGATCATCGCCGAGCGGCGCGGCTCCGGCCGGGGCTCCACCGGGGGCGACGACCTCCTCACCCTGCTCGTCGAGGCCGAGAGCGCCGAGGACGGCAGCTTCGACGCCACCGAGCTGCGGGAGCAGGTCCTCGTCTTCCTGCTCGCCGGGCACGAGACCACCGCCACCTCCCTCGGCTTCGCCCTCCACCTCCTCGGCCGCCACCCCGAGGTGCTGAAGCGGGCCCACGAGGAGGTGGACCGGGTCCTCGGCGGCCGTACGCCCGGCGCCGCCGACCTCGACGCGCTGCCGTACGTCACCCAGGTCCTCAAGGAGGCCATGCGCCTCTTCCCCGCGGCCCCCGTCATCGGGCGGCGCGCCGTCGCCGCCACCGAGGTGGGCGGCGTGACCATCCCGGCGGGCGCGGACGTCATCGTCGCCCCCTGGGTGACCCACCGGCATCCCGCCTACTGGGAGGACGCGGAGCGCTTCGACCCGGACCGCTTCACGCCCGAGGCGGAGGCGGCCCGGCCCCGGTACGCCTGGTTCCCCTTCGGCGGCGGCCCCCGCGCCTGCATCGGCCAGCACTTCTCGATGCTGGAGTCGGTGATCGCGCTCGCGATGATCCTCCAGAAGTACGGCTTCGAAGCCGTCGACACCGAGGTCCCCGTCGGCTCCGCGATCACCCTCCAGGTGGCGGGCCCGGCCCGCTGCCGCCTGCTGCCGCGCTGACGAGGAGCGGGGTGGCCCGGCCGGGCCACCCCGCGTCTCCTACGGCCGGGTCGCGACGACGATCGTCGCCCACCACTCATCGGAGGTGACGACCCGCGGGCTCAGGCCGGCCGCGGACATCACCGCGAGGGCCGACTCCGCCTGCCGCTCGCTCGTCTCCACCAGCACATGGCCGCCCGGCGCCAGCCACTCCGGGGCCTCGCCGGCGACCAGCCGCAGCACGTCGAGTCCGTCCGCGCCGCCGTCGAGCGTGACGAGCGGCTCGTGGTCGCGGGCCTCGGGCGGCAGCAGCCCGATCTCCTCGGTCGGTACGTACGGCACGTTGGCGACGAGCACCCCGACCCGGCCCCGCAGTTCCCGCGGCAGCGGCGCGAAGAGGTCCCCCTCGTACACCCGGCCGCCGCGCGGCTCGACGTTCCGCCGGGCGCAGCGCACCGCCGCCGGCTCGATGTCCGAGGCGTGCACCTCCGCCCCCTCGACCTCGGCGAGGAGCACGGCGGCCGCCGCGCCGGAGCCGCAGCACAGGTCGACACAGACGGCGCCCGGCCGGGCCAGCTCCACCGCCTGGCCGACGAGGAACTCCGTACGCCGCCGGGGCACGAAGACCCCGCCGTCGACCTCGATCCGCAGCCCGGCGAACCCGGCCCAGCCCACGACGTGCTCCAGCGGCAGGCCCGAGGCCCGCCGCTCGACCATCACGTCCAGCTCGGCGGGCCCGGCGGCGGTCGCGAGCAGCATCTCCGCCTCCTCCTCGGCGAAGACGCACCCGGCGGCCCTCAGCCGTTCGACCACTCCCGGGTCAGACAAGCTGCGCCTCGATCGCGGCCACGACCTCGGGGGCGTCCGGCTCGGTGCGCGGACGGAAGCGGGTGACGCGGCCGTCGCGGCCGATGAGGAACTTCTCGAAGTTCCACTGCACGTCACCCGCCTCGCCCTCGGCGTCGGCGACCTTCACCAGCTCCGCGTAGAGAGGGTGGCGGCCGTCGCCGTTGACGTCCGTCTTCTCCAGGAGCGGGAAGGACACCCCGTACGTCGCCGAACAGAAGGTCGCGATCTCCTCCGCGCTGCCCGGCTCCTGCCCCGCGAACTGGTTGCAGGGCACCCCGAGCACGGTGAATCCCCGCTCCCCGTACTCCTTCTGCAACCGCTCCAGACCCGCGTACTGCGGGGTGAGCCCGCACTTGGAGGCCACGTTCACCACCAGGACGGCCCGGTCGCGGTAGTCGGCCAGGGAGACCGGCTCGCCGGTCAGGCTCTTCAGCGGAATGTCGTACAGGCTCATGGACTGCTCCTCGTCGGAATAGGGTTTGATCTCAGCATGGGAGACGAACCACTGGCAATCGCGATCGATTCCACGGCGGAGGCAGGACCGCGCCGGGTGCTCTGCCGCCTCTGCGGCCGCCCCCTGACCGGCGCCGGCTCCCGCCGCACGGGCCTGGGCCCCACCTGCGACGCCAAACTGCACCCCTCGCCCCCGGCCATCCGCACCCGCCGCCACGAGGTCACCCAGGACACCCTCCCGGGCATGGACGACGAGTCGTAGGCCCCGAGCCGGGCGACGCTACCAGGCGGCAAATCGATCGCCCACGGGAATTCGGGTCGGCCACAGTGGGCCGCGATGAGACCGAAACCCGAGCCAGCGGAGTCCTGAACCATGTCCACCCTGCGTGTCACCGCCGAAGTCCTCACCGTCCATCCCCATCCGAACGCCGACGCCCTGGAGCTCGCCCAGGTCGGTCTCTATCGGGCCGTCGTCGCCAAGGGGGCCTACAAGACGGGCGACGCCGCCGTCTACGTCCCCGAGCAGGCCGTGCTGCCGCTCGCGCTCGTCGAGGAGCTGGGGCTGACCGGCCGGCTCGCCGGAGGGAACTCGGACCGGGTCAAGGCCGTGCGCCTGCGCGGGGAGCTGTCCCAGGGGATCGTGTGCCGGCCCGCCGCGCTCGCCGGTGTGGACCTGGCGCGCGCGGCGGCCGAGGGGGCCGACTTCGCGGAGACGCTCGGGATCGTCAAGTGGGTGCCGCCGATACCGCCGACGATGAACGGGGACGTGGAGGCCGCGCCCGACCTGCTGCCCTGGGTCGACATCGAGAACCTCCAGCGCTACCCGGACGTGTTCGAGCCCGGCGAGTCCGTCGTCCTGACGGAGAAGCTCCACGGCACGGCCTGCCTGCTGACGTACCACGCCGGGGAGGGGCGCGTGCAGGTGTCGTCCAAGGGCTTCGGCGCGAAGGGGCTCGCCCTCCGGGAGGACCCGCGCAACCTGTACTGGCGCGCCGTCCACGGACATGGGCTCGCCGCCGTCGCCGAGCGGCTCGCCGAGCGCCTCGGCGCCCGCCGGGTGGGACTCTTCGGCGAGGTGTACGGCTCCGGGGTGCAGGACCTCGCCTACGGTGCCGACGCCCGCTCCGAGACCGTCGGCTACGCCCTCTTCGACGTGTCCGCCGAGATCGACGGCCAGGTCCGCTGGCTCGACCCGGAGGAGGTCCTGGAGGACGGTGAAGCTCCGCTCGTACCGCGGCTGTACTCCGGGCCGTACGACCTCGACACCGTCCTCGCGCACGCCAGCGGCCGGGAGAGCGTCTCCGGCCGGCAGACGCACCTGCGGGAGGGCGTCGTCATCCGGCCCGCGACCGAGCGGTACAGCCCCGTCACCGGCGGTCGGGCCATCGCCAAGGCGGTCAGCCCGGCCTACCTCACCCGCAAGGGCGGCACCGAGTACGAGTGACCCAGGAGGTCAGAGCTTCCTGAACAGGCCCTCCTGGACCACCGACACCAGCAGCCTGCCCTCGCGGTCGTAGATCCGGCCCCGCGCGAGTCCCCGGCCGCCCGTGGCGATCGGCGACTCCTGGTCGTACAGGAACCACTCGTCCGCCCGGAACGGCCGGTGGAACCACATCGCGTGGTCCAGGGACGCCATGTCGAAACCCCGCGGGCCCCACAGCGGCTCGACCGGGATCCGCACCGCGTCCAGGAGCGTCATGTCCGAGGCGTAGGTCAGGGCGCAGGTGTGGACCAGCGGGTCGTCGCCCAGCGGCCCCACGGCACGCATCCACACCGCGGACCGCGGGTCCGCGCCCTTGACCTCCTCCGTGGTCCAGCGCAGCCGGTCCACGTACCGGATGTCGAAGGGCTGCCGGCGGGCCATCCGCTCCAGCGCCTCCGGCAGCGCCCCGAGGTGGTCGCGGATCTCGTCCGCGAGCCTCGGCAGGCTCTCCGGGTCCGTCATGTGCCGCGGCGGCAACTGGTGCTCGAACCCGGCCTCCTCCGGCTTGTGGAAGGAAGCCGTCAGATTGAAGATCGTCCGCCCCTGCTGCACCGCCGTGACCCGGCGGGTCGTGAACGAGCGCCCGTCCCGGACCCGCTCCACCTCGTACACGATCGGCACCCCCGGCCGGCCCGGGCGCAGGAAGTACGCGTGCAGCGAGTGCACCGGCCGGTCGCCCTCCGTGGTGCGGCCGGCCGCCACCAGGGCCTGCCCGGCGACCTGACCGCCGAAGACCCGTTGCAGCGACTCCTGCGGGCTGCGCCCGCGGAAGATGTTGACCTCGATCTGCTCCAGGTCGAGCAGATCCACGAGCCTCTCGGCGGGACTGGTCACCACTGAACTCCTCTACAGCTGTCCGACGGACGTCACACGCACCACCGCGCGGCCCTCCTCGTCGGAGGCCGCGAGGTCCACCTCCGCGCTGATGCCCCAGTCATGGTCGCCGTTCGGGTCGGCGAAGGTCTGCCGGACGCGCCACAGGCCGTGCGCCGCGTCCTCCTCGATCGCGAGCAGCTTCGGACCGCGCGCGTCCGGACCCGTGCCCAGGTCGTCGTACTCGTCCCAGTACGCGTCCATCGCCTCGCCCCACGCGTCGGCGTCCCAGCCGGACTCGGCGTCGAGCTCGCCCAGCGCGTCCACGTTGTCGAGCGCGGCCAGCTCCACCCGCCGGAACATGGCGTTGCGCACCAGGACCCGGAAGGCGCGGGCGTTCGCCGTGACCGGCTTGACCAGGTCGGCCTTCTCCTGGGCCTCCTCGGCCGTCTGGACCTCCGGGTTCGCCAGCTGCTCCCACTCGTCGAGCAGCGAGGAGTCCACCTGGCGCACCATCTCGCCCAGCCAGGCGATCAGGTCCTCCAGGTCCTCGGTCTTCAGGTCGTCCGGGATCGTGTGGTCCAGCGCCTTGTACGCGCTCGCCAGGTACCGCAGGACGATGCCCTCGGTCCGCGCCAGCTCGTACCAGGAGGTGAACTCGGTGAACGTCAGGGCCCGTTCGTACATGTCACGGATGATCGACTTCGGCGACACCGGGTGGTCGCCGACCCAGGGGTGCGACTTCCGGTACACGTCGTACGCGTGCCAGAGCAGCTCCTCGAGCGGCTTCGGGTACGAGATGTCCTGGAGCCGCTCCATCCGCTCCTCGTACTCGACGCCGTCCGCCTTCATCTGCCCGACGGCCTCCCCGCGCGCCTTGTTCTGCATGGCGGCGAGGATCTGGCGCGGGTCGTCGAGCGTCGACTCGACGACGGACACCATGTCCAGGGCGTACGAGGGGGACTCGGGGTCCAGCAGGTCGAAGGCGGCGAGCGCGAACGTCGACAGCGGCTGATTGAGCGCGAAGTCCTGCTGGAGGTCGACCGTCAGCCGGATCGTGCGGCCCTCGGCGTCCGGGGTGTCCAGCTGCTCCACCACGCCGCCGTCGAGCAGCGAGCGGTAGATCGCGATGGCCCGGCGGATGTGCCGCAGCTGCGCCTTGCGGGGCTCGTGGTTGTCCTCCAGGAGCTTGCGCATCGCCTCGAAGGCGTTGCCCGGGCGGGCGATCACCGAGAGCAGCATGATGTTGGTGACCTTGAAGCGGGAGGTCAGCGGCTCCGGATCGGCGGCGATCAGCTTCTCGAAGGTCGTGTCGCTCCAGGCGACGAAGCCCTCGGGGGCCTTCTTGCGGACCACCTTGCGGCGCTTCTTCGGGTCGTCGCCGGCCTTCGCGAGCGCCTTCTCGTTCTCGATGACGTGCTCGGGGGCCTGCGCCACCACGAGGCCGGCCGTGTCGAAGCCGGCCCGGCCCGCCCGGCCCGCGATCTGGTGGAACTCACGGGCGCGCAGGGTGCGCACCCGGTTGCCGTCGTACTTGGTGAGGGCGGTGAAGAGCACCGTGCGGATCGGCACGTTCACGCCGACACCGAGGGTGTCGGTCCCGCAGATCACCTTCAGGAGACCGGCCTGGGCCAGCTTCTCCACGAGCCGCCGGTACTTCGGCAGCATGCCCGCGTGGTGCACGCCGATGCCGTGGCGGACATACCGCGAGAGGTTCTGGCCGAACTTGGTGGTGAAGCGGAAGTTGCCGATCAGCTCGGCGATCTTGTCCTTCTCCTCGCGCGTGCACATGTTGATGCTCATCAGCGACTGCGCGCGCTCGACGGCCTGCGCCTGCGTGAAGTGCACGATGTAGACGGGCGCCTGCTTGGTCTCCAGGAGCTCGGTCAGGGTGTCCGTGATGGGGGTCAGCCGGTACTCGTACGACAGCGGCACCGGCCGGGTCGCCGAGCGGACCACCGAGGTCGGCCGCCCGGTCCGCCGGGTCAGGTCCTTCTCGAACATCGACACGTCGCCGAGCGTCGCCGACATGAGGACGAACTGCGCCTGGGGGAGTTCGAGCAGCGGGATCTGCCAGGCCCAGCCCCGGTCCTGCTCGGCGTAGAAGTGGAACTCGTCCATGACGACCTGGCCGATGTCGGCGTACTTGCCGTCACGCAGCGCGATCGAGGCGAGGACCTCCGCAGTGCAGCAGATCACCGGGGCGTCCGCGTTCACGGAGGCGTCTCCGGTCAGCATGCCGACGTTCTCGGTGCCGAAGAGCTTGCACAGGTCGAAGAACTTCTCCGACACCAGCGCCTTGATCGGCGCGGTGTAGAAGGTCACCTGGTCGTTGGCGAGAGCGGTGAAGTGGGCCGCCGCCGCGACCAGAGACTTTCCGGAGCCGGTGGGCGTGGACAAGATCACGTTGGCCCCGGAGACGACCTCGATCAGCGCCTCTTCCTGAGCCGGGTAGAGCGTGATGCCCCGGTCCTCGGCCCAGGAGGAGAAGGCCTCGAAGAGGGCGTCGGGGTCGGCGGTCGGCGGCAGCTGATCGATAAGGGTCACGCCCCCATCTTGCCCGCATTCCGCTCGGATGAGGGAACCGGCCATCAGCAGTCATGATCACGGGCGATAGGCTCGTCCGTCGACCGGTCGTCAACTGAGCGCCGGCAGGGGAGAAACGGGGCGGGCCAACGATGATGGGACCGGCGCACTCGCTGTCCGGAGCTGCGGCCTGGCTGGGGGTGGGAGCGGCCGCGGCCGCCTTCGACCGGCCCATGCCCTGGCCGGTTCTCGTCGTCGGCGCGCTCATCTGCGCGGGCGCCGCCCTCGCGCCGGACCTCGACCACAAGTCGGCGACCATCTCGCGCGCCTTCGGGCCGATCTCCCGGGGCCTCTGCGAGATCGTCGACAAGCTGTCGTACGCCGTCTACAAGGCGACCCGCTCCCCCGCCGACCCCCGCAGGTCCGGCGGCCACCGGACGCTCACCCACACCTGGCTCTGGGCGGTCCTGACCGGCGCCGGGGCCTCCTTCGCGGCGGTCACCGGCGGCCGCTGGGCCGTGCTCGCGATCCTCTTCGTGCACCTGGTCCTCGCCGTGGAAGGACTGCTGTGGCGGGCCGCCCGGATGTCCAGCGACGTCCTGGTCTGGCTGCTCGGCGCCACCAGCGCGTGGATCCTCGCCGGCGTCCTGGACCAGCCCGGGAACGGGTCGGACTGGTTCTTCACCGAGCCCGGCCAGGAGTACCTGTGGCTGGGCCTGCCCATCGTCCTCGGCGCCCTCGTGCACGACATCGGCGACGCGCTGACCGTCTCCGGCTGCCCGATCCTCTGGCCCATCCCCGTCGGCCGCAAGCGCTGGTACCCGGTCGGCCCGCCCAAGGGCCTGCGCTTCCGGGCCGGCAGCTGGGTCGAGCTCAAGGTCCTCATGCCCGCCTTCATGCTCCTCGGCGGCGTCGGCGGAGCCTCGGCACTCGGCTTCATCTAGGCCTAGGACGGGTTCCGGTGGGACCGATCAGCCGTGCCAGGACCGCCACAGCGCCGCGTACGCGCCGTCCGCCGCGACCAGCTCGTCGTGGCTGCCGAGCTCGGTGATCCGGCCCGCCTCGACGACCGCGATCAGGTCGGCGTCGTGCGCCGTGTGCAGCCGGTGCGCGATGGCCACGACCGTACGGCCGTCCAGGACCCGGCCCAGCGAGCGCTCCAGGTGCCGGGCCGCGCGCGGGTCGAGCAGTGAGGTCGCCTCGTCGAGGACCAGGGTGTGCGGGTCCGCGAGGACGAGGCGGGCCAGGGCGATCTGCTGGGCCTGTGCGGGGGTCGGCGAACGGCCGCCCGAGCCGACCTCGGTGTCCAGGCCCTCGTCGAGGCCACGGGCCCACTCCTCCGCGTCCACCGCGGCGAGCGCGGCCCACAGCTCGGGGTCGGTGGCCCCGGTCCTGGCCAGGAGCAGGTTGTCGCGGAGGGAACCCACGAACACGTGGTGCTCCTGGTTGACCAGCGCCACGTGCTCGCGGACCCGCTCGGCGGGCATGCGCGCCAGCTCGGCCGAGCCCAGGGTGACCGAGCCCGTCCTCGGGGCGTAGATCCCCGCGAGCAGCCGGCCCAGGGTGGACTTGCCCGCGCCGGACGGGCCGACCAGGGCGAGCCGGGTGCCGGGTGCCACCCTCAGGGACACCTCGTGCAGCACGTCCACGCCCTCGCGGTAACCGAACCGGACCTCGTCCGCCCGCAACGCCCGGCCCTCGGGCCGCACCTCCCGGTCGCCCGCCTCCGGCTCGATGTCCCGGACGCCGACCAGCCGGGCCAGCGACACCTGCGCCACCTGGAGTTCGTCGTACCAGCGGAGCACGATCCCGATCGGGTCCACCAGCATCTGCGACAGGAGCGCCCCGGTCGTCAGCTGCCCCACGTCGATCCAGCCCCGGAGCGCGAACACCCCGCCCAGCAGCAGGACCGCGCACAGCACCGTCGTATGGGTGAGGTTGATGACGGGGAAGAGCACCGAGCGCAGGAACAGTGTGTACCGCTCCCATGCCACCCACTCCGAGATCCGCCGGTCCGAGAGCGCGATCCGGCGCGCGCCCAGGCGGTGCGCCTCGACCGTGCGGCCCGCGTCGACCGTCTCGGCGAGCGCGCCGGCCACCGCCGCGTACCCCGCGGACTCCGAGCGGTACGCGGACGGCGCGCGCTTGAAGTACCACCGGGTGCCGACGACGAGCAGCGGGGCGGCGAGCAGCGCGGCGAGCGCGAGCGGCGGCGCGGTGACCGCCAGGCCGCCGAGCAGCAGCCCCGCCCAGACGACGCCGATGGCCAGCTGGGGCACGGCCTCGCGCATCGCGTTGGCGAGCCGGTCGACGTCCGTGGTGATCCGGGAGAGCAGGTCGCCCGTCCCGGCCCGCTCCAGCACGCCCGGCGGCAGGCCCACCGCGCGGACGAGGAAGTCCTCGCGCAGGTCCGCGAGCATCTCCTCGCCGAGCATCGCGCCGCGCAGCCGGACGAGCCGCACGAAGACGGTCTGGACGAGCAGCGAGACGGCGAACAGCGCGACCGTACGCTCCAGATGGAGGTCGCGGGCCCCCTCCGCGAGGCCGTCCACCACCGAACCGAGCAGGTAGGGGCCGGCCATCGAGGCGATCACGGCGACCGCGTTCACCCCGATGAGCAGCGCGAACGCCCGGCGGTGGCGGCTCAGCAGCTCGCGGACGTAGGAGCGGACGGTGGAGGTCCCGGCGACGGGCAGCGTCGTCGCCGTCGTCGGGGCGGCCGGGTCGTACTCCGGCGGCGCCAGGCCGATCATGCCGATTCCCCTTCCAGTGCTTCGAGTTCGCCGACGAGGCCGGCGGCCGTGGTGAGCTCCTCGTCGGTCTCCCGGGTGACGACCGCGCGGTAGCGGGGCTCCCCGGTGAGCAGCTCGCGGTGGGTGCCGACGGCGACCGCCTGGCCCTCGTGGACCAGGACGACCCGGTCGGCCCGGTCCAGGAGGAGCGGGGAGGAGGCGAGGACCACGGTGGTCCTGTTCTCCCGCAGCTCCCGGATCCCGGTGGCGACGGCGGCCTCGGTGTGCGCGTCGACCGCGGACGTCGGCTCGTCGAGGACGAGGACGTCCGGGTCGGCGACCAGGGACCGGGCGAGCGCGAGCCGCTGGCGCTGGCCGCCGGAGAGCGAACGGCCCCGTTCGGTGATGCGGGTGCGCATCGGATCGCCGCCGGTGCCGACCGAGGCCTGCGCGAGCGCGTCGAGGACGTCGTCGCACCGGGCGGCGGCGAGCGCCTCCTCCGCGCGGACGGCGCCCGAGGCGGGCACGTCGAGCAGC
The DNA here is from genome assembly GCF_055575535.1 of Streptomyces sp. NPDC034084. Taxonomy (NCBI): domain Bacteria; kingdom Bacillati; phylum Actinomycetota; class Actinomycetes; order Kitasatosporales; family Streptomycetaceae; genus Streptomyces; species Streptomyces sp. NPDC034084. The sequence continues at coordinate 148,946 of NZ_JBVISK010000003.1, forward strand.
TCGCGGAGGGTGCCCGAGAGCAGGACCGGGTCCTTGTCCTGGACGAGGACGAGGGTACGAGCGGTCTCCAGCGGCAGTTCGTCGAGCGGCACTCCGCCGAGGAGCACCGAGGTGTGGCCGGCGTCCGGTTCGGCCGGGTGGCCGCCGAGCCGGTCCGCGAGCCGCCCGGCCACGTCGGGATCGCCGCAGACCACGGCCGTGAACAGCCCGGCGGGAGCCCGCAGCCCGGTCAGCGGGTCGTACAGATCGCCGCCGGGCTCGATCTCCCGGGCCTCGGCGACCGTGGTCGTCGTGCGGGCCAGGGCGAGGACCCGGGCGGCCCGCTTCGCGGACGGCCGTGAGAAGGAGTACGCCATCGCGATCTCCTCGAAGTTCCGCAGAGCGTGATGGGTGAGGGCCACGGCGCTGTAGACCGTGACCAGCTCGCCGACCTCGATCCGCCCGTCGAGCGCCAGCCGCGTGCCGTACGCCACCACGGCGATCAGCAGCAGACCCGGCAGCGCGACCTGGATCGCGGCGATCAGCGCCCACATCCGCGCGCTGTGCACGGCGGCCCCGCGGACCTCCTGGGAGGCGGCGCGGTAGCGGCCGAGGAACAGCTCCTCGCCGCCGATGCCGCGCAGCACCCGGAGGCCGGCGACCGTGTCGGAGGCGAGCTCGGTGGCCTTTCCCGCCTTCTCGCGCTGGACGTCGGCCCGCCGGGTCGCGCGGGGGAGGAGCGGCAGTACGGCGAGGGCGAGGACCGGGACGCCGACGGCCACCACGACGCCGAGCGCCGGCTGGTAGACGACGAGGCCCACGCAGATGATCACCAGGGTGACGGCGGCCGCGGCGAACCGGGACAGCGCCTCGACGAACCAGCCGATCTTCTCGACGTCGCCGGTGGAGACGGCGACGACCTCGCCCGCGGCGACCCGCCGGGTCAGGACCGAACCCAGCTCGGCGGTCTTGCGGGAGAGGAGCTGCTGCACGCGGGCGGCCGCGGTGATCCAGTTGGTGACGGCGGTGCGGTGGAGCATCACGTCACCGGCCGCGATCGCGGCCCCGAGGGCCACGAGCAGCACCCCGGCGAGCGCGAGCCGTCCGCCGTCGCGGTCCACGACCGCCTGGACGGCGAGGCCGACGGCCAGCGGCAGACCGGCGATGCCCAGGTGGTGCAGCAGCCCCCAGAGCAGGGACTTCACCTGACCGCCGAGCTGTTGGCGACCGAGCCACAGGAGGAACCGGGTGCCCGAGCGGACATCGGGCACCCCCGGGTCGGCGTAGGGAAGGTCTCGAATCTGCATGGCGTCCCAGGATCTCCGGGTCTGTCTGGGGGATCGCGCGCCGGAGGTGTGCGACGGCGGTGTGGAAACCGTGCAAGCCTCGCTTTCCCCGCCAGGAAGCGGCAATCGATTTTCCGCAAGGGGGGAACAGATCGCGCCATGTCCGCTCATCGTCCTCTGGACCGCGCCCGAGGACCGCGCTTCACTTCCGCCCCATGAGATCACTCAAGATCACGAGCGTGATCGGCGGTCTGGTGCTCGCCGCCGGAGCGCTGTTCACCGCCCACCCGGCCGCCGCCGACGGTCCGAACGGCCCGACGCCCTCCGCCGAGTTCACCAGCGACTGGCACGATCCGATCACCGCAGCCCCGCCCGTCGACACCCCCGGCACCCGTAGCTGCGAGGTCACCCTCGCCACCGCCCGGTTCCGCGACTTCACGCCCTACCAAGGGAGTTACTCCCCGCCGAAGCAGTGCGGCACCCGCTGGAACAAGGTCGTCCTGCGCCTGGAAGGAAAGGTGAAGGGCCGTCAGTACGACCGGCTCGGCCACCTCTCCGTCGGCGGCGTCGAGATCTTCCGCACCTCCACGCCCCAGCCCTCGCCCGACGGCATCGCCTGGTCGGTCGAGAAGGACGTCACCCGCTACCGCGACACCCTCAGCCGGCCGCAGCCCGTCGAGATGCTCATCGGCAATGTCGTGAACGAGACGTACACCGGTGTCATCGACGTCCGGGTCACCCTCACCTTCCACACCGCCGAGGGCCGGGTGAAGCCCGCCGCCGGCACCCCCGACCGGGTCGTCCCCCTCACCGGCGCCACCCTCACCACCCCGCGCAACACCGAACGCGTCCTCGCCGAGGTGTACGCCACCGGCTCGGGCGGCGGCTGCGAGGAGTACTGGTACCTCTCCGTCCCGGACACCGCCCCCTACTCCTGCCGGGCGACCGACGGGCCCCACCGCGAGGTACGCGTCTCCGTCGACGGCCGGCTCGCGGGCATCGCCGCGCCCTTCCCCACCGTCTGGACGGGTGGCTGGTCCAACCCGTTCCTCTGGTACGTCACCCCCGGGCCGCGCGCCTTCGACGTCCAGCCGATCGTCTACGACCTGACGCCGTTCGCCGCCCTCCTCAACGACGGGAACGCCCACCGCGTGGAGGTCACCGTCGCCGGGGTGCCCGCCGGGCTCGCCGGCTGGTCCACCCCGGCCAACGTGCTGCTGTGGCAGGACGGGGGAAGCCGGGTCGTCACCGGCGGCCTCGACCGCCACGAGGAGGGCGCCTCGCGCAACTCCTCGGTGTACACGGCGGGTTCGCCGCAGCGGGTCGACACGGAGGCGAGCCACCGGCTCACCGTCGCCGGCCACCTGAACACCTCGCACGGCCGGGTCGACACCACCGTCAGCCGTACGGTCACCAGCGCGTCCGTCCACCGCTGGGGCCAGGACGAGAACCCGGACGCGCTCACCGCGCGCTGGACCGACCGGGAGACCGTGACCAGCGGCCGGACCGTCACCCGCGCCGACCGCTCGTACACCATGGACGGCGAGACGACGATCGGTGCCGGTGACCGGCTGCGCACCGTCCTCACGCTCGGGGACCGCGCCGACACGGTCGTCCTCCGAGACGGGCGGCGGCTGTCCTGGTCGCGTCTCGACGACACGTACGCCGGGGACGCCACGTACACCACCGGTGTCCCGCGCGACCAGCGGCACGCGGTCGGCACCACGAACGAGCGTTACCGGCTGTACGGCTCCGCCGGCTGCTACGACCGGAGCCTGATGGCCGTCCAGGGCACGGTCACCCAGGACCTGCGGCGCTGCTGAACCGGCCGGGCCCGGCCCGCTCGGAAGAGCCGGGCCGGGCACCGTGCCCGAGAGATCAGGCGGGCTTCACCGAGTCCACGCCCGAGCGGGCCGTGCGCCATTCGCCGCGCGTGAAGTCGGGGATCTCCTGCGGAGCCCCGTTCGCCTTGATCGAGGCGTGGCTCAGCGGCACCGGAGCCGTCCAGGTGGCGGCGTCGTACACGTCGAAGTCCGGCGGAAGACCGCGCTGGAGGCACTGCATCAGGCGGTAGACCATGATGTAGTCCATGCCGCCGTGGCCGCCCGGCGGGTTGGCGTGCTCCTTCCACAGCCAGTGGTCGAACTCGGCCGCGTACGCGGAGAAGTCCCCCCACTGGTCGTCCTTGTGGTCCGGCTCCAGGTAGATCCGGGCCGGGTAGTCCTCGAAGACGCCCCGCGTCCCGCCCAGGCTGTTGATCCTGCTGTACGGGTGCGGGGTGGAGACGTCGTGCTCCAGGCGGATCAGCCGGCCCTTGGCCGTCTTGACCATGCTGATCGTCCGGTCGCTCTCGACGTACGTCTCCTTCCAGCTCGGGTCGCCCGGCGGCATGTGCGCCGCGCGGTACTCGGCGAGCCCGAGCGCCGGAGTGCCGAAACTGCTGATGCTGACCACCCGGTCGCCGCGGTTGACGTCCATGTAGTTGGCGACCGGTCCGAAACCGTGGTTCGGGTAGAGGTCCCCGCGCAGGCGCGTGTGCCACAGCCGGCGCCAGGGCCCCTCGTAGTACGTCGGCGAGAACATCAGGCCGCGCAGGTCGTGGTTGTACGCCCCCGCGCCGTGCAGCAGCTCCCCGAACCTGCCGGCGTGCGCCATGCGCAGCACCCGCATCTCGTTCCGCCCGTAGCAGCAGTTCTCCAGCTGCATGCAGTGGCGGCGGGTCTGCTCCGACAGGTCGACCAGCTCCCACAGCTCGGCGAGCTCCATCGCGACCGGACACTCCACGCCGACGTGCTTGCCGTTCAGCATCACCGACCTGGCGATCGCGAAGTGGGTCTCCCAGGGGGTCGCCACGTACACGAAGTCGAGGTCGGTGCGGGTACCGAGGTTCTCGTAGTCGTCCTCGCCGTGGGTGTACAGGGCGGGAGCCGGCTGTCCGGCGGCGACGACGGCCGCCGCGGCCCGTTCGGCCTTCTCGCGCACCGGGTCGCAGAGGGCGACCACCCGGACCCAGGGGAGGGAGAGGAAGTTGCCGATCATGCTCGCGCCGCGGTTGCCCAGGCCGACGATGCCGATCCGGACCGTGGAACGGCCTTCGAAGGGGACTCCGGCCATGGTGGCGCCCCGGCGCTTGGGCACGGCCGCGGCCGCCGCCTCCGGCGCGGCGGCGGAAGCGGATCCGGTGGCGGCCCGCGCGGTCTGCCCGGCGCCCGCGGCGGCGATGCCGAGCCCTGCTCCGGCCGCTCCCGCGGTTGTCCGGAGGACCTTGCGGCGGCTGGGGGTGCGCGGTGTCTGCTCGTTCATGGAACCTCCCGGAGCGGTGTGCACGGTTGTTTCATGGAGCCCGCACAGGACCCTGGCCCCGGTGGCCGATGGTGCGCAAGGGCGCCGATAGGACTCTTGCGACGGGTGGTTGGACTTTACTGTTCCGCTTTCCCCGTCGAGCGGCACCGCCCGCCGGTGATCACTCGAACATATGAAGGACCCCTCACCGCACGGGGTGAGGGGTCCTTTCCGCCCGGGAACGCGGCGGCTGACACGCTGTCAGGGTCGCGTGGCACGCTCCAGGGCGAGGAGCACCGATCCATAGCTCCGGCCCGTCGCCCGGTCCATCCCGATCTCGCACATCCGGTTGGCCGAGAGGTGCGCGTCGAACGGCCGGGCCGTCACCTCGGCCGCCTCACGGGCCGTCGCCGAGGCCGTCAGCTCGGGGTGCAGCATGCCCCGGTCGCCGGCGAAGGCGCAGCAGCCCGCGTCGGCGGGGACGACGACCTCCTCCGCGCAGGCCCCGGCGAGCACCGTGAGCTTCTCCTCGTCGCCCAGGTGCCGCATCGAACAGGTCGGGTGGACCACGGCCGAGGCGACGCGGCGCCGCACCTCCAACCGGGGGAGCAGCTCGTCCGCCGCCCACACCGGAGAGTCCACCACCGTCAGTTCCGCGTGCAGGGCCCGGTTCTCCTCCGTCAGGTACGGCACGACCTCGTGCGCGATCCCGAGGGCGCACGAGGAGGCGTCCACCACCAGTGGCAGCTTCCCGCCCGCCGTCCACCCCCAGGCGGCCTCGACGATCCGGTTCGCCATCACCTCGTTGCCCCGCTCGTACCCCTTGGAGTGCCAGATCGTCGCGCAGCACGTTCCGGCCACGTCGTCCGGGATCCACACCGGGCGCCCGGCCCGCGCGGACACCGTGACCACGGCCTCCGGGAGCGAGGGCCCGTGCCCACCGTCCGGACCGCCGAAGATCCGGTTCACACAGGCCGGGTAGTAGACGGCGACCGCCGCCGGACGGTGGGTGCGCGGAAGCCACCGCGCCGCCGCACCGGGGAGCTCCGGCAGCCACTCCGGTACGAGCTCGGGGCGGACGGCTTTGCGGGCGAGGCCCGTCAGCGGTTCCAGGACCCGGCCGCCGATCCGGTCGGCGGCGGCGACCGCGAGCCGCGCGGAGGTCTCCACGGCGCGGAAGTTCTTCGCGGTCAGCGCGGCGATCCGCTCCTCCCGCGTCGAGTGCCGCTCGTGCCGGAACTCCCTCATGAGCGCCCCCGTGTCGATCCCGACCGGGCAGGCCAGCTTGCAGGTGGAGTCGCCGGCGCAGGTGTCGACGGCGTCGTAGCCGTACGACTCCAGGAGCCGGGCCTCGACGGGCGAGCCGTCGGGCTGGCGCATCATCTCCCGGCGCAGCACGATCCGCTGGCGCGGAGTGGTCGTCAGGTCATGGCTGGGGCAGGTCGGTTCACAGAAGCCGCACTCGATGCAGGGGTCGGCGATCCGCTCCACGGACGGGATCGTCTTCAGGCCCCGCAGATGGGCCTGCGGGTCGCGGTCCAGGACGATCCGGGGGGCGAGCACGCCGGCAGGGTCGACGGCCTCCTTGACCCGCCACATCAGATCGGTCGCCCGCGTCCCCCACTCAAGCTCCAGGAAGGGGGCGATGTTCCGGCCGGTGGCGTGCTCCGCCTTCAGCGAGCCGTCGAAGCGCTCCACGGTGAGCTTGCAGAACTCGTCCATGAAGGCCGCGTACCGCTCGAGGTCCGAGGGGTCGGCCGCGTCGAAGGCGAGCAGGAAGTGGAGGTTCCCGTGAGCCGCGTGGCCCGCCACGGCCGCGTCGAAGCCGTGCCGGGCCTGGAGGTCGAGCAGCGCCTCGCAGGCCTCCGCGAGCCGGGCCGGCGGCACCGCGAAGTCCTCGGTGATCAGGGTCGTACCGGAGGGGCGGGAGGCGCCGACCGCCGCCACGAAGGCCTTGCGGGCCCTCCAGTAGCCGGAGATCCGCCGGGGGTCGCGGGTGAAGGCGTTCTCCACGGAGGCCACCGGGGCGACCAGGTCCAGGCCGGCGAGCACCGCCGCCGCCGCCCGCTCGTACGCATCGAGGGCCGGTGTGTCCGGGGCCCGGAACTCGACCAGGAGCGCCGCCGCCTCCCTCGGCAGCTCCGCCCAGTCGGCGGGCACGCCCGCCACGCTCACCGAGGCCCGCAGTGTGTTGCCGTCCATCAGCTCGACGGCGAGCGCCCCGGCCCCGTCGAACAGCGGCACGGCCGCGGCGGCGGCCGGCAGCGAGGGGAAGAAGAGCAGGGCCGTGGACACCTCGCGGTCCAGTGGCAGGGTGTCGAAGACGACCTCGGAGAGGAAACCGAGGGTGCCCTCGGAGCCGACCATCAGACCGCGCAGGATCCGCACCGGGGTGTCGCCGTCGAGGAAGGCGTCGAGCCGGTAGCCGTTGGTGTTCTTGATGGCGTGCTTGGCGCGGATCCGGGCGGTCAGCTCGGCGTCCGCCTCGATCTCCGCCTTCAGGCCCATCAGCTCCGCGCACAGCCTCGGCTCGGCGCGCGCGAGCTCCTCGTCGGCGTCCGGGGCGGCCGTGTCGACCACGGTCCCGCTCGGCAGCACCACGGTGAGGGAGGAGACGGTCCGGTAGGAGTTACGGGTCGTGCCGGCCGTCATGCCCGAGGCGTTGTTGGCGACCACCCCGCCGACCGTGCAGGCGATCGCGCTGGCCGGATCGGGCCCCAGGACCCGGCCGTGCGGAGCGAGCGCGGCGTTGGCCCGCACCACGGTGGTGCCGGGCCGGATCCGCGCGCGGGCTCCCCCGTCCAGGACCTCGACGCCCACCCAGTGGCGGCGCACGTCGACGAGGATGTCCTCGCCCTGCGCCTGTCCGTTGAGACTGGTCCCCGCGGCCCGGAAGACGACCTCGCGGCCCTTGCCGTGGGCGTACGACAGGACGGCGGAGATGTCGTCGATGTCCTCGGCGACCACGACGACCTGCGGGACGAAGCGGTACGGGCTCGCGTCCGAGGCGTACCGCACCAGGTCGGAGATCTTCGACAAAACCTTCCCGGGCCCGAGGAGCTCGGTGAGCTCCTCGCGCAGCCGGCGCGGAGTGCCCCGGGCCCGGAGCTCCGGCACGCGGTCCGGGGCGGGGGTCCGCTTCGCACCGGAACGGAGGGCCCGCGGGTTCGGCTCGAACAACGGCATGTCACGGCTCCCCTTCGGCGCGTCCCCGCGCCCGGGGGGTCAGCAGCCGCGCTCCGGGCCGCGGTCGACCAGGGCGGACAGCAGACCTTCGAGCACCTCGCGCTGTTCGACGGTCAATGGAGCAAGGATGTCCTCCGCGGCGGCCCTGCGCGCGCTGCGCAGCTCGCGCAGCGTGGCGCGGCCCGCGTCGGTGAGCTCGATCCGCACCACCCGGCGGTTGCTCGGATCGGGCACCCGGCGCACCCGGTCGCCCGCCTCCAGGCCGTCGACGAGACTGGTCACGGCCCTCGGGACGACCTCCAGGCGGGCCGCCAGGTCGGCCATCCGGGGCGGCTCGCCGAAGTGCGCGACCGTCCGCAGGAGCCGGGACTGCGCCGGTGTGATGCCGACCGGCTCCAGATGGTGCTTCTGGATGCGGTGCAGGCGACGGGTGAGCCGCAGCAGCTGCTCGGCGAGGAGCCCGTCGCTGTCGGTCCCGCGCGGACGGTCGGGGGTGTTCATGCGGGAACAATATCAGGACCATGTTCATTGTGAGTATAGGTAACAGTGAGCTATGCTCCGATGGATCGTCCACTCTCGAAGGAGCTCATGCGCCCCCACGACCAGTCCGACTGGACGCCTCCGCCCCGCGACTCCACGCAGCCCAAGGAGCCTGCTCAGGTGCGGCGGATCCTGCGGCTCTTCCACCCGTACCGCGCGCGCCTCGCTCTCGTCGGCCTCCTGGTCGGCGCCGCCTCGCTCGTCTCGGTCGCCTCGCCGTTCCTCCTGCGGGAGGTCCTGGACACCGCGATCCCCCAGGGCCGCACCGGGCTGCTCAGCCTGCTCGCCCTCGGCATGATCGCCACCGCCGTCCTCACCAGCGTCTTCGGCGTGCTCCAGACCCTCATCTCGACCACCGTCGGCCAGCGCGTCATGCACGACCTGCGCACCGGGGTCTACGAGCAGCTCCAGCGGATGCCCCTCGCCTTCTTCACGCGCACGCGTACGGGCGAGGTCCAGTCCCGCATCGCCAACGACATCGGCGGCATGCAGGCCACCGTGACCTCCACGGCGACCTCCCTCGTCTCCAACGTCACCGCCGTCGTCGCGACCATCGTCGCCATGCTCGCGCTCGACTGGCGCCTCACCCTCGTCTCGCTGCTCCTGCTGCCGGTCTTCGTCTGGATCAGCCGGCGCGTCGGCCGCGAGCGCAAGAAGATCACCACCCAGCGCCAGAAGCAGATGGCCGCCATGGCCGCGACCGTCACCGAGTCCCTCTCGGTCAGCGGCATCCTGCTCGGCCGCACCATGGGCCGTGCCGACTCGCTGACCAAGTCCTTCGCCGAGGAGTCCGAGCGCCTCGTCGACCTCGAAGTGCGCTCCTCCATGGCCGGACGGTGGCGCATGTCCACCATCGGCATCGTCATGGCCGCCATGCCCGCCCTGATCTACTGGGCCGCCGGCATCGCCCTCGGCTCGGGCGGCGCGGAGATCTCGCTGGGCACGCTCGTCGCCTTCGTCTCGCTCCAGCAGGGCCTCTTCCGGCCCGCCGTCAGCCTGCTCTCCACCGGGGTGCAGGTGCAGACGTCCCTCGCGCTCTTCCAGCGCATCTTCGAGTACCTCGACCTGCCCGTCGACATCACCGAACCCGACGAGCCGGTCCGGCTGACGGAGATCCGCGGCGAGGTCTCCTTCGAGAAGGTCGAGTTCCACTACGACCCCGAAGGGCAGGCCCGCCCGACCCTGGACGGGATCGACCTGACGGTCCCCGCCGGCGGCAGCCTGGCCGTCGTCGGCCCCACAGGCTCCGGCAAGTCCACCCTCAGCTACCTCGTGCCCCGGCTGTACGACGTGACGGGGGGCCGCGTCACCCTCGACGGGGTCGACGTGCGTGACCTGGACTTCGACACCCTCGCCCGCGCGGTCGGCGTCGTCTCCCAGGAGACGTACCTCTTCCACGCCTCCGTCGCCGACAACCTCCGCTTCGCCAAGCCGGACGCCACCGACGAGGAGATCGAGGCCGCCGCGCGCGCCGCCCAGATCCACGAGCACATCGCCTCGCTCCCCGAGGGGTACGACACCCTCGTCGGCGAGCGCGGCTACCGGTTCTCCGGCGGTGAGAAGCAGCGCCTCGCCATCGCCCGCACCATCCTGCGCGACCCGCCCGTCCTGATCCTCGACGAGGCCACCAGCGCCCTCGACACCCGGACCGAGCACGCCGTGCAGCAGGCCATCGACGCCCTCTCGGCAGGCCGCACCACCCTCACCATCGCCCACCGGCTCTCCACCGTCCGCGACGCCGACCAGATCGTCGTCCTGGAGGCGGGCCGGATCACGGAGAGCGGGACGCACGAGGAGCTGCTCGCCCGCGACGGGCGGTACGCGGCGCTGGTCCGCCGCGACGCCCGCACCGAACAGGCGAACGCGGGAGCGGTTGTTCCCCAGAACGTGTGATCGTGCCGGGATTCGTTGCCCCACTCCCTTACGGCATCGGATGATTACGGAGTGCGAGCGACGGGCTGCAGACCGCGACCGCACACGTCCCACTGATGTACCTGTACGAGGAGAAGCACCACCATGAACGTCATCACCAACCTGCTCGCCGGCGTCCTCCACTTCCTGGGATGGCTCGTCTGACGATCGCAGTGCCCGGCGCCGTCGGCCCCCCGTCCCAGGGGTCCGGCGGCGCCGCCTCGTGCGCGGTTCCCCGGATTCCCGCGCGGACCGGGTTAGCGTGCGGGCATGACGTACCGGTCGCCGTCCCCGTACGCACCCCCGCGCCGCCCTCTCCGTCCGCGCCGCCCCTCCTTGCCCCGGCCTCCCCGCCGCGGCCGACTCACCCGGCGCGGCCGTCTCGCGCTGCTCCTCGGAGCCGTCCTCGTCGTGGCCGTCGGCGTCGCCGTCCCCCTGCTGCTCATCCGCGACGAACCGGCCGTCGAACAGCCCCGCAGCCTGCTCGTCCCGGAGGGCCGACGGGCCGGACAGATCTACACGGCCGTCGACCGGGCCCTCCACCTGCCCGACGGGACCGCGCGGAAGACCGCGACCACCCCCGGCGTCCTCCCGCTGCCCGCCGAGGCCGGCGGCAACCCCGAGGGCTACCTCTTCCCCGCGACGTACCCGGTGCTCTCCTCCACCACCCCGGAAGAGCTCCTGCGCTTCATGGTGGACACCGCCCGCAAGCGCTACGGCACGGGTCGGATCGCCGAGGGAGCGCGGGCGCACGGACTCAGCGTGTACGAGACGGTGATCGCGGCCAGCATCGTGCAGGCCGAGGCCGACAACCCGGAGGACATGGCGAAGGTGGCCCGCGTCGTCCACAACCGGCTCGCGGGGGGCATGGCGCTCCAGATGGACTCGACCCTCAACTACGCGCTCGGCCGCAGCACGGTCGACACGAGCGTCGAGGACACCAGGTCCGAGAGTCCGTACAACACCTACGCGCGCAAGGGCCTGCCTCCGACGCCCATCGGCAACCCGGGGGACCAGGCCGTGGACGCGGTGATCCGCCCGGCGGACGGCGACTGGCTCTACTTCGTCACCGTGGCCCCCGGGGACACCCGCTTCACCGCCGACTACGCCGCCCACCAGGCGAACGTGGCCGAGTTCAACGCGAACAGGAGCGCCGGAAAGCCCTGACCATGCAGGTCACGCGCTCGGCGCGGTGACCCGCTCGCGGCGCAGGAGGCGGCGGATGTCGGAGACGGCGGCGCGTCCGGCCCGGTTGGCGCCGATCGTCGAGGCCGACGGGCCGTAACCGACGAGGTGGACGCGTTCGTCCCGTACCGCGCGGGTGCCTTCCACCCGGATGCCGCCTCCCGGCTCCCGCAGCCGCAGCGGCGCCAGATGGTCGATCGCCGGCCGGAAGCCGGTCGCCCACAGGATGACGTCCACGTCGACGGTCCGGCCGTCGTCCCAGGCAACCCCGGTCGGGGTGATCCGGTCGAACATGGGAAGGCGGTCCAGGATCCCGCGCGCGCGTGCCGCACGGATCGCGTCGTTGAGGGGGAGACCGGTGACCGAGACGACGCTCTGCGGCGGCAGCCCGCGCCGTACCCGGTCCTCGACCAGGGCGACCGCCGCGCGACCCTCCGCCTCGCCGAAGGGACCCTCGCGGTAGACGGGCTCGCGCCGGGTCACCCAGAACGTCTCCGCGGCGACGTCCGCGATCTCCATGAGGTGCTGGGTGCCGGAGGCCCCGCCGCCCACGACGAGCACCCGCCGGCCGGCGAACTCCTCGGGACCCGGGTATCCGGCGGTGTGCAGCTGGCGGCCCCGGAAGGTCTCCTGGCCGGGGTAGCGCGGCCAGAACGGACGGTCCCAGGTGCCGGTGGCGTTGATCAGGGTCCGCGTCGCGTACACCCCCTCCGAGGTCTCCACCCGGAGCCGGCCGTCCTCGCCGTCCCGGACGGCCGTGACGTCGACGGGCCGGTGGACCCGCAGGTCGAAGGTCCGCTCGTACGCGTCGAAGTACGCGCCGATCACCTCCGAGGAGGGCCGGGCGGGATCCGCTCCGGTCAGCTCCATGCCGGGCAGCGCGTGCATCCCGTGGACCTTGCCGTACGTGAGGGACGGCCAGCGGAACTGCCAGGCGCCACCCGGCTCGGGGGCGTGGTCCAGCACGACGAAGTCCCGGTCCGGCTCCAGACCGGTGCGCCGCAGGTGGAAGGCGGCCGAGAGCCCCGCCTGTCCGGCGCCGATGACGACGACGTCCACCGACCTGACCTCTTCGAGCCCGAAATCGTTCACGCTTCCACCAACCGGGCTGGGGGCGAGGTTTCTTCCCGGCTTCGGGGCCCGCCCCTCTCCCGCAGGACCGGGCTCCCGGCCGCCTCTCTCCCCTGAGCCCGGGGGCGGCGCGGCGGACTTCGTGCCGCCGACCTCCTACCGCCCCCGGCACCAGCGGCGTCTCCGTGAGGGGTCACCGCCCGCCCGGCACCAGCAGCGGCGCGCCGCCCGGGGCCGAGGCCGGGCGGCCGTTCGCCGCCGGGACGCCGAGCAGCGGGGAGACCGGGGCCGACGGCAGCAGCCCGCGCGCCGCGAGCTCGGGCGTCACGCCCTCGCCGAACCAGTACGCCTCCTCCAGATGCGGGTACCCGGACAGGACGAAGTGCTCCACCCCCAGGGCGTGGTACTCCTCGATCCGGTCCGCCACATCGGCGTGGCTGCCGACCAGAGCGGTCCCCGCCCCGCCCCGTACCAGACCGACGCCCGCCCACAGGTTGGGCGAGATCTCCAGCCGGTCGCGGTCGAGCGAGCCCCCGCCGTGCAGCGCCAGCATCCGCTGCTGGCCGACCGACTCGCTCCGGCCGAGCAGCTCCTGCGCCGCGGCCACGGTCTCCGCGTCGAGATCGGAGAGCAACCGGTCGGCCGTCGCCCAGGCCTCGCGCGCCGAGTCCCGCGAGATCGTGTGCAGCCGGATCCCGAACCGGACCGTCCGGCCGCGCTCCTCCGCGAGCCGCCGGATCCAGTCGATCTTCTCCTTCACCTGCCACGGAGGCTCACCCCACGTCAGGTACACATCCGCGTGCTCCGCCGCGACCGGACCGGCCGCCGCGGAGGAGCCCCCGAAGAAGATCTCCGGCAGCGGGTCCGGTGGAAGGGCGGTCAGCCCGCCGTCGATCCGGAAGTGCTCCCCGTCGAAGTCGAACGGCCGCCCGCCCCACACGCCCCGCACCACCGAGAGGAACTCCGCCGTGCGCGCGTACCGCCGGTCGTGGTCGAGATGGTCGCCGAAGCGGCGCTGCTCGGCCGAGTCGCCGCCGGTCACCACGTTGAGCAGCAGCCGGCCCCGGGTGATCCGCTGGTACGTGGCCGCCATCTGGGCCGCGAGCACCGGCGAGATCACTCCCGGCCGGAACGCCACCAGGAACTTCAGGCGCTCGGTGTGCTGGGCCAGCGCGACCGTCGTCAGCCAGGCGTCCTCGCACCACGTGCCGGTCGGGGTCAGCACGGCCTCGAAGCCCAGCTGCTCGGCCGCCTTGGCGATCTGGACCAGATAGTCGATGTCGGGGGCGCGGACCCCGGACACGGTCCGGTCCCGGGTGATCCCGCCGTCCGTGTACGCGTGCCGGTCGACGAGGGTCCGGCCGTCGCCGCCGGTCGGCAGGAACCAGTGCAGATGGACGGTCATCAGGAGGCCTTTCCGTAGCTGCGCGCCGGGGTGGTGGACGGCGGCAGGTCCTTGTCGAAGCGGGTGTCGACGTAGTCGGCGAAGCGGAACGTGCGGGGGATCAGCCCGAGCGCGGCGAAGGTGTCGGCGATCTCCTGCTCGGAGGCGATCGCCGCGTCGTCGAGGGCCACGGGGATACGGGTCCCGTTGGAGCGCTTCACGGCGGCGAGGGCCACCTCGTAGGGCAGCCCGGTCTCCTTCGCCCAGACCTTCGCCCACTCCTCGGGATGGTCGAACACCCAGCCCTGGGCGCGGCGCAGCCGCTCGACGAAGTCGCCGATCGCCTTCGCCTTCTCCTTGTCGGCCAGCGCCGACGGCGCGGCGACCTGGAAGCCGAGGCCGTTGACGAGGCCGCGGCCGTCGGTCAGCACCCGGCCCTTGCCGCCCAGCAGGACCTGGGAGGTGTACGGGTCCCAGACCGCCCAGGCGTCGACCTTGCCGCTGGTGAACGCGGCCAGGGCGTCGGCCGGCTGCAACAGGCTGACCCGCACGTCGTCCAGGCCGAGCCCGGCCCTCCGGAGCGAGGTGATCAGCTGGAAGTGGGCGGAGCTGCCCTGGGCGACCGCGACCCTCTTCCCCTTCAGGTCCCGCGCGGTGCGCAGTGGCGAGTCCTTCGGGACGAGGATCGCCTCGCCCGCGGAGTCGCCGTGCGTCGCGGCGACCACGGTGATCTTCGAGTCGGCGCCGGCCGCGAAGACGGGCGGGGTGTTGCCGACGGAGCCGAAGTCGACGGCTCTGGCGTTCACCGCTTCGAGGAGCGGTGGACCGGAAGTGAACGTCGACCACTTCACCCGGTACGGGAGGTCGTCGAGCTCACCGGCGGCGCGCAGCAGCGCCTCGGCGCCGCCCTTCTGGTCGCCGACGTTCAGGACGAGGGAGCCCTTGCCGTCGGAGTTCGAGGCGTCGCCGGCGGCGGAGGCGCCGGAGCAGGCGGAGGCGAGCAGGGCGAGCGGCACGAGCAGCGCCGCGGCGGACAGGCGGAAGGACTTCACGGTTGTCTCCTCGGGGGGACGGGGGTGCATCGGTTCAGGCCGTGGCGGGTGCGGCGAACTCGCCGTCCGCAACGCCGAGTTCGGCGAGCAGCCGGGTACGGAGGGCGGCGAGCGCGGGATCGCCGGGGGAGCGGGGCCGGTCGAGGCCGACGGCGGTGTCATACGCGATCACGCCGTCCCGCATCACCAGCGCGCGGTCCGCGAGCAGCAGTGCCTCGTCGACGTCGTGCGTGACGAGCAGAACCGTGCAGCCGCGCCGCTGCCACAGCTCGGCCACGAGCCGCTGGGCCTTGATCCGCGTCAGCGCGTCCAGCGCGCCGAACGGCTCGTCGAGCAGCAGCAGATCCGGGTCCCGTACCAACGCCCTTGCGAGGGAGGCGCGTTGGGCCTCGCCGCCCGACAGGGTCTTCGGCCAGGCGCCCGAGCGGTGGTCGAGCCCCACCTCCGCGAGTGCCTTCTCCGCCACCGCCCGGCCCGGCTTCCCCGGCAGCCCGAGCAGCACGTTCCGCCAGACCTTCTTCCAGGGCATGAGGCGTGGCGCCTGGAAGGCGACCGCGCGGCGGCGCGGCACGAGGACCGTGCCGGAGATCTCCCGGTCGAGCCCCGCGAGGATCCGCAGAAGGGTCGACTTGCCGCAGCCGCTGTGCCCGAGCAGCGCGGTGAACTGCCCGGTGCGCAGCGTCAGATCGAGGCCGTCGACGACGGGACGCCCGTCGAAGGAGCGGGTGAGACCCTGGACGGTCACTGCCCCGTGAAGGTCGGTCGCCATTGCAGCAGCAGCCTTTCGAGAGTACGGACGAGGGCGTCGGCGAGCAGGCCGAGGAAGGCGTAGACGACCAAGCAGACGACGATCACGTCCGTGCGGAAGAACTCCCGCGCCTGGTTCATGAGGAAGCCGATCCCGGCGTCGGCGTTGATCGACTCGCCGAAGACGAGGGCGAGCCAGGCCGTGGCCAGGGAGTAGCGCAGTCCGGTCATCGCCCCGGGCAGCGCACCCGGCAGGACGACGTGCCGGACCAGGCCCCACCGCCCGAGCCCCAGCGCCTCGCCCGCCTCGACGAGTTGGGCGTCGACGCCCCGGATGCCGGCGTACACGTTGAGATAGAGGTGGAAGGCGACGCCGAGGGCGATCAGCGCCACCTTGGGCGCCTCCCCGATGCCCAGCCAGATGATGAACAGCGGGATGAGCCCGACCCACGGCACCGTCCGCAGCATCTGCACGGGAGCGTCGACGAGATCCTCTCCGAGCCGCGAGAGCCCGGACACCAGGGCGAGCGCGAGCCCCGCCACCCCGCCGAGCAGCAGCCCCGCCGCCACCCGCCGCAGCGAGACCCCCATCGCGGTCGGCAGCGTCCCGTCCCGGACCAGCTCGCCGGCGGCCCGGGCGATGGTCCCCGGTGAGGCCAGCACGTCCGCCGGCAGTACCCCCGCCGTACTGGACGCCTGCCAGAGGGCGAGCAGGAGGACCGGGCCGACGGCCCGGCGCAGCCAGCGCGGAACGGACGGGCCGCGACCGGGCCTTCCTGTCGGAGTCAGGGGTTCGACGTCCGGCAAAGGCGATATGTCGGGCAGGGATGAGGGTGGGGCATGGTCGACCGTCATGACGGACTCCGGGGGAGGGGGAGACGGGGGTACGCGTCATCGCCCGTGGGCGCGGAAGGGACACGCGCGCACGGCGATCAGGGCGTCAGAGAGGTGTGGTGCGGGTGAAAGGGCGTCAGCGGCCGCGGCGACACGCGGCGGAGGCCACCCGCAGCAGGTCGATGTGACCGCGCGTGGTGAGCAGGGCTGTACGCAACATGGCGCGAACGTAGCGGCCGACGCACGCCGGGTCAACGGCGTCTCGTCCCCTGGACGCACGCTCGGCCTCGCCGCCTCGCCGCCTCGCCGCCTCGCCGCCTCGCCGCCTCGCCGCCTCGCCGCCACGGCGCTCCGGCTCTCCCGGCGGGGCGCGCCGGACCCGGCGGCCTAAGCTGCCGTACGGCACAGGTCCCGACCCAGGAGCGCCCCTCATGAACGACCGCGACCGGCAGCACCCCTACCCCGACGCGTTCCGGGCGGACGAGGCGCCCGCGCCGCATCCGCTGCTCGCCCCGGTGGCCGGGCTGCTCGGGACCTGGTCCGGCCGGGGGCGGGGCGGTTATCCGTCCCTCGCCGAGGAGTTCACGTACGAGCAGGAGGTCACCTTCAGCCACGACGGGCGCCCCTTCCTGCACTACGAGGCGCGGGCCTGGCTGGTCGACGAGACCGGCACCCCGCTGCGGCCCTCCGCCCGGGAGAGCGGCTGGTGGCGGCTCCAGCCGGACGGCCGGGTCGAGGCGCTGATCACCCAGCCCACCGGCATCGCCGAGATCGCCGTCGGTCACGCGGACGGCAATACCGTGGACCTCACCACCCACGAGGTCGCCCTCACCCCCACCGCCAAGCAGGTCGACGCCACCCGCCGCCGCTACACCCTCACCGGCGAGGACACCCTCGACTTCTCGCACGACCTCGCCGCCGTCGGCCGTCCGCTCCAGCACCACCTCGCGGTACGGCTCCACCGCGAGCACCGGAGCTGAACGGAACTCGCGGGGCCTGCACAATACGGGGGTGAGCGATGACGACCCGTACCTGTGGCTGGAAGAGATCTCCGGCGAGGCCGCCCTCGCGTGGGTGGCCGAGCGGAACGCCGAGACGGCGGACGTGCTGGCCGCCGACGCCGGGTTCGCCCCGCTGAAGGCACGCCTGCGCGAGGTGCTCGACGCCTCGGACCGCATCCCGTACACCGTGCGGCGCGGCGCGTACCTCTACAACTTCTGGCGCGACGCCCGGCACGTGCGCGGAGTGTGGCGGCGCACCACCCTGGAGCAGTACCGCAAGGACGAACCCGAGTGGGAGGTGCTCCTCGACGTCGACGCGCTGGCCGCCGCGGAGGACGAGAAGTGGGTGTGGGACGGGGCGCAGGTGCGCCGTCCCGCGTACGACCGGGCCCTGGTGCGCCTTTCACGGGACGGCGGGGACGCCGTCGTCGTCCGTGAATTCGACCTCGCCACGCGGGAGTTCGTCGCGGACGGCTTCACGGTTCCGGAGGCAAAGACCCAGATCGACTGGATCGACGCCGACACCGTCTTCGTCGGCACGGACACCGGGCCGGGCTCACTGACCGCGTCCGGCTACCCGCGCACGGTCCGCAGATGGCGGCGCGGCACGCCGATCGAGGAGTCCGAGCTGGTCTACGAGGCCGAGGACGGCGACGTGTCGGCCTGGGGATACCACGACGACACCCCCGGCTTCGAGCGGGACCTCGTCGGCCGATCGCTGGACTTCTTCCGCAGCGAGACGTACCTCCTGGAGCCCGACGGCACGACCGTACGCCTCGACGTCCCCGACGACGCCCTGGTCGAGGCCCATCGCCGCCACCTGCTCGTCACCCTGAAGTCCGACTGGCTCGGGCAGCCCACCGGCTCCCTCCTCGCCTTCGACCTCGACGCCTTCCTCGCGGGCGACCGCACCCACGAGGTGCTGTTCACCCCCGACGAGCGGACGGCCCTCGCCGGGTACTCCTGGACCCGGCACCATCTGATCCTGGAGACGATGCGGGACGTCAGCGCCCACATCGAGGTCCTCACCCCGGGCCCCGGCGGCGCCGCCTGGACGCGCACCCCGCTCGTCGGCGTCCCGGCGCTGTCCGCCGTCGGCGTCGTGGACACCGACCCGGACGTCTCCGACGAGTACTTCCTCGACGTGTCCGGCTTCCTCCAGCCCTCCAGCCTTCACCGCGGGCACATCGGCGGCGACACGGAGGTCCTCAAGCAGGCCCCGGACCGTTTCGGCACCGCCGGGCTCACCGTCGAGCAGTACTTCGCGACCTCACCGGACGGCACCCGCGTGCCGTACTTCGTCATCGGCCCCGACCACGCCACCACCGGTCCCGGCCCCACGCTGCTCTACGGCTACGGCGGCTTCGAGGTCTCCCTGACCCCCCACTACGGCGCCGTCACCGGCCGCGCGTGGCTGGAGGGCGGCGGCACGTACGTCATCGCGAACATCCGCGGCGGCGGCGAGTACGGCCCCGACTGGCACCAGGCGGCGCTCGGCGCCCAACGGCCGCGGGCCTTCGAGGACTTCGCGGCCGTCGCCGAGGACCTCGTCGCCCGGGGCATCACCACCCCGGACCGGCTCGGTGCGGAGGGCGGCAGCAACGGCGGCCTGCTCATGGGCGCGATGCTCACCCGCTGTCCCGAGCTGTTCGGCGCGATCGTCGCGCAGGTCCCGCTGCTCGACATGACCCGCTTCCACAAGCTCCTCGCGGGCGCGTCCTGGATCGCCGAGTACGGCGACCCCGACGACGAGACCGACCTCGCCCACCTGCGCGAGCTCTCCCCGTACCACCGCCTCACGGCCGACCGGACCTACCCGCCGGTGCTCCTCATGACGTCCACCCGCGACGACCGCGTCCACCCCGGCCACGCGCGCAAGACGGCGGCGCGGCTGCGGGAACTCGGACATCCCGTCCTGTTCCACGAGAACACCGGCGGCGGCCACGCGGGCGCAGGGGACAACGAACAGGCCGCCCACAACAGCGCCCTCGTCTACACCTTCCTCCGGCGGCACCTGACCTGAGGGCCTCGGGGGTGTCTCGTCGATCATGCCGGGCTCGCGGCTCCCTGATCCGGCCCGATCGACAAGACACCCCCTAGAGCCACCCCTGGCGCTGCGCCTGCAGCGCCATCTGGAAGCGGCTCGTGGCGCCGAGCCGGGCCATGAGGACCTGGATCCGGCGGAACAGCGTGCGGCGGCTGACACCGATCTCCCGGGCGATGACGTCGTCGCTCGCGCCGCCCGCGAGCAGCCACAGCAGCCGGCGGTCGGCGGGCAGGAGCCCGGCGGGCAGGACACCCGCCGGGCGGCCCGTGCGGCCGTGGAACGGCAGGGCGGTCTGCCAGGTCTGCTCGAACAGCGCGACGAGCGCGGAGAGGAGCCCGCAGGGCTGCACGACCAGCATCGTGTTGTGCACGTCGGCCTCCCTGATCGACAGCGACACGAGCGCGTACGCCTCGTCGATGATCAGGAGCTTGACCGGCACCGACGGCAGCACCCTGGCCTGCTCTCCGGCCTCGACGCACGGCTCGATGACCGTCCGCATCTTGTCCGGGTGCTCCAGCGAGGCCTGGGAGTAGATGACGCGCTGCGTCACCCCCCGGGCCAGTGTCGCCAGCGCGTCCTCGGTGGCGCCCGCGATGGGGGTGTACGGAGGGGAGTCGAACTGCCGGATCTGCTCGCGGGCGCTGGCCCAGGCCTGCCGGCTCCGCAGGCCGATGGCGTCGCCGGTGACGACCTCCACGAGATCGTCGTTGTACGCGGCGAGCCGCTGCCGCCGGAACGACTCGAAGGCGCCCCCGATCGTGATCCGCGACTCGTCGAGCTCGGCCGCCCGGTGCCGCCCCAGGATCTCCAGGCCCGCGGCGGGAGGCACCGGGGCCACCAGGTCCGGGCCCTGCGCGGCCGGACTCGCGAGGCCCGCGTCGACCAGCTCTCCGTACGCCGCCGACAGCTCCGCACCGTCGAGACCGGCCGCGGAACCGATGTCGCTCAGTGGCGCGGGACCGAGGTCCAGGAGCCGGATGTAGACCCGGCGGGCCTCGTCGCCGATCCCGAGGAGCCGGAGCGCCTCACTGAGCTTCTCGTTCGTCATGGACCGCATTATCGACCCGCTCCGGCCGCTATCACCGGCCGGGTGTGGCCGATCCGTGCCACTGGCTGATCCGGGCACCCGGCGGCCCCGCGGGGGAGTAGCGTCCGGATGCCGCCGACGACCGGCGGCCGAGAACGTACCCGGAAGAAGGTGCAGGACGTGGCGAAGGGTCGCAAGAACGGCCTCTATGGAGGCGTCTCCGAGGAGCTTTCCGCTCTGATGAGGACGGGGTGGGCGGACACCGAGCGGCAGGACCTCGAACCGGCCGAGCAGGCCCCGTACGCGGCCCGCCGCCGCGACGCGCTCTCCGCGCTCTTCCCCGGCGAGCGCCTGATCGTCCCTTCGGGCAACCTCAAGTACCGCTCCAACGACGACACCTACCCGTTCCGCCCGTACTCCGGCTATGTCCACATGACCGGCGACCAGGCCCGTGACGGCGCGCTCGTCCTCGAACCCCGCGCCGACGGCGGCCACGACGCCTACTGCTACCAGCTGCCCCGCGACAGCCGGGACGACGACGAGTTCTGGATCGGCTACACGGCCGAGCTGTGGATGGGCCGCCGCCGCTCCCTCGCCGAGGCCGAGACCGTCCTCGGACTGCCCTGCCGCGACGTCCGCACCCTCACCGAGGACCTGGCGGCCGGCTCCGGCCTGCCGACCCGGATCGTCCGGGGCATCGACCCGGCCCTCGAAGCGGCCGTCACCACCGACGAGGAGCGCGACGCCGAACTGGAGGGCGCGCTCAGCGACCTCCGCCTCGTCAAGGACGAATGGGAGCTCGGCGAGATGCGCAAGGCGGTGGACTCCACCGTGCGCGGCTTCACCGACTGCGTCGCCGAACTCTCCCGCGCGATCGCCTCGTCCGAGCGGTGGATCGAGGGCACCTTCTTCCGCCGGGCCCGCCTTGAGGGCAACCACGTCGGCTACGGCTCCATCTGCGCCGCCGGCGACCACGCCACGATCATGCACTGGACGGGCAACGACGGCCCGGTGCGCCCCGGCGAACTGCTCCTCCTCGACGCCGGCGTGGAGACGCACTCCCTGTACACCGCCGACGTCACCCGCACCCTCCCCATCAGCGGCACGTTCACCCCGGTCCAGCGCCAGGTGTACGACGCGGTGTACGAGGCCCAGGAGGCGGGCATGGCCGCGGTGAAGCCGGGCGCTCCGTACCGCGACTTCCACGAGGCGTCCCAGCGCCACCTGACGGCGCGCCTCGTCGAGTGGGGCTTCATCGAGGGCCCCGTCGACCGCGCGTACGAGCTCGGCCTCCAGCGCCGCTTCACCATGGCCGGCACCGGTCACATGCTCGGCCTGGACGTTCACGACTGCGCGCAGGCCCGCACGGAGGAGTACGTCGACGGCGTCCTCGCACCGGGCATGGTGCTCACGGTCGAGCCCGGCCTGTACTTCCAGCCGGACGACCTGACCGTGCCCGAGGAATGGCGCGGCATCGGCGTCCGGATCGAGGACGACCTGGTCGTCACCGAGGAGGGCCACGAGAACCTGTCGGCCGGTCTCCCGCGCTCCTCGGCCGAGGTCGAGGCCTGGATGGCCCGCTACGCGGGCTGAGCACCCGCACCGCCGCACGAGGTGCCGACCGCACGCGGGTGTGCGGTCGGCCCCTCGTCGTTCCGGGAACCACGGGCCGCCATCGCGTGCTCGACGTCCGGAAGGATCCGGTCGAGGTCCGCCTCGACCGTGAGACGGCGCGGGCCTCGGGGCTCCCCGTGGCCGCTCGCGCCCCGCCACGGCCTGGCGGCACGCGCGCGCAGGGGCTACCGCTCCGCACACAGATCCGGGTCACGCGTGCGCGAACGAGAGAAGGGCGGCCGGATGTTCACCGATTCAGGTGATAGCGGTCGAGGCGAAACGTCCCTCCCCGCAGCGGTGCGGCCACGCTCGACGTGACACATGGAGCCACCCTGTGGAGCGTCCGATGCAGCTGATCCCCCGTCATGACCCGTACCTCGACGTCCGCTCGACCGGCGGCCACACGGTCGCCGCCCTCCGTGGCGAGCTCGACCTCGTCCTGGTGCGGCACCTGCGGCCCGAGCTCGACGCCCTCACCCGGGAGGCCGAGGCCCTGACCGTCGACATCCGGCGCCTCACCTTCTGCGACGCCACCGGACTCGGGCTCCTCGCCCACTGCGCAGGCCGCGTGAGCCGGCGCGGTGCGCCCTGGCGGCTCTTCTGCGACCAGCCGTGGATCCTGCGGCTCATCCGGATGACCGCGCTGACCGAGGTCCTCCGCCCGGAGCCCGGCCCACCGGACTCCGGGGACCAGCCCGCTCCGACCGCCCCCGAGGTCCGTTCCCGTCCGGGCCCGGGGTGACGGGCACACGAACGGGGCGAGGCCACTCCGTACGAGGTGGGGGTGGGGGCCGCCCGGACGGGGGCCCCGTTCTGGTCCATGCCGCACGCGCAGGTGTACCCCCAGTGCGAGCGGCTCCTGGAGGCGGGGCTCACCCGAGCCCTTCGGCGGGGCGAGGGCGGAGCGTCTCAGGGGCGACCGATCTTCAGGGGCGGCCGGGCTTCCACTCGTGGGCGTGGAGACCGAGCACCACCTCGTCGAGGAACTCGCCCAGCACCCGGGCCGACGAGCGCAGCACGCCCTCACGGACGAAGCCGTTGCGCTTGCCCGGCTGTCCGGAGCCGGCGCCTGCCGCAGGGCCTCTCCTCGGCCCCGGCAGGCCCGCCGCCACCCTCCGTACACCGTGCGCCGCCCGCACATCCGCAGAACCGCGGAATCCGGCGGGCGAGGGCCCCGGGCGGTGCCGAACGGCCGCACTGCGCAGCGCCCGCCGTCGGCTCCTCGGCTAGGGTGATTCGGTAGGGATTGCGCCCCCTGGGGCCGGGCCGATGCGTAGGGCGATGCGTTGGAGACTCATCAGTCGTCGAGCAGGGTTCCGCAGCCGCCGCGGGCGGCCGTCGGGGACGCGGGCGTGCTCCGCGAGCTGCTGCCGATCGCCCTCTGGCGGGAGGACGCCGAGGGCCACATCGTCGAATGGTCGCTCGCCGCGCAGGACCTCCTCGGTCACCGGCCCGAACACGTCCTCGGGAGGCTCGCGACCCCGCTGCTCGTCCCCGACGCGAACCGGGAACTCGCCGACCGGCTCACCGACCGCGTGCAGGCGGGCGAGACCATGGTCGGCACGCTGCCCGTCCGCCACCGCGACGGCCACACGGTCGCCATGGAGATGTGGATCGTCCCGGCCGCCGACCCGGAGGGGCGTCCGGGGGCGATGCTCATCGCGGTGGAGACCTCCGAGGTCCTGCGGATGCGGGAGAACCTGGCGGCGATGGAGAGCCTCTTCACCCAGTCACCCATCGGGCTCGCCCTGCTCGGCCCCGATCTCCGCTTCCTCCGCGTCAACGACGCGCTCGCCGCCATGAACGGCGTGCCGGCCGCACGGCACGTGGGCCGCCGGCTCACCGAGGTCGTGCCCGGCGTCAACGCCGCCTCGCTCGAATCCCTGATGCGGCAGGTCCTCGAGAGCGGTACGGCCGTGGTGGACGCCCGCAGGGTCGGCCGTACGCCCGCAGACCCCGACCGGGACCACATCTGGTCCTGCTCGTACGCCCCGCTCGTCGACCGCGCCGAGCGGCGACCGCTCGGGATCATCGCCTCCCTCGTCGACATCACGGAGAGCCAGGAGGCGCACATCGAGGTCGAGCGCGCCCGTCACCGTTTCGCCCTGCTCGCCGAGGCGGGCGCCCGGATCGGCACCACCCTGGACCTGAAGCAGACGGCCGAGGAGGCCGTCCGCTTCCTCGTGCCCCAGCTCGCCGACTCGGCCGACGTACAGATGCTGGAGTCCGTACTCGAACCCGACGATCCGGCCGCCTCCACCCGGGGCGTGCTGCGGCGGCTCGCGGCACAGTTCCCCGACCCGACCGCCCCCACGGCCCTGCTCGCCCCGGGCCAGACCTTCCAGCTCCCCCTCGACTCCGTGTACGAGCAGGTGGTCGTCCACGGACGGCCCACGAACCTCTACACGTCCGACATCCCGAAGCTCTTCACCGACCCCCGCACCGAAGCGCTCCGCACCTACTTCGCCACCCGCATCGGCTCGGCCCGGCTCGTCCCGCTGGTGGCCCGGGGGCAGGTGCTCGGGGCGGTCACGGTGACCCGGCTGCGGACCCGCGAGCCCTTCGACGCGCAGGACTGCGTCCTCATCGACGAGGTCGTCGCCCGCGCCGCCCTCAACATCGACAACGCCCGCCTCTACACCACGCAGCGCGAGGCCGCCCTCACCCTCCAGCGCAGCCTCACCAACAACGCCCTCCCCGACGTCACCGGCCTCGAACTCACCGGCCGCTACCTTCCCGCGAGTTCCCACGACGTCGGCGGCGACTGGTTCGACGTCATCGCGCTGCCCGGCGGCAGGACGGGACTCGTCATCGGCGACGTCATGGGCCACGGCATCCACGCGGCGGCCGTCATGGGCCAACTCCGCACCGCCGTACGTACCCTGGCCCGCCACGACATCGCTCCGGACCGCATGCTCAGCTCCCTGGACGCCGTCGTGGCCGACCTCGGCGAGGACGAGATGGCGACCTGCGTCTACGCGGTCCACGACCCGGCCACCGGCGGCTGGGTCATCGCCCGCGCGGGGCATCCGCCGCCGGCCGTCGCCCACCCCGACGGCACCATCACCTTCCTCGACGGACCGCCCGGGACGCCGCTGGGCACCGGAGCCCATGACTTCGGCACGGAGGAGGTCGCCTTGCCCGGGGGCGGGCTCCTCGTCCTCTACACGGACGGCCTCATCGAGGCCCGCCACCGGGACCTGGACCAGGGCATGAGGCAGCTCGCCGAGGCGCTGCGACCCCTCGACCGGCCGCTGGACACGCTGTGCGACGAGGTCCTCGGGCGGCTTCTCGCCGGATCGGCCCAGGACGACGTGGCGATGCTCCTCGCCCGCACGACCCGCTGAGTTCCTCTACCGGCGGTGCCTGTACAGGTCGCGGAGGATGGCGATCTCCGCGCCGTGGTGCAGGAGCTCCTGGTTCACCCACCAGACGATCTCCAGGAACGGTTCGTCCACGTCACCGCCGTGCGGGTACGTGCAGAGGCCCACCGTGTCGAGCGCCTTGTCGTCGACGGAGAGCAGAGCCCCGCGCCAGGCGGCCGCGGCCGCGTCGAACGTGGGAAGGGCGGTGGCGACGTCCCCGCAGGCGCGGAAGTCGTCGCGGGTGAGGCTGCGGCTGCCGTTCGTGTGGTCGGCGCGGAGAGCGAGCAGCTCGGAGAGGTGGCTCAGCCGCCAGGCGATCGTCGTGAAGGGCGGCGGCGCGGGGTGCGGCGGAGGAGTCGTGTCCCGTCCCCACTCGCCGGCGCCCACCAGGAGGGTCGCGCCCGGCCCCGGTCCGTCGGTGTGGCGGCGTACGGACCAGCAGGCGGGTACCGGCTCCCACAGGTACTCGGCGTCGGTCATCGGACCGACCTCGACGTCCGTCCCGTTGCCGCTGTCCACCACCGGTCCCGCCATCCGGTCCATGAGCCGTCCCCGCGCGAAGTCGAACTGGGCGAGAAGGGGGACGAGCCGCTCGGGCAGGGGCATGGGACGCTCCGGATCACACGGGGACAGGGCGGTCGTACCCTGCCACAGGAGCCTGCCCGGCGCGCGTGAATAACCCTGCGGGTCCTGGCTGTTGGCGACCGCTACGGGCGGCCGCGACCCGCGGGGCGGTGTGAACCCGTGGAGCGGCTGAGGTCCGGTCGGCAGGTTCAGGTCCGGTCGGCTCGGGGCCGGTGGAACCCGGCCGGGCGTCATGGGTCGGTCGACTCGTGGCCGGTCGAACCCGGTCGGTCGGCTCAGGCCCGGTCGGCTCAGGCCCGGTCGATCCAGGCCCGGTCGATCCAGGCCCGGTCGATCCAGGCCCGGTCGATCCAGGCCCGGTCGTCTCAGGTCCGGTCGATGTGGACGCTGGTCGACTTCACGCGGGCGGTGGCCCGCATGCCGACCTCCAGGCCCAGCTCCTCCACCGCCTCGCGGGTGAGCAGCGAGACGAGCCGGTGCGGACCCGCCTGGATCTCGACCTGGGCGGCGACGTCACCGAGCTTGACGGCGGTCACGATGCCGGGGAAGGCGTTGCGGGCGGAGGTGTACGGTTCGTCGTCGTCCCCGTGGGCGGCCTGCCCGACCTCGATGGAGAAGGCGGCCAGGTCCCGGCCGTCGATGAGGCGCCGGCCGTTCTCGTCGCGATGGGTGGTGACCCGGCCGGCGTCGGCCCAGCGACGCGCCGTGTCGGGGCTGACGCCGAGCAGACGGGCCGCCTGACCGATGGTGTAGGACTGCATGCCGCCACGTTAGGCCGCAGAGGCTCTCACCTGCAAGCAAACCATCCTCATGCCCTGGCATGTGCGAACTCCCCAAGGGTAAGTCCTGGGGCGGTGGGCTCAGGCCGTCCCCGAACGTCGCCCGACCGCCTCGACCAGCGGCAGCAACCGGTGCGCCACCCGCTCGCGCAGGGCGATCTCGGTCCGGGTGCGGACCACGCCGGGCAGCTGGATGAGCCGCTGGATGACGTCCTCCAGATGTCCGGCGTCCCGGGCCACCACCCGGGTGAGGAGATCCCCGCCGCCGGTGATGGAGAAGGCCTCCACGATCTCCGGCACGCCCGCGAGCGCGTCGCCCACCTCGTTCAGATGCCCCTGGGTCACCTCGACGTGCACGAAGGCGAGCACCGGGTGCCCGAGGGCGGCGGGGGAGAGGACCGGACCCGTCGCGGTGATCACCCCGTCCCGCTCCAGGCGGTCGATCCTCGCCTGCACGGTGCCCCGCGCCACCCCCAGGATCCGCGCGTACTCGCGCACGCTGGTCCTCGGCCGCTCGATCAGCAGCCGCAGGATCCGTGTGTCGAGTTCGTCCACCGCCATGCTTCGTCGGCCTCCTTCGCCCCCGTTCGTCCGATTCCCGACTGTACCCATGCCCCGGCCCGCGGCCGGTCGCGAGGAGTTCAGGCGTGGGCGTCCTCCATGGTGACTCGTCGCACCGTACGCAGCGTCGACCGGAGACGGTCCGGATCGGTCGAGCCCAGAGCGAGGCGGAGCGCCTGGGGCGTGTGGGTCGAGGTGGTGAACGGCTCCGCCGTGGATACCGAGATGTGCTGACGCGCAAGGGTGGCGGTCAGGCGATCGGCGCGTGCGTCATCGGGCAGCGGCAGCCATGTGAAGTAGGACGCGGGGTGGCCGATCAGGGGGAGGCCTGCCAGCTCGTGGCGGGCGAGTGCTTGGCGCGCCTTGGCGTCGTCCCGCTTCTGCGCTTCCAAGTGGTCCACCGTGCCGTCGTCGAGCCAGCGGCAGGCGATCGCGGTGGTGAGGGCCGGGGTGTTCCAGGTGGTCGCCCGGATCGCGCGTTCGAGCGGGGGCACCGTGGCCGGCGGGGCGATGACGAAGCCGACCCGGAGGCCGGTGGCGATGCTCTTGGAGAGCCCGGAGACGTAGACGGTGATGTCCGGCGCCGTGGCGGCCAGCGGCGGTGGAGCGTCCTCGACCAGGTAGGCGTAGGAGGCGTCCTCGATGATGAGCGGCCCGTACTGCCGGGCGATCTCGATCAGGCGGGTGCGGTCGGGTGCCGGCATGACCCAGCCCAGCGGGTTGTGCAAGGTGGGCATGGTGTAGATCGCGCGCACGGGGCGGGTCGCGCACAGTTTCTCCAGGGCGTCGAGATCCGGCCCGTCGGTGGTGGTGGGTACGGGCTCCAGGGCGAGGTGAAAGGCGTGCGCGAGCACCTTGAAACCCGGATAGGTGAGCGCGTCGACCGCGACGACGTCGCCGGCGTCGAGCGTGGCCATGAGGGTGATGGCCAGGCCGTGCTGGGCGCCGTTGGCGATGAGGATCCGGTCCGCGTCCGTGGTGATTCCCCGACGCCTCAGGTGCCGTGCGATCGACGCTCTGTCCTGGGGGCGCCCTTGGTGGGGTTGGTAGCGCAGCAGTGAGTCGAGATCACCGGAGGAGGCCACCTCGCGCAGGGCCTGCCGGAGGAGGTCGGCCTGGCCCGGCAGCGACGGATAGTTGAAGTTGAGGTCGACCGCGTCCGGGGCGACGACCTGCTGATCGATGCCATGGCCGGCGGGTACCGCGATGTCACGCACGAACGTGCCGCGGCCCTGTTCCCGGCTCACCAGACCCATCGCCTCCAGCTCGGCGTACACGCGGGTCGCGGTCACCACGGCGATGCCCTCGCGGGCGGCGAGCCCGCGGTGGGTCGGCAGGCGCGTACCCGCGGCGAGTCGACCCGACCGGATGTCCGAAGCGAGCACGTCGACCAGGTGCTTGTACCGCGAGGCTGCCATGCGCCGAATTGTATCCATGACAATTCTTTGACCGTCCTGGTCCGCGGTTCCTACTGTCAAGATCCACCCAGTCGGAAGGAACGCCGCCGTGCACATCGCCATCCTCACCTTCGAGGGCTACAACGAGCTCGACTCCCTGATCGCGCTCGGTGTGCTCAACCGCGTCAAGACCAACGACTGGCGCGTCACCATCGCCACCCCGAGCCCCAAGGTGACGTCGATGAACGGCGTCGTCATCGAGCAGATGTCCACCCTCGAGGAGGCGTGCGCCGCTGACGCCGTCATCGTCGGCAGCGGCATCGCCACCCGCGAGGTCGTCGAAGACCCGGCGATCATGAAGATCCTGCGTGGCCTGGACCCCTCGCGCCAGCTCATCGCGGCGCAGTGCTCCGGCGCGCTCGTGCTGGCCAAGCTCGGCCTGCTCGACGGCATCCCCGCCTGCACCGACCTGATCACCAAGCCCTGGGTCGTCGCCGCCGGCGTCGATGTGCTCAACCAGCCCTTCTACGCCAAGGGCAACATCGCCACCGCCGGCGGTTGCCTCGCCTCGCAGTACCTCGCCGCCTGGGTCATCGCCCGCCTTCAGGGCGACGCAGCCGCCGAAGACGCGTTGCACTACGTCGCCCCGGTCGGCGAGAAGGAGGAGTACATCGAGCGCGCCCGCCGCAACATCACCCCCTACCTGCCCGCCCCCGCCCCGTCACTCGTCTGACCGACCAGCCCGTCGTGAGCGGCGGCCCCCGGGCCGCCCACGAGAACCAGGCGGACCCGGGCCACGCGGAAACGCAAGGCTCGGCGCCGACGCCCAGCTCAGCCGACGCACGTGGGCCAATGGCTTCGTCCGGTCACTCGGTCCACCGTGCCGGTGGGCCAATGGCCCACCGTTCCGCCGGCGAGTTGAGCCGCTGTG
This sequence comes from Streptomyces sp. NPDC034084, assembly GCF_055575535.1. Lineage (NCBI taxonomy): Bacteria > Bacillati > Actinomycetota > Actinomycetes > Kitasatosporales > Streptomycetaceae > Streptomyces > Streptomyces sp. NPDC034084. Next base: position 178,710 of record NZ_JBVISK010000003.1, read on the forward strand.
TCCCCTTCGGTCTATCCTTGTAGCCATCACATACCTTCGGCGCCGCGCAGCGCCGTCCGGCTACGAGGCCGGACCGGCCCGCGGTGCCTTCGTCGTGTCCGAGCCCCCACCACCCCCGGGGAGCCCCGTACGCGGCGAGGAACAGATCAAGGGGGGCGGTCGGCCGCCGTGCACAAGTACTTCATGGCCCCGGATCCGGGGCTCGTCCGGCTCAGGATCTCGCTCCGTGCCGTCCTCGGCGTCGCGCTCGCGGTCGCCCTGGCCGAGCTGTTCGGCCTGTCCCTCGTCGCTTCCATCACCGCCGGTCTCGCCGCGCTGCTCGCCCTCTTCACGGTCGGCGACCCCACCGTGCGCCGTCAGGCGGTCACCACCGCTCTGCTGCCGACGGTCGGCTTCCCCGTGCTCGCCCTCGCGGCCCTCCTGCACGGCGTGCCGCTTCTGCGCGACGCGGTCTGGCTGGTCGTGGTCTTCGCGGGTGTGTACGCGCGCCGCTGGGGACCGCGCGGGCACGCGCTCGGCATCTTCGCGTTCATGCAGTTCTTCGTGACCCAGTTCCTGCACGCCCTCCCCGCCCAGCTCCCCGAGCTGTACGCGGCCACCGGCATCGCCCTGGGCGCGGCCGGCGCCGTGCGCTTCCTGGTGTGGCCCATCGAGCGCCGTGTCCCCCCGCCCGCGGCGCCCGCCGCCCTGCCCGGGACGGGGCTCGCCCGGACCACCACACGCCAGGCCGTCCAGGTCGCCGTCGCCTCGGGGGCGGCCCTCGTCATCGGACAGTTCCTCTCGGAGGAGCGCTGGTACTGGGCCGTCGGCACCGTCTGGTGGATCTTCGTCAACACGGCCTCGCGGGGCGAGACGCTCGTACGGGGCTTCCGCCGGGTCCTCGGCACCGTCACCGGAATCGCCGCCGGGTTCCTCGTCGCCGTCCCGCTGGGCGGTGCGCCCGTCATCACCGCCGTGCTCGTCGCCGTGTGTGTGTTCGGGATCTTCTACGCCGCCCCCGTGTCCTACAGCTGGATGATCCTCGCGGTCACCGTGATGGCCAGTCTGCTGTACGGGCTGCTGGGGGTGCTGGACGGTGCGCTGCTGCTCCTGCGCGTGGCCGAGACCGGGGTCGGGGCCGTGTGTGCCGGACTCGCCGTGACGCTGGTCCTTCCCGTCCGCACGCACACGACGAACGAGGCGTGGATCCAGCGAGCGCTCCTCTGCGTCCGGTCCGCCACCTCGGCGTCCGTTCGGCGCCTCGCCGGCGAGGAGGCGGCCGACCCGACGCCGCACGCCGCCGAGCTGGAGGCGCTTCTCGGACGCGTGCGGCTCTCGCTGGCTCCGCTGGTGCATCCGTTGAACCCGTTCAGGGGGAGGAAGCAGCGAGCGCGCCGCGTCCTCGGCCTGCTCGACGAAGCGGCCAGGGAGGTGCGGGGACTGGTGGCCGTGGCCGCCGACCCGGATGCCGGTCACGACGCCCGCCTGGCCGCGGCCTGCTGGCGCGTGGAGGCCGCCGTGGAGGCCCTCACCTCCCGCGAAGGGGCCGCGGTGGAACCGGAGGGTCACCCCCGGACCGAGGGTGACGCCCACGCGGGCGCGTCGGCTCTCGCCCACGCCCAGGGGCTCGCCCGCGTGCTCACGGAGCTGAATGCTCCGCTGCGGACCCCGCCCGGCGCGTGGATGCTCCGTTCCTGAGAGGGACCGTACGGGCGGGTCGGTTCCGGTGAGCCGTTCCGTGTCCCGGCCGCGCCTGTGACGGATCCAGCCCACTTCCCCCCTTTGGTCTAGACCGCCTGCTACCGTCGCCCGACGAGACGACGGCCGGTCGACCGCGACCGGCGGACAGGGGAGGGCGCCGTGGGCGGCACAGGGACGGTTCAGGGCCGGAGCGGGGTACGGGCGTACATCGGCTCCTTCACCTCCGCGGGCGGCCGCGGTCTCCTCGTCGCCGACGTGGACGAGGCGACCGGCGCGCTGACCGTCACCGGCGGCAGCGACGCCGTCGCCGACCCGTCCTTCCTCGCCCTCGTCGGCCCCGTGCTCCACGTCGTGTCCGAGACCGAGGCGGGCGCCGTCGCCGCCTTCGACGTCACCGGCCCCGTACCCCGGCCCCTCGGCGCCCCCGTGCCCGTCGACGGCGCCGGCCCCACCCACCTGGCGCTCGCCGCCGGACACCTCCTCACGGCCAACTACACCTCCGGCAGCGTCACCGCCCTGCCCCTGGCCGAGGACGGCACCGCCCGCCCCGCCGCCGCCGTCCTGCGGCACGAGGGCAGCGGCCCCGTGGCCGACCGCCAGAGCGGCCCGCACGCCCACCAGGTGCTCCCCGACCCGAGCGGCGGGTGGGTCCTCAGCGTCGACCTCGGCACCGACTCCGTACGGACCTGCGCGCTCGACCCCGCGACCGGGCGGCTCACCCTCCACCGCGAGACCGCGCTGCGCCCCGGCACCGGCCCGCGCCACCTCGCCTTCCATCCGGCCGGCACGTACGCCTACGTCCTCAACGAGCTGGAGCCCACCCTCACCGTCTGCCGGTGGGACGCGGAGGTAGGCAGCCTCGAACCGCTCGGCGAGACGCCCGTCGTCCCCGAGGGCACCCCCGGCCGCCACTACCCCTCCGAGGTGGTCGTCGCCCGCGACGGACGCTTCCTCTGGGCCGCCGTGCGCGGCGACGACACCCTCGCCGTGCTCGCCCTGGGGGCGGACGGCGCCGAGGCCGGTCTCGTCGCCACCGTGCCCTGCGGCGGCAGCTGGCCCCGCGACCTGACCCTCGACCCCTCGGGGCGGCGTCTCTACGTGGCGAACGAGCGCTCCGGCGACGTCACCTGGTTCGCCCTCGACCCGGAGACCGGGATCCCGTCGCGCACCGGCGCGATCGAGGCCCCCGCGGCCTCCTGCGTCGTCCTCGGCTGAGCCGCCGCGCCCAAGCCGGACACGACGAAGGGCCCGCACCGGATGATCCGGAGCGGGCCCTTCCGTACGACGCGGGGTCGCGGGCCTCAGAGCGCGGGCGCGCCCTGCGGCTGCTGCGGCGGAATGCCCAGCGCGGCCGTGTACTGCGAGAGCACCAGCTTGCCGATGGCCGGGTAGGCGCCCAGCGGTTCGGCGGCGGCGCACCCGGCCTCCTTCGACGCCTCGTCGAGGAGACCGTCGGCCAGCTCGGGGCCGATCAGGTACGGGGCGAGGGCCAGCTGCTCCGCGCCGGCCGCACGCAGCTGCTCGGCCACGGCGGCGATGGAACCCTCCTGGTCGAGGGCGGCGGCCATCACCGGGACGGCGAGGCGCGCGGCGAGCAGCATGCCGGTGATCCCGGCGGCCTGCACGGCCTCCTCGCCACCGACCGTGGCCAGGATGATGCCGTCGGCGGCCGTCGCGACCGTGAACAGCCGGGCCCGGTCGGCGCGGGCCAGACCGGCCTCGGAGAGGCGGACGTGCAGGGCCTCGGCGAGCAGCGGGTGCGGGCCGAGGACGTCGGTCAGCTCGGCGGTGTTGCCGCCGTCCATCAGGGCCTGGCGCACCTGGCGCATCTGGGCGCTGTCGGGGCCCGCGAGCAGCGGGACGACGACCGCGGCCGGGCCCGTCGGGGCGGTGGCCTCGCGGCCGGCGGCGAGGGCCAGCTCGTACCGCTCGGTGCGCAGCGTGGCGGCCGCCGCGAGGACGGTCGCGAGCGAGGGGTGCTCGCTGTCGTCACCCTCCAGGAAACCGATCGCGGCCTCGAGGCCGGGCAGCTCGGAGCGGGCGATGCTCACGACCTCTTCGGCCAGCGAGCGTATGGCGGCGGACGGCGCGCCGGGCACGGCGAGAACCAGTGCGGGAGCGCCCTCGGGCGCCGCCGCGGGTTCGGGGCGACGGTGCCGCCCGGACTGGCGGGGTCGAGGCATTCGTACAGGCAGGCCGGAAGCAGGCCCAGTGGGGGAGCTCATGGCGCCGCATGCTACTGGTTTCGCCCGCCGCGCCGTTGGCTGAGGTGCGGTCACGCGCCTTCTGCCCCTCTATGTCCGCTCTCGGCCGCGGCTTCCGTTCCGCGTCGTGTTCCTCGATGCTCGGACAGACGTTCCACTTCCGCTCGCTCTCCACACCGTACGGGCCCGCTCCCGCTCCGGCGCACCACCTCCCACCTGGGCGGAAGGCGCCGCTCAAGCCGCGTCGACGCCGAACAGCCGGAGCAGGGAGGGGTCTTCCGGCAGGCGCAGGGTGCCGGCGGCGAGCCCGGTGGCGAGGGCGACCGCCCCGGCGAGCGGATCTCCCGCCGACTCCACCGTCCGGGCCCGCGGCAGGAGTTCACCGAGGGCGGCCCGCAGCGGTACGAGCAGGGGCTCGCCCATCCTGAAGAGCCCGCCGGTGAGGGCCACGGAGGCACCCGGCTCCGCGGGGCACACGGCTGCGGCGGCCTCGGCGATGTGCGCGCCGGCCCGCGCGAGGATGCCGGCCGCCACGGGATCCGCCGCGGCGCAGAGCCCCACCTCGGGGGCGAAGGAGGCGAGCACCGCGGGCCGGTCCGTACGCGGGTAGAGCACGCCCGGCAGTCCCGCCGCCGGCCCGAAGAGCTTCTCGGCCCGGGTCAGGAGCGCCGTCGACCCGCCGCGCCGGCCGTCGTACGCGCGCATCGCCGCCTCCAGGCCGGCCCGGCCGATCCAGGCGCCGCTGCCGCAGTCGCCGAGGAGGTGCCCCCAGCCGTCGGCCCGCCGCCAGGACGTCAGATCGGTCCCGAGCGCGACGAGACCCGTACCGCCCGCGACGACGACGCCCGGCCGCTGCCCGAGCGCCCCGGCGTACGCGGTGACCGCGTCGGCCGCGAGCGCGAGACGGCGCACGCCCCACGCCGCCTCGAAGGCGCCCGGCAGTTCGGCCCGCAGCTCGTCCCCGAGGGTCGCCATCCCGGCGGCACCCACGGCCGCGGCGGCGATAGGCCGCCCGCCGGCGCGCTCCCGCAGGGCGGCGACGGCGGGCAGCACCTGTTCCAGGAAGTGAACGGCGGAGATCCCGTCCGGTCCCGTCCGGACCGGCTGCCGGGAGGAGACGGTCTCCAGGACGGTGCCGCTCGCCTCGGCGAGCGCGATACGGAGCCCCGAACCGCCGGAGTCGACGCCGACGACGAGGCCTGCTGCGGGTTCGTTCACGGAGACCACGGCACAACGTCCTCACGGAGCGGTCGGAAGGGTGATCGGCAGTGTAGGACCAGTCCGGCGGATCAGGGCCGGGTCCGCGACGCCCGGCACTGCCCCAGGAGGCGGGGCGCTGTCGGTGTAGGCCGGTAGAGTGACGGACCGTGACAGCGCGACCCTTGAACGAACTGGTGGAGCCCGGCTGGGCGGAGGCCCTGAGCCCCGTCGCGGGACGTGTCGCCGCGATGGGCGACTTCCTGCGGGCGGAGATCGCCGCCGGCCGGACGTACCTGCCCTCCGGGCCGAACGTGCTGCGGGCCTTCCAGCAGCCCTTCGACGAGGTGCGGGTCCTGATCGTGGGTCAGGACCCCTATCCCACGCCGGGGATGGCGATGGGCCTCAGCTTCTCGGTCGCCCCCGAGGTCCGTTCGCTCCCCGGCAGCCTGGAGAACATCTTCCGGGAACTGCACACCGACCTCGGTCTGCCCCGGCCGTCGAACGGCGATCTGACCCCGTGGACCCGCCAGGGTGTCCTGCTCCTCAACCGGGCGCTGACCACGGCCCCGCGCAAGCCGGCCGCCCACCGGGGCAAGGGCTGGGAAGAGGTCACCGAGCAGGCGATCCGCGCGCTGGCCGCCCGGGGCAAGCCCCTGGTGTCGATCCTCTGGGGCCGTGACGCCCGCAACGCCCGCCCGCTCCTCGGCGACCTGCCCGCGATCGAGTCCGCGCACCCCTCCCCGATGTCGGCGGACCGGGGCTTCTTCGGATCCCGCCCGTTCAGCCGGGCGAACGAGATGCTCCTCGGCATGGGCGCCCAGCCGGTGGACTGGCGCCTGCCCTGACCACTCCGACCGGTGACGACCCGCCACCTCCGGGCCCTCGCCGGAAGGGTCCGGTCAGCCCGCCCTCGGCGGAGGGCCGACCGCGCTTCCTCCGGTGAGGCCCCCGGGCGTCAGATCACCGCCGCCCGCACGCACAGGACGTCCGGCAGGTGCTCCGCCAGGAGCTGCCAGCTGTCCCCGTCGTCGGCGCTCGCGTACACCTCGCCGTTCCGGTTGCCGAAGTAGACGCCCGCCGGGTCCGCGTCGTCCGTGCACAGCGCGTCCCGCAGCACCGTGCCGTAGTGGTCCCCCTCGGGCAGTCCCCGGCTCAGCGGCTCCCAGGTCTCGCCCGCGTCCGCCGTGCGGTAGACGCGGCAGCGGCGGCCCGCCGGCACCCGGTCGGAGTCGGCGGTGATCGGGAAGACGTAGGCGGTGTCGGGCCGGTGCGGGTGCGCGGCGACCGCGAAGCCGAAGTCGGAGGGGAGCCCCGAGCCGATGTCGGTCCAGTTCGCGCCGGCGTCGTCGCTGCGGAAGACCCCCCAGTGGTTCTGGAGGTAGAGCCGGTCCTTGTCGCCCGCGTCCTGGGCGATCTTGTGGACGCACTGCCCGAACTCGGGGTTCGGATCGGGCAGGAAGACGGCGGACACGCCGTGGTTGGAGGGGGCCCACGCGGCCCCGCCGTCCCGCGAGCGGAACACGCCCGCGGTCGACACCGCGACCGTCAGCGCGTCCGGGTCGCGCGGGTCGGTGACCACGGTGTGCACGGCCTCGCCGCCTCCGCCGGGCACCCACTGGGAGCGCGTCGGATGCTCCCAGAGCGGGCGGACGAGCTCGAAGGACTCGCCGCCGTCCGCAGACCGGAAGAGCGCGGCCGGCTCGGTCCCCGCGTACACGACGTCGGGGGAGTGCCCCGGCGCCGGGTGCAGCTGCCAGACGCGCTCCAGGGAGGCACCCGTGTCCTCGGGGAACTTCACGGCGGGACGCGCGGGTTCGGTCCAGGTCCTGCCGAGGTCGTCGGAGTGGAAGACGGAGGGGCCCCAGTGGGCGCTGTCCCCGCCCGCGAGCAGACGCGGGGTCGGTCGCCGGGTGTCGATGGCGACCGAGTACACCGCCTGCGCCGGGAAGCCGGGATCGTCGAACTCCCATCGTCCGTCGTGCCGCCGGCCGATGAAGAGGCCCTTGCGGGTGCCTACGGTGAGGAGTACGTCGGGCATGACTGCCACCTCCAGGACGCCGTTGTCACTGATACGGGCCAGTCTGCACCCGGCCACTGACAACGGCCCCCGAGGACACTCCCGGCCCGGCCGCCGTGTGCTCAGATCGCCCAGGCGTACTGCGGCGGGGCGGGGGTCCGCGCGCCGAGGTCGCGGGCGGCGCGGCGCGGCCAGGAGGCGTCGCGCAGGAGCTCGCGGCCGAGGAGGACCGCGTCGGCCTCGCCGCTGGCGAGGATCTTCTCGGCCTGTCCGCTCTCGGTGATCAGGCCGACGGCCGCGACGGGCAGCCCGGTCTCCGCCTTGACGCGGGCGGCGAAGGGCACCTGGTAGCCGGGTCCCACCGGAATCTCGGCCGGCCCGCCGTTGCCGCCGCTGGAGACGTCGAGGAGGTCGACGCCGTGCTCGCGCAGGAGGGCGGCGAAGCGCACGGTCTCGTCGACCGTCCACCCCTGCTCCTCCAGCCAGTCGGTGGCGGAGATCCGGAAGAAGAGGGGCAGCTCCTCGGGCCAGACTGCCCGGACGGCGTCGACGACTTCCAGGGCGAGGCGGGTCCGGTTCTCGAACGAGCCGCCGTACGCGTCCGTCCGGTGGTTGCTGTGCGGGGAGAGGAACTCGCCGATCAGGTACCCGTGGGCGCCGTGCACCTCGAGAACCTCGAAACCGGCCGCCAGGGCGCGCCGGGCGGCGTCGGCGAACCGGCCGGTGATCTCCTGGATCCGCTCCACGGTCAGTTCGGTCGGCACCGGGTAGCCCTCGGCGAACTCGACAGGGCTGGGGGCGACGGGCTGCCAGCCCTCGTCCGGTCCGACGGGGCCGCGTCCCAGCCAGGGGCGGTTGGTGGCGGCCTTGCGTCCGGCGTGCCCGATCTGGATGCCGGGGACGGTGCCGTGCTCCTTGAGGAAGCCGGAGATCCGCCGGAGTCCTTCGATCTGGGTGTCGTTCCAGAGGCCGAGGTCCGCCGGGCTGATGCGGCCCTCGGGGGCGACGGCCGTCGCCTCGACGAGGATCAGTCCGGCGCCGCCGGTGGCACGGGCCGCGTAGTGGGCGAAGTGCCAGTCGCCGGCGACCCCCGCGTTCGGTCCGGTCGTCTCCGCCGAGTACTGGCACATGGGCGCCATCCAGACCCGGTTGGGCACGGTCAGGGACCGCAGGGTGTACGGCTCGAACAGGGCGACGCTCATGACGGACTCCATTTCGGGATGCCTCGAAGGTCCTCGTACGATACTCATCGTAGTACGGCGACTGTCAAACTACGAGGACTCTCGTACAATGGACCGCATCCCGGATGAAGTGGAGCCGCCGCCATGACGACCACCACCAGCCCGCGCGTCCTCGAACACCCCACGCGCGACCAGATCCGCCTCGAAGAGGTGCTGCACGCCCTCGCGGACGCCGTGCGTCTGCGGATCGTGCGGGACATGGCGCGCGAGGACACCGAGCTCAGCTGCTCGTACTTCGACCTCCCGGTGACCAAGTCCACGACCACGCACCACTTCCGGGTGCTCCGCGAGAGCGGCGTGATCCAGCAGATGTACCGGGGCACGGCCAAGCTCAACGCCCTGCGCAGGGACGACCTCGACGCCCTCTTCCCCGGCCTGCTCGACTCCGTCCTGGCCGCCGCAGGCGCCCAGGCCGGGCGCGAGGGGGAGGCGGTCTGACGAGCGGGCCCCGCTCCGGCGGCCCGCCTCGGGGAAGCTCCGCCCCGTCGGGCCGGCGCCGTCCGCGCGGCCGCCTACAGCGAGCGCATCCGGTTGATCTCCGAGGTCTGCTGGGCGATCACGTCGTTCGCCATCTCCTCCACGATCCCGTTGTTCCCCTCGCTCAGCACCTCGGCGGCCATCGTCACGGCCCCTTCGTGGTGCGTGATCATGAGCTTCAGGAAGAGTTCGTCGAAGGCCTCGCCCTTGGCGTTCCGCAGCTCCTTCAGCTGGTCCTCGGTCGCCATGCCCGGCATCGAGTGATGGTCGTGGGCTCCCTGCTCGCGCGGACCACCGTTGTTTTCCAGCCAACCTTCCATCGCGTCGATCTCCGGCCGCTGCGCCGCGGCGATGCGTTCGGCGACCTTCTTCACCTGGGGCGAGGAGGCCCGCCCGGGGGCCAGCTCCGTCATCGTCAGGGCCTGCCGGTGGTGCACGATCATCATCTGCGCGTACCGGAAGTCCGCGCTGTTCGGGCTCTCGTCGGGGAGCAGCCGGGCGGCCTCCTCGGGGGATATCCGCCGGGCCGGTTCGCCGGGCTTCCCCGGGGCCACCACCGCTGGACCGGTCGAGGCCGCGGCCCGCGGGGCGTCCTCGTCCGGTCCCGACTCGCAGGCGCCCAGGGCGAGTACGGCGACGGCGGACAGGGCCAGGACGGCGACGGCACGCTGACGGCGGATCAACAACGCGACCTCCAGATGTTCTTGCGGGGACGGTGACCGTTCCTAGCACTTTTCTCGGGCGGACCGATCAAAAACATTCATGACGTCTGTGTTGCCATCTGTTGAGATGTGCACGGCAAGGAAGATACTGCCGGGGTCCAACACCCGTTCACAACCGAACGGATACCAGGGAGGACGGAGTGACTTCGTTGCGTACCCCGCGTACCACGTCCGACACGCGCGACCCGCGTGCCCGGTTCAGACGCCTGGGCGTGGCATCCGCCGCCGCCGGGCTGCTGGCCACACTGCTCGCGGCCGGCTCCGCCGCCGCCACCCCCGACCCCGGGGACTCGGCCCCCGCGCAGGGCGCCGTCTCCTCGCGGCAGGCGGCCGAGGCGCGCTCCGCCATCCAGAGCGGCGAGATACCCGGCGTGGACGAGATCGTCCACAGCCAGAACATCGAGCACCTCGCGAACGTCCCCAAGGACGCCCTCAAGAGCCTCAACACGGACCTCGCCTTCCAGGGCAAGTACGCCTTCGCCGGCAACTACGACGGCTTCCGGATCTACGACATCAGCGACCCGAAGGACCCGAAGACCGTCGCGCAGGTCTTCTGCCCGGGCTCCCAGAACGACATCTCCGTCTCCGGGAACCTCCTCTTCCTCTCCACCGACTCCTCCCGCAGCGACAACTCGTGCGCCAGCACGACGCAGCCCGCCTCGGTCAAGGAATCCTGGGAGGGCATGAAGATCTTCGACATCAGCGACATCGCCAACCCGAAGTACGTCGCCGCCGTCGAGACCGCCTGCGGTTCCCACACCCACACGATCCTGCCCAAGGGCAAGAACGTGTACGTCTACGTCTCCTCCTACTCGCCCAACGCGGCCTTCCCGGACTGCCAGCCCCCGCACGACGGAATCTCCGTCATCAAGGTGCCCCGCAAGGCGCCCGAGAAGGCGGCGGTCGTCAACTTCCCCGTCCTCTTCCCGGGCGAGGGCCCGGACGGCGGTGGCAACCCGGGCGGTCCCACCAACCCGGGCGTCTCCAAGACCACCGGATGCCACGACATCACCGTGCTGCCGGAGAAGGACCTCGCGGCCGGCGCCTGCATGGGTGACGGCATCCTCTTCGACATCGAGGACCCCGAGCACCCGCGGGTGATCGACCAGGTCCAGGACAACGTCAACTTCGCGTTCTGGCACTCCGCGACCTTCAACCAGAAGGCGAACAAGGTCGTCTTCACGGACGAGCTCGGCGGTGGCGGCGCTGCCACCTGCAACGCCGAGGTCGGCCCGAACCGGGGTGCCGACGGCATCTACGACATCGTCGGCAAGGGAGACAAGCGCAAGCTCGTCTTCCGCAGCTACTTCAAGATCCCGCGCCACCAGGCCGACACCGAGAACTGCGTCGCCCACAACGGCTCGCTGATCCCGGTCAAGGGCAAGGACCTCATGGTGCAGGCCTGGTACCAGGGCGGCGTCTCCGTCTGGGACTTCACCGACTCCTCCGCCCCGAAGGAGATCGCCTACTTCGAGCGCGGCCCGCTCTCCGCCACCACGATCACGACCGGCGGCTCCTGGTCCGCGTACTACTACAACGGCCACATCTACTCGAACGACATCGCGAAGGGCTTCGACGTCCTGAAGCTCAGCGACCGCCGTACGGACCCGGCGAAGCGGATCCGGATGGACGAGCTCAACGTCCAGACCCAGCCGGACTACTTCGACTTCGACGACTGACCGGGGGCGTGAGGGCCGGCTGACGGCCCGATCGCCGTCGTGCCGCCGGGCGGACCTCCGTCCGGCGGCACGCCCGCCTCCCAGTCGAGCCCGTACCGCTGGAACAGCTCCGACCGCAGGCGCCCCAGCGGCATGGGGGCTCCCGGCAGCAGCACCGCCACCACCGCGCCCATCAGCAGGGCGCGCAGCAGCGGGTAGTCGGTGTCCACGTCCGCGGAGCCGTACCGCGTGACCGTGTCCCGCAGCAGGAAGGCCAGGCGCTGCTGCTCCTGGCACTGCACGAACCCCTCCGCCTGCAGGATGCCCGCCATATGGGTCCGCATCAGCGTGGGCCGCGTCACCGCGAGCCCCAGAATCGCGTCGATCGCCCGGGCCAGCCGCTCGCGGCCGTCCTCCGTGCGCGGCTCCCGCTCGAGCGCCTCCTCCAGGGTGAGGTGCATCAGCCGGTGCACCGCCGCCTGGAGCAGCTGCCGCTTGCCGGGGAAGTAGTACGAGATCAGCCCCCGCGCCGTACCGGCTCGCTCCGCGATGTCGCCCAGCGTGGTCGCCTCGTAACCCTGGGCGTCGATCAGCTCCACCGTGGCCTGGAGAATCCGCTCGCGCGACCGTCGCCGAAGCTCTTCATTGACCGATGGGCTACGCGGGGACATGCTGGACTCCTGCGTTGACTGGCTGCCGGCCAATATACTCGGCGCATCCCGTCGGCATGCCCCTGTGGCATACCGCCGGGGAGGCCGTCTGTTCTGGGCGACACGGGGGATCGTCCAGAACAGGCGGCTTCATCGTGTTTCTCCCATTCTGCTCCCGTCGCTGCCGCCCTGGGACGCGGTCCGCGCCGCCGCTCGCCGCTCGCTCCACCGGTACGTGAGGACCGCCGCGGCCGCACAGCACCAGCCGAGCAGCCAGCCCCCGACGACGTCCGAGGGCCAGTGCACGCCCAGATAGACCCGCGTCCAGCCGACCCCGAGCACCGAGACCACGGCGGCGGTCGCCAGGACGCCCCAGCCGCGCCACTCGTCGCGCCAGTGCAGCGCGAGGACCCAGAGCAGCAGCCCGCAGGTGACCGTCGCCGTCATCGCGTGCCCCGACGGGAACGCGGCGTACCGCGCCGAGTCGACGGGATCGGCCCACTGCGGCCGGTCCCGGGCCACCAGCGCCTTGAGGGCCTGCTGCAGTCCGGCGGCCAGCAGGCTCGTGCCGGCCACCCACAGAGCCGCCCGTCGCTCCCGCCGCCGCCACAGCAGCACCGCGGTGGCGGCGGCCAGGACGCGCATCGTCCACGGGTCCCACACCCAGTCGCTCAGGACACGGTTGACGTGGGTGAGGCCGGGGTGGGCGTGGGCACTGCGGTGGAGCGCCTCGGCGACCGACCGGTCGAAGGAGAGCAGTGGCGACCACCCCACGGCGACGAGCACGAGCAGAGCGAGGGCCAGGACTCCGGAGACGAGGGCGGAGGAGCGCATGCGCCGATCCTGCCCGACGATCCACCCCGCACCGCCCTCCACCCGCCCGCCGCGCGTCGCCGCGCGAGCCCCGTCCGCATCTCCGGCTCCGTCCCTCGTGAGAGCCCCGTCTGCCGTCCGGGTCACGTCCGCCGCGCGGGCCCCGCCCGTCCTCAGGGCTCCGTCCCCCGTGCGAGCCCCCGCCGCCGTGCGCGTCGCCGCCCACCGCTATCCCAGCGCGCTGAGCGCCGGGGCGAAGGCCACGAGGACGGGGACCACCGGCACCAGGGACGCGGCCGCCGTCAGCCGGAGCCGGCGCCCGGCGGTGAGACGGGGCGCCGCGGTGAGCAACCGGTTCACGCGCTGCGGCAGACCGGTGTCGGGAGCCTGGCCGGGGCCGAACACCCCCCGGTCCTCGTTCAGTTCGACCAGCGCGAGCGCGATGGTGAGTCGGCCGAAGCGGCGCGAGGCCACGTCGTCGGCGGCCAGCTCCACCAGGCGGTGCATCTCCTCACGGAAGGCCGTGAAGACCGGGATCCCCGGGAATCCGGCGGCCAGCGCCGCAGAGGAGTGCAGCAGCCAGTCGTGCCGGGCCCGCACGTGACCCTGCTCGTGTGCCAGGACCGCGTCCAGCTGACGTCCCTTCAAGCGGCGCAGCGCCGCCGTCGTGATGACCAGCTGGGGCGTGGCCCCCGACATCCACCAGGCGTCCGCCCGCCCCCCCTCCAGGACGACCAGCCGCTCGCTGTCCGGCCGCTCCCCGGGGAGCAGGGGCGCGCGGACGAGCAGATCACAGCGGCGCTGCCTGCGCCGGGCGCGGGCCTGGCCGATCTCCCGGCCCAGCATCGCCCCCGACCAGAGCCCGCCGGCCGCCAGGACCACCGCGAGCACCGCGGACCAGGGCCCGGACGTGCCGAGTTCGTACGCGTCGATCACGGCGCGCGGCGCGCCCGCGAAGACCTGCCCCCGGACGGCCTGCCAGGCCGCCGACGCGCTGAAGGTCATGGAGAGGGCGAAGCTCAGCAGTACGGCCGCGACCGCGCACTGCCACACCCACAGGGCCACCACGGGTTCTCGCTCGACCCAGTCCGCCCGGGACAGCAGCCGGGGGGCCGCGAGGGCGGTCAGGACGCCGAGCAGGAACAGCGCGAGGGAGACCCACATGGGCGTCAGCCTATGAGCGCGGTACTGGCCGGGGGTATGGGCTCGGAGGGCAAGTGACATACACCACGGTTCGGTTGGCCGGAAGACGTTGCCGCCGGGCCGGATCGCACGAGGTCTCCTCGGGTCTCCGGCGCCGCCGTCCTCACAGGGTCACCAGCATCGCGAGCATCGCGAGCGCCATCGAGAGCCGGCAGGCGAGCGCGAGCTCCGGCCGGGTCGCCCAGGCCGGGCCCGGCCCGCCCGTGGCCGCGGCCACGGGGACGAGGCGGGATCCCGAGCGGAGCACGTACGCCACGTAGTAGAGGAGGAGGCCGCCCGTGAGCACGGGTATGCCCCCAGTTGCCGCCGTGTGCCCCGTGTGCGCCCCCGCCGCGCCGGACGCCGCCATCGCCACCGTCATGTAGACCATGGCGAGCGAGCCCACCAGATGGTGCAGATGGTGTCCGCCGCGCCGGAGCGCCGGGAGGCCGTGCAGGGCCGCCCCGCCGAACACCGCCGCGTAGACCGTCCAGACCCACTCCGGCGGGCTCAGGACCGCGGCGGGCAGCGCCATGGCGGCCATCCCGAAACCCATCACCGCCTCGCCGCCCGCGGCCCGCCGCTCCTCACCGGCGCAGGCGCGCATCCGCAGCAGGCAGTACGCGCCCGTCGCCGCGCAGAGCGCGACCAGCAACCACCCGGACAGACCCGCTCCGTGCACGGCACACCTCCCCCTCGACACCGTCCCCTCCGGAGAGGAATGCCCGCCTCCCGGGCGCCACACCCGGGCGCACAGGCGCGCACAGGTGTACGAGGGGCGTGAAAGGAGCGCGCGTTAGGCTCGGGACGATCGCGCACGCCGATCGTCAGCGCCCGAGGGGAGCCCGATACATGGACATCGCCACGTCCCAGGAGACCGGCCGGATCAGTTACCGCGAAGCGGTCCTCGACGACGTCCCCGCCCTCGTCCCGCTCGTCGAGTCGGCGTACCGGGGCGACGCCAGCCGGGGCGGCTGGACCACGGAGGCGGACATCCTCCAGGGGCAGCGCACCGACCCCGAGGGCGTGGCCGCCGTGATCACCACCGCCGGCAGCCGGCTCCTGGTCGTCGAGCGCGACGGTGATCTCGTCGCCTGCTGCCAGCTGGAGCACCGGGGCGAGGCCGCCTACTTCGGCATGTTCGCGGTCCGCCCCGAACTGCAGGGGGCGGGTCTGGGCAAGCAGATCCTCGCGGAGGCCGAGCGCCGGGTGCGCGAGCTGTGGGGCGTGCGCGAGATGCACATGACGGTGATCTCGGTGCGCGAGGAGCTGATCGCCTGGTACGAGCGGCGCGGGTACCGGCGTACGGGCCGGACGACCCCGTTCCCGTACGGCGACGAGCGCTTCGGCCTGCCCCAGCGCGACGACCTGGAGTTCGAGCTGCTGATCAAGCCCCTGGGCTGACGCGTACGGTGCCCGCACGGCGGAAGGGTGGCTTCAACCCTGACGGACAGGAAAAACTTCTGCCGTCAGGGGGGTCGCACAGGATAATCTCTCTTGTCTCCCCTTGTGGGAACGAAGCGCCGATGGTTACGGTGTCTTGACGCAAGGTTCTCCTGTGGAGGAAGAGGCATGACGGAAATTCTTGTGCAGGACGTGATCGGTGGGGGGATATCCACCGACGACCGCGTGATCGACCACCCGGCCTGGGCCGAGCTCAAGAATGCCGTGGAGGAGATCCGTCCCTGGCAGAGCGCGGACGGCTCCATCGACTTCGAGGCCGAGGGCGCCCCCGCCCGCGCGCTCGTCGAGCTGACCGTGGACCGCCTGGTCGCGGCCGTCGAGCAGCTCTCCCCGCTCGTCCCGCACGACGGCGCCTACCACCGCGCCCTCGTCGCGGACCTGCGCAAGTGGGTCGAGAACGGCTTCACCGTGCCGGACTTCCTGGACTCCCTGATGGAGTTCCACCCGGCCGCCGGCCGCGCCGACGGGCTCCAGCACCTCGTGCTCTTCCCGATGTACACGCAGAACGGCAACCCGGACCGCAACTTCGAGGCCGTCGTGCTGCGCATGGTCTGGCCGGAGTGGCTCTCCGAGCTGGAGCGCACCCGCTACGACAACCCCGGCTTCTGCGGCATCACCTTCGAGGACTTCACCGCCGGGTACGACACCAACTCGGCCGTTCTCTTCCCCGAGACCGTCGCCGTCCGCGAGGTCCCGGAGCGCTTCACCTGGGGCGGCATCTTCTGCGACCGCGAGGCCGCGCGCTTCCGCAAGGTCACCGAGGCCGCGGTCGACACCCTCGGCGTGAAGCTCCCCGCCGACATCGACGCCATGCTCGGCGACCAGGAGCGCTGCCAGCAGGCCTTCGCGCTCTGGGACCTGGTCCACGACCGCGCCCACAGCCGCGGCGACCTGCCCTTCGACCCCTTCATGATCAAGCAGCGCCAGCCCTTCTGGATGTACGGCCTCGAGGAGCTCCGCTGCGACCTCACCGCCTTCCGGGAGGCCGTGAAGCTGGAGGCCGAGGGCAACGGGCACGGCCGTGACGTGCAGTACACCGTGCTCTTCGACCGGATGTTCCGCTTCCCGCTCACCGGCGACCGCAACCGCAACTACGACGGTCTCGGCGGCCAGCTCCTCTTCGCGTACCTTCACAAGAACGACGTGGTGCGCTGGACGGACAACATCCTCACGATCGACTGGGACCGGGCCCCCGAGGTCACCAACCGCCTCTGCGCCGAGATCGAGACCCTCTACCGCGAGGGCATCGACCGCCCGAAGCTGGTCCACTGGTTCAAGGCGTACGAGTTCGTCTCGGCCTACCTCGCCCCGCACCCGGGCTCGAAGTGGGCCAAGGGTCCCGACGCCCTCGACCTCTCCCTGCCGCCGCGCAAGCTCGTCGACGACGTGCTTCCGGACGAGTTTCCGCTCAGCATGTTCTTTGAGGCCCTCGCCAAGAAGCTGAAGGGCGTGATCGCCGACACCAAGGGGATCACCGCCGCCGACGTCCCGAGCACCGAGCGGGCCGCCGCGTGAGCGACCTCATCGAAAACACCGAGGAGGCGTCGCCCATGATCTCCAACGGAAACGGCGGACCGCTGGACGGCGCCGTCATCGCGGTCGCCGGCGCGGCCGGCCCCGCGGGCCGTGCGACGCTGCTGCGTCTCGCCGAGGCGGGCGCGACCGTCGTCGCCTCCGACGCCGACCCGGCCCGCCTCGCCGAGGCCGTCGACGCCGCCCGCTACGGCCACGGCGGAGCCAAGGTCGTCGGCGACACGGTCGACCTCCTCGACCTGGACGCCACGCGCGACTGGGCGGCGAAGACCGAGAAGGAGTTCGGCCGCGTCGACGGCCTGGTCCACCTCGTCGGCGGCTGGCGCGGCGCCCCTTCCTTCACCGAGGCCGACCCCGCGGACTGGGACTTCCTGGAGAAGCTCCTCATCCGCACGGTCCAGCACACCTCGCTCGCCTTCCACGACGGGCTGCTGCGCGCCGGCGGCCGCGGCCGCTACGCCCTGGTCAGCCAGTCCGGCGCGCACAAGCCGGTCGCCAACAACGCCGCGTACAACGCCGGTAAGGCGGCCGCCGAGGCCTGGACCCTCGCCATGGCCGACTCGTTCCGCAAGCTGGGGGGCGACGAAGGTCCCCAGGCGGCGGCTGCCATCCTGGTGATCAAGGCATTGGTGCACGACGCCATGCGCGCCGAACGCCCCAACGCGAAGTTCGCGGGCTTCACCGACGTCAAGGACCTGGCCGAGGAGATCGCCGGGCTCTGGGACAAGCCCGCCCAGGAAGTGAATGGACAGCGTCTGTGGCTGACCCCCAAGCCGTGACCGCGGCACTCGGCCCCAGGACCGACGCACGTCGTCACCACGACCCGTCGGTCCGGGGCTTCGCCAGCGACAACTACGCCGGCGCCCACCCCGAGGTCCTCGCGGCCCTCGCCCTCGCCAACGAAGGCCACCAGGTCGCCTACGGCGAGGACCAGTACACCGAGCACCTCCAGCGGATCATGCACAGCCACTTCGGCCCCACCGCCGAAGCCTTCCCGGTCTTCAACGGGACCGGGGCGAACGTGACCGCGCTCCAGGCGCTGACCGACCGCTGGGGCGCCGTCATCTGCGCCGAGACCGCCCACATCAACGTGGACGAGGGCGGCGCGCCAGAGCGGATGGGCGGCCTCAAGCTGCTCACCGTCCCGACCCCGGACGGCAAGCTCACCCCCGAGCTGATCGACCGGCAGGCCTGGGGCTGGGAGGACGAGCACCGGGCCATGCCCCAGGTCGTCTCGATCACCCAGAACACGGAGCTCGGCACCCTCTACACGGTGGAGGAGATCCGCGCGATCGTCGAGCACGCCCACGCCAAGGGCATGAAGGTCCACCTCGACGGGGCGCGGATAGCCAACGCCGCCGCCTCGCTGAACGTGCCGATGCGCGCCTTCACGAACGCGGTCGGCGTGGACGTCATCTCGTACGGCGGGACGAAGAACGGCATGCTCTTCGGCGAGGCCGTCGTCGTCCTCAACCCCGACGCGGTCAGCCACATGAAGCACCTGCGCAAGCTGTCCATGCAGCTCGCCTCGAAGATGCGCTTCGTGTCGGTGCAGCTGGAAGCCCTCCTCGCGAAGGACCTGTGGCTGCGCAACGCCCGCCACTCCAACGCGATGGCCCAGCGCCTCGCCGCCGGGGTGCGCGAGCTCGACGGGGTGGAGATCCTCTACCCGGTGCAGGCCAACGCGGTCTTCGCCCGCCTCCCGCAGGAGGTGTCGCGACGACTGCAGGAACGCTTCCGCTTCTACTTCTGGGACGAGGCCGCCGGCGATGTCCGCTGGATGTGCGCCTTCGACACCACGGAGGACGACGTGGACGCCTTCCTCCAGGCCCTGAAGGAAGAGCTGGCCCGCTAGCAGCGAATGCATAAAGATACGGCCGGACGGAAAGTCATTGACTCCGTCCGGCCGTCTTCATAGGGTCATCCCGCATGGAACTCATCCAGCTCGACCCCGACCTCGACGCCTACCTAGCCGCGAGCGAGGCCGTCGACCATGACCATCCGCTCGTCAAAGACCTGGCCCAGCGCCTCGCCGACGATCACCCCGACGCATACTCATACGCCGAAGCGGCCTGCGCGTTCGTCCGCGACACCATCCCGCACTCCATGGACTCCGGCGATCTCCGCGTCACCTGGCGCGCCTCCGACGTCCTGGAGCAGCGCACCGGCATCTGCTACGCCAAGTCCATCGCGTACGCAGCGCTCCTGCGGGCCCGCTCCATCCCCGCGGCCCTCTGCTACCAGCGCCTCACCGAGGACGACGGTACGCACCCGGTGATCCACGGCCTCGTCGCCGTCCTGCTGCCCGGCGAGCGAGTCTGGGCCCGCCAGGACGTGCGGGGCAACAAGCCGGGCGTCGACGCCCGGTTCTCGCTGGGGGACGAGCGGCTTGCCTGGACCGTACGGCCGGAACTCGGCGAGGTGGACCACCCCGAGCTGTACGCGGAGCCCCACCCGGTCGTCCTGGGCGCCCTGAAGGCCGCCCCCGACCGCCCGTCCCTCGACCGGACGCTGCCGACGGAACTCCGACCCGGGCGGCGGCGGGGAGAAACGGTTCCGCCCGCGCCGGCTTCCGTCAGTCGGCTGCCGTGAACCGGCTTCGTCAGCCGGCTTCCTTGACCTGGGCCGGCGTCGGAGCCGTACCGCCGAGGTGCGCGGGCACCCACCAGGTGTCGCTCGCGTCCTTGGGGCGGACCGGGTAGGCGCGCTGCGCGGCCTCCAGGAGCTCCTGGACGCGCTCGCGCAGCCGCCGCGTGATCGCGCCCGCGTACTGGTCGGCGGGGGCCTCGACCGGCTCGCCGACGCGGATGGTCACGGGGGTGTGGCTCCGCTTGAAGTTCCGCGGCCGCCCCTTCGTCCACAGCCGCTGGGTGCCCCACAGCGCCATCGGGATCAGCGGGACGCCCGCCTCCTGCGCCAGCCGCGCCGCACCCGTCTTGAAGCTCTTGAGCGTGAAGGACTCGGAGATGGTCGCCTCGGGGAAGACGCCGATGATCTCGCCGGCCCGCAGCGACTCCAGGGCGTGCTTGAAGGCGTGCTCGCCCTGGGAGCGGTCCACCGGGATGTGCTTCATGCCGCGCATGAGCGGGCCGGAGACCTTGTGCCGGAAGACCGAGTCCTTCGCCATGAAACGCACCAGGCGCTTCTGGGGCAGGGCGGCGAGACCCGTGAAGATGAAGTCCAGATAGCTGATGTGGTTGCTCACGAGCACCGCGCCGCCGGTCCGGGGGATATGCTCCGAACCCTGCGTGTCGATCTTCAGGTCCAGCGCCTTGAACATGGTCCGAGCGGCGCCGATGACCGGCCGATAGACGAGTTCTGCCATCGGTGAGGAACCTTTTCTTCAGGTGCCCGGAGCGGTTTCTCCCGGCGAAGTTACGCGGCCGTAGGTTTTCGGCTTTGAGAGATCGTGCCCCATGAAGGGCCACGTAACCAGTCCAGACGGCTCCGTACAGGGAGATTCTCGTCACTCGCGGTGGCCTTGGCGGGAATCGATCGGCGCCACCCGGCGCTGTACCCGGGGGAAACCCGGAGCTTGAAGGGGAGAGGGATGACCGAGGTCCTGGGGCCGGAGGCGCTGGGCGCCGCGCTGGGGGAGAGGGCCACCCTCGTCCAGTTCTCGACCGCCTTCTGCCAGCCCTGCCGGGCCACGCGCCGCACCCTCGCCGAGGTCGCCGCGATGGTGCCCGGCGTGGGGCACGTCGAGGTCGACGCCGAGGAGCGGCTCGACCTCGTACGAGAGCTGGGCATCACCCGTACCCCCACCGTCCTCGTCCTCGACGCCGCCGGGCGCATCGTCCGCAGGGCCGCGGGACAGCCCCGCAAGGCGGACGTCATCGCCGCCCTGGGCCGGGCCGTCTGACGGACGGTCCGCGGCGGACCCGGCCCGCATGACGCGCACCCGCCGCGGGCCGTCCGGCGGGGCCCGCGGCCGCCCGTCTGACGCCGTGACACTTCTCCCACATCCCGGTACGCACTTGACTGCACCGTCCACCGATCGTCACCCTGACGGAGTGCCCATAGAACTCCTTCTCTACGGCCGGGCCCACGTGGACCTGGCCCGCAACGCGAGTGCGCGCTGTCCGGGTGTCTGACCAGCCCAGGACCCCTCTCATGACGCCCTCGCAGAAGGACAACTCCATGACGGTTACGCCGGACCTCCAGCTCAGCACCGTTCCCACGATCGGCGCACCCCGGCAGGCCTCTCCCGATCTGCTCCGTTCCGTCTTCCGCCGGCACGCGGCCGGGGTCGCGGTCATCACCGCCCACGGTGAGCGGCCCGTCGGCTTCACCGCCACCTCGCTCAACTCCGTCGCCGCCGAACCACCGCTGGTCTCCTTCGGGGTGGGCACGACCTCGTCCAGCTGGCCCGTGGTCTCCGAGGCCGAGTTCATCGGCGTGCACATACTCGGCGAGCACCAGCAGGAGCTCGCGTCCACCTTCGCCCGCAGCGGCGCCGACCGCTTCGGTCCGGGGACCCGCTGGAGCGTCGGCCCCGAGGGAGTGCCCGTGCTCGACGGCGTCCTCGCCTGGCTGGTCTGCCGCGTGGTGGCCCGGGTGCCCGCCGGGGACCACCGGATCGTCATCGCGCAGGCCGTCGCCGGCGACCCGGACGGTGTGGGCCGGCCGCTCCTCTACCACCACGGACGCTTCAACGCGCTGCGCGACTGAGAGTTCCCGTGCGCGCCGCTCTCCGCGCATGGGCCAGATCACACGCCTGAGCGCTTGCTCACTGGTAACAGACTGGGTGTACTGACGAGTAATATTCCGGTCGGGGCGTCCGGCGCCCCGACCGGAAACCCGCCCTTCAGGCGCCTATGCTGCGAGCAACAAGGCAGCCCAGTTATGACGATGCAGTAGGAGAGCCGGCGTGAGCTTGAGGATCGTTGTCTGTGTGAAGTACGTGCCCGACGCCACCGGCGACCGGCACTTCGCCGATGACCTGACCGTCGACCGCGACGACGTCGACGGCCTGCTGTCGGAGCTCGACGAGTACGCGGTCGAGCAGGCCCTGCAGATCGCCGAAGAGGCCGACGACGCCGAGGTCACCGTGCTCACGGTCGGCCCCGAGGACGCCAAGGACGCGCTGCGCAAGGCGCTCTCCATGGGCGCCGACAAGGCCGTCCACGTCGAGGACGACGACCTGCACGGCACCGACGTCATGGGTACCTCGCTGGTGCTCGCCAAGGCGATTGAGAAGGTCGGCTACGACGTCGTCATCGCCGGTATGGCCTCCACGGACGGCACCATGGGTGTCCTCCCGGCCATCCTCGCCGAGCGCCTGGGCGTCCCGCAGGTCACCCTGCTCTCCGAGGTCAAGATCGAGGGCGGCACCGTCACCGGCCGCCGTGACGGCGACGCCGCCTCCGAGCAGCTGGAGGCCTCGCTTCCGGCCGTCGTCTCCGTGACGGACCAGTCGGGCGAGGCCCGCTACCCGTCCTTCAAGGGCATCATGGCCGCCAAGAAGAAGCCGGTGGAGTCCCTGGACCTCTCCGACCTCGACATCGAGGCCGAGGAGGTCGGCCTCGAGGGCGCCTGGACCGCCGTGGACTCCGCCGCCGAGCGTCCGGCGCGCACCGCGGGCACGATCGTCAAGGACGAGGGCGAGGGCGGCAAGCAGCTGGCCGAGTTCCTCGCGAGCCAGAAGTTCATCTAGCCGCTGGGCTCGCGTGAGCCGCTGAAGTCCGCCCCCGTTTCTTCCGCAGGAGATTGAAGTCCCATGGCTGAGATTCTCGTCTACGTCGACCACGTCGACGGAGCCGTCCGCAAGCCCACCCTGGAGCTGCTGACCCTCGCCCGCCGCCTCGGCGACCCGGTCGCCGTCGCCCTCGGCAACGGCGCCGCCGACACCGCGGCCGCGCTCGCCGAGCACGGTGCCGTGAAGGTCCTCACCGCCGACGCCCCCGAGTTCGCCGACTACCTCGTCGTCCCCAAGGTCGACGCCCTCCAGGCCGCGTACGATGCCGTGTCCCCGGCCGCCGTGCTCGTCCCCTCCTCCGCCGAGGCCAAGGAGATCGCGGCCCGCCTCGCGGTCCGCATCGGCTCCGGCGTCATCACCGACGCCGTGGACCTGGAGGCGGGTGACGAGGGCCCGGTCGCGACGCAGTCCGCGTTCGCCGCCTCCTTCACGACCAAGTCCCGCGTCTCCAAGGGCACCCCGGTCATCACGGTCAAGCCGAACTCGGCCCCCGTGGAGGCCGCCCCGGCCGCCGGCGCCGTCGAGGCGCTCACCGTCTCCTTCTCGGACAAGGCCCGCGGCACCAAGGTCACCTCCCGCACCCCGCGCGAGTCGACCGGCCGCCCCGAGCTGACCGAGGCCGCGATCGTGGTCTCCGGCGGCCGCGGCGTCAACGGCGCCGAGAACTTCGCGATCATCGAGGCGCTCGCCGACTCGCTCGGTGCCGCCGTCGGCGCCTCGCGCGCCGCCGTCGACGCCGGCTGGTACCCGCACTCCAACCAGGTCGGCCAGACCGGCAAGTCGGTCTCGCCGCAGCTGTACATCGCCTCCGGCATCTCCGGCGCGATCCAGCACCGCGCGGGCATGCAGACCTCGAAGACCATCGTCGCCATCAACAAGGACGCCGAGGCTCCGATCTTCGACCTCGTCGACTACGGCGTCGTGGGCGACCTCTTCGACGTCGTCCCGCAGCTCACCGAAGAGGTGAAGTCCCGCAAGGGCTGACCTGCGGTTCTGTCCGGCCCGGGGGCCGCACGGCGATCACTCGCCGTGCGGCCCCCGGCCGTTTCGGACAACCATTGACGCAGGTCCCGACCGCCTACTAACTTCGCCATACGGATTGTTGATTCCGTGCAGCGGAAAACAGGAGGATGCAGGATGGGTCAGCAGGAGAAGGTGTCGACGAGCCTCGCCGGCGCGATCAGCGAGGGCATCAGCGCCTCCCTCGCAGCGGTGGACGCCGAGCTCGACCGGCGCTACCCGGGAGACCCCGGCACCCGCCAGCCCGTCCACACCGTCTACGTCCCGGGCAACGTCTTCGACGCCGGAACCATCCGCTCCTGGGGCGACCAGGCCCTCGCCGCCCTCGACGAGCACGCCCCCGACGCCGCCTCCTTCGCCGCCGTCCTCGGCCTCTCCGACGACCTCGCCGAGGACGTCTACGGCCGGGTACGGGCCAAGCTGGAGCGCGAGCCCATCGAGGACCTCCGGGTCGACTTCGAGGACGGGTACGCAGGCCAGGACGAGGACCAGGACGCCGCCCGGGCGGCCCGGCTGATCTCGGAGGCGTACCGGAACGGCACGGCCGCCCCGTACATGGGCATCCGGATGAAGTGCATGGAGGCCGCCGTACGCGAGCGGGGCATCCGCACCACCGACGTCTTCCTCACCGGCCTCCTGGAGAACGGCGGCCTCCCCGACGGGCTCGTCCTCACCCTCCCCAAGGTCACCTACCCCGAGCAGGTCTCCGCCTTCGTCCGTCTCCTGGAGGCCTTCGAGAAGGCCCACGGCCTCGACGCGGGCCGGCTGGGCTTCGAGATCCAGATCGAGACCAGCCAGGCCATCCTCGCCACCGACGGCACGGCCGCCGTCGCCCGCATGATCGGCGCCGCCGAGGGCCGCGCCACCGGACTGCACTACGGCACCTTCGACTACAGCGCCTGTCTCGGCGTCTCCGCCGCCTACCAGGCCAGCGACCACCCGGCCGCCGACCACGCCAAGGCGATCATGCAGGTCGCCGCCGCCGGCACCGGCGTGCGCGTCTCCGACGGCTCCACCAACGTCCTGCCCGTCGGCTCCACCGAGCACGTCCACGAGGCCTGGCGCCTGCACTACGGCCTCACCCGCCGCGCCCTCGCCCGC
Source organism: Streptomyces sp. NPDC034084 (assembly GCF_055575535.1). NCBI lineage: Bacteria > Bacillati > Actinomycetota > Actinomycetes > Kitasatosporales > Streptomycetaceae > Streptomyces > Streptomyces sp. NPDC034084. The sequence goes on from NZ_JBVISK010000003.1 coordinate 203,370, forward strand.
GCCTACTACCAGGGCTGGGACATGCACCCCGGTCACATCCCCACGCGCTACGCCGCCGTCTTCGCCTTCTACCGCGAGGGCTTCGAGACCGCCGCCAAGCGCCTCTCCGCCTACGCCAACCACGCCGGCGGCGACGTCATGGACGAGCCCGCCACCGCCAAGGCCCTCAGCTCCTACCTGCTGCGCGGCATCGACTGCGGCGCCCTCGACACCGCCGAGGTCGACGCCCTCACCGGCATGACCCGCGCCGCCCTCGACAGCTTCGCCGCCCCGCGCCGCGGCGACCTCACGGCCACCACGGAGCGCTGACGGGACACGCTCCCGGCACCGCCCCGTACCCCTGTCGATTTTCACCTCGCCGACAGGGGCACGGGGCCAGGGCGTACGTGCACGGACACGGGGCCACGCGTCCGTACCCGGGCGCGGCTCTCAGGCGGCCGGCGGCGCGATCTCGCCCGACCCGCGGGCGAGCAGCGTCGTGCCGAGCACCAGCCGCTCCGGCGCCCCCTGGGCCCCGTCGAGGCGCCGGAAGAGCCGCTCCGCGGCCGTCCGGCCGAGCGCCGCGGCGTCCTGGGAGACGACCGTGACGCCGAGCAGATCGGCGAGCTCGATGTCGTCGAAGCCGACCAGGGCGACCGGCCGCCCGTGCCGGGCGAGGGCCCGGACCACGGTCACCGTGACCCGGTTGTTCCCCGAGAACAGGGCCGTCACGGGCTCCGGGCCCGCCAGCAACTCCCGTACCGCCGCGCTCACGCGCTCCGGGTCGGTGGAGCCGAGCGACACCCAGGCGTCCCGGACCGGCAGGCCCGCGTCCTCCATCGCCGCGCGGTAGCCACGCAGCCGCTCGGCCGCGGTGTGGATGCGGGGACGGTCGCCGATGAAGCCGATCCGGCGGTGGCCGTGCGCGATCAGATGGGCCACGCCGGCGCGCGCCCCGCCGAAGCTGTCGGAGAGGACGGCGTCGGCGTCGATCCGCCCGGCGGGCCGGTCGACGAAGACCGTGGCGACCCCCGCCCTCATCTCCGGCTCCAGGTACCGGTGGTCGTCACCGGCGGGGATGACGATCAGACCGTCGACCCGGCGCGCGCAGAGCGCCAGCGCCAACTCCTGCTCCCGGGCCGGGTCCTCGGCGCTCGAGCCGTTGATCAGCAGGGCGCCGTGCGCCCGCGCGACCTCCTCGACCGCCCGGCTGAGCGGCCCGTAGAAGGGGTCGGCGAGGTCCTCCAGGACCAGCCCGACGGTCGCGGTCCTGCCCTTGCGCAGGACCCGCGCGCTGTCGTTGCGGCGGAATCCGAGGGCCTCGATGGCCTCCCGGACGCGGCTCTCGGTGTCCGGGGTGACGCCGGGCTCGCCGTTGACGACCCGGGACACCGTCTTGAGGCCCACGCCGGCGCGGGCGGCGACGTCCTTCATCGTGGGCCGAGTGCCGTAGCGGGGTTCGGAGCGGCGGGCGATGTCGGCCACGTTGTGAGGGTCCTCCGGAGCGTGTCGGGTCGATCTCGGTTCGAGCATAGGCCCTGGATAACGTTGTCATCCCAGGGAGACTGTGAAGGCCCCGTACGAACCGACTTCCCGCTCCCTCTCGTTCCTCTCGCCGACCGGAGAATCAGCCGCCATGCAGCACGACCCCGCCACCGGCCTCGTCGCCGCCCTCGACTTCGGAGGCACCAAGATCGCCGGCGCCCTGGTCGACGGCGCGGGCCGCATCCGCGTCCGGTCCCAGCGGCCCACGCCCGCGCGCGAGGACGGCGAGACGGTCATGGCGGCGGTCGAGGAGGTCCTCACCGACCTCGCGGCCTCCCCGCTGTGGGAGTCCGCCGAGGCCGTCGGCATCGGCAGCGCGGGCCCGGTCGACGCCTCCCGGGGCACCGTCAGCCCGGTGAACGTGCCCGGCTGGCGCGACTACCCGCTCGTCGACCGGGTCCGCCGGGCCACGGGCGGCCGGCCCGTCACCCTCGTCGGCGACGGCGTCGCCGTGACGGCCGCCGAACACTGGCTCGGAGCCGCCCGCGGCCACGCCAACGCCCTGTGTCTCGTGGTCTCCACGGGCGTCGGCGGCGGCCTCGTCCTCGACGGCCGGCTCCACCCGGGGCCCACCGGCAACGCCGGTCACATCGGGCACGTCCCCGTGGACCTCGACGGCGAGCCCTGCGCCTGCGGCGGGCGCGGCTGCGTCGAGCGCATCGCGGGCGGCCCGCACCTCGCCCGCCGTGCCCTGGAGAACGGCTGGCGGCCGGGGCCCGACGGCGACGTCTCCGCCGCGGCGGTGGCCACCGCCGCACACGCCGGGGACCCGATCGCCCTCGCCTCGTTCGAGCGGGCGGCCCAGGCCCTCGCGGCGGGCATCGCCGCCACCGCCGCTCTCGTCGAGATCGACATCGCCGTCGTCGGCGGCGGGGTGGCCGGCGCCGGCGAGGTCCTCTTCGCCCCGCTCCGGCGCGCCCTCGGCACCTACGCCACACTGTCCTTCGTCCGGCACCTGACGGTCGTCCCCGCCGCCACGGGCACGGACGCCGGCCTCCTGGGCGCGGCGGCGGCCGCGCGCGCGGGGGAGGGGAACACAGGGCCCGAGGACGCCGGGTCGGGTTCCTGACCCCGGCCGACACCGGGGTCTGACGCCGGGTCGGGTTCCTGACCCCGGCTGACACCGGGATCTGACGCCGCGTCGGGTTCCTGACCCCGGCCGACACCGGGGTCTGACGCCGGGTCGGGTTCCCGACACCCGCCGGCGCCCCTCACTCCCGTATCCGCTCCGGCGTCCGCTGCTCGACGACCACCAGGAACGCGTCGGATTCCAGATCCATCACGACCTGGGCCGGCACACCCTCTTCGCGCCGCGCCCCGGCGAACTCCTCCGCCGGCCAGCTGCCCCGCGGGCCGCCGGCAGGGAACCGTTCGAGAACCATACGACTCATCTCAGCACCCCCTCGTGCTTGCCGTTCTCAACGACGAATGTCCGGAAGTGTCACGCACATGCCGAGACATGCGTTCGTGGTTTCCGTGGCAGGGTGTTGCGGGCAAGCCACTGGGGGCTATCGAAGAGGGGGAAACGTGATCGTCTGGATCAACGGTACGTTCGGCGCGGGGAAGTCCAGCACCGCGCGCGAGCTGGTCGATCTGATCCCGAACAGCACCCTGTACGACCCCGAGGTCACTGGCGGGGGACTACGCCGGCTGCTCCCGGCCAAGCGGCTCGCCGAGGTCGAGGACTACCAGGACCTGCCGATCTGGCGCCGCCTGGTCGTCGACACGGCAGCGGCCCTGCTGGCCGAGGTCGGCGGCGTCCTCGTCGTCCCGATGACCCTGCTGCGCCAGGAGTACCGGGACGAGATATTCGGCGGGCTCGCCGCCCGCCGCATCGAGGTGCGCCATGTGCTGCTCGCCCCGGGGGAAACGATCCTGCGGCAGCGGATCGACGGCCGGGCGGAGTACGGCGACCCCGAGGTCGACGCGCGCGTCCGGGACTGGTGCCACCAGCACCTCCCGCCGTACCGCGCGGCCCTCGACTGGCTCGCCGCCGACGCGTACACGCTCGACACCTCGGCCCTCACCGCGGCCGAGGCCGCCCAGGCCGTCGCCGACGCGGTCCGGGCCGGGCGGATCGAGCCCTGCGGCATCGTCCAGACGCCCGAGCCGACCGGCGAGACCCTCGCCGCCGGCGTCCTGCTCTTCGACGAGCAGGACCGCTTCCTCCTCGTCGACCCCACCTACAAGCCGGGTTGGGAGTTCCCCGGCGGAGTCGTCGAGCCCGGCGAACCCCCGGCCCGGGCCGGCATGCGCGAGGTGGCCGAGGAGATCGGCCTCGAACTCGACGCCGTCCCCCGTCTGCTGCTCGTCGACTGGGAACGCCCGAAGCCTCCCGGCTACGGCGGGCTGCGCCTCCTCTTCGACGGCGGGACGCTCAGTGCCGCCGACACCGGGCGTCTCCACCTCCCCGGCGCCGAACTCCGCGGCTGGCGGTTCGTCACCGAGGAGGAGGCGGCGGAACTGCTGCCGCCCGTACGCTACCGGCGCCTCCGCTGGGCCCTGCGCGCCCGGGAACGCGGAACGGTCCTCAACCTGGAGGCGGGAGTACCGGTGGGCTGACCCCGGGGCCTATGCCTGGGCCTCCGCCGCGGCCGCCGTCAGCCGGGCCGCCGTGTCCGTGGTCACCGGTGCTCCGTGCCCGCAGCACAGCACCGACGGAGCCAGCTTCGCCAGGCGCCGCATGGAGTCCAGGGCCAGGGCACGGTCGACGTGGAACACGCCGAACATCACGTCCGGCACCGAGGCCACCGTGTCCCCGGCGAACAGCACGCCGTGACGGGGGAGATGGACGGCGATCGAGCCGGGGGTGTGGCCGGGCACGTGGACCACCACGGCGCCGCCGCCGAAGTCCAGGACCTCGCCGTCCTCGACCTCCCGGTCGACCCGGGTCGGCGGTGCCTCCGGCGAGGTGATTCCGTGCTCGAAGAGCGGCCGTTCCCAGTCCAGGAGGTCCGGCTCCGGGACCGGGGCCTCGCCCCTGATCACCGGCGCGTCCAGCCGGTGCGCGAGGATCTCGGCGCCGTACCGGTCCGCGAGCTCCTGGGCCGAGCCCACGTGGTCCCGGTGGCAGTGGGTCAGCACGATCCGGCGCAGCCGTTCCGGATCCAGGCCGGCCGACCGTATCGCCGCGGCCGTCGCGTCCGCCGTGCCGGCCCAGCCGGCGTCGATCAGGGTCACTTCCTCCTCGTCCTGCCACAGGTACGCCTGGCCGATGGAGTAGTCGAGGACGTGCAGCCGCGGGGTGATCTCGGAGAGTTCGATGGATGTCATACGGCGAACCTACGCATCCGCGCAGGTCCGCCGTACGCTTCTACGCTCTCGGCGAGCTTCGCCGAGCGCTGAACCCGATCCGGTGTCAGTCCTGCTTAGAACGGGCGTAGTTGACGAGGAAGTGCGCCTCGGCGACCGAGAGCCGCTCCAGCTCCTCCGGGGAGACGGACTCGTTCGGCGCGTGGATCTGCGCCTCCGGCTCGCTCAGACCGATCAGCAGGATCTCCGACTCCGGGTAGAGCGAGGCCAGCGTGTTGCACAGCGGGATCGAGCCGCCCATGCCCGCCGTCTGCATCTCCTCACCGGGGTACGCGATCCGCATCGCCTCGGCCATCGACGTGTACGCCGGGCTGGAGGTGTCCGCCTGGAACGGCTGGCCCTGACCGACCTGCTCCAGGGACACCCGGGCGCCCCACGGCGTGTGGTTCTCGATGTGCGCGAAGAGCAGCTTCGTCACCTCGGCCGCGTCCTCGCCCGGGGGCACCCGCAGGCTGAGCTGCGCGCGGGCCGACTTCGGGACGGAGGGGGTCGCGCCGGCCACCGGGTGGCAGTCGATGCCGATGACCGTGACCGCCGGGCGGGCCCAGATCCGGTCGGCGACCGTGCCGGCGCCCGGCAGGGACACGCCCGCGAGCACCTTGGCGTCCCGGCGGAAGTCCTCCTCCGGGTACTGGAGGCCCTCCCACACCTGGTCACCGGGGAGGCCGTCGATGACGGTGGAGCCGTCCGGGCCCCGCAGCGAGTCCAGTACGCGGATCAGCGCGGCCAGCGCGTCGGGCGCGGCGCCGCCGAACTGACCGGAGTGCAGGTTCCCCTCCAGGGTGTCGATCTGCACCCGGATCATCGTCATGCCGCGCAGGGTCGCGGTCACCGTCGGCAGGCCCACGCGGAAGTTGCCCGCGTCGCCGATCACGATGGCGTCGGCCGTGAGGAGCTCGGGGTGCTCCTCCGCGTACCGCTCAAGGCCGCCGGTGCCCTGCTCCTCCGAGCCCTCGACGATCACCTTGACCGTCACCGGCACGCCGCCGTTCGCCTTGAGCGCGCGCAGCGCGAGCAGGTGCATGATGAAGCCGCCCTTGCAGTCGGCGGCGCCGCGCCCGTACCAGCGGCCGTCCCGCTCGGTCAGCTCGAACGGCGGGGAGAGCCAGACGGACTCGTCCAGCTTCGGCTGCACGTCGTAGTGGGCGTACAGGAGGACGGTCGGCGCGCCCGCCGGGCCGGGCAGAACACCGTACACGGACTGCGAGCCGTCCGGGGTGTCGAGCAGTGCCACGTCCTGGAAGGCCTCCGCGCGCAGGGCGTCCGCGACCCAGTTCGCCGCCGCCTCGCACTCGCTCCTGGGTGCCACGGCCTCGTCCGCCACCGACTCGAAGGCCACCAGTTCCGTCAGCTCGGCCTTGGCCCGGGGCATCAGGGACCGGACGGTCTCGGCGATCGGATTCGGGGTCATGGGCACGCTCCTGGTGGGTGCGACGTTGAGACGTGAGGAGGCGTCCGTCGTATGTCGTGGTACGGCGAACGCACCGTCGATCCTACGGCCGGGTCTCTGGGGGCCGCGCCGTAGGATGCGTCAGGAGCAGACCACCGGTCGGATCAGGAGCAGAAGCACACGTGAGCAGCGAGCACGCAGAGAACGCCGGTCCGGAGCACACCGAGCCCGAAGGCGCGGCTCCTGAGGCCGCCGGGAGCGCGGACGCGGTGCCGGCGGACCTCCCGGAGGGCGCGGATCCGGCGGACCTGCCGGGCGGCGCGGATCCGGCGGGCCTCCCGGACGCCGCGGTGCCGGCCGATCTTCCGGAGGGCGTGGTGCCGGACGAGGCGGCGGTCCGGCCGGAGGTCGACCCGGGGGACGTCTGGGACGTCGTGGTCGTGGGTGCCGGGCCCGCCGGAGCCTCGGCGGCCTACGCGGCGGCGGTCGCCGGCCGTCGGGTGCTGCTCCTGGAGAAGTCCGAGCTGCCCCGGTACAAGACCTGCGGCGGCGGCATCATCGGCCCCTCCCGTGACTCGCTCCCGCCGGGCTTCGAGCTGCCCCTCCAGGACCGGGTCCACGCCGTCACCTTCTCCATGGACGGCCGCTTCGCCCGTACCCGCCGCTCGCGCCGGATGCTCTTCGGGCTCATCAACCGTCCGGAGTTCGACGCGCAGCTCGTCGAGCACGCGCAGAAGGCCGGCGCCGAACTGCGGACCGGGGCCACGGTGACCCGCGTGGAGCAGCACGGCCAGGCCGTGCCGGACCGCCGGACCGTCGCCGTCGTCCTCGCCGACGGCGAGACCGTCCTCGCGCGCGCGGTCGTCGGCGCCGACGGCAGTGCCAGCCGGATAGGCGCCCATGTGGGGGTGAAGCTCGGCCAGGTCGACCTGGGCCTCGAGGCGGAGATTCCCGTGCCGCCGTCCGTGGCGGAGGACTGGAAGGGGCGCGTCCTCATCGACTGGGGCCCGATGCCCGGCAGTTACGGCTGGGTGTTCCCCAAGGGCGACACCCTGACCGTCGGCGTCATCTCGGCGCGCGGCGAGGGCGCCGCCACCAAGCGGTACATGGAGGACTTCGTCGCCCGGCTCGGCCTCGCCGGCTTCGAGCCCTCGATCTCCTCCGGTCATCTGACGCGCTGCCGCACCGACGACTCGCCGCTCTCCCGCGGGCGGGTCCTTGTCTGCGGTGACGCGGCCGGTCTCCTGGAGCCGTGGACCCGCGAGGGCATCTCGTACGCGCTCCGCTCGGGGCGGCTCGCGGGCGAGTGGGCCGTGCGGGTCGCCGAGGCGAACGACGCGGTCGACGCGCGGCGCCAGGCCCTGAACTACGCCTTCGCCATCAAGGCGGGGCTCGGGGTGGAGATGGCGGTCGGGCGGCGGATGCTCGCCGTCTTCGAGCGGCGGCCGGCGCTGCTGCACGCGACGATCACGGGTCTGCGGCCCGCGTGGAACGCCTTCGCCGACATCACCCGCGGCTCGGCCACGCTCGGTGGCATGGTCCGGTCGAACGGCATGGCCCGCCGGGCCCTGGAACTCCTCGACAAGCGCATGGACACCACGTCCGGAGTCGGCCCCGCGGGGCGGGGCGTCACCCGGCGCGACGGCGCGGCGTCCGAGCCGGAGAGCGCCTCGGAAGAGGTCTGATCGTTCCTCGCGGGCTCCGCCGTCCCGGCCGCGTCAGGCCGCCGGGGTGGCGGAGCCCGTCGTCGTGATGCGGAAGACGGGGTGCTTCGGGGCGATGGCCCGCAGCTCCTCGGCGGAGGAGTCGGGGCCGACGCCGCCGAAGAAGACGCCGACCTCGGCCTTCCATCGCTTGAGGTAGGCGCGGAGCAGGGCGGGCTTGTCGTCGTCCCCCACCTCGACCGCCGTGAACTCCTGCACGTGCCTGCCCAGGTGCAGTTGACCGCCGCCGGCCGCCCGCATGTTGTGCGTCCACTGGACGTGGCCACGGGGGGCGACGAGGTACTGGGCGCCGTCCACCGTCAGGAGGTTGACGGGGGTGCGGCGCCATTCGCCGCTCTTGCGGCCGCGGACGGCCAGTACGCGGGAGCCCCAGACGCTGATGCCGCGGCGGGTCATCCAGGCGACGGCGCGGTTGAAGACGTTCACCGTGAACCAGCCGGGCTTCATGACGTGGACGGAGCCGGCGGGCCGGCCGGACGCGGGCTGAGCGGACATGAGGGCCTCCTGCGAAGTCCTGTGGCTGAACCGGGCTGACATGAACTGAACGGACTGACATGACCTGGACGGACTGACACGGACCGAACGGGGAACCGCCGGAAACTGTGAGCGCTGCTCTCGATTGAGATCAGTGTGCACCGATCGACGCTCTCAATCAAGAGCGGTGATCTCGTTTCGTTCCCCTGTTCCGAAAGTGGCACACTGCTCTCCATGACGACCGTTCGAGGAGCCCGAGCCCGCGCCCGTATCGAGATCACCGCCGCCATCAAGGACGAGGCCCGCGCCCAGCTCGCCGCCGAAGGCGCCGCCAAGCTGTCCCTGCGCGCCGTCGCCCGCGAGCTGGGCATGGTGTCCTCCGCGCTCTACCGCTACTTCCCCAGCCGCGACGAGCTGCTCACCGCCCTCATCGTCGACGCGTACGACGCCGTCGGCGCCGCCGCCGAACGGGCCGCCACCGAGGCCGGGGCCGACCGCCCCCTCGACCGCTGGACCGCCGTCTGCCGGGCGGTCCGCGCCTGGGCCCTCGCCCACCCCCACGAGTACGCCCTCATCTACGGCTCCCCGGTCCCCGGCTACTCCGCCCCCCAGGACACGATCGTCCCCGCCTCCCGCGTCGGCCTCGTCCTCATCGACATCGCCCGCCAGGCCCACACCGGCGAGGGCGTCGCCCTCCCGCCGCTGCCGGACGCTCTGCGCCCCGAGGCCGTGCGCCTCGGCGCCGAGATCGCCCCGGACCTCCCGCCGGCCCTCTCCGTCGCGCTGGTCGCCGCCTGGTCGCAGCTCTTCGGCCTCGTCTCCTTCGAGGTCTTCGGGCAGTTCCACCGCGTCGTCGAGGACCGCGACACCTTCTTCGCCACGGCGGTCCGCCGCCTGGGCCAGGACGTGGGACTCCTCCCGCGCGGCTGACCCCGCGCGGACCGCCCCCGAGTGGTGACCCGCCCCCTCCTACTCCACCGGGAGTACGCGCGACCACCCCGCCGGGCTGACGTGCGCGCGGCGTGGCCGCGGCTAGCGTGGCCGTCATGGACGAGGAACGGCTGCGCGGGCCCTGGGGACGGTGGGACCGGGACGGGGGCCTGCCCTGGCGCTCGACGGTGCTGATCGCCGTCCTCGTCATGGCGGCGTCCGGGTTCGCCGCACGGAACCAGCCGGACCGGGAGGCGCTCGACGTCCTCGGGCGGGGCCTGCTCCTGCTCGGCGCGGCCCCGTTGCTGTTCCGTCACCGCAGGCCCGTGCCGGTGGTGTTCGCCGTCGTGGCCGTCACCCTCGGCTACCTCGCGGCCGGCTTCCCGTACGGCCCGGTCTTCGTCCTGGTCGCCGTCGCCTGCTTCGCCGCCGTCGTCCACGGCCACCGGCGCGCCGCCTGGTGGGCCGTCGGCCTGCTCTGGGCGGCCCATCTGCTGATGGCCCACGCGTTCTACCGCTGGCTCCCCCCGGCCGGTGACGGGCCGGCGCCCTGGGGGCAGGAGCTGCCGGCCGCCGCGTTCGCCGTGGCCGTGCTCGCCGCCTCCGAGGCCGCCCGTGTGCGGCGCGAGCAGGGCGCCCAGCAGCGGGCGGAACGGGCCGCCGCCGAGCGCCGCCGCGCCGACGAGGAACGGCTCCGCATCGCCCGCGAGCTCCACGACGTGCTCGCCCACTCGATCTCCGTGATCAACGTGCAGGCGGGTGTCGGCCTCGCTCTCCTGGACTCCGACCCGGAGCAGGCCCGGACCGCGCTGACCACCATCAAGACGGCCAGCAAGGAAGCGCTCGGCGAGGTCCGGCAGGTCCTCGCCACCCTCCGTACCCCCGGCGACGCCCCCCGCGCCCCCGCCCCGGGCCTCGACCGGCTCCCCGAGCTCGTCGAGCAGGCCGCCACCGCGGGCCTCACCGTCGTCGTCGCGACCAGCGGCACCCCGGCCGCCCTGCCGCCCGGTGCCGACCTCGCCGCCTTCCGGATCGTGCAGGAGGCGCTCACCAACGTGGTGCGCCATTCCGGGTCCCGTACCGCCCGGGTACGGATCGGACACGGCTCCGGACGCCTGGAGCTGACCGTCGACGACGACGGCCCCGCCACCGGCACCGAGGCCGGCGGCAGTGGCAACGGCCTTGCCGGAATGCGGGAGCGGGCCGCCGCCCTCGGTGGCACCATCGAGGCGGGCGCCCGCCCGGACGGTGGCTTCCGCGTCCACGCCGTGCTCCCGCTCCGCCCGGAGGCGACCCCGTGACGACCGCGATCCGTGTCCTGCTCGCCGACGACCAGTCGCTGGTACGGGCGGGGTTCCGCGCCCTGCTCGACGCCCAGCCGGACATCGAGGTGGCCGGCGAGGCCGCCGACGGCGACGAGGCGGTGGAGCGGGTCCGCGCCCTGCGCCCCGATGTCGTGCTCATGGACATCCGGATGCCCCGCCTCGACGGTCTGGAGGCGACCCGGCGCATCACCGAGGACCCGGACCTCGGCGGTGTCCGGGTCGTCATGCTGACCACCTTCGAGCTCGACGAGTACGTCTTCGAGGCGATCCGCGCGGGTGCCTCCGGCTTTCTGGTCAAGGACACCGAGCCGGAGGAGCTGCTGCGGGCCGTGCGCGCCGTCGTGCACGGGGACGCGCTGCTCTCCCCGGGCGTCACCCGCCGCCTCATCGAGGAGTTCGCGGCCCGTTCCAAGGCGCCTGCGGCGACGGCGGCGCTCGGCGCCCTGACCGAGCGGGAGCGGGAGGTGATGGCCCTGGTGGGGATCGGCCTGTCGAACGAGGAGATCGCCCGCCGTCTGGTCGTGAGCCCGCTCACCGCCAAGACCCATGTGAGCCGCGCCATGGTGAAGTTGGGCGCCCGGGACCGCGCCCAACTCGTCGTCCTCGCCTATGAGTCGGGCCTGGTCAGGCCCGGCTGGCTGGGCTGACAGCCTGCCGGGCGCGGGTCCGTCCGCCGGGAGGGACGGACCGGAGGACCGCCGGTCGGGTCAGCGGTTCCACACCACGACGTCGAAGATGCCGCGGGTGTCGGAGGACTGTCCCGCCAGCTCCTTGACGGTCAGTCGGGCGACCCGACCGTCGTTGGTCAGGGCGCAGACGACCAGGCCGGTCTTGAGCTTCATGTCCGTCGTGGTCGCCAGGGTTTCGACGACGCCGGCGCAGTCCTGGTACGAGGGCACCTTGCCGGAGGCCTCCCAGACCAGCGCCTTGGCGCCGTGCTCGGGGCGGAGCATGTGGCTGCCCAACGGGTAGACGGAGAAGTCGTTCTCCGAGTTGATCTCGGACTCCACGGGGGGTGAGGAGTCCAGGTCCTTGAACTCCGTGTACGTGATCGCCAGCGCGCCCTGCCACTGGATCGTGTCCGCCGGCGTGGGAGCCGCCGTCGGGGACGTCGGCGACGCGGGGGAGTCCGCGGGTGCGGAGGACGGCGGGGACTGCGAGGAGTCCGACGGCGCGCCCTCCTCGCCACGGGTCTCCTCGCCGGCCGCGGCGGCCGTGGTCGGCGAGGTCTGTGCCGGAGGCGCCGCCGCCTGGTTGCTGTTGCCGGTTCCCACCACGTACGTACCGACGACGCCGATCACGGCCGCCACCAGGGTGGCGGCCGCGCCGATCCACGCGCCCCGGTGCGAGGCCCTGGTCGCCGGTGCTCCCGGGTGCGGTCCGCCGGGGCCCGCCGGGCCGGCCGGCGGGTACGCCGGAGCGCTCGGCCAAGGCCCCCGGGGCTCTTCGTTGCTGCTCATCCTGCCTGTCCCCCTGTGGAGTTGATCTACGGAGGGGCAGATTACTGCGTGCTTCTGAGGGTGAGTCAGGCGGGGTTTGTCACCGCGGGGCGCGAGGCATCGGCCGTGCGACGGCATGGCGCGCGTGGCGCCGGGGATCGGCCGCGCGGAGGTCAGGACCAGGTGATCGCCGAGGTCTCCCGCCACAGCCGCGCCAGCTCTTCGTCGCCGGTCACCGTGACGGCGTCGGACGACAGCCGGTTCCACAGGGTCAGGTACAACCGGTCGGCGGGGCCGCTCAGTTCGGTGTCGACCGGAGCGTCCGTGTCCCCCAGGCCCCGCTCCGTCCGGGGGGACTCCTCCGGAGTCAGGCGCACGGTCCAGACGTCGCCGGTGTCCGTCGCCCGTACCCGCAGGGTCCGCGGCCCGGTCGTCCGCACCCGGCTGCGGTCGCGGGCGTGGAAGGCGCCGAACAGCTCGTCGACGCCGTCGACGGCCACCACCGGATCCACCGGACCCGGTCCGGCCGGGAGCGCCGACTCGGCGTCCGCGCGGTGGACGGTCGTCTCGTGCGCCTGCCGCCGCGCCCAGAAGGTCAGCGGCGAGGGCGCCGGGAGGAAGGTCCAGCACTCCAGCGACTCCGGCGCCGCGCGCAGGGCGGCGACGAGACGCGCGTGCCCCTCGCGGAAGTACGCGAGCAAGTCCTCGCCGTCGAGCGTCGTCTCGCCCTCGCCCGGGTGGTACGTGGTGTGCGCCTCGGCCACCATGGTCGTGGCCCAGCGGTGCACCATGGCCGTGTGCCGGAGGAGGTCGCGGATCCGCCAGCCGGGGCAGGTCGGCACCTCCGCGTCGAGCCCGGCCTCGGCGGCCGCGTCCGCGAGGCTGCGGCCGGCCGCCTCCAGCGCCTCGATGTACTCCGTGATCTTCAGGGTGTTCCCCGTATGTGCGTCCATGGGCCGGATTCTGGCATGCCCCGCGGAGCGCCCGGGGCCGTGGCGTGGGCGCTCAACTCTCCCGGGCCGCTCTCGCGTTGCGTGCCCCGTAGCCCATGGCCGCGGCGCCGGCCGCGAGCACCGCGACCGTCGTGAGGGCCACCGGCAGGGAGAACCAGTCGGCGAGGAAGCCGATCGCGGGCGGGCCGAGCAGCATGCCTCCGTAGCCGAGGGTGGACGCCGTCGCCACCCCGCCGGGGCCGGCGACCGCGCCCGCGCGGGCCACGGCGACGGGGAAGATGTTGGCGAGACCCAGGCCGGTGATCGCGAAGCCGAGGAGGGTGGCCCAGACGCTCGGCGCGAGCGCTCCGAGCAGCATCCCGGCGGCGGCGGTCGCGCCGCCGGTGACCAGGGTGCGGGTCTGGCCGAGACGTTCGAGCAGTGCGGTGCCGGAGAGCCGGCCCGCGGTCATGGCCAGCGCGAAGACGGAGTACCCGGCGGCCGCGACCCCCGGGTGCGCGTGCAGGTCCTGCGCGAGGTGGAGGGCGCCCCAGTCGGCCAGCGCCCCTTCGCCGTACGCCGTGCAGAGCGCGATCACCCCGAAGGCGAGGACCGTACGGCGTGACCCGGCGGTCCGCGCGCCGGAGGCTCCGGGGGCGGACGGCGCCGCGAGGGCCTCGGGGCGCACGGGGGAGGGGTGGCGCAGGAGTACGGGACCGGCCCCGGCCGTCAGGACAAGGCCGAGGACCGTGAGGCCGAGGAGATGGACGGTGGGGGACAGGCTTCCGGCGAGCAGCCCGCCGAGACCCGCGCCGAGCATGCCGCCGAGGCTGAACGCCGCGTGGAAACTCGGCATCACCGGCCTCCGGAGCGCGGTCACGAGGTCCACGGCGGCGCTGTTCATGGCCACGTTGATCCCGCCGTACGCGGCGCCGAAGACGAGCAGCACCAGGCCGAGCGCGAGCGGGGACCGGGTGAGCGAGGGGAGGGCGACCGAGAGCGAGAGCAGGACGGCGGTGGCGACGGTGACGGCGTGGGAGCCGTACCGGCGGCAGAGCCGGCCCGTCAGCGTCATCGTGATCACGGCACCCGCCGAGACGCCGAGCAGGGCGAGGCCCAGGTCGCCGGCCGAGGCGCCGGTCTGCTGCTTGACGGCGGGGATCCGGACCACCCAGCCGGCGAAGAGGAAGCCGTCGAGGGCGAAGAAGAGGGTCAGGGCGGAGCGGAGGCGGGACAGGGAGCGGGTGGCGGTGTCTCCGCCGGAGCCCCCCGGTACGGCCGTCCGTACTTTGTTTAGTAGCGGCACAAACTCAGGATAGGGGCCGACGCTCGGGGGAGGCAACCGGGCGGGGGCGGTGTCCCCGCCGATCATGGGAGACTCACCCCCATGAACGGCAAGGCGACGACGGCCCGGACACGGCTGGACAGGGGGCGTAACGCGCTCGGCCCCGCGCTGGAACTGGTGCACACGGGAAGGGCCCCGACCCGGGCCGTCCTCACGGCCGAACTCGGCGTCACCCGCGCCACCGCGGGCGCCGTCGCCGCCGAGCTGGAGGCACTCGGCCTCATCCGCGTCGACTCCAGGCCCGGTGCCGCCGCGGGCTCCCAGGGGCGCCCCTCGCACCGGCTGGCCGTCGACGAGAAGGGTCCCGTCGTCCTCGCCGCCCAGGTCCACGCCGACGGCTTCCGGGCCGCCCTCGTCGGGCTCGGCGGCACCATCGTCGCCACCGCACCCGGCTGCGTCACCGTCTCCGCCGACCCCGCGCAGGTCCTCGGCGCCGTCGTCGAGGCGGGGGCGGAGCTGCTCCGGGAGAGCGGCCGCCGGTGCGTCGGAGCCGGCCTCGCCGCCCCCTCCGCCGTGGCCGAGCCCGAGGGTACGGCGCTCAATCCGCTCCACCTCGCCTGGCCCGCCGGGGCGCCCGTCCGGGAGATCTTCGCCGAGCGGGTGCGGGCCGCCGGGATCGAGGGCCCCGCCTTCACCGGCAACGACGTGAACCTCGCCGCCCTCGCCGAGCACCGCCACGGCGCGGGGCGCGGCGCCCGGGACCTGCTCTGCGTCGCCACCGGTCACCGGGGCGTCGGCGGCGCGCTCGTCCTCGACGGGCGCCTGCACACCGGGAGTTCGGGCCTCGCTCTGGAGGTCGGCCATCTGACGGTCAACCCCGAGGGCCGCCCGTGCCACTGCGGCAGCCGCGGCTGCCTCGACGTCGAGACCGACCCGCTCGCGTTCCTCACGGCCGCGGGCCGGGATCCCGGCCCCGAGGTCTCCCTGCTCCAGCAGTCCCGTGACCTGCTGCGCACGAGCCCCGGCGACCCGGGTGTCCGGGTCGCGGTGGGCGAGCTGATCGACCGGCTCGGTCTCGGTCTGGCCGGCCTGGTCAACATCCTCAACCCGGACCGGATCATCCTCGGCGGGCTCCACCGCGAGCTCCTCGACGCCGACCCCGAGCGGCTCCGCGCGGTCGTCGCCGACCGCAGCCTCTGGGGCCGCAGCGGCGGTGTGCCGATCCTCCCCTGCACCCTGGACCACAACAGCCTCGTCGGCGCGGCCGAACTGGCCTGGCAGCCGGTGCTCGACGACCCCCTCGCCGCCCTGGGGCGCGAGGCGGCCTGAGATCCGGGGCCGGAGGTCCGTGGGCCGAAGAAGCTGCCGACCCGGTCTGCCCCCCGTGCCGACCCGGTCCGCCCCGGTGCCGGCGCGCACCGCCGTCACCACCCTGTCGGCGCTCAGCGGCGGCCGCGTCGTGCTCGGCGTGGGCGCAGGCGGGCTGTGGGACCGGATCGCCCGACATGGGCGCGCCGCGGCTCTCCCGGGGCGAGGCGGTCGAGGCCTTCGAGGAAGCCGTCGTCCAGATCAAGAAACTGCCCGGCGGCGGACCGCCGGTCACCCACCAGGGCCGCGACTGCCAGGTGCGCGAGCCGGAGACGACGCCCGTCGCCGCCCCGCCCGTATGGACCGGCTCGAACGGCCGGAAGTCCCTGGTCGCGACGGGCCGGGTCGCCGACGGCTGGATCCCGGCCATGCCGCGGACCGGCTCAGCGAGCGGTACCGGCCTCACGGCCGGTCATCGACGGGGCGGCGGCTTCCGTCGGCCGTGATCCGGGCCCGATCCGCACGGTCTTCCACCTCCCCGGGCGCGTCACCGAGCGGCCGCCGGCCGGGGAGACCGTCCCCGCCGTGCGCGAGGCGCCGACGAAGGAGCGAGGCTGACCCCGCTGACCGGCTGAGCGTCGGCCGGCCGCTGCCGGGAAGGCTCACCCCTGGGGGTCGGGACGCCCCTCCGTCAGGGCGGCCAGCCGGTCCAGGGCCATGCGCGTGCCGGCCTCGTTGTCGGCGGCCGGAACGCCGTCCGGCACCCCGTCGTGGACGACCCGCACCTCGGTGCCGTCCCCGATCGCCGTCAGCGTCGTCGTGAGGATCATCGTGCCGTGCAGCGACGGGTCCGGCGTCTCGAACTCGATGCTCTCGACCACCCGTTCATAGGGGACCAGCTCCAGGAACGTGCCGTGGTAGGTGTCCGTGCGGGCCCCCGACTTCCCCGCTCCGCCGGCCGACTCGTACCGCAGCGACACCCGGAACTCGCCCCCCTCGCGCGCCTCGAAGGCGTGCACCTGGCAGGTCATCCCGTACGGAACTCGCCAGCGGGCGACGGCGTCCGGGTCGAGGAGCGACCGGTAGACGACCGAGGCGGGGGCGGCGATGTGTCGGGACGCGCGCGTGGTGTACACGCGTCCCAGGCTAGCGTGCGGCCGCGCGGACGCCGTCGGAAAACCGCTGTGCGGCGGTGGCAGGACGACGTACTGTTCCGCCTCATGATCACTTCCGAATCCGCAGTCGATCTCCCTCCGCGCCTCGGCAGCCTCACCTTCCACGGCCCCCTCTCCGAGGCCCGCGCCACCCGCATGATCGAGCGCATCGCCGCCACGGCCCCCGCCGACGTGCTCGACATCGGCTGCGGCTGGGGCGAGTTGCTCCTCCGCGTCCTGGAGGCGGCTCCGGCGGCCAAGGGGGTCGGGATCGACATCAACGCCGAGGACCTGGCCCGCGGCCGGGTGCTCGCCGAACAGCGCGGGCTCGCCGACCGCGTGACCCTCGTCGAGGAGTCGGCGCGCGGCACCGGCCGGGGCCCCGTCGACGCGATTCTCTGCCTGGGATCCAGCCATGCCCTCGGCGACCCCGAGCTGCCGCACGACGCCGCCGCCGCCCTGTGCGAACTGCGCCGGCTGGTCAGGCCGGGCGGACGGGTCGTGCTCGGCGAGGGCTTCTGGGAGCGCACCCCCACCGAGACCGAACTCGCCGGGATGTGGCCCGGCGCGAGCGCAGGCGACCACTTCTCCCTCGGCGACCTCGTCGACCTCGCCATCGAGGCCGGCTTCCGGCCCGCGTGGATCGAGACGGCGAGCGCGGAGGAGTGGGAGGAGTTCGAGTCCGGATACCGGTACGACACCGAGGTCTGGCTCGCCGCCCACCCTGACCACCCGCTCGCCGCCGAGACGCGCGAGCGCGTCGACCGTCAGCGCTCCAGCTGGCTGAACGGCTACCGGCGCGTCCTCGGCATCGCCTACCTCACGCTCGTCGCAGTGGCCTGATACGAAGGGTCCGCCCCCAGTTCACCACCGCCGGCCGGTGCCCAGCGCCGTCCGGCCCGGGGCCGACAGGTGCGCCACCCGGAAGCGCTCGCCCTCGTCGGCGGGCGCCTCCGGGCCCGCCCACAGGGTGAAGGTGAGCAGCTCCCAGTGGCGGGGGTCCACCGCCAGGGCGGAGGCCACCACCCCGTCCCGCCGCGCCTCGCACGCGTGCCGGGCCACCGCGTCCGCCACGGCCTCGCCCGGCGGGACGGCCTCCCCGAGCGGGGTCCTGAGGCGCGTCGCCGCGCCCGGCGCCGACGCGGCCGCAGGGCCCTCCTCGTACGACAGGCCCGTCCAGTGCTGCACCACCGGCCGGCCGAAGTCGTTCACGATGCCCTGGAAACCCGGGCCCCACAGGAAGGAGTTCATGCCCTCGGGGGTGACCCACAGGTAGAACGGCGCGTACTGGTTCACGGGCGACCCGGCCTCCCGCTCCCGGATCAGATACGCCTTCAGGCCGAGCCCGGCGAAGGCGTCGAGCAGATGCCCCCTGGTCGCCACCCGCTCGCGGATGATCTCCATGTCGTAGTCGGCGGGCAGGGTGATCTCGTACTGCATCGCGTGCACGGGAATGCTCCGTATCTCCGGGTGTCAGGGTCGGACGGAGGCGGCGCGGGGGGTCAGGACCTGCCCTAGCAGGGACAGCAGCCCCCGTACGGCGCTGTCGAAGGGCGCGGGCGAGCCGGTCGCGCGGGCCAGCACGTAGCCGCCCTGCACGGTCGCGAGCACCGTCGCCGCGATCTCGTCCGGATCGAGCGAGGCGCTCAACTCGCCGCTGTCCACGCCCTCCCGCACGACCGAGGCGATCCTGCCGCGCACGCGCCCGAGCACCTCCTCGACCGGTGCGCGCAGCTCCGGGTCCGCGATCACCTCCGGGTCCATGGTCAGCCGGCCCACCGGGCAGCCGCGCAGAACGTCGCGCTCGCGCAACAGGTACGCCTCGACGCGGGCGTACGCCGAACCCCCGCCGCTCAGGACCGCCTCGGCCGCGGCCCCCAGCTCCTCGGCCGAGCGCCGGATCGCGGCGAGCGCCAGTTCCTGCTTCCCGGCGAAGTGGTGGTACATGCTGCCCTGGCCCGCCCCCGCCGCCTGCTGGACGGCCTTGGGGCTCGTGCCGACGTAGCCCCGCTCCCACAGCAGCTCGCGGGTCGCCTCGATCAGCCGCTCGGCGGTGTTCATGGTCACGAGGGCACTGTACATACCAGTAGGTACAGAAGGGAAGGAGACCCCTCGGCGGCTCGTACTCCCGGTGTCGTACGTCGGAAGCCGCTGCCCGTACGACGACCCGGACCCCCTCCCGGAGCGAGTCTCGAACCAGGGACATCAGCAGAGCCCCCCAGCGCACCGAGGAGCTGAACTCTCATGAACACACTCGCCTACGCGGGCCCCGGCCCGTGGGTCCTCTTCTTCCCCCTCGTCTGGGCCGCCGTCGTCATCGGGACCGTCACCGTCGTCCGCCGCGCCGGCCGGCGCCGCGGCCGCGACTTCCGGTTCGGGAGCGGGCCCGACGAGCGCTCGCCCATCGCCCTCCTCGGCCACCGGTTCGCCGCCGGCGAGATCGACGAGGACGAGTACTGGCGGCGCCTGACCGTCCTTGAGGAGCAGTTCGGCCGCCCGGCGGACCCCAAGGGGCGCCGGACCTGACCCGCCCGGCGCGCCCCTGCCGTCGCTGCGCGGGCTTCGTCAGTCCGCCCGGCCCGCCAGGACCGGGCGGGCCACGGACGGGGCCGGTACCGGCTCGGCCGGCGAGCTGAGCGGCACGCCGGGGAGCCGGCTGTACCCCACGCCCGCGAACGGGTCCTCGGCCGTGGTGCCGAACACGGTGTGCGCGGCCTTGTCGCCGGGGGCGGCGGACGGCGGCGCCGTGAGGACGAACCACACGACCTTGCCGTCGGCGCCGCAGGGGCGGACGCCCCAGCTCTCGCTGACCGCCCCGACGATGCCGAGCCCCCGGCCGGAAGTGGCCAGCGCGTCGAGATCGTCCACCCGGTCGAAGGGCCCGAACACGCGGAGCGCGTCCGCGGCGACCTCGGGCAGCTGGGGGTCGTGATCCCGGACGGAGACGGTGAGCTGGTCGAGCAGCAGCTCGATCTCGACCGTGCAGTCCTTGTCCGGCTGGGCGTGACGGTGCACGTTCGTCAGGAGTTCGGTGAGGCCGAGGACGGCCTGGTCGACCAAGGCGTCCAGCTGCCAATGTCGAAGGTGGGCGGAGATGATGCGGCGGACCTGTCCGATCCGCGACGGCAGAGCCTGTAGCTCCACCGCGTAGTACCTGCTCGGCTCGCTGATCACGGCTGCGACTCCCCGAAGTAGTCCGGAAGAAGACGAAGATTCGGATCCGTCCATGCGGTTCAGAAGGGCGGCGACCCCGATCGCAGCGTCACCGCATGTCAACCCTCAGTGAGGGGTGTGTTCCAGCCTGGACCAGCCGTGACCGCCCCGCAACTCGCCGCGAGCAGCCGCAGCTCAGTCGCCCCGCCACTCGCCGCGAGCAGCCGCAGCTCACGCCTCCCGCATCCCGCCGGGCGCACCGACTCGGGCCTGCCCCGCGTCTCGCCGCGCGCAGCGGCTCAGGCGCATCCCGCGTGCGGCCCCGAGCAGCGCCGGCTCAGGCCCGCCCCGCCGCCCGCTTCAGCGCCGCGAGGAAGCGTCCCGTCGTCTCCGTCTCGCCCCCGTCACGGCCACGGTCGCCCTCGGAGTGGAGCGTCAGCCGGTACCGCGTGCCGTTCACGGTCGCCACGGTCTCGTCCGCCTTCGCGAACCACGGCCGCCCCGCCCGTACGGCCGAGACCGGCGCACTGTCGATCTCGCTGCCGTAACTCGTCAGGAGCGCGAGACGGCCGTCCTCGATCCGCACCTCTCCCGCGCGCGTCAGCGAGCGCGGCCAGCGCGCGATCCGTACACGCCTGGCGCTGAACTCGGGCTCTGCCATGCCGATCCGCCCCTTTCACCCGGTTGCCGTTCCCAGTGTGCCGGGCCGTCGCCGCCCGCACCAGTAGCCCTCCGCGAGCCCGTCCACAAGCAAGTCCTATGGATCGTCAAAGGGAACGTTTGCCCAGGTGGGAGCGGTATTGTCGGTGCTGGGGGGACCACTGAGGCGCCACGCGAATTGAGGGACGGATGAGCACCACCCACGAGAGTGCGGCCGCGGCCACGGTCGACGTCGACCGCAGCGACCCGGCGTACCGGTCCTGGCTGAAGGAGGCCGTGCGCAAGGTCCAGGCCGACGCCAACCGCTCGGCCGACACCCACCTGCTGCGCTTCCCCCTCCCCGAGAAGTGGGGCATCGACCTGTACCTCAAGGACGAGTCGACCCACCCCACCGGCAGCCTCAAGCACCGCCTCGCCCGCTCCCTCTTCCTCTACGGGCTCTGCAACGGCTGGGTCCGCCCCGGCAAGCCCGTCATCGAGGCGTCCAGCGGCTCGACGGCCGTCTCCGAGGCGTACTTCGCGAAACTCATCGGCGTCCCCTTCATCGCCGTCATGCCCCGCACGACCAGCCCCGAGAAGTGCCGGCTCATCGAATTCCACGGCGGCCAGTGCCACTTCGTCGACGATTCGCGCAGGATGTACGAGGAGGCCGCCGCCCTCGCCGAGCGCACCGGCGGCCACTACATGGACCAGTTCACCTACGCGGAGCGGGCCACCGACTGGCGCGGCAACAACAACATCGCCGAGTCGATGTACCAGCAGCTGAAGCTGGAGCGGTACCCGGAGCCCGCCTGGATCGTCGCCACCGCCGGCACCGGGGGCACCTCGGCCACCATCGCCCGCTACGTCCACTACATGCAGCACGACACCCGGATCTGCGTCGCCGACCCCGAGAACTCCTGTTTCTTCGACGGGTGGACGCACCACGACCCGCACGCCACCGCCGACTGCGGCTCGCGCATCGAGGGCATCGGCCGCCCCCGTATGGAGCCCAGCTTCGTGCCCGGCGCCGTCGACCGCATGATGAAGGTCCCGGACGCCGCGAGCGTCGCCGCCGTCCGCGCCCTGGAGACCGCGATCGGCCGCAAGGCGGGCGGCTCCACCGGCACCGGCCTGTGGAGCGCCTTCAAGATCGTGGCCGAGATGGTCGCCCACGACCGCACCGGCAGCGTCGTCACCCTCATCTGCGACCCGGGCGAGCGGTACCTCGACAAGTACTACTCCGACGACTGGCTGGCCTCCCAGGGCCTGGACATCGCCCCGTACTCCGCCGCTATCGAGCGTTTCCTGGCGACGGGGGCCTGGCCGGAGTGAGCCGCCGGCCGAGGCGCCGCGCCGCGTCCCGGAAGGAGAACCCCACGCCCGGCGCGGCGAGGCGCGGCGCGAGCCGGAAGGGGCCGCGCCGTCGGCGGCCATGGTCCACCGTAGCCGGGCGCCCCGCCCGGCGGGGGAGAGGGCCCACCGCAGCTGACGCGCCGTCAACGGCCCAGACCAGTCGCCCCGTGCGGGCAGTCGCCCCGGCGGAACGGATGCCCACCACGGGGCGGGGTCACCGCCCGCGCAGGATGCCGTCCAGTGCCCGGCCGAAGACGGCCCGGCCCGCGCGGGACAGGAGCGGGTCGAAGAGCCTCGGCACCCCCCGCACCGTCAGTTCCTCCGTCCAGGTCACCCGGCAGCCGCCGTCCGGGGTCGGCGTCAGCTCCATGAGCGCCCAGCCCCGGACGACCCGGCCCGACTTCTCCAGACGGCAGACGCCGGGCCGGCCGGCCGACGGGGGCTCCCAGCGCACGACCTCCATCGGGTCGTCGAAGGACAGCCGGCCGACGCCCGTCCGGGCGGTGAACCGCGTCCCCATCCCGTTCGGCCCCGCCGTCAGCACACGCGTCCGGGTCAGCGGCACCTGACGGCCGTGCGCCGGCCAGTCCGTGAGCCGGAGCCACACCTCCTCCGGCGCCGACGGCACCGTCCGCTCGACCCGGAAGAGGCTCACGCCCGCTCCTCGCCCGGCACCACGAGGCCCGGTACGTGCTCCGCCACCTCGGCCCGTACCGCGTCGGGCAGGCCACGGTCCGTCACCCAGGTGTCGACCTCGTCCAGGGCGGCGAAGGAACTCAGGCCCACCGTCCCCCACTTGGTGTGGTCGGCGACCACGACCACCCGCCGCGCCGAACGCATCAGGCAGGTGTTCGTCTCCGCCTCCGCGAGGTTCGGCGTCGACAGGCCCGCCTCCACCGAGACGCCGTGCACCCCGAGGAAGAGCAGGTCGAAATGGAGCGAACGGATCGCCCGGTCCGCCACCGGACCCACCAGCGCGTCGGACGGCGTACGCACCCCGCCGGTCAGGACGACCGTCGCCGCCCCGCGCCGCGACTCGCCCCCGCCGCCGGTCTGCTGCGCCTCGTGGAAGACGTCGGCGACCCGCACCGAGTTGGTGACCACCGTCAGGTCGGGCACGTCGAGCAGGTGCCGGGCGAGCGCGTAGGTCGTCGTCCCGCCGGACAGGGCGATCGCCGTGCCCGGGGCGACCAGGGCCGCCGCCGACCGGGCGATCTCGTCCTTGGCGCTCGGTTCCAGCACCGACTTGGCTGCGAAGCCCGGCTCGTGCGTACTCGCCTCGGCCACCGGAACGGCCCCGCCGTGCACCTTGGCGACCATGCCCTGCCTGGCCAGCGCGTCCAGGTCGCGGCGGATCGTCATGTCCGAGACGTTCAGACGACGGGTCAGTTCGTTGACCCGTACACCGCCACGCCGCCGTACCTCGTCGAGGATCAGGGCACGCCGCTGCTCGGCGAGGAGGTTCTGGTTGTCAGTCACCGCCGGGGCCGGTCCTTCCGCAGGAGACAAGGGGATGAGTGTCGGATTCGGTGAGAGACCGTGCGCGGTCGCACGGACTTCCGCGATCCTGTAGCCGACGTCGCATCTTCCCACTCTGAGAGGAAGTCCCCTCAGTGTCCCCTGCCACACCCGCCCCGGAGAGCGGGGGCGCGGCGCTCGAACTCCTCGTCCACGGAGTCGGCGGAGCCACCCCCGAGGACATGCTCGACGACCCCAGGACCGTACGGATCACCGGCGACCGGACCGCCGCCGTGTACCGGCGCCGCGAGGACCTCGACGCCGAGGAGCACCCCGAACGGTACGCGGCGCGCCCCGTCCCGGAGGCGTACTGCTGGTCCAACCTGACCTCCGGGGACGGCGCCCGTGCCCTGTGGCTGCTGCTCCTGCCCTTCATGGTGGCCAACCTGGCGCACTGGATGCGGCCGCCCGGCCAGGGCAGACCGGGCCTCGTGCGGCTCTACGGCGCCCTCGTCCGGCTCGTCGCCCTCACCCTCACCGTGCAGCTCACCGCCGCCGCCTGCGAGGTCGCGCTCGACCTGACGGCCTGGCAGTGCGCCGCCACCACCGCCTGCACCGACGCGTACTCCTGGCTGGGGTTCCTCTCCGCCGACCGCGGCGGCTGGTGGTCCGTGCCCGGCCGCCGCCTGGCGCTCGCGGCGCTCGTGCCGACCGCGCTCGTCGTCCTGCTCTGGTACCTCTCCAACCGGACGTGGAGCGCGTACGAGGCGCAGCGCCCGCCCACCGGATACGACGACGTCCCCGTCGCCGAGCCGCCGGCCGACACGGAGACCGCGGACGCCGCCGACTCCGCCGGCCCCGTCGAGCCCCGCCCCGCGCTCGGCCGTCCCGGCTTCTGGTACGGCCGCCGGCTCGTCGGCCGTCTCAGGTCCGCCCACACCGCCGCCGGTTTCCTCACCGTCGCCGCCGCCCTGGTCACGGCCACCGCCCGGCACGACGCCCACGCCCCCGGCGTGCCCGCCGTCCTCGGCCGGGCCCTCCAGGCCGCCGTCGTCGTCCTCGCCCTCGCCGTGGTCTGGGTCGTCTGCCGTCGCGGCCGCAGCGAGCGCCGACTCGACCTGCGGGTCGAACGGGCCCTGGTCTCCTGGCTCCCCGCCGCCTCCCTCGCCCTCCTCGTCCTCACCGCCTTGCACGCCGGCTGGTCCCGCCCCGGCTGGGTCTCCTCGGGAACCCTTCCCGGCAACACCGTCTTCGGCGCCCTCACCATCGCCCAGGGCGGTCTCGTCGTCGTGCTCGGCCTCGTCGCCCTCCTCCTCCAGCGACCCCGCGAAGACCCCCGTACGGCGCTGCGCGGACTCGGCGGCCCCGCCGTCGCCCTGCTCGCCTGC
Source organism: Streptomyces sp. NPDC034084 (assembly GCF_055575535.1). NCBI lineage: Bacteria > Bacillati > Actinomycetota > Actinomycetes > Kitasatosporales > Streptomycetaceae > Streptomyces > Streptomyces sp. NPDC034084. The sequence goes on from NZ_JBVISK010000003.1 coordinate 228,161, forward strand.
GCGCTCGCCGGGGTCATGTCCGGGGGAGTGGCGCAGCGCGTCGCCGACTGGCTCGACGGCCCCGCCACCCCCGGCATGGGCGACCCCAACGGGCCCAGGATCGGCCCGCCGGTCCTCCTCAGCTGGCAGGCCTCGGTCATCCCCGTACTGCTCCTGCTGCTGCTCGCCCCAGCCGCCCTGCTCGCCGTACGGACCGTCCTCGACGCCCGGCGCCTGCGCTCCTCCGTCGAGGCCGACTACGACACCGCCGGCGACGGCGACCCGGTCCGTACGGGGCAGATCGCGGCCGGCAGGGCCCGCGCCTCCCTCACCGACTCCGCGCCCGTCCTCGTCGGTGTCGTCTCCGGCGCGACCCTGTGCCTCGGGGCCGGGTCCGTCGTCGGGGCCTGGGCCAGCGGCAACGTGCCCGGCCGGGCCTTCGACGGGGCCCACCCCGCGATCGCCTCCCTCGCCTCCGTCACCCAGGCCCTCGGCTCCTGGATGATCGGCTTCGGCTTCCTGCTCTTCGTCACCTGGGGCCGCCGCGCCTACCGGGACGCCTCCGCCCGCCGCACCATCGGCATCCTCTGGGACGTCGGCACCTTCTGGCCCCGCGCCGCCCATCCCTTCGCCCCGCCCTGCTACGCCGAGCGCGCGGTCCCCGACCTCACCTGGCGGATGAGCTCCTGGACCCGGAGCACCGGCGGCCGGCTCGTCATCTCCGGCCACTCCCAGGGCAGCGTCCTCGCGGCGGCCGCCGTCTGGCAGCTGCTGCCCGCCACCCGGAGCCGGGTCGCCCTGCTCACCTACGGCTCCCCCCTGGAGCGGCTCTACGGGCGCTGGTTCCCGGCGTACTTCGGCCCCGAGGCGCTGCGCTCGCTGAACCGTGCGGTGCACTGCTGGAGCAACCTGTACCGTGCCACCGACCCCATCGGCGGGCCCGTCCGGGTCCCCGCCGAGGACGGCCGCCCGGCCGTCGACGCGGCGGTGCTGCTCGACCCCGTCGCGTACGGCCGGACCCGCGAACACCCGCTGCCGGAACCGATCCTGGGGCACTCGGACTACCAGGCCGATCCGGCGTTCGCGCACCGCCGCTCCGCGCTCCTCGACCGGCTCCCGCCTGCCTTTCCCCACCAGCGGTCCGACAGCGGCGCCGATCAGGGGAGTTCGGGGAGGTCCTCCGGGTAGAGCAGGGTCAGTTCGTCCGTGCTCGGCTCGGTGAGCGCGGCGACCCGGCCCGCGTGCCGCTCCACCATCGACTCGAAGGTCTGCCGCGCCGTGCGGCCGTTGCCGAACGCGGGGCCCTTGGGGAGCTTCTCGAAGTACGTGAGGAGCGCCTCGTCCGTGCCCGGCGCGAGCCGGTACTCGTGCTCGTCCGCCTGCTGGCCGACGATCCGCAGCAGTTCCTCCGGCTCGTAGTCGCCGAACGAGATGGTCCGGGAGAAGCGAGAGGCGACCCCCGGGTTGACGGTGAGGAAGCGCTCCATCTCCGCCGTGTACCCGGCGACGATGACCACGACCGCATCGCGGTGGTCCTCCATCAGCTTCACCAGCGTGTCGATGGCCTCACGGCCGAAGTCCCGGCCCGAGTCCTCCGGCGACAGCGCGTACGCCTCGTCGACGAAGAGGACTCCGCCGCGCGCCCGGTCGAAGGCCTCCTGCGTGCGGATCGCCGTCGAGCCGATGTGCTCGCCGACCAGGTCCACCCGGGAGACCTCCACCAGGTGCCCGCGCTCCAGGACCCCGAGCGAGGCGAGGATCTCGCCGTACAGCCGGGCGACCGTGGTCTTGCCCGTGCCCGGGTTGCCCGTGAAGACCAGATGGCGGCGGACCGAGGCCGCCTTGAGCCCGGCCTCCTGGCGCCTGCGCCCGACCTCGATCATGTTGGTGAGGGTCCGCACCTCCAGCTTGACGCTCTCCAGACCCACGAGGGCGTCCAGCTCGCCGAGCACGTCCTGCGAGGAACGCGCCTCCGGGGCGGGCTCCGGAGCCGTCACGGCCGGAACGGCCGGCGTGGGGCGCGGAGCCGGCACCGCGCCGAGGAGCCCCGCGGGCTGGGTGGCCGTCAGGACCGTGCCGCCGTCGGGCACGGAGGACCGGACCGCGCTCTCGTCGCTGGTGCAGTCCTCCGCGCTCGCGCCCTCCTCCGGGAACTCGTAACCGCCCCGCGCGCACCGCTCCGTACGGCATGTGCGCAGGGTCGTCCGGCAGCCGTCGGTGACGTGGAAGCCGTACCCACCGCTGCCCGTCACCCGGCAGCCGTGGAAGGAGCCCCGGCCCTCCGCCGACACGTAGAAACCGGCCTCGGCGGGCGAGGTGACCACGCACCGGTCGATCGTGGGGTCGGCGCCCTTGGTGACGATGACCCCGGTCTGCACGGAGTCGATGGTGCAGCCGCCGAGGGTGCCGCCGCTGCCGTGGTCCCGGAACCAGGCGCCGGTGGACGCCTCCCGGATCCGGCAGTCGTCGAGTTGGGCCGTGGCCCCGTCGCTCACCGACACCGCCGTGTTCCGCACCTGCGACAGATCGCTGTCGACGACGTCGACGCGCGAGCCCCGGTCGAGGACGAACAGCGCGTCCGGCACGTCGTGCACCCGGCAGGCGTCGAGGACGGCGGTCGCCCCGTCGCTCACCCACACCGCCGGGTAGTCGCCCGTACTGTCGTGGATCTCGCACTGGTTGGCGTCCACCCGGGTCCCGGGGTCCCACACCGACAGGCCGTTGCGCCCGAAGCGTCGGACCGTCGACCGGGTCAGCGTCAGGACCGAACGCGAGCGCAGGTCGACCGCGTTCTCCGGGACGTCGTGGATGTCGCAGTCGGAGAGCGTGAGCACCGCGTCGGTGTCGAGCGTGATGCCGTCCCCCGAGGTGCGGTGCACCGAGGAGTCGGTCATATGGGCGGTGGCGCGGGCAGCGATCTGCAGACCGGCGCCCTTGATCTCGTACACCTCGCAGCCGACGCCCTCCAGGGCGCTGCCCTCGCCGGTCACGGCGATCCCCGCGCCGGAGGCGTGGTGCACCCGGCAGCGCTCCAGGCGCGGATGCGCCCCGCCGCGCACCGAGACGCCGGCCTGCCCGGCGGAGACCACCTCGCACTCCTCGAAGACCCCGCCCGCGCCGTCGAGCACGGCGATGCCGACGCCGGCCGGGTTGTCGACCGTGCAGCGGCGGACGGTCGGCCGGGCGGCGCCCCGCACCTCGATCCCGGCCGCGGAGCGGGTCATGATCCGCAGGTCGAGCAGCTCGGGCGTGCCGTCCTCGACGAGCAGCGCGGGCGCGGCCACGTCCTGCCCCTCGATGTGCAGGTCCTGCACGGTGACGGAGGCCCGGAGGGTCAGGGGCACCCCGTCCGGGGGCGCGATCCGCACCGAGCCGATCCCGCCCTCAGGGCCGCGCAGGGTGACGGCCCGCCGGATCACGAGGTTCTCCCGGTAGGTGCCGGGCGCGACGGTGAGGACGTCCCCGTCGCCCGCGGCCTCCAGGGCGGCGGCGAGAGAGGGGTACTCACCCGTGCGGCGCCGCCACCGCGACGTGCCGGTGTGCGTCACCTGGACCGTGCCCTGTGCCATGGGTGTGTCCTGCCCCCGCCTCATGCCTCGCCGCTGATCCGATGCCCCACCGTAGCGCGCGCGGCGCCGCCGGGTTGACGGGTCGCCGGCCCCCGCCCGTCCGGGAGGCCCGGCCGCCGCCGGACATGCGTCACCGCCGGTCCGGGCCGGTCCGGAGCGGTCGGGCTCGGTCGGCGAGCGGTCGAAGTCGAAAGCGGGCCGGGGTGCGCGCCGGGTTCAGCTTCCCGTGCCCGTACGACCCCAGTCGGGACCCGCCGCAGCCCACGCGCGGTCGAGGCGCGCGTACCGCCGCAGCACCAGTCTGCGGAGGGCGAGCCGGCGCACGAGCTCCACCAGCGAGCCGACGAGGAGCGCGGCCGTCAGGCCCGTGACGATCGCGTGCGCGCGAGCCGTCCCCGCCTGCATCGGCGGCGGCACCGGGCGCCCGCCGCGGTCCGTCCAGAGGCGGAAGGTGGCGCCGGGCGCGGAGCGCTGCCGTGCCGTGGCGATCGTCCCCGTACGGACCGAGCCGTCCGGCGCGGTCCAGCGGGCCACGACGGAGCGCCGCAGCCGCTCCTCCCCGGCGGCCTCGACGGACGCGGCGCCGCTCACGGGTCCGTCGGCGAGGCGCACCACCCGGGCCGTCGTCGGCAACCGCTGTTCCTGCTGCGTGCGGACCGCGCGGGACAGCGAGCCGTACGCGGAGGTGCCGGCCGCCCAGCCGGTCAGGGGCACGGCGACGCAGAGGAGTACGACCGCCGCGAAGGCGATCCACGCCTCGACGAGATCGGTGGTCCGGCGCAGGGGATTGTGCCGCCAGCGCCAGAGTCCGGTGGCTGCGCGCACGTCGGGACCCCCTCGTTGTTCGCCGCTCCTCGTTCGCCGCTCTTCCAACGAGTGTGCCCCGGGGGTGGGTTCCCCGCCTGTCGGGTCGGTCGGGACACTCCCCCCAGCGGCTCCCTCAGTCCAGGATCTTCACGGCGTCACCGACCCGGATCGTGCCGGTGTGCTCGGGGACGAGGTTCTGGCCGAAGATGACCCGGCCGTCGCTCTTGCGGTGCCGGGCGAGGGTCCGCAGGGGCTCCTTGCCCCGCTCGGCGGTGAGCTGGTCCGTCGTGGTGACGACGCAGCGCCCGCAGGGCCTGGCGACCCGGAAGGTGACCTCTCCTACGGCGAGCCGCGTCCAGCCGTCCTCCGCCCAGGGGGCGGTGCCCTCGACGACCAGGTTCGGCCGGAACCGGTTCATCGGCAGGGGGCCCTCGTCGGCGTGGTCGCCCTGGGCGATCAGGGAGTTGAGGGCGTCGAGCGAGGCGGTGGTGGTGACGAGCAGCGGATAGCCGTCGGCGAAGCTGACGGTCTCGCCGGGCAGCGCGTAGTCGGGATCGACGGGCCGCCGGTGCTCGGGCGCGTCCATGTGCACGAGCCGTACGTCGGTCTCCAGGTACGCCGAGAGCCAGGCGGCCGCGGCGGCGTCGGCCGGGACCGCCTCCACGGGCTTGTCGAATATCTCCACCGTGACGGTGGCGGTGGCGGGCGGGGGCTGCGGTACCTCGACCTCCAGCGTCGGCCGGCCGGGAGCGGACAGCGAGACCCCGCCGCCCGGCAGCGGCTCGGCCGTGGCCAACGCCATCCGGGGGTGACGGCGTTGGGTCACGACCTTGTTCGCGGCGTCGACGACGGTCCAGCGGCGGTCCCCGGCGAGCCCCCAGGGCTGCACCTCGGCCTCCGTACGGGCCAGCGCGCGCATGGCTTTCACGGGGTGGACGTGGACGGAGCGGAGCACAGGAGTCGGCATGCCCTCATCCTGCCAGCCGCCCGGCCCGCCGTCGGCCGGTGCGCGGAGCCGGTCAGTAACCCCCGCCCTGGTAGGAGCGGTTGTACGGGTCGTCGTACGGCGCGGGGGTCGGGACCGGTGCGGGTCGGGCGGCCGCCGGGCGCATCGCCTCGTAGCCGGCGGCGGCCGGACGGGGCTGCTGCGGGTACTGACCACCCGGGTAGCCGCGCGGGGCCACTTGCTGCTGCGGGATGTACGGAGCCGGGGCGTGCTGCAGCGGCACGGGGGCCATCTGCGGCGCCGGCTGCGGGTAGCCGTACCCGCCGCCGTAGGCGGGGGCGGGCTGGGGGCTGTGCGCCGCCGGGAGGGCGGGCAGCGCCGAGGGGAGCGCCGGAAGGTAGGAACCGCTTCCGGCTCCGGCGTAACTGCCGGTGTCGTAGGCGGCGGGCACTCGGATCGGGGCGATCTGAGGCGTGCCCCGCTCCGCGACCAGGGAGTCGTAGATCGGGGTGTCCGGGAAGGACGGCGCGGTGTGGTAACCGCCTCCATAGGTGGAGCGGGGGGAGGTCATGGCACATAAGGTAAGCCCAGATGTGCCGGTTGGGGAGCCCCCATCTTGGGGTTATCCGTTTTACGCTGTTTTCACCGCCGTGACCTGCCCAAACGCGCTAAAGCCCGCGTTAATTCGGGGGTTTTCCCGTTGCCCGTCCCGGAGTTGACGGGAAGTGTCGGCCTGACTCCACGGCGACATCCGCCCTTCGGCCCCGAACTCGATTACCGAAGGTAACTGCGTGATATCCGTACGGCGACTGTACACAGGGTGGCCGCCCGATCACTGATCCGGGCTCCCCGCATTCCGTCACACGCGCTCCGGGTGGAAATCGGTTTTCCCGATACCGTCGGCGGCCGTTCTATCCGTGGGTCAGCGCACCTCCGGCCAGAACCAGGAGCGCGGCGTCGAGGCCGGCCATGGCCAGGACGACGACGAAGGGCGCGCGCCCGCGCGCCAGAGCGGGCGGTCCGCTCACGGCCGCCAGGCACAGCACGAGCGTCAGCCCGAGCACGCTCACTCCGACCGGGGTCACCGGGCCCGTCGGACCGAGCGTCAGGAGCAGACTGGAAGCGAGTGCCAGGACGGCGGCCGACGCGACGGACGGTCTCCGGCCGGCTCTCTGCGGAAGTCCGCGTACACCGCCCGCGAGGTCGTCCTCCAGGTCGGGCAGCACGTTGGCGAAGTGGGCGCTCGTCCCCAGGAGCGCCGCCGCGGCGATCAGCCACAGGGGCGGCCACGGTCGGCCGGGCAGGCTCAGCGTCAGGAACGCGGGCAGCAGCCCGAAGGCGAGGGCGTAGGGGAGCCAGGAGAGGACCGTACGTTTGAGCCACAGGTTGTACGCCCACGCGGCGGCGACGCAGCCGAGGTGCACGGCGCCCGCCAGGACTCCGCAGGCCGGCGACAGCACGACGCACACGAGGAGAGCCGCACCGGCCGCCGTGCCCACCACGGCCGGCCGTGCCGCCCCCGTGGCCAGAGGCTTGTCCCGGCGTCCGGCGGCCCGGTCGCGCCGGAGATCCAGCCGGTCGTTGCACCAGCCGATCGACAACTGGCCCGCGGCGACCGCGCCCACCGCCGTCGCCGCGGAAGGGAGATCCAGCCCGAACGCGGCGGCCAGCAGCGCCGCGAGCCCCGTCACCGCCGCCGCGGGCAAGGGGTGACTGGCCTTCAGAAGCCCCAGGAGAGACGGGGGTTCCGCCTGGCCGGGAATCGGCGTGGCGGCGAGGCGGTGGATTCCTTCATCCGTGGTGGAGGGCACCCGCACCACGCTATGCGACGGCGCGCCCACCGCCGCCGGGTTGAGCGCGGCGGCGTCCCCCTGTCCCTATGTTGGAGCAATGACCTGCGTCCTCGCGGTGAGCACGGTCTTCCCGCCGCACCGCTACATGCAACACGAGATCACCGAAGACCTCGTCTCCGGCCTGCCGCCCGGACCCGAACGGGAGCTCGTGCGGAGGCTGCACGCGGCGGCCGGCGTGGAGAGCCGCCATCTGGCTCTGCCCCTCGACCGCTACCGCGACCTCGGCACCTTCGGCGATACCAACCGCGTCTTCGTCGAACTCGCCACCACCCTGGGAGCCGAGGCCGTCGAGCGGGCGCTCGACGAAGCCGGCGTGCGCCCGGAGGACGTCGACCTGGTCGTCTCCACGACGGTGACCGGTATCGCGACCCCCTCCATCGATGCCCGCCTCGCCGCACGGACGGGTCTGCGCCCGGACGTCAAGCGCCTCCCGCTGTTCGGGCTCGGGTGCTCCGGGGGCGCCGCCGGACTGGCCCGCGTCCACGACTTCCTCGACGGGCGGCCGGGCGGCACCGCACTTCTGCTCTCCACCGAACTGTGCTCCCTCACCCTCCAGCGCGGCGACTTGTCCAGGGCGAACCTGGTGGCGGGCAGCCTGTTCGGGGACGGAGTCGCCGCGCTCGTCGCGGTGGGCGGCGACCACCCCCGTACGGCATCCCCCACGACGGCCCGTACGGCCTCACCTACGTCGTCCCGCTGGTCCGGAGTCGCCGTGCCGACCGTCGTGGCGGCGCGCAGCCGCCTCTATCCGGGGACCGAGCACCTGCTGGGCTGGGACGTCGGCGACTGGGGCTTCCGGATGGTGCTCGGTCCGGAGATCCCCGAGCTCGTCCGGCTGCACGTGACCGAGGAGGTCGAGTCCTTCCTCGCGGCCCACGACCTGAAACCCGCGGACGTCTCGGCCTGGATCTGCCACCCCGGCGGCCCCCGGATCCTTGACGCCCTCGCCGGTGAACTCGGACTGCCGGATGCGGCCCTCGCGGCGAGCCGCCGCGCGCTCGCCGCCCACGGCAACCTCTCCTCCGCCTCGGTGCTGCACATCCTGAACGACACGCAGGACGACCGGCCGCCGCCCGGAACGACCGCGCTGATGATCGCCTTCGGCCCCGGCTTCTCGTCCGACCTCGTCCTCCTGGCCTGGTGAGGGTGACATGACCCCGTACACCGTCCTGGTCCTGCTGGTCGCCGCCGAGCGGTTCGCGGAACTCGCCGTGGCGCGACGCAACGGCGCCTGGAGCCGAGTCCGAGGCGGCCGTGAGTACGGCGCCGGGCACTACCCCGCGATGGTCGCGCTGCACACCGCGTTCCTCCTCGGTTGCCTCGTCGAGCCCTGGGCGGCCGACCGGCCGTTCCTGCCCGCTCTCGGCTGGCCCGCCCTCGGGTTCACGGTGGCCGCCCAAGGGCTGCGCTGGTGGTGCATCAGCACCCTCGGACCCCGCTGGCACACCCGCGTCCTGATCGTCCCCGACCTGCCGCTGATCACCTCCGGCCCCTACCGGTACCTGCGGCACCCCAACTACGTGGCCGTCGTCGTCGAGGGCGTCGCGCTCCCCCTGGTCCACACCGCCTGGCTGACCGCCGCGGGCTTCACCCTCCTGAACCTGGCCCTGCTCACCGTGCGCATTCGCTGCGAGAACACCGCCCTGGCGCCGTCACGCTCGCTCTCGTCCCCCGGCGGCGCGACGTGATCGACCTCCTCGTCGTGGGCGGCGGTCCCGCGGGCCTGGCCACCGCGATCCACGCGGCGCGACGCGGCTTCGACGTCATGGTCGCCGAACCGCGTCCCTCGCCCGTCGACAAGGCGTGCGGAGAGGGCCTGATGCCCGCGGCGGTTCGCGCCTTGGACGCCCTCGACGTGCGGGTGTCCGGCCAGCACCTCCGAGGCATCCGCTATCTCGACTCCGCCGGCGACCGACGCGCCGAGGCCCTGTTCCCCGCGGGGCACGGTCTCGGCGCACGCCGGACCGTGCTGCACGAGGCACTCGCCACGCGGGCCGCCCGGCTCGGCATCCCCGTCGTCCCGCACCGCGTCCGGCAGGTGGCCCAGTCCGACGCGTACGTGACCGCCGACGGGATCACCGCCCGCTATCTCGTGGCGGCCGACGGCCTGCACTCACCGACCCGGCAGGCGCTCGGCCTGACCGTGCGCCCCGCCGCCCGGCGAGGCGCCCTCCGGTACGGACTGCGCCGCCACTACACCGTCGAGCCGTGGACCGACCTGGTCGAGGTGCACTGGTCCGCCGCGTGCGAGGCGTACGTCACGCCGCTGGGACCGCGAAAGGTCGGGGTCGCCATCCTCACCTCCCGCCGGCTCCCGTACGACGACCAGCTGGCCCGCTTCCCCCTCCTGGCCGCCCGCCTTCCCGCCGACGGCGGTTCACCTGTGCGGGGCGCCGGGCCGCTGCGTCAGCAGGCCCGCTCCCGGGTGGCCGGCCGCGTGCTGTTCGTGGGCGACGCCGCGGGGTACGTCGACGCGCTCACAGGAGAGGGCCTCACCCTCGCCCTGACGGCCGCGGACGCCGCCGTCCGCTGTCTCCAGGAGGGCCGCCCGCAGGCGTACGAACGCGCCTGGTGCCGACTGTCCCGCAGTTACCGGCTCCTGACGAGGTCCCTCCTCTGGACCCGGAACCAGCCACGACTGGCGCCCCTGATCACCCCGACGGCCGCACGGTTCCCCAGCGTGTTCCAGGGAGCGGTGAACCTGCTCGCCTGAGCCGCGCCCTTGCCGGGAGGCCTCACCGGTCCGGTGCCGCCTCCGGGCGCGCGTACGTCCGGCCCTTCCAGGCAGCGCCACGGCCTCGATAGTGCCGCACCGCCGAGTCCACCGTCATGAGGAGATAGAGGAACGCGGTGAACGGCAGCAGCGGAGCGAGCCACAGCGTCTGCCGGTAGTAGCGGAGCATCGGCAGGTACGTCCCCGCCATCACCGCCCACGCGATGCCACCGGCCCACGCCGCCACCGTGTCCCCGCCCCAGACGCCCACCACCAGGGCCATCGGTGGCACCAGATAAACGAGCGCGAGCCCCGCCACCGTCCCCACGAGCAGCAGTGGGTTGTGCCGGAGCTGCGCGTACGCGCTCCGCGTGATCATCCGCCACAGCTCGCCGAGACCCGGATACGGCCGGACGCTGTCGACCCGCTCCGCGAGCCCCAGCCAGATCCGGCCCCCGGCCCGCCGCACCGCCCGCGCGAGCGACACGTCGTCGATCACCGCATGCCGGATCGCCTCCGGCACGCCCGCCGCCACCGCCGTCTCCGTCCGCAGCAGCACGCAGCCGCCCGCCGCGGCCGTCGCCAGGGGCCGCTCCCGGTTGATCCAGCGGAAGGGATACAGCTGGGCGAAGAAGTAGACGAACGCCGGCACGACCAGCCGCTCCCACAGGCTCGCGACCCGCAGCCGGGCCATCTGCGACACCAGGTCCAGGTCATGGTCCACGGCCGCCGTCACGAGCCGCCGCAGGCTGTCCGGCTCGTGCGCGATGTCCGCGTCCGTCAGGAGCAGGAACTCCGGCCCACGCGCGCGTGCCAGCGCCATTCCGTGCCGCAGCGCCCACAGCTTCCCCGTCCAGCCCGCCTCCGGCTCTCCCGGCGACACGACGGTCAGCGGCAGCCCCCCGTACCGCTCGGCCAGCCCGACCGCGACCTTCCCCGTCCCGTCCGTACTCCCGTCGTCGACGAGGAAGACCTCCGCGTCCCCCGGATAGTCCTGCGCGAGCAGCGACGGCAGACTCAGCGGCAGCACCTCGGCCTCGTCACGCGCCGGTACGACGACGGCCACCCGCGGCCACCCGCCCGGCGGTTCGTTCCGTGCCGGCGGCGTGCCCCGCTCGGGCGGCAGCCGCTGATCGGTGCGCCAGAAGAAACCCTGGCCCAGGAGCAGCCAGAGCCAGGCGGCCAGGGAGACGATCGAGAACCAGGCAAGGGTGCTCATTCGCGGCAGTCTGCCCCAGATCGCGGGGCCGGCAACGCTCATCGGCTAGGGTGACCGGGTGAAGATCGCGCTCATGGACTCCGGAATCGGCCTCCTCCCGGCGGCGGCCGCGGTGCGTCGGCTCCGGCCGGACGCGGATCTCCTCCTCTCCAACGACCCCGACGGCATGCCGTGGGGCCCCCGCACCCCCGAGGACCTGACGGGGCGTGCCGTCGACGTCGCCCTCGCCGCCGCCGAGCACCGCCCGCAGGCGCTCATCGTGGCCTGCAACACCGCCACCGTGCACGCCCTGCCCGCCCTGCGCGCCGCGCTCGAACCGGACATCCCCGTCATCGGCACCGTGCCCGCGATCAAGCCCGCCGCCGCGGGCGGCGGCAAGGTCGCCATCTGGGCCACCCCCGCCACGACCGGCAGCGCCTACCAGCGCGGACTCATCCGCGACTTCGCCGACGGCGCCGAGGTCACCGAGGTGCCCTGCCCGGGCCTCGCCGACGCCGTGGAGCACGCCGACCGGGACGCCGTGGACGCCGCCGTCGCCGCGGCCGCCGCACTCACCCCGACCGACGTCCGCGCCGTCGTCCTCGGCTGCACCCATTACGAACTGGTCGAGGAGCGGATCCTCACCGCCCTGGAGGTCCACCGCCGGGCCGGGCTGCCGCCGATCGTCTTCCACGGCTCCGCCGACGCCGTCGCCGCGCAGGCCCTGCGCCGGATCGGCGCCGAGCCCGCCCCCGACGCGGACCCCACCGGCACCCTCTCCGTCCTGCTCAGCGGGCGGCCCGGGCAGCTCCCCGCCACCGCCCTGGGTTACGCGGAAGGCCGCGCCCTCGCGGCCACGGCCGCCGCGCACTGACCTCACCGAGCGTCAGCGGACGAATGCGCTCCGGCGCGCTGCCCGCGCCGAACCTGGGTACTCTCATCCGTATGAGGGAGCATTCCCGGAACCGGAAACCACGCGCCGACGAGCTGATGCCCGCCGTCTGGACCGGCCGCGCCACCAACCGCTTCCAGTGGGTCGCGGCCGTCGGCGGCGCCGCCTGCATGGCCCTGGGCATCACCCTCGCCGTCGAGTCCCCGTGGACCTCCGGCACCGCCGCCCTCCTCATGGCGGTCATCGGCTGCGTCGCGGCCGGACTGCTCGTCCTCTTCGGCACCCTCGCCTTCGTCCACGTCGCCGTGAAGGTCGACGACCGCGCCATGGAGGTCCGCTGCGGCCACATCGGCCTGCCGCGCCGCCGCATCCCGCTCACCCAGGTCGTCGGCGCCGACTTCGCGCCGAGCGTCACCCCGCGCCACTGGGGCGGCTGGGGCTACCGCTGGCGGCCCGAGAAGGGCACGGCCGTGATCGTCCGGCGCGGCGAGGCCCTGGTCCTGCGCCTCGGCGACGGCCTCACCTTCACGGTGACCGTCGACGACGCCGAGTCCGCGGTCCGTGTCATCCGCGACCTCCTCCGCCACCCGGCCCCGCCGGTCCCGCCCGCCGCGACCGGTGTGTGAACCCACGGCGCCCCGTGCCTCGCCCGCCGGGGTGAGGGGCGTCCGCGCCGGTCACGAGGGCTCCGGACCGACCCGTACCGCCCTCCCCGCGGACAGGATCGCCCCGTAGACTCCGCTGGGTGAGCGCCACCATCACCCCCGTCGACGCGCCGGGACCCGACACCGCACCCACGCCGGCCTCCCGGCTGCGACGGTTGATGCGGCCCGGTACGGCCCTGCTGTCCGGGTTCCTGCTCTACCTGAGCTTCCCGCCGCGCCCCCTGTGGTGGCTCGCGCTGCCCGCCTTCGCGCTGCTCGGCTGGACCCTGCGGGGCCGCCGACTCCGCGCCGGTTTCGGCCTCGGTTACCTCGCCGGTCTCGGCTTCCTCCTTCCGCTCCTCGTGTGGACCGGTGAGGAGGTCGGCGCCGGACCGTGGCTCGCCCTCGCCGCCGTCGAGGCGCTCTTCGTCGCCGCCGCCGGCCTCGGCATCGCGGCCGTCTCCCGGCTCCCCTGGTGGCCCTTCTTCGCCGCCGGGGTGTGGATCCTCTTGGAAGGGGCACGCGCGCGCGTGCCCTTCGGCGGCTTCCCCTGGGGCAAGGTCGCCTTCGGGCAGGCCGACGGCCTCCTCCTGCCGCTCGCCGCCGTCGGCGGCACCCCGGTGCTCGGCTTCGCCGTCGCCCTCTGCGGCTTCGGGCTCTACGAGGCGTACCGGCGGTTCCACGCGTACCGGGCCACCGGCACCGTCCCGCGCGGCCCGCTCGCCGCCGCGGCGCTCTCCGTCCTCGTGCCGGTCACCGGCGCTCTCACCGCGCTGCCCCTCGTCGACGACTCCGCCGAGAACGGCACCGCCACCGTCGCGGCCGTCCAGGGCAACGTGCCCCGCCTCGGCCTCGACTTCAACTCCCAGCGCCGGGCCGTCCTCGACAACCACGTCGCCCGCACCAGGGAACTCGCCCAGGCCGTGAAGGACGGCAGGGAGCCGCAGCCCGACTTCGTGCTCTGGCCGGAGAACTCCTCCGACATCGACCCGTACGCGAACGCCGACGCGGCCGACGTCATCGACGGCGCCGTCAAGGCGATCGGCGTGCCCACCGTGATCGGCGCCGTCGTCACCCCCGAGACCGGCAAGCTCCGCAACACCCTCATCCAGTGGGACCCCGAACGCGGCCCCGTCGCCACCTACGACAAGCGGCACGTCCAGCCCTTCGGCGAGTACATCCCGATGCGTTCCTTCGTACGGATCTTCAACAGCAACGTCGACCGGGTGAGCCGTGACTTCGGCGCCGGTACGAAGGTCGGCGTCTTCGACCTCGCCGGCACGAAGGTCGGCCTCGCGACCTGCTACGAGGCGGCCTTCGACTGGGCCGTGCGCGACACGGTCACACACGGCGCCCAGCTGATCTCCGTCCCCAGCAACAACGCCACCTTCGGCCGCAGCGAGATGACCTACCAGCAGCTCGCGATGAGCCGGGTTCGCGCCGTCGAACACAGCCGCTCGGTCGTCGTGCCCGTCACCAGCGGGGTCAGCGCGATCATCCGCCCGGACGGCGAGATCGTCGCGCAGACCAGGATGTTCACCCCGGACGTCCTCGTCGAGAAGGTGCCGCTGCGCTCCTCGCAGACCCCGGCGACCCGCCTGGGCACCCTGCCCGAGGCCCTCCTCGCGGTGCTCGCGGCGGCCGGTCTCGGCTGGGCCACCGCCCGCGCGCTCCGCGCCCGGCGGACCCCGGCGGGCTGAGGCGCTGAGGGACGGGTCCGGGCGCCACACCCGGGCCCAGGCCCCGATTCGTAGATGATCTAGGGTCTGGGGATGGGTACCCCTGACTTCATACGCGAACTGCGCAAGACGGCCGGCCACCAGCTGCTCTTCCTGCCGGGCGTCAGCGCCGTCGTCTTCGACGACCGGGGCCGGGTCCTGCTCGGGAAGCGGACCGACAACGGCCACTGGTCGGTCGTCGGCGGCATCCCGGAGCCGGGGGAGCAGCCCGCCGACGCCGTGGTCCGCGAGGTGTACGAGGAGACGGCCGTGCGCTGCGTGGCCGAGCGGATCGTGCTCGTGGAGACCCTGCGCAAGCCCGTCGTCTACCCCAACGGCGACATCTGCCAGTACATGGACGTCGCGTTCCGCTGCCGGGCGATCGGGGGCGAGGCCCGGGTCAACGACGACGAGTCGACCGAGGTCGGCTGGTTCGACGTGGACGCCCTGCCGGAGATGAAGCGCTTCTCGTATCTGCGGATCGAGAAGGCCCTCGCCGACGAACCCACATGGTTCCGCACCACAGCATCCAGTTGAACTATGGGCCCGGCGCACATCGGTGGGGGAGGAGCCCATTCATAGGGTGCGGAGCATGAGCGCCCCCATCACCCTCCCCGGCACCGAGCCCGGTGCCGACCTCGCCTCGCCCCTGCCCCGCGCCGCGGGCCTCGCCCTCGACCTCACCGGCCGCACCGCGCTCGTCACCGGCGCGGCCGGCGGCATCGGGCGCGCCTGCGCGCTGCGGCTCGCCGCCGCCGGGGCCCGGGTCAGAGCCGTCGACCGGGCCGCCGAGGGCCTGGAGACCCTGGCCGAGGAGGCCGGCGCCCTCGCCGGCAGCCTCGAACCGCGACTCCTCGACCTCACCGATCTGGACGCGGCGGAGGCGGCCGCCGCCGGCACCGACATCCTCGTCAACAACGCCGGGATCCAGCTGGTCCGGCCCATCGAGGAGTTCCCCCCGGACGTCTTCCACACCGTGCTCACCGTGATGCTGGAGGCACCCTTCCGGCTCATCCGGGGCGCCCTGCCCCACATGTACGGCCAGGGCTGGGGGCGGATCGTGAACCTCTCCTCCGTCCACGGGCTGCGCGCCTCCCCCTTCAAGTCCGCCTATGTGGCCGCCAAACACGGTCTGGAGGGCCTCTCCAAGACCGCCGCCCTCGAAGGCGCGCCGCACGGCGTCACCTCCAACTGCGTCAATCCCGGCTACGTCCGCACCCCGCTCGTCGAACGGCAGATCGCCGACCAGGCCGCCGCCCACGGCATTCCGCCGGAGCGCGTCCTCGCCGAGGTGCTCCTCAAGGACTCGGCGCTCAAGCGGCTCATCGAACCGGAGGAGGTCGCCGAGGCCGTCCTGTACCTCTGCACCCCCCAGGCCTCGTTCATCACCGGCACCTCCCTCACCCTCGACGGCGGCTGGACCGCCCACTGAGACAGCTCCCTGTGCAGCTCGTCCACAGGGGTGGTGCGACCACACGTACGGCAGGTATCCCTGTGTCCATGTCCCACGAACACGTCTCCTACCTGGAACTCCTCGCCCGGGGAGCGGCGGCGGAGGCCTACGACCGGCCCGTGCTGCTCGCCCGTGCGAGCGGCGCGGGCCCCGAGGCGCTCGCCGAACTCGAGGAGGCCAAGCAGCTCGCGCTGCGGGTCCGGGCCGAGCTGGAGGGGCGGCGGCGCCGCGAGGCGGAACTGTCCGCCCTCTTCGCCACCGCCCACGACCTCGCGGGACTCCGGGACCTCGACGCGGTGCTGCGTGCCATCGTCCAGCGCGCCCGTGCGCTCCTCGGCACCGAGGTCGCCTACCTCAGCCTCAACGACCCGACCGCCGGTGACACGTACATGCGGGTCACCGAGGGCTCGGTCTCCGCCCGGTTCCAGCAGGTGCGCCTCGGCATGGGCGAGGGGCTCGGCGGCCTCGTCGCGCAGACCGCCCGCCCGTACGTCACCGAGGACTACTTCGAGGATCCGCGTTTCCAGCACACGCGCACCATTGACGCGGCGGTGCGGGACGAGGGCCTCGTCGCCATCCTCGGAGTGCCGCTCAGCCTCGGCAGCCAGGTCATCGGCGTCCTGTTCGCCGCCGACCGCAGGGCCAGGGTCTTCGAACGCGAACAGGTCGCCCTGCTCGGCTCCTTCGCCGCGCATGCCGCCGTCGCCATCGACACCGCCAACCTGCTCGCCGAGACCCGCTCGGCCCTCGCCGAGCTGGAGCGGGCCAACGACATCATCCGCGAGCACAGCGGAGTCATCGAACGGGCCTCCGAGGTCCACGACCGGCTCTCCGAACTGGTCCTGCACGGCGGTGGAGTCCACGACGTGGCCGACGCCGTCTCCGAGGTCCTCGGCGGGACCGTCGAGTTCACCAAGGCGGGCGCCGGCTCGGCCCGCCGCGCCGGGGGCCACGCGGTCCGCGAGGGCGACGACTGGGTGGCCGCCGTGTCCGCCGGCGGTGAGACCCTGGGCGCGCTCGTGCTCCACGGACAGCCCGACCTCGACCCCGTCGACCAGCGCACCCTGGAGCGCGCCGCCCTCGTCACCTCCCTCCTGCTGCTCGCCCGCCGCTCGGCGGGCGAGGCCGAACAGCGGGTGCGCGGCGAGCTCCTCGACGACCTTCTCGACACCCCCGACCGGGACCGCCGCCTGCTGCGCGAGCGCGCCGCCCGCCTCCGTACCGACAGCGACGCCCCGCATGTCGTGCTCGCCGCCCGCATCGACGGGGCGGCGGGCGGCGCCGCGGACTCCGACGCCGGCCGCAGGGAGAGCGCCGACCGCCAGCGCCTGTGGTCGGCCGCCTCGCACCTGGCCGCCACTCGCCACGGACTCGCCTCGGCACGCGACGGCGGTACGGTCCTGCTGCTGCCGCTCGGTCCGGGAGAGACCGCCGCCGACCTCGCTCGCCAGACCGCCCGAAGCCTCGGCGGCACCCTGCGCGAGCCGGTCACCGTCGGCGCCTCCGCCCCCGTACGGACGCTCCTCGATCGCCCGGACCAGGTGGCCGTCGCGTACCAGGAGGCACGGCGCTGCCTGGACGCGCTCGTCCTGCTGCACCGCTCCGGCCAGGGCGCGGCCGCCGAGGACCTGGGCTTCCTGGGCCTCCTCCTCGCGGACGGCCGGGACGTCGACGGCTTCGTGGACCGGACGATCGGGCAGGTCGTCGCCTACGACCGGCGCCGTGGCACCGACCTCGTCCGCACCCTGGACGCCTACTTCGCCAGCGGCATGAGCCCGGCCCGCACCAAGGACGAACTCCACGTCCACGTCAACACGGTGGCACAGCGCCTGGAACGGGTCGGCCGGCTCCTCGGCCCCGACTGGCAGTCCCCGGCCCGCGCCCTGGAGATCCAGCTGGCGCTCCGCCTGCACGCCCTCTCGGACGCCGTCACTGGAAGGTGACGCGCACAGCCCCGTGCCCCGCTCGTGTCGAGCGGGGCACGGGGCATTCCGGGACTCTTCCAGGATTCCTCCGGGACGCGGATCAGGCCTCGGCGCGGACGCGGGCGTCCTCGGCGCTCGGCTCGTCGACCTCGCCGAGGTCGCGGAAGCGGGTCTCGCGGGCGCAGGCGAGGGCGACGACCGTGAGCAGCGCGGCGGCGATCACGTACAGGGCGATCGGCGTCGAGCTGCCGTAGTCGGCGAGGAGCGCGGTCGCGATGAGCGGCGCGGGCGCCCCGGCGGCCACGGAGGAGAACTGGGCGCCGATGGAGGCGCCGGAGTACCGCATCCGCGTGGCGAACATCTCGGAGAAGAAGGCCGCCTGCGGTGCGTACATCGCCCCGTGCAGGACCAGGCCGACGGTGACGGCGAGCAGCAGGGAGCCGAAGCTGCCGCGGTCGATCAACAGGAAGAACGGGAACATCCAGGCCCCGACACCGACCGCGCCGACCAGGTAGACCGGCCGGCGGCCGATCCGGTCGGAGAGCGCGCCCCAGGCGGGGATGACGGCGAAGTGGACGGCGGAGGCGATGAGCACGGCGTTCAGGGCGGTCTGCTTGCTCAGGCCGACCTGGGTGGTGGCGTACACGAGGATGAACGCGGTGATGACGTAGTACGAGATGTTCTCCGCCATGCGGGCGCCCATCGCGATCAGCACGTCCCGCCAGTGGTGCTTCAGGACCGCGACCAGCGGCATCTTCTCCGCCTGACCGGCGAGCGCCTTGCGTTCCTCGGCCGCGGCGAGCGCCGCCTTGAAGACGGGGGACTCGTCGACGGAGAGGCGGATCCACAGGCCGACGATCACCAGGACGCCGGAGAGCAGGAACGGCACGCGCCAGCCCCAGGAGGCGAAGGAGGCGTCCGAGAGCAGCGCGGTCAGCGCGGAGAGCACACCCGTCGCGAGCAACTGCCCGGCGGGCGCGCCGGTCTGCGGCCAGGAGGCCCAGAACCCGCGCCGCTTCGCGTCCCCGTGCTCGGAGACGAGCAGGACGGCCCCGCCCCACTCACCACCGAGCGCGAAGCCCTGCACCAGCCGCAGCGCCGTGAGCAGCAGGGGCGCGGCGGATCCGACGGTCGCGTACGTCGGCAGCAAACCGATCGCGAACGTCGCCCCGCCCATCAGGAGCAGGCTCAGGACCAGCAGCTTCTTCCGCCCGAGCCGGTCCCCGTAGTGCCCGAAGACGAGCGCGCCGAGCGGCCGCGCGGCGAACCCGACCGCGTAGGTCAGGAAGGACAGCAGCGTCCCGACCAGCGGATCGGAGTCCGGAAAGAACAACTTGTTGAACACGAGCGCCGCGGCTGACCCGTACAGGAAGAAGTCGTACCACTCGATGGTGGTGCCGATGAGGCTGGCGGCGACGATGCGCTTGAGGGAACCGGGGGGTGTGGGAGCGGTTGTTGCGGCGGCCATGTGCACCACTTCCAGGCATGTGCGGGGACGTTTCGGTGTCGCCATACCGTAGGAAGTCGCAGGTCAGGCGCGTATGTGGTGGGACACCATAGTTCGGTGCTCCCGCATCCGCCCGGCCGCCATGACCCCATGTCAGCACCCGTGTTCATCCCTCCTGTGGGCTCTCACGGACGATGTCGTCCATCAGGGAGCCGCCCTGGGTGGCGCCGTCCTCGTTGACTACGCTCAGCACGGGCGTGCCTTCCCGACCCCTGCAACGCGGGCCTGGTCCTATGCCCCGGAGGGCAACTGCCTGCCGTACACCGACGCCGCCGGAGGGCGCTGGACGACCGAGTACGGCCCCTTCGACAAGCCGATCGCCCGCATCTCGCCCGACGGCGCCCGTCAACAGCTGCGCTACGACACGGAACTCCGGCTGGCCCAGGTGACCGACGCGCTCGGCCGGAACTGGCAGATCGTCACCTACGCCTGGGACGCCATGGACCGCATGGTCGCCCGTGACGCGGGCGGGAGCGAGACCCGTACGCCTACGACCGCGCCCGGCGCCCTGGCCGAAGCCCGGACCGCCACCTCCACCCTGACGATGGAGCGGGACGTCATGGGCCGGCTCGTCGCGGAGACCCTCGACGAGCCGCACACTCCGCCACACCTACGACCGCCCGCGTCTCCCGACACCCGGGCGACGACGCCGGCGTGCGTCCGGGCGCCGCACGAGAGCGCCGGGCTCCTGCCGGCCCGTCTTCCAGTGGACGCGCCGCACGGTACGGGCCCGGGGGGCATCCGGGTGATCCGGCGGCCCGTCACGAGGTGTCGAGGCTGTCTGTCAGCTGGTGGGGAAATGGTCAGGAGTGCTGATCCGGCTCTTGACGAGCGCCCCTGATTCGGTCAGCACGTCGCTGCTGCTGTAGTTGCTGCCGTTGCAGGTTCCGGGCCTGAACGCCGCGCTGCTCTCGGAGGCATCGGAATACGTCCAGTTCGCATAGCCGATCTTCAGCTGATCGAGCAGGTCCAGCCAGGCCGTCGTGCTCGCCCGGTCCATCGCTCCACCGCCGGTGGCGCTCACCGTGCCGAACTCGGTGACGAACAGGGGCAGTCGGGAGGCCGCCCGGCTCACCGCGGCGCGGTAGTCGTCCTTGTGGCTCGCGGCGTAGAAGTGGAACGCGTACATGATGTTGGTGGCGTTGACGGGATTGTTGACGACTTCGCTCTCGTTGGAGCCGTCCGAGACGCCCAGTGAGGACCAGCCGCGGGTGCCGACGATGACGACGGCGTCCGGGTCGGCGGCCCGGATCACCGGGATCACCTGCTCGGCGTAACTCTTGATGGCCGTCCAGCTCACACCATTGGGCTCATTGGCGATCTCGTAGATCACGTGCTTCTTGTCGGCGTTGCGGGCCGCGACGGACGCGAAGAAGGTCTTCGCGCGCTCGAGGTTGAAGTTCGGGTCGCCCGGCGTCAGGGTGTGGAAATCGATCAACGCGTACATGCCACGGGCTTCGGCCATGTCGACGAGGCTGTTCACCCGGCTGGTGAAGCCCGCTGGGTCGGTCTCGTAGCCGCTCTCCTGCACGTACATGGCGACGCGCAGCAGGTCCGACTTCCAGTCCTTCGCCAACGCGTCCAGGGACGCGGTGTTGTAGCACTTGCTGAACCACTGGATGCCGTGCGTGCTCATCCCGCGCAGCTGTACGGGGCGGTTGTACTGGTTGCACAGGTTCACGCCGCAGACGTGGAGCTTTCCGTTGATGTCCACGGGGGTGCCGGTGCCCGGGACGGGCGGTGGCTCCTCGCCTCCGGGCGGAGGCTCCACGACGGAGCCCGTACAGGCGACGCCGTTGAGGGTGAACGCCGTGGGCTTCGGGTTGGCGCCCGTGAAGGAGCCCACGAATCCCGTGTCGGCCGCCGCGCCGGTAGCCAGCGTGCGGTTCCAGTCGAGGCCGACGGTGGTGACCGTGGAGCCGGACTGCGACCAGGTGGCGTTCCAGCCCTGGACGAGCTTCTGCCCGGCGTCCGGCATGGCGGTCTTGAGGGTCCACCCGGTGAGGGGATCACCCAGGTTGGTGACCTTCACGGCGGCCTGGAAGCCGCCCTGCCACTGACTGGTGACCGTGTAGTCGACCTTGCATCCGCCGGCGGCCACCGCCTCGGGGCCGGTCAGGGCCGTGAGACCCAGCGCTGTCGCGCAGGTCGCCAGTACAGCCACTAGACGTCGTTTCATGGTGTTGCTCCTCGTGTGAAGGGTGGACGACGCAAGGGAGGCGTTCCCGGAAGGCGTCGCCCCGAGAACGGCCGGCCTCGCCCGCGAGCGGAGCCGGCCTCGGCACGGGCCCGTGTCAGGCCGGACCCCTCATCGTCGTGCCGGCGTCCCGCAGGCCCGGTCGTTCAACCGGAAGACCATCGGGTCGTTCACGAGGCCGGTGGACCGGCCGTTGAAGCCGAACCGCACGGTGCCGCCGGGCATCAGACGGGCATTCCAGGTCAGCGCCTCGGCAGTGACCCGGGGGCCGTTCTGCCGGACGTCCGCGCCCCACGAATCGGTCACCCGCTGCTGGTCGGCGAAGGTCCAGTCGAGCTTCCAGGGTGTGATGGCCGAAGCGCCTGTGTTCCTCACCACGACCTGGGTGGTGAAACCGCCGCCCCAGCGCTGCGACGTGTAGGTGACCTCGCACTGCGCCGTCCCGGCCGCACCGCTCCCCAGATCGTCCACGTAGGACGCGACCCAGGCGAGCGGGGCGTTCCAGTTGACGGTGATCTCGTTCGTGGCCCAGGACTGGATGTCGTCGATGTAGCACATCGACGGTGCGCAGCCCCGCAGTTTGGACTGCGCGACCGGGTCCTGGATGGCGTCGTTCGGACCACCGGCCAGGGATCCGGGGGCGGGGTGCGGCAGTGCGTGGTCGAGCTGGTTGGCCCAGAAGCGGTGGTGCTGGTTGCGCGAGTCCCGCTCGCCGTATCCGGTGATATAGGACTGGTTCAGCGCGTTTCGGCCCAGCAGGTAGTCCAGTCCGCGCAGCACGGCGTCGCGGTAGACGGTTCTGCCGGTCAGGTCGTGTGCCGAGCCGAGGACGACCATGTTGTTGGCGACCTGGCTGTTCGACCCCCACACGTAGTGCCCGTCACCGGGCGCGTACGGAAGGCCGTACGCGGCTCCGGCCGAGTCGGCCGCGTAACCGTCGGCGGCTTCGGTCACCATGCCGCGCACCGTAGCGAGCTGGTCGGCGGACAGCCTGCTCGGCACGGTCGCGAGATCCAGGGCGCCGAGCCCGGCGACCGCCCCCCATGACATGCCGCCGCGCGGGAAGACCGCGTCGGTGTCACCGTGCAGCGGGGAGCGCAAAACTTCCTGGCGGTACGCGTCCTCGCCGGTGGTGAGGAAGAGTTCCGCCGCTGCCCAGTAGAACTCGTCACGCACGTCGTCGTCGGGGTAGGCGCCACCGCCCGTGCCGTCCTGGGGGTCGGCGAGGACGTCCGGGTGGGCCTTGGCCGCCGTCCACGCCGCTCGCGCGGCCGACCGGCACCGCGCGGCGAAGTCCGCGTCGTAGACCTGGAAGAGCCGGGCGCACTGGGCGGCGGTGG
The DNA here is from genome assembly GCF_055575535.1 of Streptomyces sp. NPDC034084. NCBI lineage: Bacteria > Bacillati > Actinomycetota > Actinomycetes > Kitasatosporales > Streptomycetaceae > Streptomyces > Streptomyces sp. NPDC034084. The sequence continues at coordinate 250,902 of NZ_JBVISK010000003.1, forward strand.
CCGCCAGGTTGAGGGTGGCCGCCGTGGTCGGCGGATGGAGTTCCCGGGGCTGGGGGTCACGGTCCGGCCGGGTCGGCAGTCCCGTCCACTCCTTGTCGTGCAGCTTGTGGTGGGCCATGCCGGCCAGCGGCTTTCCGGCGGGCACCTGCATCCGCATCAGGAACTCCAGCTCCCAGCGGGCCTCGTCGAGGATGTCAGGAGTCGCGTTGCCGTGTTCGGGAAGCCGGAGTCGACCGTCACCGAGCGGCCCGGCGTCGGCGGTCTCCTCGTACAGGGTCCGTTCGAACGTGGACATCAACTGAGCGACGGCGATACCGCCGTTGACGACATACTTGCCGTGGTCGCCGGCGTCGTACCAGCCCCCTGCCGCGTCAAGGCGGTAATCGCAGACCGTCGGTTGGCAAGGCACGTCGTTGTCCCCCTGGTTGGGGCTCACACCCACATGCCCCGCAGGCCGCGCGTACCGTTCCCCCACGATGTCCGCGTCGATCTCGATGCCGCTGCGGTTGTGGTAGAAGTACGCGAGGGCGTCGGTGCGCAGCGACGAGTACAGGTCGTCGCCGATCGCGAACGGCTCACTCCTCTGCCCCGCCACCGTGACGGTGTAACCCTCCCCCGGCGTCGTGACCGCGCTGAAGTCGAAGGTATGGACGTGCTGCCGTGAGGCGGTGTCCACGCCCGCCGGTGTGGTGGTGCCGCCGGCGACGCGCGTCCCGTCGGCCGAGTCGAGCGTCCAGGGCAGCGGGCCGGTCTCGTCGGTGACGAAGGTGCCGCCCTTGGGGCCGTGGGTCAAGTACCCGACCTGGTTGACCCGGACCGGCGACCCGGTGTCCGGTTCGTACGGTGGTGGCGCGGTCCCGCCGCGCAGCGAGACGTCATCGACGCAGAAGGTGAGGGCCTCCGCGCTGCCCCCGATCTGGAAGGCGAGTTGAGCGGCCTCGTGGTCGGCTCCGGCCGTGAAGGTCTCCGTGACGCGTTCGGCGGTCGTCCCGACCGGCTGCGCGGTGGAGAGTTCCGTGCTCCAGGGCTCGGTCGCCATCTGCACGTTGGCGCGAATGGTGACCGGTTCGGTGGATGTCGCCGTGTAGCTCAGCGTGTACGCCTCGCCCGCGACGAGGGTGAGCCCGTTTTGTCCGACGATGGCGTCCCAGGCATTGGTTGTGCCTGCGGGGACATCGGCGCACAGGTGTCCGTCCACGACTGCGACGGGACTGTTGGCCGTCGACCACCAGGGGGCGGTGCCCGCGGAGAAGTCCCCGTTGACGATGACCTCGCGGGCGTCGTCAAGGGGTTCGGCGGCACCGGCGGGTGTGACCACGCCGGCGGCCACCAGCCCGACGGTAGCCGCCGCGCCCATCACCAGGCTTACACGTCCGGAGCGGCACGATCGGCGGGATCTACGGGGCTGGGGGGAAGCGGGGGACTGATGTCGCGGCACTCTGAAGTCCTTACGGGGGAGGGGAAAGGCACGCGGTGACTGGAGCACCGGCGTGGTGTCCTGCGGTGCGACACAGACAGTGGGAGCGCTCCCAATCTCGTGGTCGCGAGATGCGCCGTCAAGCTGTTCGACGGGATTCGCCACCGCCGCCGGGTTCACGGGTCATCGGCCGCGACTTCACGAGACCCTGGCCGCGACGGGTGGCTGCGGCCCGGATCGAAGGCGTCGACAGCGCGCGCCCACAAGCTATTTGATGAGCCATCAGAAGAAGCGGTACGGCACCGGTTGGGCCGTAGGATCTGGTGTCCTTGGGGGTGGGATCATGCTGAAGCGAGGTTCCGGCACACCGACTCTGGAGGAAGTGGCAGCCCTTGCCGGAGTGGGGCGGGGCACGGTCTCCCGGGTGATCAACGACGCGTCGGGCGTCAAGGCGTCCACGCGCCGTGCCGTACAGCGCGCCATCGACGAACTGGGTTATGTGCCCAACCTGGCCGCGCGTTCACTGGCGGGGCGGCGTGCGGGCGCCGTCGCGCTGGTGATGGCGAAGTCGGACTGGCGGCTGTTCGGAGAGCCGTTCTTCTCGGAGATCGCGCGGGCGGTCGGCGACGCCCTGGACGAGGCGGGGGTGCAGCTGCTGCTCACTCTCGTCCGCACGGACGCCGAGCGGCAGCGGCTCGTGGAGTACCTTCGCGGGGGCCGGGTCGACGGGGCGCTGCTGATGTCCGTGGGGGCCGAGGACCGGTTGCCGGACATGCTCGCCGACGCCGGCCTGCCCACGGTATTGCTGGGCAGGCGCTCGGGCGACGAGCGGGTGACCTACGTGGACGCCGACAACGTCGGCGGTGCGCGGGCCGCGGTCGGCCACCTCGTGGGGGGCGGGCGGAAGGTCATCGCCGCGATCACGGGTCCGTCCGACATGTACGTCGCCCAGTGCAGGCTGCGCGGTTACCGGGAGGCGCTGGGCGACGCCGGGCTCGACGCGCTGCCGTCCCTGGTCATGGAGGGCGACTTCACGGAGAGCAGCGGGCGCCGGGCGATGGCCGGACTCATCGAGCGCCACCCGGAGGTCGACGGCGTCTTCACCGCGTCGGACAGCATGGCCGCCGGGGCGCTGGCCGCCTTGCATGCGGCGGGGCGCCGGGTGCCGCAGGACGTGGCGGTGGTCGGCTTCGACGACTTCGAGCGGGCAGAGCGGACGGAGCCGCCGTTGACGACCGTTCGCCAGCCGATGGAGGAGATCGGCCGGACCATGGTGCGGCTGCTGCTGGAGGAAATGGCTCATCCGGAGGTGGCCTGGCGTCATGTGATCCTGCGGACGCGGTTGGTGGTGCGCGAGTCGGCCTGAGGCGTCTTGGCGCGCCGCGACGGCGCCACCGGCACCGGCCCGAACCAGCCGTGACGGTTTCGGGAGCGCTCCCAAGGAGCTGGCATACCCGAAAAGTAGCTACGAATCTCTTCGCCACCCTTGGCCTGCCCTTCGGAACCAGCTCCACACATCCCCGTCCCGATGGGTTGTCAGAGCGCAACGCCGCTCTTACAGTCCCCTACGAGTACATGAGTGGGAGCGCTCCCAAAAGGTAGACGGTTCGGCGTTCCCGTTGACCCCGCTCCGCCCTTCACTCGCGACGCCGGCTCGCCCGGTGGCCGGGCCGCCCACCCCACCCGCCGTGTCGCCCAACTCGCCCTGGGCGCACCGCCCGTCTGACCCGCGCACGTCACACCCCAGACTCCTCGCCTGTCCGGCGGTCGCCTTTCCCGGACGGGCGAGGGTTGCATCACCGGACGCCGGCCGCAGGAGAGAGGGCCCGGCCACAAGACACGTCCTCACACAGGCACAGGAGACACCACCATGGTTCGACGCAAGAAACGACTTGTTTCCCTGGCGGCGGTGCTCGCGACGCTGCTCAGCGGGATCGCCCTGACATTAATGGGCCAGGGCGACGCGCAAGCGCACGGGGTGACGATGACGCCGGGATCGCGTACCTACCTCTGCTGGCTGGACGCCAAGACCGGCACCGGTGCTCTGGACCCGACCAACCCTGCGTGCAAGGCCGCACTCAACGAGAGCGGCGCGACCGCGCTGTACAACTGGTTCGCCGTCCTCGACTCCAACGCGGGTGGGCGGGGGCCGGGTTACGTCCCGGACGGGAAGCTGTGCAGCGCCGGTGACCGGTCGCCGTACAACTTCACCGGATACAACGCCGCCCGCTCCGACTGGCCCCGCACGCACCTGACGTCCGGGAAGACGATCCAGATCAAGCACAGCAACTGGGCCGCGCACCCCGGCTCGTTCCGGGTCTACCTGTCCAAGCCCGGCTACTCGCCCAGTACCGAACTGGGCTGGGACGACCTGGAACTGATCGAGACCGTCACCAACCCGCCGCAGACCGGATCACCGGGCACGGACGGCGGCCACTACTACTGGAACCTGAACCTGCCCTCGGGCCGCTCGGGCGACGCGGTGATGTTCATCCAGTGGGTCCGCTCGGACAGCCAGGAGAACTTCTTCTCCTGCTCCGACATCGTCTTCGACGGCGGCAACGGTGAAGTGACCGGTATCCGCGGCTCGGGCAGCACTCCGACTCCGACCCCGACCCCGACGCCTACTCCGACCCCCACCGACCCGCACTCCGGGTGCATGGCCGTCTACCAGGTGACCAACTCCTGGAGCGGCGGCTTCCAGGGTTCTGTCGAGGTCATGAACCACAACACGACGACACGTGACGGCTGGGCCGTGAAGTGGACGCCCGGCGCGGGCACCAAGGTCAGCAGTGTGTGGAACGGTGCGCTGACCACGGGGTCCGACGGCACGCTCATGGTCAGGAACCTCGACTACAACCGGACCGTCCCGCCGGAGGGCAGCGTCACCTTCGGGTTCACGGCGACATCGACCGGCAACGACTATCCGGTCGGCTCGATCGGCTGTGTCAACCCGTAACCGCTCCGGAAAGCCGCACCGGTTCCCGCGTCGCGCGGGGACCGGCGCGGGACGCGGGAACCCTTCGGTGCGACTTCCGATCAAGGAAGATGCCAGGAGAGAAGGGTGCTGGTGGACCGGACACCTGAGGTCGCGATACGCCAGCCCCTCGGCCACGCCCCGAGGCTTGCCCACCAGACCTACGCGTATGTGCCGGACGCTCCGGAGCGCCTGAGATCTCTGTTGGATACGGGAACAGCGGGAGGGCACCGTGCCGACCGCGATCCGCATGGTGGGCGCGGCGGCGGGGGTCGCGGTGGCGGCGCCGAGCCTGGAGCGGTGATCTTGCACTGCGGCCGGCGAGGGGTGTTCGGAGCGGCGGGGGCCGCTGGACTGTTGTGGGCGGCCGTGCGGACGGTGAAGGGGATGAGGGGCAGCCTGCCCCCGCCCGTGGGCCGTCAGGCGCGCAATGTGAAAGCGGGATCCGGGTCCCCGGAGGTACCGCTGAGGTCCGTGTTCCTCTCCGGCACCTCCATCACGGGGGCCCTGGGGGCGTCGCGGCCTACTAGGACTTGTCGCCCGATCATGCCGGCCGCTCGGCGCCAAAGGCGGTATCACAGGCAGACTGCCTGCGCTCTCCCGCTGATGAGCACACGCATAGGATCGCGGGTATGGACATGCGAACGGTCATTGAGGAGCTGGCGGAGGAAGCCGAGCGGCTGATCCGCGAGCACATATGGGTCCTGACACCCGCCGACCGTACGGTCGCGGCGAAAGCCGCCGCCGACCTGCGCGCCGCTGTGGGCACCCCGCTGTCCCAGCAGACCCTGCCCGAGGTCGAACGGCTGGCACACCTGCGGGAAGCGCTCGCTGCCGTGGCCATCGCCCTTGCCCACGTACATGGACGCCTGGCCTGGTTCCTCGGCGCAGCGGCCACCGCCCTTACGCCAGTCCTGCACTGGCGTGCCATGCCCGCCGAAGAGGGCTCCACCTTCGGCGCTGTCCCCCCGGCCCCCCGGGAGTACATGGAAGCCGAGAACGCGATCCGCCGACTCCAAAGGACCCTCGCCGGAATCGCCATCGCCTGACCCCGACCGACTCAGCCGGCACGGGATCACGCGTGCCGTCCTCGGCACCCTGGTCGTGGTCTTTCGCGCCGGGCGGGCTCGTCTCGCCCCTGGTCCTCGGCCGGATCGTGGGCAGCGCGACGACGGCCGCGGTCGGCTATCAGAACGGCTGGTTCGTCACGGCGGCCCTGCTGCCGGCCACCGGCCTCCTGGCGGCCCTCTTCACGCACCCGGCAAAGGCCGCCCAGCGCCTCGGCCTCCCGGGGTCCCCGGCCGCCGGGGTTCCCGTCAGCCACTGGGAAGCGCCCTGCCACGCCTGAGAGCGCCGGCGGGGCGCGCGGCGATGGTGCTGAGGGCAGCCGGCGGCAGACGGCTCCATGGCCAGGGGTTCCCAAGGGGACCCCTCCCCGCCCGGCTCTCGCGCGCGTCACACCGCGCGCCGCGCCTGGCCCTCGTCCGCGTACCGTGGGAGTGATCATTGCGGCCGCCCGCGGCGACGAGCTCCAGGCGTGGCAGGGAGAGGTCGCGTGGGCTGACCACTCGGGAGTGGCTCGGCTTGTGACCGGCGCTCGTCGGTGATGTCGCGATCGCGTGAAGGCCCGCCACCCCTGGCTGTGGCTCGTCCCGATCTGGGCTGAACTGGAAGTCAATTCGTGGTCAAGGGTGGGCCTGGGCGGGGGCGGGGCTTTCATCCACCGTCACGGCGTGCCTATAGTTGCCGTACGACAACAGTTGACGTGGGAGGGTTACGGCTCCCGAGCGTAGACCGTATGGCAGGGCGTTCGCCGTGTGGCGGCGTCTGTGAAGGGACCCGTGTTGAGTAGCAGTGAGTCCGCTGTCCGCCGGCGCGTGATGAAGGCGCTGTCGGAGAGTGCTGCTCGGGTGGCCGACCGGTGGGTGGAGCTGCAGTTGAGCGAAGCCGAACTCGGCGCCGGTGTCAGCGAGCGGGAGCTGCGTGAGGAAGCGGACGCTCTGGTGAGTGCCCTCATAGCCGGTCTGGACACGGCTCTGCCGGTTGCGCGGGTGGTGACCTCCCACGGTGATCTCAAGCGCGCGGTGACCGAGCTTTCCCTGCGCAGAGCGCGAGGCGGGGCCACGCCTACGGCTACGTCCCTGGCAGTCCTCGCGCTCAAGGAGGCGGTTCTGGAGGTCGTCCAGGAGAGCGTCGATGATGCTGGAGAGCTGTTCTCGGCCGCTTTGCTGATCAACCGGTTGCTGGACGCTGCCGGTGCCCTGTCCTTCGATACCTGTGTCGAAGGACGGGAGGAGATCATCCGCAGGCAGAGCCGCCAGTTGCTTGAGCTGTCGACTCCGGTCGTGCGGCTGTGGCGCCAGGTGCTCGCCGTCCCGCTGATCGGTGCGCTCGACACCGCACGCACTCAGGTGGTGATGGAGAGCCTGCTCCACGCGATCCAGGATCAGGAAGCGCGCGTCGCCATCATCGACATCACCGGGGTCCCGACGGTGGACACGGCTGTTGCCCAGCATCTGATGCACACCGTCAACGCGGTGCGGCTCATGGGGGCGGACTGTGTCATCAGCGGTATCCGTCCGCCGATCGCGCAGACCATCGCCCAACTCGGCATCGACCTTTCCAAGATCCTGACCCTGGCCACCCTGGCCGACGCATTGTCCGCGGCCATCGAACTCACCGGCGGCTCGGCGCCCCAGCCCCTTGCGGCGATGCCTCGATGAGGGAGTTCCGCCCCACCGGCGTCCCGATCCTGCGCCTGGGCGATGTCCTGGTCACGGGGCTCCTCAACGAACTCGACGACAAGGCCGCCATAGCCTTCACCGACGAACTCACCGAACGCATCTCGGCCGAAGGGGTGCGCGGTGTACTCATCGACATCTCCCGGCTCGAGATCATCGACTCCTTTGTCGCGCGCACGTTGATGGAGCTCACCTCCATGGCGCGGCTGCTGGGAGCCCGGGCCATCGTGGCGGGGATGCGGCCTCCGGTGGCCATCACTCTGGCTGAACTGGGCCTTGAACTCCTCGGAGTCGAAACCGTCCTGAACGCGGAACAGGGCATGACCGCTCTCGGATGGCACCAAGGCCCGCGGCCCCCGGAAGGGGCGCGACATGACACAACTGGCTAACAGCAAGACTCCTGCCGCTCGCCCTCATGACGACCCGCCCCCGGCCGCCGAGCCGTCCGATTCCCTCACTCTCGTACTGAAAACGGAAGAGGACCTGCTGTCGGTCCGCCACGCGGTCCGCGCGGCATCCGTGGAGATCGGATTCGGAATCGTCGACCAGACACGTGTGGTGACCGCCGCCAGCGAACTGGCGCGCAACGCGTACGTCCACGGGGGAGGAGGATCCCTCGTCATCGACCACCAGCGCCGCCACGGCAAGATCGGGTTGCGGCTGACGATCAGCGACGACGGCCCGGGCATCCCCGATGTGGAGGCCGCGCTCGTCGACGGATTCACCACCGGCGCGGGGCTGGGCCATGGTCTGGGCGGCGCGCGTCGTCTCATGGACGACTTCGAGGTGCGCACCGCTCAGGGAAAGGGCACGACGGTGATCATCACCCGGTGGACGAGCCGGTGATGACCTCCTCCGCCATGCCCACCGTTCGTGTGCGCATCGACCACCACAGCGCCGTGCACCTGGCCGCGGCGACCACCCGCTCGCTCGCAGAGCAGTGTGGACTGCCCGGCGCGATGCCTCACCAGGCATCAGTCCTCGCCTCCGAACTGGCCAGCAACATCGACAAGTACGCCCGTGACGGTGCCCTGTACATCCAGCCGCTTCCCTTGGGAGGAGGCCTGGAGATCCTCGCCGCCGACCGCGGCCCTGGCATGCCCGATCTCGAGCGCTGCCTCACGGACGGTTACACCACCGCCGGCACCCTGGGCGCCGGCCTCGGAGCCGTCCCCCGCATCGCCGGCGACTTCACCATCCGCACCCACGTCGGGGTCGGCACACTGGCCTGCGCCCGCCTCGCCCTTCCCGATCAGCCCCAGTCCCCGAGTCAGAGCGTCGGACTCATCTGCCTGCCCGCAGAGAACGAAGCACAGTGCGGCGACGCGGGCACCGTCATCGACGACGGCGATGTACGTACCGCGGCCGTCATCGACGGGCTCGGCCACGGCCCCCAGGCCGCCGAAGCCGCGCACACCGCCATCAACTCCTTCCGCAGCGTCCAGGACCGCCCGCTGCCCGAGATCATGACCGCCCTGCACCGCTCACTGCGCCACACACGAGGCGCGGCCGTCGGCCTGCTGCGGCTCCACGCCGGGCAGGCCGAATACAGCGGCATCGGCAACGTACGAGCAGCGGCCCTGTCCGCCGACGGCATTCACCACCGGCTGACAGGCCAGCCCGGCGTCGTCGGCTGGAGAATGCCGACCCCGCAGACCCACCGCATCCCACTGCCCGCGGGAACCACCGCCGTACTGCACACCGACGGCATCGACTCCCGATGGACCCACGCACCCTCCCTGTACACACTGCGCCTGCCGCCGTCCCTGCTCGCCACCGCAGTCGCCCACGGCCACCGCACCTCCCGCGACGACGCCACGCTGCTCGCGGCCAGGCCCACGTAAGGCACCCATGGACGCCAACCACTTCTTCGCCCCGGCGCCGCTGCGCCGAGCGGTGCGCCGCCTCGCTCACGCCTACCGGCTCCCGGCCGAGCTCAGGGCGCGCCTGGTGCTCTCCGTAAGCGATCTGGCCGCAGGCGAGTTCGACGCCGGCCGGCCCGTAGCCCTCGATGTCGCCGATGAGGCAGGACCGGGCGAAGGATCGCCCACGATAGCCATCACCCTGCGCGCACCGCAGGCAACCGCCCCGCTCGACACCGCGGCCCTGCCGCTTCCCGCCCCCGCGACATCCCCCCACTCCGCCACCTGGCGCATCCCCGTACCCCCCGGCGGCTCCCACCGCCTCCCCGGCGACCGCAGCCTGGTCCCCGACCCGCTGTCGGACGGCGCACCCCTGACAGAGGCCCAGGCCGTCGACGAAGAGCTCCGCGCCGCCCTTGCCCTCGCCGACGCCCTCGCGTCCGAACACCGCCGCCTCAAACACGAACTCGCCGAGACCAACGGCGGCGTCCTCGCCCTCTACGTGCAACTCGAAGAACACGACGAACAGTTGCGCAAGGCACACGGCCGGATGCTCCAGGAGCTCGAAGACGCCCTGCGTCCCCCGCCGCTCGAGATCGACGGCCTGGAACTCGCCGTCCACTACGCTCCGGCAGACCCCCATGCCCCCACCGGCGGAGACCTGTACGACTGGTTCATGCTGCCCGACGGCACCCTCCACATCACCGTCGTCGATGCGCTCGGCCACGGCATAGGAAGCACCCGCAGCGCCCTCAGCGTCGCCCACTCCGTACGCACCCTCGCGCTCGAAGGCCACCCGCTCGACTCGATCCTCGCCCGCGCCCACCAGATTCTGATGCCCCTGGCCCCGGACCTGATGGCGACCGTGCTCCTGGCCCGGCTCGACCCCGCCACCGGGAGACTTCAACTGGCCAACGGAAGCCACCCCCCAGCCCTGCTGCTGCGAGCCGACGGCACACCCGAATACCTCGAGGTTCGCGGCAGAGGCATCGGCTACCCCTTCCCCGGCAGCGAAGAACTCCTGAACACGAACGTCCACCCGGGCGACCTCCTCATCCTGTACACCGACGGACTCACCGAAAGCCGCAGGGACCCACTGGAAGGCGAACGCCGCCTCATCGAGGCCGGACGGCGCAACGCGGCCAGACCCCTGGCCGACATCCCCGCTGCCGTGGCCCTCGACATGCACACCGTCGTCCTCCATCCCGACGACACCCTCGCCCTGGCCATCCGCCTCAGCCGGCCACAGCCCCAGACCGACGCCCCGCCGGCCTGACCTGCAGGCGGCACGTGCGGAGGCAGGACACCCACAGAGCGCACCACGGCCTTACGCTGCCCCGACTCACCCACGCGAAGAACTCAGCCCGTCTGTGCTCCGCCTGGCCTCCTGCGACGCAGCGGCCCTCTCCCAGATTGCGACCCGTCCCTTGCCTGCACGCCCGGTGCCACCAACGCCCCCCACGCCCTTGCGCGCCTCCGGCGCCACTGCACCACCAGCACAAGCGCGGACCATGTGGACGCCACCGAACCCGGCTTCCCCAGCCTCATCCCTTCCCCAGACGATGCCCCCACCGCTGACTGAGCGCGAGATCGCTCTCGTACGCGCGGGCCTGGCGGCCGTCGAACCACGGGCAGCCGAGCTGACGGTCTACTTCTACGCCATCCTGTTCGCTCGCCACCCGCGCGTCAGGCAGCTCTTCCCGGAAAACATGGACGTCCAGCGTGACAGGCTGCTGCGGGGCCTGCTGCGCATCGTGGAGCTGGTGGACGACCCGGAAAACCTCGTCCGGTTCTGCACTCTCCTCGGGCGCGACCACCGCAAGTTCGGCACCCTCGAAGAGCACTATCCGGCCGTGGGCGAATGCCTGCTCGCGACACTGGCCCGCTACGCCGGCCCCTCCTGGACCGCCGAGACCGCCGCCGCCTGGGGACGTGCCTACAACACGGCGGCGCGCGTGATGATCCTGGCCGCCGCCGACGACACCCGTCTGCGCCCGGCCACCTGGAACGCCCAGATCACCCGGCACACGCCCCGCGGCCACGGCATCGCCGAGATCACCGTCCAGCCGGACCTCGCCTACCCGTACGCGGCAGGACAGTACGTGAGCATGGAAACGCCATGGAGACCCCTGGCCTGGCGTCACTACTCAGCAGCCAACGCCCCCCGCCCGGACAACACCCTCACCTTCCACATCCGTGCGGTTCCCGGCGGCCAGGTGAGCAACGCCCTCGTTCATCGTGCCGCCGTAGGCGACACGGTTCGCCTGGGGCCGCCCCAAGGCGACATGACCCTCGACGCCGCCGAAGACCGCGACCTGGTCTGCGTGGCGGGCGGAACCGGGCTCGCACCGATCCGCGCCCTACTGGAACACGCGGCTCAGGACGGCATGCGCCGGTACGTCGACCTGTTCGTCGGCGCCCGCACGGCGGAAGAACTCTACGGCCTGGACGACATGCTGCGGATGGCCCAGCGCGAGCACTGGCTCTCCGTACGAGCGGCGGTCTCCCACCAGCGCATCGTGGGTGCGGAAGGCAACCTGCCGCAGATCCTTCGAGAATTCGGCCCCTGGGACCAGCACGAAGCGTTCCTGTGCGGCCCGCCCGCCATGGTGACAGCCGCCGCCGCATACCTTCGTCACGGCGGGCTGCCGGCGGCCCGCATCCACCACGACCCGCTCGATGTACCCGTCCTCACCACATCCCTGACACCCGCCCCATGGGACTTTCGAAAAGCGCCCTAGGCCCCCTGCGCACATCGCCGGCCGGTGGCGCACATGTCGTCATGATGCTCAGGTGGAGCGGGGGGTGCTGCGGCCGAACCAGTCCAGACAGACCACCAGGGAGTCGGACATGGCGTCGGCGTATCGGTGACCGGCCAGTTCCCGCAGGATCGCGCGAGGCGCCTCGGCGGGGGGAAGCAGACTGGCGGCGTTCACGGCGCGGACCAGCGCGCGGTCCCCGAGGGCCGAGCCATCGGGCTGCGATGCGGCGTAGACGCCGTCACTGACGATGATGAGCCGGTCGCCGGGCTCCACGGTGAACTCCTGGGCGACGTAGTCGGACTGGTCGAACATGCCCAGGGGCAACTGAGCCTCGAAGTCGAGACGCTCGACGCTGCGGGCTCGCTGTCTCCACACCTTGGGGGAGCCCGCATCCACCACCTGGGCCCTGCCCGTGGTGAGTTCGAAGGACAGCAGCAAGGTCGACACATGGGCTGCCCCGTGGTGCTGCCCGTACAGAGCCTGGTCGGCGAGAGCTGCTTGGTCCGCGATGCCGATTCCCGCGCGGCGGGCGTTGCGCATGGCGTTGACGGCCAGATTGGTCAGCAACGATGCATCGATTCCCTCACCCATTCCGCTGGTGACGGTGAGCGTCAGTGTGTCTGCCGTCGTCGCCCAGTCGTAATTGTCACCATGGATGGCATACGCCGGCTCCAGCTGAGCGCCCAGAGCGTATTCCTCGCGCGCGCAGCCCCTGCCGGGGAGCAGTTGCCACTGCATCTCGGCGGCCAGGGTCAGCCGGTTCAACCGACGGGCTTGCATATACAGATCGGTGTCGCGGGCGGCGACGATGATTTCGTGCCCCAATACCAGCGCGAGCTCAGCGAGCTCGTCCACCGCCGGGGCTACGCATCCGTCCTCGGGCATGGTCACCGTGAGAATTCCCATGCGGTCCCCGCGTACCGTGACTGGCAGGTGCAGATGCACCACCTCGCCGCCGGGCGCCCGCTGCTGCTGCGGTTCCTGGCTGACGAACGCCCGGCCCTGAGGACTGTCCCGCACCCTTATCGGTTCAGCCGTGTGGGGAAGGGCGGTGACGGGCTGCAGTACCGTGAGGCTGTAGTCGGCCACGAGCAGGCTGACCTCCGAGGCTCCGTAGTGCTCGGTGACCGCGGCGCGAGTTGCGTCCAGCAGGGCATGGGGAGCAGCGGTGCGCACCGCGCGTTCAGCGGCCAGGAGGTTGCTCATGTCGGTGCCTTCTCGGGGGCGGGCGGGGGAGTGTCGGTGATATAGAGCGGGGCGCTCGGCTGACAAACGCACTTTCGGGTGACACAGTGGTGCAATGCCCGGCACCCTTTCGTCCTACAGCAGTGAGCGAGTGGCTCACGACGCGTGTGCTGTTTCAGAATTGCTCCAAGTCCTTTGGGGGAGGGGCCAGGAGGCCGGTCCCTCAGGACCGGTGTCGCCGTCGCAGCTGCGGGCGTTGAGCGTTGTCGAGGAGCAGGAGGGCGTCAACCTGCGCGTCCTGGCGGAGGCGCTGGGCTCACGGCCGCCTTCCGTGAGCCGGTTGTGCGACCGCCTGGAGGCGGCCGGTCTGGTCGAGCGCTCTCAGAGCCTGACGAGCCGGCGAGAAGTCGAACTGCGACTGAGCCGACGTGGCCAAGCGGTGCTGGCTGAGCTGCGTGCCGCCCGGGCCCGAGAGGTCGAAGCGGTGTTGCAGCGGATGTCGCCGGCGCATCTGCGAGCGTTGGCCGAAGGGCTGAAGGCCTTCCATGGCGAGGCCATGGCCTACGCCGGTCTCGACAGGAAGACGGCCGACGGCGATGGTCGCGCGTTGCACAGCGCCTAGCGTCCTCACCCGGTCCCCCTGCATGCTCTGACGTGCCTTCCCGCTCATCGGCCGCTATGTCGGCGTACCGCACCTCAGTCATGAGCGTGTGACGCGCCGAGTCAAGATTGTTTTCTCCTGGGTATAGTTGTCAAATGGCAACTGTTGCGCGGGGCAGCGCGCCGAGGGGCGGCGCCGGCGGGGTGCGCCGGGCCGCATGGCTCACCTGCCCTCTGGGTTCCCGACGCCGTCTCCCACGGGCCCACCGACGCGCAGAGCCATAACCTCGGCCCCGCTCGGCACGGCCGGCCCACCTTTGGGGGTGAGTACCGAAGCCCGTCCGGGGCGGCGATGTGGAGCGCCCTCGGGGTGACTCGCAACGACGGTGACTCGCCCGAAGCCAGGCCCTCACGTGCCGGTCGACCGCCGACGCGCCCGGAAGTGGGGCAGGAGGCGTTGCTACTGTTGCTGTCAGGTAATAGTTTCCGAAGAGAGTAATCGAGCGCCGGATGGCGCAACGCGATCAGGGATGCTCGTGCATGGTCTCGGGACTCCTTCCGGGGGAAAATGGGGATGGCGTGCGGCGGGGAAGAAGGTCCGGATCTCCCGGACGGCGGCGCACGGCCCCGCAAGGGCAGCGAGGAATGAAGCCATGAGCAACCACTCCGCAGGCTGGCTGGGTGCCGCGGAAAACGCCTTGCGGGCCGCCCCTCCCACCGCACTCCTGGCCACGGCCCGGGGACTGCTCGCTACCTACACGGGGGCGCGGAGCGTGACGCTGCTGATGGCCGACTACGGGCTCACCGTGTTGCAGCCGGTGACGCACCTGCCCCACACGGGAGCGTCGGTCCCCGTCCGGGACGGCAGTCCGGCGGGTCGCGCGTTCTCCGCCGAGGCGCCGGTCATGGAGGTTACGGACGAGCCCGGCATGGTGCTGGCCCACCTGCCGATCACCGTACGTGGCGATCGCCTGGGGGTGCTGTCCGTCTTCCTCCCCGAGCCGGCCGAGGGCGCCCCCGGGATCCTGGACCTGGCTGCCTTCGCAACCGCTCTGGGGCATGAACTGCTCGTCGCCGAACGGGACACTGACCTCTACCTGCAGTCGCGGCGCCGCAAGCGGCTCACTCTGGCCGCGGAGATGCAGTGGCAGCTCCTTCCGGGACGTGGATTCGTAGGCGACGAATTCACTCTGGGTGCCCATCTGGAGCCGGCCTACGCGATCGGCGGTGACAATTTCGACTGGAGTACCACGGACGATTCCCTGACCATCACGGTGACCGATGGGCAGGGCATGGGAATCGATGCGGCCCTGCTGACGAATCTCGCCGTGAACGCACTGCGCAACGCACGCCGCGGCGGCATCTCCCTGGAGGACCAGGCCCGCCTCGCGGATCAGGCGGTCTACGGCGAGTACGGCGGGCAGCGCTACGCGCCGACTCTCCTCCTGCGCTTCGACCTGGCCACGGCGCAGGTGTACGCGGTGGACGCCGGCTCACCTCAGCTGTTCCGGCTGCGGGAGGGCGCGGTCGAACGGGTGGAACTCGAGGCTCAGCTGCCGCTGGGCATGTTCGAGGAGACGGAATACCGAGAACAGTCATTCCGAGTCGTCGCCGGGGATCGGCTGGTCATCGTCAGTAGCGGGGTCCACGGGTCGCCCTCGCGCGACGGCAGCGCCTTCGGGGAACGAGCGCTGCGCGAGACCATCGCCGCGACCCGCAGCTCCTCCACACACGAGGCGGCGCGAGCCGTCGTCGATGGACTGATGCAACACCATGGGAGCCCGGAGTTGCCCAAGGACGCCGCCGTCGTCTGCATGGACTGGCGAGGAAGATCCGCAGGGTCGGAGTGACGGCGCGCCGGCCCCGGCACGTCCGGCCTCCTTTTCGCCGCGCTACCCAGACTCCCGGGAGCCCGTCGCAGCCTCGGTGAAGGCCCGTAGCCCTGACAGGAGCTCGGTGCGGTGGGCGCTCGGCACACCCTCGAGGACCTCACGGATGGCCATGGCCCGGCGGGTCAGCAGCGCGTCGATCACCTCGTGGCCGTGGGCCGTCAGATTCAACCCGATCTCCCGTCGGCTGGTGGCCACCCGCTCCCGGCGCAGGAGCCCTGCGGCCTCGAGCCGGTCGCACAGCCTGCTCGCGGTGGGCGGCGCCGCGCCTACCTCCTCCGCCAGCCTCGTGAGGTTGATGCCGGGGGACCGGCGGGCGATCGACAGCGCCTGGAATTGAAGGGCCGACAGCCGTGGAGTCGCGGTCTGGGAGGCATGGGCCCATGTGGACATCAACGCCTCCGCGGCTTCGGACACCTGCCGGGCGAGGTCGTAGAGGGGGTCGTGTGGTGGTCCCGCGCGGTCCATGTGGCCGTCACTCCCCATAAACAGGTGCATATTGCCCGCAAGGGGCTGCCGCCTCGGGACAAGTCTGTCTGAACGGCTAAGAGGCGTCTGCCCGCTCTGCCGAAAGTATCCCTGCCAGATGCCCTGACAGCTCGTGCTGGCGACGGTGTCGGTCAGCGCGGTGAAGGCATCAGAGCCTTCCACCCCGACTTGTGCCGCGACACACCCGGACCTGACGGCCGACGGAAGCGTTGGACGCTGGACCTGGCGGAGGGAGGCAGAGACGGGTCGCGCTTGAGCAAGCGCTTGCTCAATATGGACGGCAGGCAGCCTGCCAGTCGACATCATTGTGCGATGTGCGGGATATATGGATATAAATTCCCGCAGGTCATCATTCGAGGACGGATGCCGAATGTGGAGGAGATCGGAGAACGTTTCGGCCTCCCTCTCGCATCACGGTGCGAAAATCTGGGTCGGTGCGTTCTCGCGCCATGGGATTTCCTGCCGGTCAATGTCTGTCGACCCACGTCTCCAGCTCTCGTGGACGGCAAAGAAACCCCGCCGAACCGACAGTGCCACCGCTCCACTTGTCGCACCTGTCCCGTCCGGCGGCCGATCGCCCTGGCGGGGTAGAGCGGAAAGGAATTTTCCCCTTTTCGTGGGGCACCATAGGTTCGGCGAGATGCGCCATGCCGAGCACAGGGAAGCCTCTGAGCCCTGTGCCGAGCTACCCACCTGACTCGTGCATCCCCGAGGAAGCGAGGCCAACCGCCCGTGACGAACTTCTTGGCTGTCGAGCGTGCAGTACGCAGCGCAGCGCCGCATGCCCTCCTCGACGCGGTGCGTTCCGCGCTGGTCGAGTTCTACGGAGCCGCCAAGGTGGAGCTTCTGATGGCCGACTACAGCCTCACGGTCCTACAGCCCGTCACGGCTCTGCCTCACACCGCAGACCCTTTGCCCGTCCACACGAGCGCCGAAGGCCGTGCCTTCGCCAGTCAGGAGCCCTTCGGGCAGTACGTCACCCCTGAAGGAGCCGTGGATCTGCATCTGCCCGTCTCGGTCCGGGGTGACAGACTGGGCATTCTCAGCGTGCAGCTACCCAAAGACAGATGCACACCTCAATCCGTCGAGGAACTCACCGAACTGGCCGGGCTCCTGGGGCACGAGATCATCGTCGCCGAGCGCGACACCGATCTCTACCTGCAGGCCCGCCGCGCCAGTCGGCTGACCCTCGCCGCCGAAATGCAGTGGCAGCTGCTGCCGGGCCGCGCCTGCGCCCGCAAGGAGTACGCCATCGGGGCCCAGCTGGAGCCCGCGTACGCCATCCATGGCGACAACTTCGACTGGGCCACCACCGCCGAGACGCTCACCCTCACCGTCACCAACGGCATGGGCGAGGGCATCCAGGCCTCGCTGCTCACCAACCTCGCCGTCAACGCGCTGCGCAACGCCCGGCGCGCCGGAATCGGCATCGCCGACCAGGCCGCCCTCGCCGACCAAGCCCTCTACTCACAGCATCGCGGCGAAGAGTACGTCTCCACCCTGTTGCTCTCCTTCGAACTGGCCACCGGCCGCGCCCAGGTGGTCGACGCCGGCTCACCGCAGCTGTGGCGCCAGCGCGACAAGGCCGTCGAACGCCTGACCTTCGAGGCACAGCTGCCCCTCGGCATGTTCGAGGAGACCGCCTACGTCCCCCAGGAATTCCGCGTCCTGCCCGGCGACCGGCTGGTCTTCGTGAGTGACGGCGTCTACGCCACCGCCTCCCGGGCCGGCGAGGAGTACGGCGAGCGAGCACTGGCCCGCGCCATCCAGGCAGCGAGTTTCCTGCCCGCCGCGGCCGTGCCGCGTAAGGTCCTCGAAGAACTGGCCGCCTACCGTGACGCCGACGCGGACGACGACGCACTCGTCGTCTGCCTTGACTGGTTCGGCCGCAACCACCGCCCGGCCTGAGCTGCCTTCAGCGCCTCGTCCCTCGCGTCGACCGGTTCTCTGACGGCCGCGGTCCATCGCTGCTGAAAGCAAGGAACTTGATGCGATGCGACTCAGGTTTCTCGGGGGCGGAACGTTACTTACCCGGCTTCTGGGGCACCTGCTCTCCTACAGGCAGTACGACGACCTACGAGGCGAGGTGAAACGAGTGAGTGTCGACGCAGATACGAGGAGGGGCACTTTCCGGAAGAAGCCCGTCGTATTCGACAGTCATCCCGACGCCGCGGTGCGGGCTCGGCGCCATACGAGGGCTTTCATGGCGGCCCTCGACCCCCCTGTGGGCGACCGCGCGGAGGAAGTCGTGGAACTGGTCGTCTCCGAACTGATCACCAATGCCGTCCGGCACACCGACGGCCCTTCTTGCTCCCTGCACCTGTCCGAGCATCCCCACGGCATCGCGATAGCAGTCACGGACTCGAGCCCCGCGCTGCCGTACCGGAAACCTCCGGACTTCACCGGAGGCGGCGGATTCGGCTGGAACATGGTCAACCAGCTCGCCAGCGCCGTTGAGATCTCCGCTCAGCCGGACGGAAAGACCATACGCGTCATCCTGCCCCGGTAGCGGCGGCTCCCGCCCACCCACGCAGGGCGCGAAAATGAGGAGCACTGCCCCCTAGACGGGTCCAAGGGGCTTCGTCAGATCATGAAAGTCTCCGCTCCGAACCTGGAAGGCGTTTCTTCGGTAGCGATCGGCGAGCTGGCTTCACGGAAAAAAGGCGATGCATCGCCCGACCGGGTGACCCAAGGGATTCATACGGTTCCTTCGTGCCGGTGGGGGCAAGTGGGGTTCACGGTGCCGTACGAAAGGGGCCTGACACAGGCTCACCCGCCAGTGATCCCAGGAGCAAGCAATGGACAGATCCGTGGAAGCGCTGCTCGACCGAGTACAGGAGCGCGGCGGCTATGCCGAGCGGCAAGAGGCAGCCGGTGCGATCGAGCGAGTCCTTGAAGTCCTCGGCTCTCATCTCGTGGGGGACGACCGTACCGATCTCGCATCCCTCCTGCCGCGCCAGTGCGCTCCGTCGCTCACCGACGTCGCCCCGGCCAGTGAACCGCTGACACCGTCGGGTTTCGTCGAAGCGGTCGCCGCCCATCAGGACGGTGGTGTGGCGGACGCCCGCCGCGCGGTCACCGCCGTACTCGCGACCCTCGCCGAAGTGGCCGACGACGCGCTACTACGCCGGATCCTCACCCAGCTTCCTCCCGGGCACGCGGGCCTGTTCGGCCGCACCGACATCGCGTGAACCGTCTCGAAGCGCCCGCTTCCTCATCGCGGGGAGCCGAACATCACCTGCGTGCGGGACGGGGGGATCGTGAGGGAACGGACAGACTTCCACGGCCGCACAGTGAAGGACACGACCAAAGGCCTTCGACAGGCTGTGTGTTGACACCGCTGGGGCGGGCGCTTCTCATGCTGTTGGCCCTTGTAGGGATGGCGGCTTTCGGGGTGGTGCTGGCACGGCTGACTCTGGTGCCGTCCGCCGCGTCCGAGTCGTTGACTCACACCAATCTTCGGCCGGGTGACTCCATCCGGAGTTACCTCGCGCAGCCCACTTTTCGTGACACCGCCAAGCAACTCGGCGGCAATATCGTGCTCGGCGCCCCCTTCGGGGTGCTGTTGCCGGTGCTTGCGCCCCGCACTCGCGGCCGTGTCCGCGTGGCACTGCTCACTGCGCTGATGATGCTGCTGGTCGAACTCCTCCAGGGCGCTTTCGTCACGGGCCGGACCTTCGACATCGACGACGTCCTGCTCAACACGGCAGGGGCGCTGCTGGGCTATCTGCTGCTCGGCCGGCAGCTCGCCCGCGCGGTTCACCCCCGGCGCCGCCGCTGGTGGCACCGTTTCACTCCACGCTCGGGCCCTGTCGCCGCGGCATTTCCCCACCCTGATCCACAGGGAACGGCCGGGGCAGGACGTGGAAAGAGGTGACCGGCCCGCACGCTTCACCGATGCGGGCCGGTCTCCACCCCATCGGGCTCTGCGGAGGGGGAGGCCGCAGGCCCATGGTTGAGCGGTCCCATGCGCTCCACACCCGCATGCCCCCGAACCCAACCTTCATGCGCACCCGATTTCGACGAGGTCGGCGGCCCGGCATCGGCGCGGTCGCGGTCGCGGCCGGTTGCGCCTACGCAAGCGCTGCCGCGGGGGACTGGGTAGCCGGCTCCGTGGAAAGCAGCCTGAAGTAGCGCCACTCGTCGAGCGGGGCTGCCAGGTTTGCGGCTGCCCCGCTCGGCGCCGGTCATCGACCACTCCACACGGAAAGGATCGAAGTGGCGCGCATCGTAGGAAGTTGTGGATCGAAGAAGGTGATCCGCAGGAACGCCACTATCGTCGTCGTCGGCTCAATCGCTCTCTACGTCCTGGCCGATGTTCTCGGCGCCAAGGGCGGATGGGGCGCCGCGTTCCCTGTGCTGCTCGTCGCAGTGGTGGTCGACGTCGTATGCCTCGCGGTCTGGCTGGCGTTTCGCCCCCGAACGTGACGAGTGGAGACCTGCTGGGCAGGGGTGAGGAAAGGATGAGCTCGGTACTGGCGCGTGGATGGACCCCAGGAGGGCCACTGGGGATCGTTCTCTTCATCGCAGCGATCGCCTGCGTAGTCATCCCCATCGTCATCAACAGACGGAAAGAGGGGCGTTGACTCCTTGTCGTTCCCTTCCGAAGGTGGCCCGGCACGGTCCATACCGCCCCGTCACTCCAAGTTCACTCCGCAAGATCGGCTCGCGCCTTCCGACCGCACGCAGCAGGCGCCGGTCGGCCGTCGTCACTGAGTCTCTTCGGGGGCGCCGCATGTGCAGCCGCTGTCGTCCCGTGGACGGGCTTCCTCGCGACTGATGGACGCGCCCGCGGCGAGTGTCGACAGGTCGGCCTCGTGGAGGCGTGGCCGCCGGGTGCGCGGTGTCGCCATGGACTCCGCGCCGCTCAGCGGGGGTCGCCGTACGAAGCCTGCTCCATGGCTGTCAGGAGCAGCTGGAACTCGCCGTCGTCCACCGCGTGGGTCACTCGGCCGAGCTGTACGGGGCACCGGCTCACGAGAGACGCGGCGAACCGCAGCACCGCCGCCTGACTCCTGGAAGCCCCACAGGACCACGCCGGAGTCTTCAGAAGGTGACCGACGCCGTTCCAGTCGACCGTCGGCTGCCGGCCGGAGAAGTCGATCAGTGGATGGCCGACCAGGGCCGCGAGCTCCTGATCACCGGTCAGACGCCGCAACCAGTAACCATCGCTGTGAGCACCCAGCAACTTCGTCGCCGCCCGCATCGGCTCGTTCACCACGCCATCCAGCAGACTCTCGGCGAGTTCCTCCCCCGTCGCACTGTCTCTGACCACGGTCACCGGCATCTCCCTTTCATCGCGGCGCAAGGCCACCGAGGAGGCGGCCCACGACTCCACTGTGCGCGGCCGCACCGGCCAGCCTGCGGCGAACACGCCGAACGATGCCAAGTCATGGACCGGTGGCACCAACCGTGTCCTTCCGGCCACCGCCGACGTCAGGTGGGGCGACGTGCACCGGTCCCCGCAAGGCTGGTTGCCGCCCAAGGGTTCGTTCCCGCGTCCGGCATCGGCGCCCGGATCCCGGCGATGCCGATCAGCGTGTCCAACGGCATCGGAGCCGGGCCCCAGGAGCGGTGGAACGCGGTCTCGCCGGTGGTCGGGCCGCGCCGCCCGCGCTTCGGCGGTTCGGGCTGGCCCAGGTGCAGGTACGCCCACTGATACCGGCTCTGGCCCTTGGCACCGGCCCCGGCGTCGCGGGCCTGCCATCTGTACGCGGGCAGGCACACCGCGACACGCCTCTAGGGGGTGTCAAGGACTCCGTACAGTGATCGACCGGTTGTTGCCGCTGACGGTTGTGCTCGCCCCGGGGAGGAGCACTGGGCAGTGGCGACGGAGGGCCTGGCCCCGCTCATCGGACCTGTGAGGCGTCATGTGATGCGGAGGGCGAGCATGGCGAAGTCGTCACTCGGCGCTGTGGGACCGTAGTTGATGACGTCCTTCTCCAAGGCGTCCACCGTTGCGGCCACGGACATGTCTCGAGTACGAGTCAGAGAGCTCCGCAGGCCCTCCTCGCCCAGCATGCCCGCTTCCGAGCGGCGCTCGGTTACGCCGTCGGTGTACAGCAGGAGCAGGTCTCCCCGCCGCAGTTGGTGCTCCGTGGTGTGCAACCGGGGGTCTCCAACACCCCGAGCAGGGTTCCGGCACGACCCAGAGGGATGATCGTGCCGTCGGCTCGGCGCAGGAGCGGATGGGGGTGTCCGCCGAGGGTGAGTTCGGCACCGCCAGCCAGGAGGCAGCAGGTACCAAGTGCTGCAGGGCAGCGCGGTGTTCCGTACTGCGCGCCAGGCGGTTCAGACTCCGTGCGACATCGGGGACCAACTCGTACCGGCCGGTGCGGACGACTGAGCCGACCCCTCCCTCGGCGTCCAGCCGGGGCGGGATTCACGCAGGAGCGCCCGCAACGCGCTCTCCGGGAGGGGTCTCGGTGCGCGAGAGCATCAAGAGACGGCTGGTCTGACTCGTCGAGAATGTGGATGAGGCATCCGTCGGCGAGGCGTGGCACGACAGTGGCAGCGATGTTGGCGAAGGTGATCTCCGGGTCCAGGGATGTGGCCAGCACACCGCTGACATCGGCCAGAGCCTCGAGCTGGGCCTGTTTGTCGGCGGTCTCCCTCAGCAGTCGGGCCCGGTCCATGGCCTGAGCGCACTGCCCGACCAGCGCGCTGAGGAAGTCGCGCTCTGACTCGGCGAAGGCATGGCAGACGGAAAAATGGAAACTGACCGCGCCGAAAAGGCGTTCCTCCACCCGCAGTGGCAGCACCGCCGTGGACCGGTGCCGCTCAGTGAAGAAGGAGGCGGCTTCGGGGAAGGCCTCTGCCCGCCCGGCCGGATCGGCGAAGAACAGCGCCTGCCCGGTTCTGGCCGTGTGGGCCATGGGATAGGGCGCGTCAACGCTGAAGGGAGCAGGGGACTCAAGGGTCTGGTCCGCGAGGTGCCGCACGGTGTAGCGGTCACTGCCTGGCTCGCTCAGGACAGCGGCACCGACAGTCGCTCCGAGGGCCGGCATGATGCGCGAAATGAGGATCGTCATGATGGCGTCGACCGTGTCCGCCGAGGCCAGCACCGACGTGACCTGAGCCATCAGCTCGGCACGCTGTACGCGTTTGCCGTTGTCGCGCAACACCCACAGCAGGTGATCAGGACTCACTTGCACGGCTCGGTACTCGTGGTCCGCCACCCGCTTGGTGCTCGCCTGCGTACAGGCGAAGGTTCCCTGCTCGGCCTTGCCGGTGTCCAGGGCGCGCATGCAGGCGGCGAAGGAGCCGTTCTCGACCATCTGCGGCCACAGTTCGCTGCACAGTCCGCCGAGGGGTGCCTCCCCGTCGGGCTGCCTGGCTTGGGCGGCGGCGTTCATGTACTCCAGCCGCATGTCCACCGCCTGCCCGCTGGCATCGCGTACGGCGACGGACACGGTGACTGCCTCCGGCAGGCACTCCAGGGCCTCGTAAAGGGCGCCTGGCGGCAAATCGGCCGGACGAAACCCGGCAGAAGTGCCTTTCGCTTCTCTGTCCATCGCGGTCATGCTGCGCACCTCCCACTGTTCCTGCGCCGGCAGGCCAGCGGTTCCTTGCACGAAGTGGCCGTACTCAGAGACAACTTTTGTCCCACGGCAAGTGTCTCCCACCGCACCGCGTACAGGAAGCCCCGGCGTCGAGCGCTGAGTCTGATCGTGAGCGCCTCGCATATTCCAGCGCCTCACCCATGCCCTCGCAAAAGGCGATCAAAGGGCAAGGGACCGGCTCTCGCGGTCCGGTTTGTGATCTGTGGGTGTGGGCCGGGATTTATGGGGCACCCGGGTCTCAAGCGGTAAGGCGTCCCGAGAGCAAATCACTGTGCAATGCGATCGCCGTGCGCTTTTCAGGAATGGAATGTGCACAGCCGCAGGGCCGCGCACGAGTTTCGCATGTGGAAGAGGAGCGAACGTATGAGTGATCAGGTGTGGAGTTACGGGACGGCGTCGGGTCACCTCGTGGGCACGGACCTGACCGGGTGGAGGGTCGAGGCGACCGACGGCCATATCGGGAAGGTCGACAAGCATTCCGACGAAGTAGGTGACGCCTATCTCGTGGTGGACACAGGAGTGTGGATCTTCGGCAAGGAGGTGCTGCTCCCGGCGAGTGCGGTCACCCGTGTCGAGCTCGAAGAGCAGACGCTCTACGTCGGGCTGACCAAGGAACAGATCAAGAACGCGCCAGAGTTCCACTCGGACAAGCACCTTGCCGACCGGCAGTACCGGGAAGAGATCGGCATGTATTACCACGAGGGCGGCATGCTGTTCTGAGCAGTTGGTTGTCCTGCGCGGCGGCCCCGACCACTGGATGGTCGGGGCCGCCGCGCGTCGCTTCGCGGGAGTGGCGGCTGATCACGGGGGAGGTCAACGTCGACTCCATGATCTGCCGGGCGGAACCCGCGGCGGACCTGACGATCACGGCCTGGGGCGGTCCCGGGAAGGCTTTCCCACCACGATCCACTTCGCCTGCGAGCAAGGCCAGCGGCCGCTGTCGTTATCGGTCACCGCAGGTCAGCGGGGTGGCAGTCGCCCATTCAGGGTGATCCTGGAAAGCATCCGGGTTCCCCGCATCTGACCGGGCGGCCTCTGGTTCTCAAGCGCGAGGACCGCAGGGCCCGGCACGCGGCCGCGTGCGGAGCCAACCGGCCCAGGCACACCGGGCGGTGGCCGCGCGGTTCGACGAGCTGGCGGTCCCCTTCGAGGCCACTGTCCTGATCGCCGTGATCGACTAGCGGTGATGACCTGTCTGAGCTGCCTCCTCCCGCATGCCGTGTCAGCCGAGGTCAGGGTCGACAGGGTGAGGGAGCGGCAACTGGTCTCTGTCGACGCGCCCCGGCAGCTCGCCGGTGTCACCCTCGACGTCCTCACGGACGGCGCGAGCGGCCGGGCGGGCGCTCGGCGCCGGGGCGGGGCTGGACCGCCGGCAGTTCGGGGCCCTCAAGCAAAGGCCGGCCGACCCCGGGTCGTCGTGGGCGCGTGACCTCGAGGGGAACGCGTTCGGGTCAAGCCCCCACGCGGGCCTGACCCCGAACACCACGGGTTACGCCGTTCGTGTCAGAGAGGCAGCCCCCTCGCGAGGCCCTCCCGAAGACGATGGATCCTCATTCGACCCGGAGCGACGGCGCGGAATCGGAACCGTGCAGCCGGCGGAAGTGTCGAGGTCGCCCTGCTTTACTGGCACAGGTCGTTCCCCCTGGACGGCGACCGGTCCGAACGCCCCGTCGCACCATTCCGCACGCGGCTCGGCCTCACAGCCCGGGTTCAGCTCATCCAGCGGATGGATCAGCCTCGTACGGCCTTGAGCAGCACCTTCACATCGTGGCCCTTGTGCCAGCCCGTGTCCACGAGCGGGCTGTGGTGGCTCTCGTTGCCCCAGGCGTAGTACCTCTCCCACGACTGGTGCCACCGGCCGTTCAGGTTGGAACCCGTGGCCGTGTAGACCTGGGCCACCTTGCCGTCGTGGCGGTTGTCCCAGATGTAGAGCTGCGCCTTGGTCTGGGTGTTCAAACCGCTGTACCGGTCGCACTCGCGGTACTTGACCCCTGCGGCGTTGTTGTTGACCTGGATGGTCCGCCAGGCCGTGCACGCCCCCTCGGTCGCAGTCGCCGGAGCGGCGAAGGCGGCTGACGGGACCAGCGCGGCGGTGGTCGCGGCGAGCGCCACCACTCCGAGCGCCACGCGGCTGCCAGAGCGCATCGTGCGTGCGCTCGCACTGTTCCTCTTCGTCCCGCGCGAGTTCAGTTTGAATACGTTCATTTCGTGCCCTTCATTGCCGACGACCACGAGTCGGTCCCCTGGCCGAGTCTGCGGAGGCGCTCAACCCCTCAGCCATGGGCTGTCGGCCACCGGGGCCGGGCGGGGCTGGTACTTGTGCTTGTGCCTGTGCAAAAACGTACGGGGGTCGGAACTCCGCGTCGTCCAGTGCTGGTTTGACATCGCCGCTCCACCTGAGACGGTAGGTTCGGACAGCCTGCAACTGCCGCAGTACGCCGGATGGCGTTCCCTGTCGCGAACGGCTCACGTCGAAAGTCGTACTCCCCAGCACCTGTGACGTAGCTTCAGACCTGACGTCACGTCTCGGGGCAGGACCGGTGGCCTACGGCCGGAGGCGGGTCTCGGTGCGGACGGCGAGATGCTGCAGCCCACCTCCCTCACAGAACTGACCGAGCGTGAAACGGACGTCCTGCACCTCGTCGGCCAGGGCCTGACCAACGAACGGATCGCCCAGTGCCTGGTGGTCACCATCGCCACCGTCAAGACCCACCTCAACCGCGTGATGTCGAAACTGGGCCTGCAGAGCCGCGCCCAGGACAGGCTCTACCGGAAGGCCGGCAGGTTGCGGGCGACCCACGCGCTGAAGGGCCTGGCCGGACGGCGGAGGACGTTCTCCACGTCGGGGCTGACCTTCTGTTCGGCCGGCAGCGGGACGCCGAGGACGTCCAGAGTGCCGTCGATGACCTCCTCGGGCATGAACCGCGCCATGTGGGCGTGGGCCTCCTCGCGGGACAGCTCCACCAAGGTGACGTCCTCGCCAAGGGCATGGGAGATCACCGCGGCCTGCCGGCGCGGGCTGATGGGCTCGGGGCCGGTCAGTTCGTACGTACGGCCCGCATGCCCCGCCTCGCGCAGTGCGACGGCGGCGACCTCGGCGATGTCCGAAGGGTCGACGACGGGCAGCGCCACATCCGCGAACGGGGCGAATATGGTGCGCCGGGTCCGCACGGGCTCGGCCCAGGCGTAGGCGTTGGAGGCGAAACCGCCCGGGCGCAGGATGGTGAAGTCGACTCCGGATGCCTCCACGGCGGCCTCGAACTCGCGCAGCCGGGTGTGTGAAAGGGCTTCCGGGCGGGTGGAGTTGATCTGTGAGGACAGCAGGACGACTCTCTTGACCCCAGCGGCCACGGCGGCGTCCAGCAGGGCCTTCGGGCTCTCGCCGTGGCCGTTGAGCTCGCCGCCCAGCAGGATGAACAGCGCGTCGGCGCCGTCGATGACCGGCCGCATGCCGGCGGCGCTACCGACGTCGGCCCGGGCGTGCCGAACGCCGGTCGGCAGCCCTGCGGGCTGCGGCTGCCGCGAGACGGCGACGACATCCTCGCCCGCCTCGGACAGGAGCGGTACCAGCGTGCGCCCGATGTTGCCCGTCGCACCCGTCACAACGATCATTGGGATCTCCCTGGGAGTTAGTTAGTTGGCTGACTTAGAGAACGATAGTGGGAGACCTGCGGGTGCTGTCTATAGTTAGTTGGGTGACTGACTCAGCGAAGTCCCGGGTAGCACGGGCAACCGACAAACGCCGACGGCTCACCGCCGCGGCAGCCCAGGTCCTGCACGAGCAGGGCGTCGAACGGACCACCCTCGCCGACATCGCGCGCGTGGCCGACGTCCCCGTGGGAAACGTCTACTACTACTTCAAGACCAAGGACGAGCTGGTCCAGGCCGCACTGTCCGAGCACAGCGCTCACCTGGACCAGCTCACCAGCCGGCTGGACCAGCTGCCCGACCCCCGTGAGCGCCTCAAGGCCCTGATCGAAGCCTGGGTCAGCCAGCGCGACATCGCCGCCCGCTACGGTTGCCCTACCGGCACCTTGGCTGTCGAACTCGACAAACGCGCCGACGGGACCCTCGACGCGGAAGCCGGCACGGTGATCCGGCGCCTCCTGGAGTGGACCGGACACCAGTTCCGCGCCCTGAACCTCCCCGACCCGGACGACCTGGCCGTCACCCTCGTCGCCGGGTACCAGGGCATGTCGCTCCTGGCCAACGCACTGCGCGACCCGGACATCATGACCCGTCAGGGCGACCGCCTCCTCGACTGGCTCGACTCCCTCAGGACTCCCGACCACACCCCCTGACCCGGTGCGGGAGCCGGAGACGATGGGCGGCCATGTCGACGTCGACGTCGCCATACGGCCGGCCATGGGACCAGAACAGCGGGGCTAGGGGGTGTCTCGTCGATCATGCCGGGCTCGCGGCGTCTGGCACCGCGCCTCGCCGCGTTGTCGTCGGTCGCCGACACTCCGCGTCGACTCCCTCCTCCGCCTTGCGATGCACGGCACCAGACGCCGCTCCCTGATCCGGCCTGATCGACAAGACACCCCCTAGCCCGCGCCGGTCGGCGGGTGGGACGCGACCGGCCCGGCGACCGCGCTTGTCGGGTCGGCGGAACCGCTGCTCCAGGGGCGGACTTCGGTGAGGAGGAGAGCGACGTCGTCCGGGTCCTCGGGTCGGCGCATCGCGGCGACGAGCCGGGTGCAGGTGGCGTCGAGGGGCGTCCGGGCCCGGCCGAGGGCGTTCAGGAGGGCGGTGAGGCGTTCGTCGATAGGGGTGTCACGGGTTTCGACGAGGCCGTCGGTGTACAGCAGGAGCCGGTCACCGGGGGACACGTGGGTCGTGATGGTCTCGAATTCGACCCCGCCGGCGCCGAGCGGCGCGCCGGCCGGCAGGGGCAGCAGTTCGGGCTGACGGCCGGCCCGGACGATCACCGGGGGAAGATGGCCGGCGTTGGAGACGCGGCACTGCCCGGTGTGGGGGTCGTAGGTGGCGTAGAGGCAGGTGGCGATGTAGTGCTCCAGACCGTGGGTGAGCTGGTCGAGGTGGCGGAGGATCTCGTCGGGGACCAGGTCGAGGGCGGCGTAGGCGCGGGCCGCGGTGCGCAGTTGTCCCATCGCTGCTGCGGCGTCGATGCCGTTGCCCATGACGTCGCCGATTACGAGGGCGGTCTTGTCCCCGGCCAGCGAGATGACGTCGTACCAGTCGCCGCCGACTTCGTTGGCGGTCTGGGCCGGCTGGTAGAGGCAGGCGAGGCCGAGGCCGGGACGCTCGGGCGGGGCAGCGGGCAGCATGCTGCGCTGGAGGGTTTCGGCGGCGGTGCGCACCCGCTGGTACCAACGGGCGTTGTCGATGGCGATGGCGGCCCGTGCGGCCAGTTCGCGGGCGAGCAGGATGTCGTCCGGCCCGAAGGGGGCGGGGTTGCGCACGCGCAGGAGGTCGAGGGCGCCGAGGATCTCGCCATGGGCGATGAGGGGGACCGCCAGGTAGGAGTGGGCGCCCGCGCGCGCCAGGGCCTCGGCGGCCCGCGCGTCGCGGGCGATCCGGCGCAGGTCCTGCGCCTCGCAGCGCGCCACGAGTACAGGTTGGCCGGCACGCACGCACTGCGTGATCAGCCTGTCGGGGCCGTAGGCGGCGACCTGGCCGACCGGGTCGGCGGCGGCGGTGAGGTCGGTGGGGAACGCGGAGGAGACGGCGAGTGCCCGGAACAGCTCGGGTCCGTCCGGGGTACGCGGGTGGGGACGGTAGGACAGGACCGTGTCCAGGACGTCGACCGCCGCCAGGTCGGCAAGGTCCGGCACGGTGACGTCGGCGAGTTCCCGCGCGGTCTGATCCACGCCCAGGGTGGTGCCGACGCGGGCGGAGGCGTGTGCGATCAGCGCGAGTCGTCGCCGGGCCTGCTCGGCCTCGGCCGCGGCCCGGTGCCGCTCGGTGATGTCGACGATGGAGGACGCCACGCCGATCACCCGGCCCGCAGGGCCGTGGATCCGGTAGTACGAGATGGACCACGCATGATCGTGATCGGGGTCGGCCTGGGTGCGGCCGATGGTGTACTGGTCGATCAAAGGGGTGCCCGTCGCCAGGACCTGGCGCAGCGCGGACTCGACCTTCTCCACCCCGGGGTGGAGGTGCACCTCGCTGGGACGGCGGCCGATGTGCCCGGCGGCCGGCACTCCGTTGATCCGCTCCAGCGCGTGGTTGACCAGTCGGTAGCGGAGCTCGGTGTCCAGCAGCGCGAACCCGACCGGCGCCTGGGACACCAGCTGCTCCGACTGCGCGAGCCGGGTCTCCACGGCGTGGAGCGTCGCCTGGTCGACCGCGATCCCCAGTGCGTACACGTCCCCGAGATCGTCCAGCAGCCGCATGTTGCGGAACTCCACCTGCCTCGTCGCGCCGTCGCGGTGCCGCACAGGGAAGACTCCCGCCCAGCTCTGCCCGGTGGCCATCACCTCGGCGAACAGCTCACTGGCCCGGTCCCGGTTCTCTTCGCTGAGCAGCAGTCGCGCCGCAGGGCGCCCCAGCGCCTCCTCCGCGGTGTATCCGAAGGTCTCGGTGGCCTGCGGGCTCCAGAACACGATCCGCCCGCCCGTGTCCAGTACGACCGCGGCGACGTTCAGGAAGTCCAGCAGGCTTCCCGCGCCTTCCCCGCCTGCACCAGGCCTTGCCCCCGCCGCCGAGACGTCAGGGGCGGCGGGCTCGGACGGCGCGTCCTCGGCCATCGCCTGCTCCCTCCACCCGGGCCCCGGCGCCACGGCGGGACGTCGGCTGAACCTTCCCTCCATGCTGCGCCCTCGCCCTGGTCGCGGGCATCCTGGCCGGGGCCGTGATCCGGCGGTCGTACCGCGCCGGCGGAGGCACGACGGGGCTGTCCCGGCCCGTGGGCCGGGACACTCGCACCGGCGGTCCGGCGCGTCCGGACAGCGCGCATCTCGGCCGGGGGCCGGTCCGCGGGGCGGGCGGGTGTACGCGGTGGGTCGCCGAGGCCGGTGACCGCGCCGAGACTGTGCCGATGTGGCCGAGCAGGCGACACAGGGCGCCAGGGGCCTGGGGGGCATCGGCTTCGCGGGCGAGGCGGCGGGTGAGCTCCTCGCCCGCCGGCTGTGTTCGGGGCGGTGGCACCAGCCTCGTTCCGACGCCGGTGGACAGCGGTGGACTTCTCCCGCCTCAACCGCAGGGTTGACGACTCGGCGGGTGCTGCCTTCCTACACTCGCCCCCTGCTTGAAGGGGCGTTGACCGTGCGGTGGCCGCAGGGCGGTCGGGGGAGGCTGACATGCACGTATTCCAGTTACCGATGCAGGTCTTCATGGGGGGCGCCCTCGTCTGGGGGTCCGCGGCCGAGCTCGTCGAGCACCTGCGGACGCGCTCGCGTCTGGTACGGACCACGGGCGTGGTCGTGGGGCTCAAGGACAGTGAGATGCGGCCGGGGGTCAAACGTCGCTCGGCCGTCTTCCGGTTCACCGCCGGGGACGGGCGGTCGTTCGAAACCACCAGCTCCGCCCGGACCTGGCCCGGCCCCGAGGTCGGCACGTCCATCCCCGTCGTCTACGACCCCGAGCGCCCGTGGCGGGCCGAACGCGCGGGTGTGCTGGTCTTCAAGCTGTGGCTCATGCCGCTGACGCTCGTTCTCGGGGTGTTCCTCCTCGTCCTGGCGGCGCGGAACGTACTGTGACCGGCCGGGGTCGGCAGGCCGACACCGTCGCCTTCACCTGGGGCGCCCGCACCACGAGCCGGTGGAGGGTGTGGGTCGGGCCGGCGACCCGAGACGGCTCGGTCAGTACACGCAGGTGGGCTGCTCGGTCAGTACACGCCGGTGGGCTGCGAAGACGTGCTCGCCGGGGAACGGCAGCCGGCTTCCGGCCGGCTGCCCGACTGGTCACCCCCCGAGGGCCCGACGGCACAACGGCCCGACCGCCGACCCGGTCGGCATCTCCTATCGTGGCGTCATGCGGTTGTTGCTCACGTCGGACACCCATCTTCCGTCCCGCGCCAGGCGTCTCCCGGAGGAGCTCCTCGCCGCCGTCGACCAGGCCGACGCCGTCATCCACGCCGGGGACTGGACCGACGAGGCCGCCCTGGACCTGCTGGAGGCCCGCGCCCGTCGGCTGATCGGGGTCTACGGGAACAACGACGGTCCGGCCCTGCGCCGGAGGCTCACCGAGGTCGCCCGTGCGGAACTGGCCGGGGTGCGGTTCGGGGTGGTGCACGAGACGGGGGCGGCGGCGGGCCGGGAGCAGCGGTGCGCCCGGCGCTTCCCCGACCTCGACGTCCTCGTGTTCGGCCACAGCCACATCCCCTGGGACTCCACCGCCCCCGGCGGGCTGCGCCTGCTCAACCCCGGCTCGCCCACCGACCGCCGCCGCCAGCCGTACCGCACGTACATGACCGTGGACGTCGCGGACGGCGTGCTCGGTGACGTCGTCCTGCACCGGCTGCCCCCGAGGATCTGACGAGCCGGCTGGGCCACCCGGCCGTCTCGGCCGCCCTCACCTGGCCGGATCCGACGCCTCCACCTGGTGGATCGTCATCCGCGTCTTCGTTTTCGCCCGGATATGGGGGGCAGGCGGCCGTCGTAGGGATCAGTCGAGAGCACCCGGACCCGGCGGTGGCAGCGGCCACGCCATCGGTCAGATGCCGCGAATCCCCGCTGGTGCGGGTGAGGCCCGGTCCGGGTCCGTTTGACCGACGGACGCTCCCGGTCATTCCTGACACGTCCGCCGATCTGCCCTTTGGAGAGACGATGACCACTGAGCCTTTCGACACGACCACCGCCCCGGGCGAAGGAGGCGTCCCGGGGAAGCCGGGGCCGGTCTCGCCCGGCGTGGCCGAGCCCACGCAGCCGACGGGACCGCTGCCTCCCAAGCCGGACCAGACAGGACCGGAGACCGTGAGCCCGACCGGGCAGGCCACCGGGGCGGATCAGGCGCGCACGGCGCAGAGCGGCACCTATCTGACGACCGCGCAGGGGGCGCGGCTGTACGAGACCGACCACTCGCTGAAGGCGGGCCCGCGGGGGCCGGTCCTGCTTCAGGACCACCATCTGCGCGAGAAGATCACGCACTTCGACCACGAGCGGATCCCGGAGCGGGTGGTGCACGCCCGCGGCGCCGCCGCGCACGGCGTCTTCGTGGGCTACGGCACCGCGGCCGAGGTGACCAAGGCCGCGTTCCTCGCCAAGGACGTGGAGACCCCGGTCTTCGTTCGCTTCTCCACCGTCCTCGGCTCCCGGGGCTCGGCGGACACCGTCCGCGACACCCGTGGCTTCGCGACGAAGTTCTACACCGACGAGGGCACCTTCGACCTGGTGGGGAACAACATCCCCGTCTTCTTCATCCAGGACGCGATCAAGTTCCCCGACATCATCCACGCGGGAAAGCCGCACCCCGACCGTGAGATCCCGCAGGCGCAGAGCGCCCACGACACGTTCTGGGACTTCGTGTCCCTGCACACCGAGGCCACCCACCACACGCTGTGGAACATGTCCGACCGGGGCATTCCGCGCTCCTACCGGATGATGGAGGGCTTCGGGGTCCACACCTTCCGGCTGGTCAACGCCGCCGGGGACACCACGCTGGTGAAGTTCCACTGGAAGCCGAAGCTGGGCGTGCACTCCCTCGTCTGGGAGGAGGCACAGCTGATCAACGGCATGGACCCGGACTTCCACCGGCGAGACCTCTTCGACGCCATCGAAGCGGGCGCCTTCCCCGAATGGGAGCTCGGCATCCAGGTCTTCCCCGACACCCCCGACCAGATGTTCGAGGGTATCGATCTCCTCGACCCGACCAAGATCGTGCCCGAGGAACTGGCCCCGGTGCAGCCCATCGGTCGGATGACGCTGAACGCCAACACCAAGAACTACTTCGCCGAGACCGAACAGGTCGCCTTCCACCCCGGCCACCTGGTGCCGGGCATCGACGTCACGGACGACCCGCTGCTCGCGGGCCGGCTCTTCTCCTACCTCGACACCCAGATCAGCCGGCTCGGCGGCCCGAACTTCGGCCAGATCCCGATCAACCGGCCGCACGCGCCCGTCAACGACATGCTCCGCGACGGCATGCACCAGACCGCCGTGCACACGGGCGTCGCCCCGTACCATCCCAACAGCCTGGACGGCGGCTGCCCCTTCCTGGCCGGTGCCGACATGAGCGCGTACGTCGAGACGCCCGTGAAGGTGCCCGAAGCGAGCAAGATCCGGGAGGCCCCCGCCTCCTTCTCGGACCACTTCACCCAGCCCCGGCTCTTCTGGCTCAGCATGACCCCGCCGGAGCGGGAGCACATCATCGCCGCCTACACCTTCGAGCTGAGCAAGTGCTACGAGCAGGCGATCAAGGAACGCACCCTCCAGGTGCTGGCCAACATCGACCCGGAGCTGTGCGAGCAGGTCGCCGCGGGCCTCGGCCTGCCCGCCCCCGAGGCCACCGTCCCCCTCGCGACGCCGGACGCCAGCCCCGCCCTGTCCCAGCTGGGCCGGAGGTGGCCCACGGACGGCCGCGTCATCGGGATCATCGCCGACGAGTCGGCCGACCTC
Organism: Streptomyces sp. NPDC034084; assembly: GCF_055575535.1. Taxonomy (NCBI): domain Bacteria; kingdom Bacillati; phylum Actinomycetota; class Actinomycetes; order Kitasatosporales; family Streptomycetaceae; genus Streptomyces; species Streptomyces sp. NPDC034084. The sequence goes on from NZ_JBVISK010000003.1 coordinate 284,909, forward strand.
GACGGCGTACGCGCCGTCCGGCAGGCCGTCCTGGACGGCGGCATGGTCCCCCTGGTCATCGCGCCGAAGGGCGGCACGCTCGGCGGCGACGGTGAACCCGTCGTGGCCCAGCGGACCTTCGCCAACGCCCGCTCGGTCGAGTTCGACGCCCTGCTGGTGGCCGGCGCGCCCGCGCCCGGCTCCGACGCCTACGGCGCGCGCGACGCCAAGGCCGGGAGTCCCGCGCCGCAGGGGGTCGACCCGCGCGTCCTGCTGCTGCTCACCGAGGCGTACCGGCACGGGAAGGCCGTCGGAGGATGGAACGACGCCCCGACCGTCCTCGAAGCCGCCGGCATCGCAACCGACGATCCCGGCGTCATCGTGGGCGAGAGCGGCACCGGGGCCGTGGAAGCGGCCGTGACGGCGCTGGCGAAGCACCGCGCCTGGGACAGGTTCCCGCCCGCGGTCTGACCCCGCCCGCTGTCCGACCCCGGACCACCTGTCCGGACGGGTGTACTTCACGGGCGACCGTGCATACGAGCCCCGGATGGGGCAATAGGGAACAGGGCCGCCCGTGACACCGCCGGGCGCCCGCGGAATTCATGGCTTGGGAAGGTTCGAAATGGACGCGATCGTACTGCTGCGCGAGGACCACAAGACCGTCGAGAAGCTGTTCAAGCGCTTCGAGAAGACCTCGGACGACGAGACCGCCGAGCGCCGCCGGATCGTCGACGAGGTGATCGAGGAGCTCACGGTCCACGCCTGGATCGAGGAGCAGTACTTCTACCCGGCCTCCCGTGAGGCCGCTCCGGAGACGACCGACCACATCCTCGAGAGCGTCGAGGAGCACCACGCGGTGGTCTGGATGCTCTCCGAGCTGAAGGACATGGACCCCGCCGACGAGCGGTTCAAGGCCAAGATGACCGTGCTGATGGAGAACGTCCGGCACCACGTCGAGGAGGAGGAGCAGGACTGGTTCCCCGAGGTGCGCAAGGCCATGGGGCGCAACCGGCTCGTCGAGCTGGGGGAGCAGCTCCAGGCCGGGAAGGAGAAGGCGCCCCGGGAACCGCTCGCCGTTCCCAGTGCCTCCTCGGCGTGACCGGGGCGTGGCCCCTGCGGGGCATCGGTGCTGGTCCCCGGCGCTCCGGGTTCGATCCCGGGCGGAGGGCACCGACTGAGGTCACTGTCGGCGGGTAGTCGCGCATCGACCGGAAGCCCCGCCTCCCCAGGGAGATGGACCTCATGACCACACCGAGCAACCCCGACCCGGACCCCCGGAACATGCACGGTGGTGCCCCCGGCGGGGGAGTCGCCCCGGGCGAGACGCCACCGGCGGAATCCGGTACGGGGACGGGGACCGGGCCCTACCGGCCGCTCCGGCGGGGCTGGGCGACGGGCCCCCTCGTCCTGTTGTGGCTGGTGGTGATCGCGGTCGCCCTGTTCTTCCTGGTGTACGCGATCATCCTCGCCACCCGGTGACGGCCTGGTCAGTCGCCCCGCCCCGTACCACCGACACGAGGAAAGGAGCGCCCATGCCTGGCGCCGACCTGCCCGACCTCCCCGACCCGGACGAAGGGCGCGGAGACGACGTCTACCAGCCCACGCACTCCGACGCGGGCAACCGTCCCGCGGGTGAGTTCGATCCGGACAACGCGATCGTGACGGACACGCTCGACGACATGGCCACCCCCGGCTACTCCCCGCCCGAGCGGCCGCGCGGCGTCACCCGCCACGGGATCACCCAGCGGGAGCAGCAGGAGGGCGAGACGCTCGACGACCGCCTCCGCCAGGAGGTGCCCGAAGAGCAGCCCCTCGCGGGCGACGGCATCGGAGACCTCCCGGAAGGCGCCGGCGAACCCCTCGACGAGGAGGCGGGGGCCACCCGGGCCGGGCGTCTGGCCCCGGTGGACGCCCAGCAGGGGCGCGTCGACCGCGCGGCCGCCCGCGACATCGGCCCGGACGACGGTGCCGCCTCCGCCGAGGAGGCCGCGATGCACGTCGACACCGCGGTGGACGGAGCCGGGGAACCGCCGCTCCCCGACGACGAACCGTAGGGACCTCAGCGGGACAGACCCGTCGGGGCGGCCGGATCCCGGCCGCCCGGACGGGGCCACTCGTCAGCGCCCCTCGTTCACGGGCGGCGCCACTCGTCGTCGCGCAGGTGAGAGCCCGCCATGGGTCCCATGCGCAGCATGCCCCCGTCGACGGCCCAGGACGCGCCGGTGACGTACGAGGCGTCCTCGCCCGCGAGGAACGCGACGACCGCCGCGACCTCGCGCGCGTCCCCCGGACGGCCCAGGGGAACGCCCGGTCGTGAGGTCCGCGAGACGTCCTCGTCCTCCTGCCCGGTCATCGGCGTGGCGATCTCGCCGGGTGCGACCGCGTTCACCGTGATGCCGTGCTCGGCGAGCTCCAGGGCCATCACCTGGGTGAGCAGGCCCAGACCTCCCTTGGCCGCGCAGTAGGGGGCCGCCCCGACCCGCGGCTGGTGCTCGTGCACGGACGTGATGTTGACGATCCGGCCCCCGTCACCCTGGGCGATCATCCGCCGCGCCGCCCGCTGGGAGCACAGGAACGGTCCGGCGAGGTCGACGTCGAGCACCTCGCGGAGCGTGGCGTGGGTGATGTCCAGGAACGGGGTGGCGGTGCCGGTTCCGGCGTTGTTGACCAGGACGTCGACCCGACCCAGCTCCTCGGTCAGCTCGTCGATCACGTCGGCCGCGCCCGGCAGACGGGTGAGGTCGAGCCGGGCGACGGCGGCCCGGCTTCCGTGGCTCCGGACCTCGGCGGCGGTCTCCTCCGCTCCCGCTTCGTCCGTGTGCCAGGTGATCCCGACGTCCATCCCCCGCCGGGCGAGGGCCACGGCGACGGCCCTGCCGATACCGGAGTCGGCTCCGGTCACCACGGCGGCGGGCGTTCGTTCCGAGGGCAGCGGACCGGTCATGGCGGGTCTCCTCTCTGACGGCATGCCGCGGTACGGCTCCTCGGCTGCGGCTACCCGGCCGGTCCGCAGCCATGTCCACCGGTTCGGCCCCGGGCACCGACACCCGGTGACCCTGCGTTCTCACCCGGATGCCCGCAGTCCGCGCGGCACGCCGGGCCCTCCGGCAGGGTGAGAGAACCCTGCGGGTTGTGTCCCAGGTGCGAGACGGCGCGGCGATGACCGCCCCTCGGCCTGAGCCCCGCGCTCTCCACCTGTTCCTGAGGAGATCACCATGGGCTCTCTCGCTTCACGGACCTGGGAGCACGCCGTCGTCACCGGGGGTGCCGGTTTCGTCGGCTCACACCTGTGCTCCGCCCTGGTCGCCGCCGGCACCGCGGTCACCTGCGTCGACGACTTCAGCACCGGACGGCCCGAGAACGTGGCGCACCTGGTGGGCCGTCCCGGATTCACTCTCCAGGAGGCGAACGTCGCACGGCCCTTCACCGTGGAGCGGCCACCCGACCTCGTCCTCCACCTGGCGTCCCCCGCCTCTCCTGCCGACTACCTCCGCCTTCCCCTGCACACCCTGGAGGCGGGCAGCCTCGGCACCCGCAACGCGCTGGAGCTCGCGCACCGCAGCGAAGCCCGGTTCCTCCTCGCCTCCACCTCCGAGGTGTACGGGGATCCGCAGGAGCACCCGCAGAGCGAGCGGTACTGGGGCCACGTCAACCCCGTCGGCCCGCGAAGCGTCTACGACGAGGCGAAGCGCTTCGGCGAGGCGTTCACCACGGCCCACGGCGCGGAACGAGGCACCGACACCTGCGTCGTACGGCTCTTCAACACGTACGGTCCGCGCATGAGGGGATACGACGGCCGCGCCGTGCCGACCTTCATCCGCCAGGCCCTGGCCGGGGCGCCGCTGACCGTCACGGGCGACGGCCTGCAGACCCGGTCCCTCTGCTACGTCGACGACACCGTCTCGGGCATCCTCACGGCGGCCGCGCACGGCATGCCGGGACCGGTGAACCTGGGCAACCCCGCCGAACTCACCATGCTGGAACTCGCCCGCTGGATCATCGAACTGACCGGTTCCACATCGGAGATCAGTTTCGTGGAGCGCCCCACGGACGACCCCGCCGTGCGCTGCCCCGACATCACACTGGCCCGGGACAAGCTCCAGTGGGAACCGCTCGTGACGGCCGAGGAAGGACTGCGCCGCACCATCGACTGGTTCCGCGCCCACCCCGACAACTGACCGCGGGGACCAGCGGATCGCCGCCCCGCACGAAGCCGCGCCGACGGTCCGCCCACCCCAGCCGAAAGGCCCGCACCGCCATGCGTATTCTCGGCATCAACGCGCTGTTCCACGACCCCTCCGCCGCACTCGTCGTCGACGGCCGCACCGTCGCCGCCGCGGAGGAGGAGCGGTTCTCCCGCCGCAAGCACGGCAAGCGCCCCGTCCCCTTCTCCGCCTGGGAGTTGCCCGAGCAGGCCGCCGCCTGGTGCCTGCGCCGCGCCGGGCTGCGCCCGCAGGACCTGGACGCCGTCGCGTACTCCTACGACCCGGCCCTCGCCCTCCCGGCCGCCGACCTGGGCCTGCACGACCCGTGGGACCACCTGCGGCAGACGTACGCCCGCGAGGCGCCGGGCTTCCTCGCCACGGCCCTTCCCGGACTCGACCCGGCCCTCGTCCGCTTCGTGCCCCACCACATGGCGCACGCCGCCTCGGGCGCGTTCGCCGCCGACGGCGCCGACAACAGCTCCGTCCTGGTCCTCGACGGGCGCGGCGAGCGCGCCTCCCACCTGGCGGCCCGCCGCACCGGCAGCCGGCTCGAACCGCTGTACGCGCAGGACCTCCCGCACTCGCTGGGACTCGTGTACGAGGAACTCACCGCCCACCTCGGCTTCCTGAGGTCCTCCGACGAGTTCAAGGTGATGGCCCTCGCCTCGCACGGCACCCCGCGCATGCTGCCCGAACTGAGACGGTACGTGTACCCGACCGGCGACGGCGGATTCCACGCGACCGGCGTCCCCTGGCACGAGTTCTGCCCGCCCCGCGGCGCGGACGAGCCGTGGACCGCCGCGCACGCGGACGTCGCCGCGAGCGCCCAGGCCGTCCTGGAGGAGACCCTCCTCGACCTCGCGCGCTGGCTGCACGGCCGCACCCACGACGACGTCCTCACCCTGGCCGGCGGCGTCGCCCTCAACTGCGTCGCCAACTCCCGTATCGCCCGCGAGGGACCCTTCTCCCGCGTCTGGGTGCAACCCGCGGCCGGCGACGCGGGAACGGCCCTCGGCTCGGCGCTGCTCCTCGCCGCCGGAGCGGGGGACGACCCGGAACCGATGAACGGCGCGGACCTCGGCCGCGACTGGTCCGACGCGGAGATCGGCGCCTGGCTCAAGACGGCCAACGTGCCCTTCGAACGGCCGCCGGACATCGCCGCGACCGTCGCCGAGGCCCTCGCCGACAACGCCGTCGTCGCCTGGTTCCAGGGCCGCTCCGAATACGGGCCGCGCGCCCTGGGGCACCGCTCGCTGCTGGCTCACCCCGGCCACGCGGGAAACCTGGAACGGCTCAACGACGTCAAGGGCCGCGAGCAGTTCCGGCCCGTCGCCCCCATGGTCCTCGCCGAACGGGCGGCCGAGATCTTCGACGGCCCGCTGCCCAGCCCGTACATGCTCTTCGTCCACGACGTGGCTCCCCAATGGCGGGAGCGGATCCCGGCCGTCGTCCACGTCGACGGAACGGCCCGCATCCAGACCGTCGACGCGGAGCGGGAACCGCTGGTGGCCCGCATGCTCACCGAGTTCGAGCGGCGCACGGGACTGCCCGTGGTCGTCAACACCAGCCTGAACACGGCGGGCCGGCCGATGGTGGACGACCCCCGGGACGCGCTGGAGTGCTTCGGTTCGTCCCCCGTGGACCTCCTCGCCATCGGTCCCTACGCCGTACGGCGGGGTCCGCTGTACCGCGACGGAGAGGGAGTGTGACCCGATGACGCGTGAGCAGGCTCCCGAACCGTACGCCGTGGTCGTCCCCACCCTCGGCAGGCCCAGCCTCCAGGACTGTCTGGAGGCCCTCGCCGCCGCCACGGCCGACGGCACCGGACCGGCGGCGGTCGTCCTCGTCCACGACCGCCCCGCCTCCGAAGCGGGACCGGCCGCCCTGGACGTGCCGCACGCGCTGCGGCCGGTGACCACCGTCGTGACCGGCGGCGGCCGGGGCCCCGCCGCCGCTCGCAACACCGGCGCCCGTGCCGCCGGCCGGGTCCCGTGGATCGTGTTCCTCGACGACGACGTGGTGCCCGGGCCGACGTGGGGCCGCGACCTGGCCCGTGACCTGGCCTCGGCGTCCCGCACCACCGCCGCCGTCACCGCGCGCGTCGACGTGCCGCTTCCGCCGGGGCGCCGCCCCACCGACTGGGAACGCACCACCGCGGGACTGTCGACCGCCCGCTGGATCACCGCCGACATGGCCTTCCGGCGCGAGGCGCTGGAAGCGGCCGGTGGCTTCGACGAACGCTTCCCGCGCGCCTTCCGGGAGGACGCCGACCTGGCCCTGCGACTCCTCGACGGCGGCTGGAGCCTGGCCCCCGGCATCCGCCGCACCACGCACCCGGTGCGGCCCGCCGACCGCTGGGTGTCCGTGCGGGTCCAGGCCGGGAACGCCGACGACGTGCTGATGAACCGCCTGCACGGACGCGGTTGGTGGGAGCGGGCCGCCGCCCCGCGCGGGCGGCTGAGACGCCACCTCGTCGTGACCTCGGCCGCCGCCGCGGCCGTCGGCTGCGCGCTGACGGGCAGGACCCGCGCCGCCGCCGTGTGCGCGGCCGGCTGGCTGGCCGGCACCGCCGAGTTCGCGGCGGCACGCGTCGCCCCCGGCCCCCGGAGCCGTACCGAGGTCATCACCATGGTGGCGACCAGCGTCCTCATCCCGCCCGTCGCCACCTGGCACTGGCTGCGGGGCCACGCCGTGCACCGGACCGCCCGCCCCCTCGGGCCCGCGCGCCCGCCCGGCGGCGACGCGGTCGAGCCGGAGCACGCACGGCGCGGGCGGGTGCGGACATGAAGCCCCCGACCACGGTCCACGCCTTGCGCGGCGACCGGCTCCCCGACGGCCCCTGGCTGTGGGACGCCCCCGCGCCCCGCGGCCGCCCGCCCGCCGGCCGGCTGCCGGAGGCGGTCCTCTTCGACCGCGACGGAACTCTCGTCGTCGACGTCCCCTACAACGGCGACCCGGACCAAGTGACCCCGATGCCCTCCGCCCGCGCCGCGATAGCGGCCCTCCGCGACCGGGGGATCCCGGTCGGTGTCGTCAGCAACCAGTCGGGCGTCGCCCGCGGCCTGCTGACGCGGGAACAGGTGGAATCCGTACGCCTGCGCGTGGACGCCATGTTCGGCCCGTTCGCGGTGTGGGCGGTGTGCCCCCACAGCCCCGAGCGCGGCTGCGGCTGTCGCAAGCCGGCACCCGGCCTGGTCCTCGCCGCCTGCGAACGGCTCGGCGTGGCACCCGAACGCGCCGTCGTCGTCGGCGACATCGGCGCCGACGTGCGCGCCGCCGAGGCGGCCGGAGCGCGGGGCGTCCTGGTGCCGACCCCCGTCACACGCCCCGAGGAGATCGCCGCCGCCACGGAGACCGCGGCCGACCTGCACGCGGCCGTCCGGCTGATCCTGGCGACCGGCAGGCCCCTGGGCACGTCGGGGGTGGCCCGATGACCGCCCCCCGCAGCCTCGTCGTCCGCCTCGACAGCGCCGGGGACGTCCTGCTGGCCGGACCCGCCGTACGGGCGGTGGCGGCCGGCTCCTCGCACACCACGCTGCTCTGCGGACCCCAGGGAGTCCCGGCCGCCCGGCTGCTGCCCGGAGTCGACCAGGTCCTGGTCTACGAGGCCCCATGGGTGGGCCTTGACCCGGGCAGGACCTCCCGCGAGGAGTGCGAGCTGCTGGTGGACGCCCTGGCCGCCGGCCGCTTCGACCGGGGCGTGGTCCTCGTGTCGTACCACCAGAGCCCGCTGCCGACCGCCCTGCTGCTCGCCCTCGCGGGCGTGGAGCGGGTCGCCGCAGACTGCGAGGAGTATCCCGGCTCCCTCCTCGACCTCCGGCACCACCGGCTGCCCGGCCGGCACGAGGCCGAGGCCGCGCTCGACCTCGTCCGCGCCTTCGGATACTCCCTGCCGACCGGGGACGACGGCGCCCTGCGGATCCACCCGCCGCCCGACTCGACACGGCTGACGGGCCCCGAACCGTACGTGGTGCTCCACCCGGGCGCCGCGGTGGCCTCCCGCCGGTGGAGCGCCGGCCGGGCGGCGCGAGCCGCTGCTGCCCTGCACGGCGCGGGGCACCGCGTGGTCGTCACCGGCAGCCGGACGGAGAAGGACCTGACCGCCGAGGTCGCCGGCCGGCACGGACTCGACCTGGGCGGCGCCACCGGCGACCTCCACGAACTGGCCGGAGTCCTCGCGGGCGCCCGGGTCGTCGTGACCGGCAACACCGGTCCGATGCACCTGGCCTGCGCCGTGGGCACCCCGGTGGTCTGCGCCTTCGCCCCCGTCGTGCCGGCCGGCCGGTGGCGCCCGTACCGGGTGCCCCACGTCCTGCTCGGCGACCAGGAGGCGGCCTGCGCCGGCAGCAGAGCCCGCGACTGCCCCGTGGCGGGGCACCCGTGCCTGGACGGCGTCGGCGACGCCGAACTGCTGGGCGCGGTGGACAGCCTCCTGGCGCACGCGCCGGAGGGCGGGGTCACGAGCCCGGCTCGTACCGACGCCACTAGCCCCGCCCGTACCGGGGCCTCCGGCACGACAGACCGAGGAAGAGACGCATGAACATTCTGCTGTGGCACGTCCACGGTTCCTGGACCACGGCGTTCGTCCAGGGGCCCCACACCTACCTCGTGCCGGTCACGCCGGACCGCGGACCCGACGGACTGGGGCGGGCCCGGACCTTCGACTGGCCGGACTCCGTCCGCGAGGTCAGCCCCGCCGAGCTCGCCGAGACCCCGGTCGACCTCGTCGTCCTGCAGAGGCCGCACGAGGCGGAACTCGCCGAGCGCTGGCTGCGCCGCCGCCCCGGCAGGGACGTCCCCGCCGTCTACCTGGAACACAACGCGCCCGACGGCGACGTGCCGAACACCCGGCACCCGTGCGCCGACCGCGACGACCTCACCCTGGTGCACGTCACCCACTTCAACCGGCTGTTCTGGGACAACGGCACCACCCGCACCGAGGTCATCGAGCACGGCATCGTCGACCCCGGACACCTCTACACCGGCGCCCTGCCCCGCGCGGCGGTGGTGGTCAACGAGCCGATCCGCCGAGGCCGTCACACCGGCACGGACCTGCTGCCACAGCTGGCGGAGGCCGCGCCGCTGGACGTCTTCGGCATGCGCACCGAAGGCCTCGCCGCCCACCTGGACCTGCCCCCGGAGCGGTGCGTCTCGCACGAACTGCCCCAGCGGGAGCTGCACATGGCGCTGGCGGAACGCCGTCTCTATCTGCACCCGATCCGCTGGACGTCCCTCGGGCTTTCCCTCCTGGAGGCCATGCACCTGGGCATGCCGGTCGTGGCGCTGGCCACCACGGAGGCCGTGGAAGCGGTCCCGTCCGGCGCCGGTGTCCTCTCCACCCGGCCCGAGGTGCTGGCCCGCGCCGCCCGCCACTACCTCCACGAACCGGAGGCCGCGGCCGAGGACGGCGCGCGCGCCCGCCAGGCCGCCCTCGAACGCCACGGCCTCAAGCGTTTCCTAAACGACTGGGAACGCCTGCTGACGGAGGTGCGGTCATGACCGCGTCCCCCCTGCGGACGACCGTCCCGGCGCGCCCCCGGAGGCCGTTGTCCCTCGCGCTGGTCTCCGAGCACGCCAGCCCGCTCGCGGCCCTGGGCGGAGTCGACGCGGGTGGACAGAACGTACACGTGGCGTGCCTGGCCGGGGCCCTCGCCGACCGCGGCCACCGCGTCACGGTCTACACCCGGCGCGATGCCCAGGACCTGCCCGAACGCACGCGTCTGCGGCCCGGCGTCATGGTGCACCACGTCCCGGCCGGTCCGCCCGAGCACCTCCCCAAGGACGAACTGCTGCCCCACATGCGGGAGTTCGCCCATCAGCTCATCGCGCACTGGTACCACGGCAGAGCGCCCGACCTGATCCATTCGCACTTCTGGATGTCGGGCGTCGCCTCCCTCAGGGCGGCGCGTGAACACCGGTTGCCGATGCTGCACACGTACCACGCGCTCGGAACGGTCAAGAGGAGACATCAGGGCCCGGCCGACACCAGCCCGCCGTCGCGCATCGGCGCGGAACGGGAGATCGGTTTGGGCTGCGACCGGGTCGTGGCGACCTGCCGGGACGAGGTCGCCGAACTCGAACGGATGGGCGTCCCCACCGAGAAGACCGACGTCGTCCCCTGCGGGGTGGACGCGGAGCGGTTCCGCCCGGACGGTCCCGTCGCCGAGCGGGACACCCGGCACCCCTTCCGGCTCCTCCAGGTCGGCCGGCTGGTGCCCCGCAAGGGCGCCGCCGTCTCCGTCGCCGCGCTCGCCCGGCTGCCCGAGGCCGAACTCGTGATCGCCGGCGGCCCCGAGGCCGCCCTCCTGGACGACGATCCGGAGGTACGGCGCCTGCGCGACCTCGCCCGCGCCGCCGGAGTCGCCGACCGCGTGCGCTTCCTCGGCGCGATCCCCTGCGCCGACGTGCCCGCCGTCATGCGCAGCGCCGACGTCGTCCTCTGCCCCGCCGACTACGAGCCCTTCGGCATCGTGCCGCTGGAGGCCATGGCCTGCGGCCGGCCCGTCGTGGCGAGCGCCGTCGGGGGACAGCTGGACACGGTCGCGGACGGGGAGACCGGGCGGCTCATACCCCCCGGAGACCCGCTCGCCCTGGCGGACGCCGTGGCCGGGCTGCTGGCCGACCCGCGTCTGCGCGAGGCCTACGGCGCCGCCGGCCGGCGGCGCGTGACGAGCCGGTACGGCTGGGACAACGTCGCGGCGGCCACGGAACGGGCCTACCACTCGGCACTCGCCCGGCGCCTCGTCCCCGCCCGGACGACATGACTCCGGAGGCGGGGCGCCCCGCACACGAGGACCGGCCCCGCCGCACGTCCGGCACGGCTTCGACCCACGAAGGAGGTGGGGCCACCGCTCGCGCGAGCGGCCGGCCCGACACCATGAGCCAGACACCCCCGCACGCGGCAGCGCACCGGCACTGCCAGTCGCTCCAGAACGCCCTGCAACGCCTGCGCGCCCAGGGCCTGGACCAACTCGCCCACTGGGGTCACCACCTCGCCGCCGTACTGCCCGCCGGAGGGCGGCTGCTCGCCGCCGGCAACGGCGGAAGCGCGGCACAGGCCCAGCACCTGACCGCCGAACTCGTCGGACGCTACCGCGAGGAACGAGCCGCCTACTCGGCCATCGCCCTGCACGCCGAGACCTCCAGTGTCACGGCGATCGGGAACGACTACGGGTTCGAGAACGTCTTCGCCCGCCAGGTGGCGGCCCACGGCCGCGACGGTGACGTCCTCCTCCTGCTGTCCACCTCCGGACGCAGCACCAACCTGCTCTCCGCCGCGATGACGGCCCGCGCCGCGGGCGTGGAGGTGTGGGCGCTGACCGGCGCCTCCCCGAACCCGCTCGCCGAGGCGGCCGACCAGGCCCTGTGCATCGACGCGGCCTCCACGGCGACCGTGCAGGAGACCCATCTGGTCGCGGTGCACCTCCTGTGCGAGTCGTTCGACGCTGCGCTCGCCCACGCCGCCTCCGGCCGGGCCGCCTCCGGCCGGGCCGACAGCGCGTGGAGGCCTCCCGTGGGGGTCGACGCCTTCAAGACCGGGGGGACGCCGTGAACGCCCCCGGCCCGCTGGTCGTGGTCGGCGACGTGCTGCTCGACCGTGACGTCCAGGGCGTCGTGGACCGGATGGCGCCCGACGCCCCGGTGCCCGTCGTCGACGTCACGACGGACCTCTCCCGCCCCGGGGGCGCCGGACTGGCGGCCGCCCTCGCCGCCCGGACGGGCCGTGACGTCGTGCTGGTCACCGCGCTCGGCGAGGACCGGGCCAGCGAGACCGTGCGCACGGCGCTGCGCGGGCGGGTCCGGCTCGTGGAACTTCCCCTGGACGGGACGCTGCCGGTGAAGACCCGGGTCCTGGCCGGCGGCCGCCCCCTGGTCCGCGTGGACCGGGGCGGTGGCGAGGTCGGGCCGGCCCCGTCGGCCGTCGGCGAGGCACTCGGCGAGGCCTCCGCCATCCTGGTGGCGGACTACGGCAGAGGCACCGCGGACGCCGTGCGGCCGCTCCTCGCCGAGGCTGCCAGGCGGGTGCCCCTGGTGTGGGATCCCCACCCGCGGGGCGGACCTCCGGTCCCCGGCGCCCGGCTCGTCACCCCGAACGCGGCCGAAGCGGCCGCCCTGTCACCCGGCGAGGGGCAGGCGCTGGGCGAGCACGCCCGCAGGGGCGCCGACCTCGCCGAGCGCTGGGGCGCCGTCTGCGTGGCGGTGACCCTCGGAGAACGCGGCGCCCTGCTCACCCGCCCGAAGTCCACGGCACCCATGCTCATCCCGGTTCCCTATCCGGCGACGGGAGATCCGTGCGGCGCCGGGGACTGTTTCGCCGCCCTCGCCGCCGTCGCCTTCGCGGACGGCGCCCTGCCCGAGGAAGCGGTACAGCGAGCGGTGACCGGAGCCGCCGCGTTCGTCGCCGCAGGCGGAGCGTCCGATCCGAGCCTCTGGCAGGCCTCGCGAAGCGGGAGGGAGCGGCCGTCGGCGACGAACGACGCGTTCGCACTCGCCGAGAGCGTACGGGCCGGCGGAGGGACCGTCGTGGCCACGGGCGGCTGCTTCGACCTGCTGCACGCGGGCCACGTGGGTCTGCTCGACAGCGCACGGCGCGTCGGCGACTGCCTCATCGTCTGCGTGAACTCGGACGCCTCCCTGCGGCGCCTCAAGGGTCCGGGCCGGCCGCTCACGCCCCTGGAGGACCGGATGCGGGTCCTCGCGGCGCTCGGCAGCGTCGACGCGGTCGTGGCCTTCGAGGAGGACACGCCGCAGGCCCTGATCGCGGAGCTGCGGCCCCACGTGTGGGTCAAGGGCGGCGACTACTCGCCCGACGCCCTGCCGGAGGCCCAGGTCCTGCGGGCCTGGGGCGGCCAGACCGTCGTCCTGCCGTACCTCGACGGCCGCTCCACCACCCGCATCGCCGACCGCGCCGCGCGCGCCGCCACCGGCACCCGTACGACCCCCTGAGCCGAGCGGCCGGACGCCCGGGTTCGCGGGCACGCCCACGGATCCGGGCGCCGCCCGCCCCCGCGGACCGTCAGGCCGCCTTGGGCACGCCCGCGGACCGGCCTGCCCCCCTGACCACGGACCGTCAGGCCGCCTTTTCCAGGGCACCGATGGTGGGCACGGCGGCCTCAGGTGCCCGTGCGGGCGCGATCCCCGGCGCCCGCCGACCACGGAGGAGATAGCCCGTCACCACGGCCGCGGTCACGACCAGTCCGCCCGCGACCAGAGCGGTCCGTACGCCGGCCAGCTCCATCAGCAGACCGAGCGCGGGCGGCGCGGCGAGCCCCCAGACGGTGCGGATGCTGGACCAGGCGCCCAGGACGCGGCCGCGCATGTGGGGCGGGGGATCGGTCTGCAGCACCGTCGACTGGGCGGTGTCACCGACGGACTCCGCCACGGCCATCGGGAGGACGAGGACGAGGAGCACGGCCAGCGAGGGCGACAGGCCGGCCAGCACCTGGAGCAGAGCTCCGGCGAGCGTGAGGACCCCCACCAGGCGCACACCCGGCCGGCGCAGCCGCGCCCCTGCGACGGCGCCGATGATGCCGCCGACGGCGAGGACCGTGGACACCTTGCTGAAGGCCGCCGCGTCCCCGGCGAGCGGCCCGGTGACCAGGACGACCAGGGTGAGCGAGTAGTTGCGGCCGAACAGCGCGCTGATCCCGTTGAGCGCGGCGAGCGCGACGAGGCGTGGGCGCCGCAGGAAGAACGCCAGGCCCTCCCGGGCGCTCGATCCCGCGCCTCCGGCCGACCCGACCGCCTCGACCGGCTCGGGCGAGGTCTTCCCGGCGGCGGGGTCCGCCGCCCGGAGGAACGGAATCACGCCGGCGACGAAGAGGAAGGACAGACCGTTCGCCGCATAGGCCGCGGACGTGCCGAGGAAGGCGACGGCGACACCGGCGAGCGCGGCACCGACGAGCCGTCCGGCACTGTGGACGAGCGAGCCCACCCCGATCGCGGACGGTACGTCCTCCTGGGCGACGAGGTCGTTGCCCAGCAGCGCGCAGGCCGGGCCGTCGACGGTGGCGATCAGCCCGGTGACCGCCGCGAGGACCAGCAGCACGGGCAGGTCGAGCCGGTCCATGGCCACCAGGACCGCCGTCACGAGAGCCACCGCGCCCAGCAGCGCCTGGCCCAGGGCGGCGGTGAGCCTGCGAGGCCAGCGGTCGACGACAGCGCCGCCCATGAGGCCGAACAGCAGGCCGGGAGCCGCCTGCACGGAGACCGAGAGGCCGGTCGCGGCGGCTGATCCCGTGATCTGGAGCACGAGCAGGTTCTGCACCGTCAGCTGCATCCACGTACCGGCGTTGGACACGAAGTTGGCGACGGCCCACCAGCGCATGCTGCGGTAGCGCAGGGACCGCCACGGCGACCGGGAGGGAGCGGCCACGGCCGGGGAGAGGAGGGACGGAGGCAGGGCGGAGGAGGGGAGGGACGGAGACACAGAAGACTTACCCGGGGCGCGAGGGGGGCGGGACAGGCGGGGGGAGAGGGCCGTGCCGTCCACACCGCCGGCGCGCGGCGGCGCCCGGCGAAGGAGGGAATCGGTCCCGGACCATCGTGGCAGACCCGTCGCCGCCGCCGAGGCGATCCTCCGTCCGACCGGGGCGGCCGGACGCCCGCAGCCCTTGGCCCGTACGGAACCCGCGCAGGTCCGTGGGGTTGCTCACACCGCACGTTCCGCAGGCCGTGCCGGGCTACAGGGCGGTGGGAAAGCCGCCGCGTGCCGCCCGGCGGCCTAACCCCGCGTGCCGGGACCGCTCCCGTTGGTGACAGTGGAGACGCAGCGGCCACGGAGCGGCAGGACCGCCGGGCCGGCCCGGAGACCCCACGGACGGAAGGCTGACGGATGAGTGGCGCGGTGTACACGGATCTGAGCGGGAAGCAGGCGTTGGTCACCGGCGGGGCCAGAGGGCTGGGAGCGGCCATCTCCCGGCGGCTCGCGGCGGCCGGAGCCTCCGTCGTCGTGGCGGACGTCCGGCAGGACCTGGCCAAGGAACTGTGCGAGGACCTCACGGCCCAGGGCCTGCGCGCCCGCTCCGTGATCCTCGACGTCTGCGACCCCGGCGCGGTCGCCGACACCTTCCGGGACGTGGACGAGGCCGGGGAGCGGGTGGACATCCTCGTCAACAACGCGGCCGTGGACGTCTCGAAGTCGGCCGAGCACCTCACCGCCGACGAGGTCTCCCGTGTGGTGACCACCAACCTCCTCGGACCCATGTACCTGTGCCTGGAGGGGTATCGCCGCATGGTGGCCCAGGGCGGTGGTCACATCGTCAACATCCTCTCGACCGCCGCCAACCGGACCTGGACGGAGGCCGGCCCCTACGCGGCGAGCAAGTCGGGGCTCCGCGCGTTCACCCACACCCTC
This sequence comes from Streptomyces sp. NPDC034084, assembly GCF_055575535.1. Taxonomy (NCBI): domain Bacteria; kingdom Bacillati; phylum Actinomycetota; class Actinomycetes; order Kitasatosporales; family Streptomycetaceae; genus Streptomyces; species Streptomyces sp. NPDC034084. The sequence continues at coordinate 300,449 of NZ_JBVISK010000003.1, forward strand.
TTCAAGGAGGCCCAGCGCGACTGCGAGGGGATCGGGGTGACGGGGATCATCGCCGGCGGCATGGAGACCGCGTTCATCATGGAGCGGTTCCCGGACGCGGACACCTCGATGCTGCAGAGCCCGGAGATCGTGGCCGACACGGTGCTGTACGCGCTGTCGGTGCCGGTCGGCAGCGCCGTCGGCGAGCTGGTCGTCGTACCGCGCCGGGAACCGTCCTGGCCGTGAACGGCGGGAGGAGCGACCACCCCGACGCCGCACGGCCGTCGGCGGGCGACGTCGACCGCCACGGCCTCTCGCGAAGCCGCCCCCGCGTGCTGGTCCTGCGGGCCCTGGGACTCGGCGACCTGCTCGCGGTGGTGCCGTGCCTGCGGGCGCTGCGCCGGGCCCTGCCGGCGCACGACATCCTCCTCGCGGCGCCCGCCCGCCTGGCCGCCGCCGCCGCGGCCACGGGTCTGGTGGACCGGCTGCTGCCCGCCGGCGCGCCCGGCCGTGCCGTCCCCGCCGCTCTCTCCTGGACCGGCCCGGCGCCGGAGGTGGCCGTGGACCTGCACGGCAACGGTCCCGCCAGCCACCGGCTCCTCCAGCACCTGTGCCCGGGGCGGCTCTTCGCCTTCCGGCACCCGCACACCCCCGACATCGCCGGACCCGAGTGGCGGGAGGACGAGCACGAGCGCGACCGCTGGTGCCGACTGCTGGAGTGGTACGGGATCCAGGCCGACCCGGCCGACGTGCGCGTCCCGCTCCCGGCGGGCCCGTCTCCCGCTCCCGGCGCGGTCGTGATCCATCCCGGCGCGGACTCCGCCGCCCGCCGGTGGCCGCCGGAACGGTTCGCGGCCGTGGCCCGGGCACTGGACCGTGCGGGGCACCGCGTCGTCGTCACCGCGGGCGCGGGCGAGGGCCGGCTCGCGGGCCTGGTGGCGGCCGGCGCCGGGCTTCCGCCGGAGGCGGTGTGGGGCGGGGAGGACGACGTGCCGTTCCCCCGGCTCTGCGCCCTCGTGGCCGCCGCGCGTTGTGTCGTCGTCGGGGACACCGGACTCGCCCACCTGGCCTCGGCCTTCGGCACCCCCTCCGTCGTCCTCTTCGGGCCGGTGGCACCGCGCCTGTGGGGGCCGCCCCGCGACGCGCGGCACCGGGTGCTGTGGCACCTCGGACCGGGCGAGGACCCCCTGCGTCCCGGCGACGCCCACGGCGCGGTTCCCGACGCGCGTCTGCTGCGGATCTCGGTGGGGGAGGTACTGGAGGCGGTGGAAGCGGCCCGAGGTCCTGCCTGAGCGGGCCTCAGTCGGAATCGTCGGAATCGGCGGTCTCGCCGGGAAGCGGCCTCGGCTCCAGGGGGTGGAGGGCGGGGCCCTGGATCACGGCACCGTCGGTGTCGAACCGGGAGCCGTGGCAGGGGCACTCCCAGACCCGTTCGGCGTCGTTGAAATGGACGAGGCAGCCCAGGTGGGTGCAGCGCGCGGACACGGCACGGGCGGTGCCGTTCTCGTCGCGGTAGACCGCGCAGCGCCGTCCTCCGATCCGTACGACGGCCCCCGTACCCGGCTCGATCTCCCCGACGCTGTCCACGTGGGACGGGCGGAGGCGGTCTCCGACGAAGTGCTTGAGGACCGAGCCCTGGGCCTTCAGGAGGGCGGGCGTCTCCCGGGCGTGCAGGCGCCTCGGGTCGTACAGAGAGGTCCAGGGCGGTTCCTCGCCCGTGATCCGCGCGGCCAGGAGCCGGCCCGACATGACGCCGTTGCTCATGCCCCAGCCGCCGAAGCCGGTCGCCACGTACACGTGCTCGGCCCCGGGGTGGAAGCGCCCGACGTACGGCACGCCGTCCGTGGTCGAGTTGTCCTGCGCCGCCCACCGGTGGGTGATCCGCGCGGACGGGAAGCGCTGCCGGAGCCATCCGGCGAGTCGCTCGTAGCGCTCGCTCACCTCACCGGCGCCGGGGGTGAACTTCTCCCCGGTGACGATGAGCAGCCGTTGGTCCTCCCCGTAGGGCGCGGTCCGCACCGACCTGGTGTTCCGCTCCTGCGTGAGGTACATGCCCTCCGGGTCGTCCCCGGCGGGCAGGGCGGCCGCGACGACGAGCTCACGGTGGGGTTCAAGGCGTGCGAACAGCAGGGCACGGTCGAAGACCGGGTAGTGGGTGGCGACGACGACATCACGGGCGACGATCTCGGCCCCGCTCTCGGTGGTGAGCCGGCACGGCGTCCCCTCGTGGAGGGAGACGATCCGGGTCCGTTCGTACACCGTCCCGCCCCGCTCGACCAGGTCGGCGACGAGCCCCAGGAGGTACTTGCGCGGGTGGAACTGCGCCTGCTCCTCCACGCGCACCGCGCCCGCGACCGGGAAGGGCAGGCCCGTGTCCGTCACGAACGACGCCGGAAGGCCGGCCTCGCGCGCCGCCTCGGCCTCGGCCCTGAGCCGGCCGACCGCGTCCGCCGACTCGGCGTACGAGTACGCCGGGAGGCGCTCCAGCTCGCAGTCGATGCCCAGCTCGGCAGAGACCTGGCCGACGTACTCGACGGCTTCCTGCTGGGAGCGCGCGTACAGCCGCGCCGCCTCCGCTCCGAACGACGAGCGAATCCGCGCGTAGACCAGTCCGTGCTGGGAGGAGAGCTTCGCCGTCGTGTAGCCGGTGACCCCGGCGGCGACCTGGTCGGCCTCGAGCAGGGCCACGCTCCGGCCGCTACGGGCCAGTTCCCAGGCGGTGCAGATGCCGGCGACACCGGCGCCGACCACCGCCACGTCGACCTCCAGGTCGCCGGCGAGCGCCGGGTACCGGGGGCCCTCCGCCGTCTCCATCCAGTACGACTCGTAGCTGCCGGGCAGTCCCGTCATGTCAGCGTTCTCCCTTCGGGGGCCACCGCTTCCGGCGCGGAGCGGCGGAAGGCGGCCTTCACGGTGAGCGGCTTCCCTGGCTCCCGCCCGGCATGCGGGGCGGGAGGGGCTCAGGGTGCGACCGTCTCGCTCGCGATCAGCTCGGTGAGGGCCGGCAGGCCGCCTTCGGCCAGGGCCCGGCGCTGCCGGTCCGCCGGGGTGCCCTCCTTGAGCAGCCGGTGCACCAGCGAGGTCACCTCGCGGGTGTCGCCCGCCTCGTCGAGCGCCGGGGCGATGTGCTCCAGGAGCAGGCGCACCACCTCGCCCGCCCGGCGCGCCCGGCCCTCCGGATCGACCAGGAGACAGCTCAGCCCGTGCCGTGCCGCGTGCCAGTTCGACGCCTGCAGGAGCTCGCCCGGACATTCCGGGAGCGGGACGCCCGCCTTCTCCTCCTGGATGGCGGTGGCGATCAGGGCGCGGACGATGCCGGCGAACATGACCGCCGAATCGGCGCGCAGCTGGACGTCCGCGCAGCGCACCTCGACCGTCGGGTAGCGGTCGGAGAGGCGGGCCTGCCAGTACAGCTGGCCGGTGTCGGTGATGATGCCGGTGTCCAGGAGCGACTGCACGCGTCCCTCGTGGTCCGCCAGCGAGGTGAAGCTCGGCGGCGGGCCGCTGACCGGCCAGCGGCCGAAGATCACCGTGCGCCAGCTCGCGAAGCCGGTGTCGGCGCCGTCCCACAGGGGCGAGTTCGCGGACATGGCCACCAGGGTCGGCAGCCAGACCCGGATGCGGCTCAGGACGGCGACGCCCATCTCCCGGTCCGGGACGGCCGCGTGCACGTGCATCCCGTTGACCAGCTGCTCGGCCACCAGCTGCGGGGCCTGGGAGCGCATCGCCAGATACCGCGCCTTGCGGGTGACGGGGACGGGGGACGCCTCCCGGTACGGGGCCGTCGCGCACGCGGCGAGCAGACAGCCGTTCCGCTCGGCGGCCGTGCCGACCGCGTGCCTCAGCCGCAGCAGGTGGCCGCCGACCTCCTCCAGGTCGGTGCAGACGGGCGTGGCGATCTCCACCTGCGCCTGCAACAGCTCCGACTGGACCTCGGCGTCCTCGACGATCGGTCCCAGACCGGCCGCCGCCCGTACCCGGTCCGCGAGGGGGACCGGCAGGCACGTGTCCGGATCGAGCAGCAAGTACTCTTCCTCGACCCCAATGGTGATCATGCGTCGCGGATACCCCGGAAACGGGCGATGAATCGGCCCGCGCGGGTGTCGCTCCGTCCTCCGTTCAGCCACTCAGGTGATGTTCCATCCAGTCGGCGGCGGAACGGCGGAACAGCCGCCGGTTGTCCGCCCGGCGGAACTCGTGGCCCTCGTCGCGGAGCATCAGCAGCTCCGCGGGGAGGTTCCGGTCCCGCGCGGCACGTACCACCTGCGCGGACTCGCCCGGCGGGACGTTCGTGTCGTGCTCGCCGTGGACCGCGAGCAGCGGGACGCGCAGCGCGTCGACGCGGCTCATCGGCGACAGCGCCCGCAGCAGCTCCCGGTCGTGCACCGGATGGCCGTACTTGTGCGCCGCGGACTCCGCGATCCACGGATCGGTCCCCTCGAAGAACGTCAGGAGGTCCGACATCCCGCACACCGCGACGCCCGTACGGAAGAGCTCCGGGTGCCATACGAGCGAGGCCAGCGTCAGGTAGCCGCCGTATGAGCGTCCCATCACCGCGAGCCGCGTCGGGTCGGCACGGCCGGTGAGCACCACGTGCGCCGCGCAGTCGGCGACGTCGTCGATCGCCGCGAACCGTCCCGTACCGAGGTCGGCGTCCACGAACGACCGTCCCCAGCCGGACGAGCCGCGGACGTCGGGCGCGAAGACGTCCAGCCCCCGGCCCAGCAGCTCGTGGTACAGCGGGTCGAACACCGGCCGCTCCTGCTCCTCGGGGCCCCCGTGCAGGTGGATCACGCACGGCGCGGGCCGTCCGGCGGCGTTCCCTGGCGCCCGGTAGTACCAGCCGCCCAGCCTCAGCCCGTCGCGGGCGACCGGCCGCAGCGGGACCGGCCGCACGGGCGGTCTGCCCGGCGGTACGGCGTCCTCGTCCCGCGTGGACCAGGGGGTGCGCGTCGCCGGCGCCGCCGCCGGCACCCACCACACGCCGGGGCGGCGTTGTGAGCCCGACAGCGACAGGACCATCCCGCGCGGCCCGGCACGCGTGATCCGGGTGACCACCTCGTGAGCCAGGGGCACGTCTCTGGGCGGCGTGGTCCCGGTGGTCGTCGGCCCGCCCGCCGGGAGGTCCACGGTCTGCAGCTCGCTCGCACCGCCGACGTTCCACGCGAGCGCGGCGGTGCGGCCATCCTCGGTGAAGGCGAGGAGCTCCAGGTCGCAACCCTCGCGCTCGGCGACCACCGACAGGCGGAGGAGCCCGCCGTCCTCGTCCAGGGCAGCAGCCAGCAGGGCGGCGAACTCCCGCTCGTGGTCGCTCCGCAGCCAGAGGGTGCCTCCGTCCGGCGAGAACCGGCCGATCCACGGGTCGCCGTCGGCGACCCGCAGGACCGCCCGGGGCGTCAGGTCGGCCGTACGGACCACCACCGCCTCCCGCCGCCCGCGCGGACCCCGCCGGACCAGCGCGAACCGCTGGTCCGGGCTGACGTCGCACACGCGCAGCGTCGCCGCCCCCGCCTCGGCGGCGACGAGCACCGGCGATCGGGCCCCGTCGGGATCGACCAGATACGCGCTGAGCCGGTCCCGCGCGCCGTCCGCCGGCTCCGCCGTGCCGTCTGCCGAATGCGCCGCGCCGTCCGTCAGCTCGGACTCGCCGTTCTGCCGCTCCCGTGTTCCGCCCGGCTTCCCCGGCGCGCCGCCCGGCCGCCCCGGCTCGCCCTCCGCTCCCGCCGTTCCTCCCGGTGGACCCGGCTCCGGCTTCAGCTCGCCCCGGTGCGGACCGCCCATGAGGGTGGCCGGGCCGTCGCGTTCCGCCCAGCCGGGGGGCAGGGCCAGGAATGCCGTCTCACCGTCCGCCGAGGCCGTCGCCTCCCCGGCAGCCCGGTCCGCCGACCACGGCGGCTGCGCCACCGTGACCGCCACGGCCGAGCCGTCGCGTGTCCACCGCCCCAGGTAGGCCGAGCTCTCGCTGTCCGCGCCCGCCAGGATCCGGCGGCCGGTGCCGTCCGGGCGTACGCACAGGACCCGGGTGTGCTCGCCGCCGCCGGGGGCCACCGTGTAGGCGATCCACCGTCCGTCGGGGGACCAGGCCACCTCCGTGACCGGGTGGGGTTCCGCGTCCAGCAGGTGGAGCTCGGAGCCGTTCACCGGCCCGGTCCAGAGCTGGGGGACGCCCGTCCGGTCGCAGATGAAGGCCACCTGCTCACCCGTCGGGTCCACGGACGGGTACCAGCAGCCGTGCGAGAGCAGCGGCTGCGGGGTGTCCCGCGGGCCCGCCGCGTCGGCGAGCGGCACCCTCACGGGTGCCGCCGACGCGGCTCCGGTCAGTTGATCCCGTGTGTCTGCAGCCATATCTCCAGCAACGCTACGTGCCACAGGGCGTTCGCCCCTCGCTTCGTCCGGTGGTGGTCGGGCGCGGACAGGAGCTCGGTGACGTACTCCTCCCGGAAGACGCCGCGCGAGCGTGCCTCGGGCGCGGACAGCGCCGTGCGCACCCTTTCGAGGACGGGCCCCGCCATGTGGCGGATCGCCGGCACGGGGAAGTACCCCTTGGGCCGGTCGACGACCTCCCGGGGCAGCACCGAGCGTGCCGCGTCCTTCAGGACGCCCTTGCCGCCGTGGGCCAGCTTCAGTTCCGGCGGGCAGGCGGCGGCCAGCTCGACCAGCTCGTGGTCGAGGAACGGCACCCGCGCCTCCAGTCCCCAGTCCATGGTCATGTTGTCCACGCGCTTCACCGGGTCGTCGACGAGCATGACGTGCGTGTCGAGCCGCAGCGCCGCGTCGAGCGCGGTCTCCGCCCCGGGCACGGCCATGTGCTCCCGTACGTACCGGCCGCTCTCGTCGTGGCCCGTGAGGAACTCCGGCCGGAGGATCCGGGCGAAGTCGGAGTGCGGCCGGTCGAAGTACACCTCGGCGTACCTCTCCGGCTCCCGCTCGCGCTCGACGGAGGCCAGGTCCGGGTACCAGCGGTAGCCGGCGAACACCTCGTCGGCGCCCTGGCCGCTCTGGACCACGCTCACCTCCTTGGAGACCAGCTCCGACAGGAGGTGGAAGGCGACCACGTCATGACTGATCATGGGCTCGCTCATGGCCTCGACCGCGCTGTCCAGGGCGGCCGACAGACGGTCCGAGGGCACGAGCAACTGGTGGTGCGCGGTGTCGTAGCGGTGGGCGATCAGGTCCGAGTACGCGAACTCGTCGCCCTCCTCGCCACCCTCGGCCTCGAAGCCCACACTGAACGTCGCCAGATCGCGCTGGCCCTGCTCGGCCAGGAGGGCCACGATCAGGGAGGAGTCGAGTCCGCCGGACAGCAGGACGCCGACCGGCACGTCGGCGACCATGCGGCGGCTCACCGCCGTCCGGAGCGCGTCCAGCACCGCGTCGCGCCAGTCGGCGGCGTCCATGCCCGCGTGGTCGGCGCGGCGGGTGTACGACGGCTGCCAGTAGCACCGGTCGCGGTAGGAGCCGTCGGGCTCCACCACGCGGACGGTGGCGGGCGGCAGCTTCCGCACCCCGTTGAGTACCGTGCGCGGCGGCGCCACCGTCGCGTGCCAGCTCAGGTACTGGTGCAGTGCGACGGGGTCCAGGGAGGTGTCGACGTCTCCGGCCGCGAGCAGGGCGGGCAGTGTGGAGGCGAACCGCAGCCGCCCCGGCCCGTGGGACAGGTACAGGGGCTTGATGCCGAGCCGGTCGCGGGCGAGGACCACGCGGCCGGTGTCGTTCTCGACGATGACGAACGCGAACATGCCCATGAACCGGTCGACACAGTCCGTGCCCCACTGCCGGTACGCCTTCAGGACCACCTCGGTGTCCGAGGTGGAGAAGAACCGGTGCCCCAAAGCCTGGAGCTCTCCGCGCAGCTGCTGGTAGTTGTACACGCACCCGTTGAACACGCCCGTGAGCCGGGCCTCGGTGTCGCTCATCGGCTGCGCGCCGCGCTCGGACAGGTCGATGATCTTCAACCGTCTGTGCCCCAGCGCCACCGGCCCCTGCGACCAGATGCCCCGGCCGTCGGGGCCGCGGGCGGCCATCCGGTCCGTCATCCGCTCCACGGCGGCCACGTCGGGACGCCGGCCGTCGAAGCGGATCTCACCACTCAGGCCGCACATGTCGCACCTGCCGACCGTGCCACGTCCGCCCCCGGCACATTCGGAATCTCGCAGTCCTCTTCGGCTCCGTATGAATCAGTCACGCCTACTCCTCGAACTCGGGGGAGAGGGCGCCCCGCGTCGTCCGGCTCGGCGGTGCACGGCGACCCGCTCCTCTCTCGCGGCTTCCCCGTTGATCGCCGGGCATGCGTCACCCACCGTCACCGCCCTCGGTCGGCGGCTCCAGCGGTTTTTGCCCCGATTCAGGGGGAACCCGGATGCCATGGACCACTCACAGGCACCCGTGCTCGACGCGCTGGCCGCGTACCACGCCGAGAAGCAGACCCCCTTCACGCCGCCCGGTCACAAGCAGGGGCGCGGCGCCGATCCCCGCGTGCGCGCCATCGTCGGTGACGGAGTGTTCCGGTCCGACGTGCTCGCCACCAGCGGCCTGGACGACCGCACCTCGTCCAGGGCCGTCCTCGCCAGGGCCCAGGAGCTGATGGCCGACGCCGTCGGCGCGGAGCACACCTTCTTCTCGACCTGCGGCAGTTCGCTCTCGGTCAAGGCCGCGATGCTGTCCGTGGCCGGGCCGCACGAGAAGCTGCTCGTGGGACGCGACGCCCACAAGTCGGTGGTGTCCGGGCTCGTTCTCGCCGGGATCGTGCCGGTCTGGGTGGACCCCCAGTGGGACGCCGAACGCCATCTCGCCCACCCGCCGTCGGCCGAATCCTTCCGCGCGGCCTTCGCCGAGCATCCCGACGCTCGGGGCGCCCTGGTCACGACCCCGACGCCGTACGGGACCTGCTCCGACCTGCCCGCCATCGCCGACGTGTGCCACGAACACGGCGTGCCGCTCATCGTCGACGAGGCGTGGGGTGCGCACCTGCCGTTCCACCCGGACCTCCCGACGTGGGCCATGGACGCCGGCGCGGACGTCTGCGTCACCTCCGTCCACAAGATGGGCTCCGGACTCGAGCAGAGTTCGGTCTTCCACCTCCAGGGCGATCTGATCGAGCCCGAGGTACTGAAGGGCCGCGAGGACCTGCTCGGGACCACCAGCCCCTCCGTGCTCGTCTACGCGGCGCTCGACGGCTGGCGCCGTCAGATGGTCCAGTACGGTCGCACCCTCTACGACGACGCGCTCGGCCTGGCCCGTACGGTACGGGCGCGGATCGCCGCGATCGACGGACTCCACGTCCACGGTCGCGAGGACTTCTGCGGGCCCGGTCGCGCGGCCGACCTCGACCCGCTTCAGGTCATCGTCGACGTCAGCGCGCTCGGCACCAGCGGCTACCGGATCGCCGACTGGATCCGCGAGCACCACCAGATCAACCTGCACCTGTCCGATCACCGCCGCACCAGTGCCCAGCTCACCCATGCGGACGACGCCCGCAGCGCGCAGGACCTGGTCACCGCGCTGGAGGACGTCGTCGGGCACGTGGACGAACTGCGGCCGGCGCGCCCGGTGGACGTCCCGGACCCGGAGGACCTTCGCCTGGAGCAGGCCATGCTGCCGCGCGACGCGTTCTTCGGGCGGGTCGAGCAGGTGCCGTGGGAGAAGGCCGCCGGCCGGGTGAGCGCCGAGATGCTGACCCCCTACCCGCCCGGCATCCCGGCCGCGCTTCCCGGCGAGAGGCTCAACTCCGAGGTTCTGGAGTACCTGCGCGGTGGCGTCGACGCCGGGATGGTCGTCCCGGACGCGGCCGACACCGAGGTCAAGTCCGTGCGGGTGACCGTCGAGGACTAGGGGGTGCCTTGTCGATCACGCCGCGAGCCCGGCCTGATCGACAAGACACCCCCTCACGTCCGGGCGCCCCCCTTTATGTGGCTCGACCACATGCCCCCTCGCCTGGCGGCCCGCCTAACGTGTGCGGACCCGGTGTCGGGACGGGCATCGGGTGGACGCGCCGTGGGCGCAGAGTGGGGGAGGTCGGGACGTGGCCGACAGACCGAGTGCGGGGCGCCGATGGCGCCGGCGCGTGGCGCGTGCCCTCGCCGTGGTGGGGGTCCTCGCGACGGCGCTGGTGGCGCGGCCCGCGGTCGCCGCCGCGCCGCCGCCGTACCTCACCCTGGAGGCGAGCTACGGCGCCGGGACCGTAACGAACGGCTGGGAGCGTGTCGAGCGTTATCTCGACACCACCAGCGGATTCCGCACCGAGGGGTACCTGGCGGACGGCCGCGGTGACCAGGACGGCAAGCGCGTCACGTACTTCGGCGGCGTCGCCCGGCCCTCCTCCGGCCGGTTCCTGCTCTACTCGGCCCCCGGCTGGAACACCGGCGGCCGCACCACCCCCGTCCTCCTCGTGCACGGCGCGAACGACACCGCGGACCGCGCCTGGGCCAACCCCGCCGAATCCGGCGGCTACGGCTGCGGCGCCGCCTCCTGCCCGTCCACCGGCCTCATGCAGTACCTCACCCAGCGCGGCCACCGCGTCTTCGCCGTCGGTTTCGCGCACAAGCAGGGCGACAACCTGATGCAGGCGCAGATCGTCGGCGACGCGATCGCCGTCATCAAGGCCAGGCTGGGCGTCGCCGCGGTGGACCTGGTCGGCTGGAGCAAGGGCCAGATGTCGACCCGCGCGTACGTGTCGTCCCTGAAGCCCGGCTGGGGGCGGGCGTACGCCGGTGACGTCCGCCGCCTGATCACCCTCGGCGGCCCGAACGGCGGCTACGACTACCCGTACGCCCACGGCTGGGCCCACGACTTCTCCATCTGGCCGGAGTGCGGAGGAAAGATCAACGCCCCCTCCCCGCACTCCCACATGACCTGCTACGGCCTGTACACCGCGCACCCCGAGTTTTCGATGACTCCCTCAGGCGGCCAGGACAACTACCCCGGCCAGCGCCAGATGCTGGCCCGCTGGGACGGGGTGTACGGAGTCGACGGCGCCGCCCAGGACTGGTACACGACCTACTACGGCGGTCAGGGCTTCTCCACCGCCGGCGCCGGCATCCAGGCCGCCATCGACGCCGGATCGCTCATCGGCCCGCTGCACAGCGCCGGAGTGCCCGCCTCCGTCACCACGTACCTGCTGGCCGGGGGGTCCGCCGACGTCCTCGGCATCGTCAACGAGAACCGCGGACCCAGCGACGGCGTCGTCTTCGTCTCCAGCGCGCTCGACACCACCGGCATCCCCACCGTCGGCGGCAAGGCCACCATCGCGAGCGCCAACCACCTCGAACTGGGCTGGCACAGCGCGGCCGCCGCCCAGCTCGCCACCTGGCTCTCCTGAAGAACCGTCACAAGGACCCCCATGACCACGCTCCGCACCCGCCATGTCCCCACCGGCAGACTGACCCAGCAGATCACCGAGGCCAGGACCGAGGGCGAGCCCGTCGTCTTCGTCCACGGCAACGTCTCGTCCTCCGTCTTCTGGCACACCGCCCTGACCACGCTGCCCGCCCCCTACCGTCCCCTCGCCGTCGACCTGCGCGGCTTCGGCGGCACCGACCCGCTGCCCGTCGACGCCACGCGCGGCCTGCGGGACTACGCCGACGACCTCGCCGCCCTGCTCGAAGCCCTCGACATCGACCAGGCCCACCTGGTCGGCTGGTCCATGGGCGGCGGCGTGGTCATGCAGTACCTCCGCGACCACCCGGCCGCGGTGCGCTCCCTGACCCTGGTCAACCCGGTCTCCCCGTACGGCTTCGGCGGCACCCACGGCGTGGACGGAACCCTCAACTCCGAGGACGGGGCCGGATCGGGCGGCGGCACGGCGAACGCGGAGTTCATCCGGCTGCTCGCCGAGGGCGACCGAGGCGAGGACTCCCCGCTCTCGCCGCGCTCCGTCCTGGCCGCCTGCTACGTCAAGCCGCCGCTCCGCCCCGAGCACGAGGACGCGTACGTCGAATCCATGCTCACCACCCGCCTCGGCGACGACCACTACCCGGGCGACAGCACACCGTCGACCGCCTGGCCCGGGATCGCGCCCGGCACGCGCGGTGTGCTGAACTGCCTCGCCCCGACCCACTTCCGCATCGACGACCTGCACCTCGTCGACCCCAGACCGCCGGTGCTGTGGGTGCGGGGCGAGGACGACGTCATCGTCTCGGACACCTCGGTGTTCGACCTGGCGCACCTGGGCGCCGTCGGCGCGGTGCCCGGCTGGGACGGCACACCGGCGCAGCCGATGGTGGCGCAGACGCGGCACGTCCTGGAGCGGTACGCGGCGGCCGGCGGCTCGGTCCGGGAGGTCGCCGTGGCCGGCGCCGGGCACGCGGTCCACCTCGAACGGCCCGAGGAGTTCGGCAAGGCGCTCCTGGAGGTGCTGTCGGCATGACCGTCCGCCGTACCCGGCAGGGGGAGGTCCGCGGCCGGACCTCCGCTTCCGGAGTGACCCGCTTCCTCGGCATCCCGTACGCCGCTCCGCCGTTCGGCGCCCGGCGGTTCCGGGAGCCCGCGCCGCCGGAGCCCTGGACGGGGGTACGTGACGCGACGGCCGCCGGGCCGACGGCGCCGCACGCCCCGTATGCCCCGCCCTTCGACACCCTCATCCCGGAGAACGCCGTCCCGGGGGAGGAGTGTCTGAACCTCAACGTCTGGACCCCGGCCCCGGAGCCCGGCGCAGGCCTGCCCGTGATGGTCTGGCTGCACGGAGGGGCGTTCACCAACGGCTCGGGCTCGGCGTCCGCGTACGACGGAGGCGCCTTCGCCCGGGACGGCGTCGTCTGCGTCACGCTCAACTACCGTCTGGGAGCGGACGGTTTTCTGCACCTTCCGGGGCGGCCCGACAACCGGGGCCTGCTCGACCAGATCGCCGCGCTCCGCTGGGTCCGGGACAACATCGCCTCCTTCGGCGGCGACCCGGACCGGGTGACCCTCTTCGGCGAGTCGGCGGGCGCGATGAGCATCGGCGCACTCCTCACCACCGAAGCGGCCCGTGGGCTGTTCCGCCGGGCGATCCTCCAGAGCGGGGCCTGCCACCACTTCCTGCGCCCGTCGTCGGCCGCGCTGATCACGGCCCGCCTGGCGGAGAAGCTGGGTACGGAGCCGACCCCGGAGGCCTTCGAGGCGGTACCCCTCACGGAACTCCTCCCGGCACAGGTGGAGTTGCGGGCCGAGGTGAGCGCCGACCCGGACCCAGCTCGGTGGGGCGAGGCCGCCCTCAACATGATGCCCTTCGAGCCCGTCCAGCAGAGCCTCGGGCTCCCCGGACCGGACTGCGGCGTCGACCTCCTGATCGGCACCAACCGTGAGGAGTACCGCCTCTTCCTGGTGCCGACGGAGCGACTCCACGTCTTCCCCGCAGCCTCGCTCCACGCCATGACGGCGGCCTACGGCCTCGACCCGGCCGAAGCCCTCCCCGTCTACCGGGCCGCCCGCCCGGACGCCACCCCGGGCGAACTCCTCGACGCGGTGGCGACCGACTGGTTCTACCGGATCCCCGCCATCCGCCTGGCGGAGTCCGTCCCGGGCTCGTACCTCTACGAGTTCGCCTGGCGCTCCCCGCGGTTCGACGGGACTCTCGGCGCCTGCCACGCACTGGAACTGCCCTTCGTCTTCGACCGCCTCCACGATCCGTCGTACGCCCCGCTGCTCGGCGCCGACCCGCCCCAAGCGCTCGCGGACGCCGTCCACGGGGCTTGGGTGTCCTTCGCGAAGACGGGCGACCCGGGCTGGAAGGCGTACGACCGGACCTACCGCACGACGATGACCTTCTCCACCGCACCCGCGCCCACCCCGCTCGACGATCCCCGTGCTCGGGAGCGGCTCCTCTGGGAGGGGGCGCGGTAGGAGGCGTCTTGTCGACCGGGCCCAGAAGGGGAGTCCACCCTTCCGATGCGGACCGGCGAGCCGTGCGTCCGGAGGCTCTGACGCACCACGGCCGGCCGCGCCGCCGGCTGCTGAAACCGGTGGCCTGAATACCTCGACGGAACAGCCTCCGATCATGGAAACTGTCGGCAATGGGCTTGAAACTGAGCCCAGTTCGACAGAGAACTGACACATGCGGGGGATGACATGGCAAGAATTGCTCACCGTTGGTCGGCGCGCATAGCGGGCACGATGGCCGGTGCGGCGCTGGTCGTCGGCGGTACGGCCGGCGTCTCGAACGCCGTCGTGACACCTCCTCCCGGGGCGAGCCCGTTCACCGCCGCCGGGAACTACGGGGTGGTCACGAGCACGCACCCGGACACCACCGGGTGCAACGGCTACAAGGTGGTCGGGTCGGGGACCGTCACCGGTAACCGGATCACGGGTGGGGGCACCTGGTCGCAGACGGAGGACGCGTGCACCGCGACCGTCCCCGGCAAGTGGGACATCAACGGCAAGGTGACGATCAAGGAGGCCGACGGTGACCAGCTCTTCTTCACCTACCACCTGAGCGCGCCGCTGACGTCGGACACCATGGTGTACCCGACCGGCACGTTCACGATCACCGGCGGCACCGGCAGTTTCGACGAGGCGGTCGGCAGCGGCAAGATGAACGCCACGGTCAACCTGCTGGACAAGGACCACGTCGCGTCCACCCTGGACGGATCCATGGGCTTCCGGTGGCAGATCTGATACAACGTCAGACATAGCCGGTTGACGGCTGTTTGACGTTCATCACCACGGAGCCGGCTTCGTCGTCATCGAAGCCGGCTTCTGCCTTCTGTTCACGACGCGCGTGTCGAATGGCTCGACGGGAGAGTCCTCGATCAGGGAAGCTGTCCTCAACAGCCCAGGACATGGGCGTAGTTGGGCAAGACCTGACAATCTCGGGGGAGAACATGGCAAGAGCTGCCCGTCACTGGTCTGCGCGCATAGCGGGCGTGGTGGCCGGATCGGTACTGATCGCCGTCGGAACGGCCGGCGTCACCGTCGCGGCCGAAACCGGCCCCTCGGCCGTCGCCGCCGAGGCGTACTACCCCACGATCGAGATCACCAGCAACTTCGCGGTCGTCGCGACCACGCATCCCGACACCGTGGGCTGCAACGGGTACAACGTGACCGGGACGGGGACGTCCACCGGCAGGCCGATCACCCCGTCCACCTGGTCGCAGAAGGAAGTGGTGTGCACCGCCACCATCCCCGGCAAGTACGACATCAGGGGGACGGCCACGATGACGGAGGCCGACGGTGACACGCTCAACATCAGTTACCAGCTCAGCGCACCGCTGACATCGGACACCATGGTCTACCCGTCCGGCACCTTCAAGGTCGTCGGCGGCACCGGCAACTACGCGTTCGTGGGCGGCAGCGGCAAGATGAACGCCCGGGTCAACCTCCTGGACCACGATCACGTCAGCAGCTCCCTGCTGGGAGACATCCTGTACCTGGGGTGATCCGTCCGTCCGGTTTCCGACCGAGCGCTTCCAAGGGGCCGCACACCATGAAGAGCACGATGCAGGACCGCGAACTGCTGGTCCGCGACATCCTCGCGCACGGGCAGCGCGTCTACGGAGACAGCCGGGTGGTGCGATGTTCCGACGGGACGACCGCACGATCCTTACAGTCCTTCGCCGACATCGCCCACCAGGCCGAGCAGCTCGCCGCAGCGCTCACCCGGCTGGGCGTCCAGCTCGGCGAGCGGGTCGCCACGCTGGCCTGGAACACCCCGGAACACCTCGTGGCGTACCTCGCCGTGCCCAGCATGGGCGCGGTGCTCCACACCCTCAACCTCCGGCTCCATCAAGACCAGTTGGGGTACATCGTCGAGCACGCCGAGGACGCCGTCGTGCTCGTCGACGCGACCCTCCTGGACATGCTGGTACCCCTGCGGGACCGGCTGGGCAGCGTCCGCCACGTCGTCGTCATCGGCGACGCGCCGGAGGTGGAGCTGCCCGGGCACATCGCCGTACACCGCTGGGACGACCTGCTCGCCGCCGAGCGGCCCGGCTTCGACTGGCCCGATCTGGACGAACGGGAGGCGGCGGCGCTCTGCTACACCACCGGCACCACCGGCAACCCCAAAGGCGTGGCATACAGCCACCGCTCGATCACCCTGCACACACTCGGCGTCTCGGCCGGCGCCGGCTTCGCCATGCACGACGGCGACCGCGTCCTGCCGATCGTGCCCATGTTCCACGCCAACGCCTGGGGCTGGCCGTACGCCGCCTGGCTGGCCGGCTCCGACCTCATCATGAACGGCCGGCAGCTGCACACCCCGGACCTGGTCCGGATCATCAACGAGGAGCGGCCCACCGCGGTCGCGGCGATCTGCACGATCTGGAACAGCCTGGTCCACCACGGCGAGCAGCACCCGCTGGACCTGAGCAGCGTACGGCTCGCGGGCTGTGGCGGCGCGACCCCGCCGCGAGCCCTGCTCCAGAAGCTCAAGGACCGCTACGGGGTCCGGCTGAAGCAGGGCTGGGGACTCACCGAGACCAGCCCCCTCGCCACCTTCGCCGTCCCGCCGCACGACACCCCGGACGAGGAGGAGGTCGACTGGCTGGCCAAGAGCGGCCGGGTGATGCCCTTCGTCGAGGTCCGGCTGATCGCGGAGGACGGCACCGAACAGCCCTGGGACGGCCGCGCGGTGGGCGAACTGGAGCTGCGCGGACCGTGGGTCACCGGCTCGTACTTCAACACGGAGGACTCCCCGGAGAAGTTCCACGACGGCTGGCTGCGCACCGGCGACCTCGGGGTGATCGAACCCGGCGGCTGGGTGGTCGTCAGCGACCGGCTCAAGGACGGCATCAAGAGCGGTGGCGAGTGGATCTCCACCATCGAGCTCGAGAACGCGATCATCGAACATCCCGCCGTCCTGGAAGCGGTCGTCGTCGGCGTCCCCGACCCGCGCTGGGAGGAACGCCCGCTCGCCTGCGTGTCCTTGGTGCCCGGCACCGAGGTCGACGGCGACGAGCTGCGGGAGTTCCTGTCGGGACGCGTGGCGCGCTGGTGGATTCCGGAGCGCTGGTCGTTCGTCGACGCGGTGCCCAAGACCAGCGTCGGCAAGTACGACAAGCGGGCGGTACGGGCGCTGCACGGGGACGGGGCGCTGGACGTCTGGACCCCGGGTGAGCCGACCGGGCAGGTGCCGACCGCGGAGTGAACGCGAGAGGCGGCGCCCCGGACGGATCGTCCGGGGCGCCGCCTCCCGTACGCCTCAGGCCGCCGTCGTGCGCGCGGCCTCCGCCAGTATCTCCCTCTGTTCGTCAGGGCCGAGGCCCAGCTCCCGCACCAGCCGGAGGGACAGCACGAGCCGGGCCTGCAGCGTCGGCTCCGGGTCGGGCCGTTCGCCGACGGCCGCCGTGGCCCCGTGCAGGCCCTCGGCGAACAGGCGCTCAAGGGCGGCCGGATCGAAGTCCTCCGCGCCGGCCTCGAGCGAGCCGAGGAACTCCGCGACGTACGCGCTGATCTCCTGCGGTGTCGCGCCCTGCGGGAAGCGACGACGGACCACGATCCCGAAGGCGGCGCCCACCGCCTGCCCGTACCGGGGGTCGGTGGAGTCGAGAGCCGCGGACTTCTGCGCGAACCCGATGAAGTCGAACGCCAACAGCGCTCCGAGCACGTCGAGTTCGACGGACTGAGAGGGTGAGGGTGACGTGGCGGTGGTCATGACGGCTCGCCTTCTGCCGTAAGGGAAGTGGTCGTGGTGCTCCGAGCGGCGGCGGTGATCGCCGCCGCGGCGCGTTCGGCGTCGCGGCCGACGAAGCCGATCAGCGCCGAGCCGCGGGTGCGCATCCGGTAGAGCCCCAGGTAGTGGCTGCCGGGCAGCACCCCCGTGCCCTCGGTGTGCCGGGGCTGTCCGTCCTCGTCGAGCATCTCCGGGTCGAGCCAGCTCCAGTCGGTGCGGAAGCCGGTCGCCCAGATCACCGTGGACGGCTTGACGCGCTCGCCGTCCGCGGCCACCAGCTCGGCGCCGTCGGCGGCGGTGATCCGCCCCACCGTCCGCATCTCGCCCGCCGCGACCAGCTCGGGCACCCGGTCGCCGACGATCGGGTCCGGCGCCTGCATGTTCACCGGAAGGCTCATCACGCCGATGACGCTCATCCACCAGAACATGTCCCGCCCGACGACGGTCTGTGGCAGCGGCGGCGACATCTTGTCGCTGCAGCTCAGCACCACACTGTGGGTGGCGGCCAGCTCCGCGGCGATCTGCCGGCCGGAGTTGCCGTCGCCGACGACCACCACCGTGCCCGGCGGCACCTGGGCGGGGCCGCGGTACTCGCTGGTGTGCAGGGTGGGCACGTCCGGGCTCAGCCCGGCGGCGAAGTCCGGAAGCCGGGGGGTGCCGAACGGACCGGTCGCGATCACGACCTGGTCGGCCCGGCAGTCGCCGTGCGCGGTGGTCAGCAGATAGCCGTCGCCGTCCCGGCGCAGCGACAGGACGCGGTGGTCGGTGAGGACGGGCAGCTCGAACCGTTCGGCGTACTCCCGCAGATACGCCACCACCTCCTCCTTGCCGGGGTAGTGCGCGCCGTCCCCGGGGAAGGGCAGCCCCGGCAGCCCGGAGAACTGGGCGGACGTGAACAGCTTCAGCGACTCCCAGCGCCGCTGCCAGGTCTCGCCGACCTCGCTGCCCGCGTCGAGCAGCACACACCGGATCCCGGCCTGCCGCAGGTAGTACGCGGCGGCGAGTCCGGACTGGCCCGCCCCGATGACGGCGACCGGCACGGTCGCCGGCAACGTGCTCGCCGGCCGCCTCGTCGGGTCGGCCTGATCTCTTCCCATACCGAATGTCCTCACTTCTTGGACCGGAAGCCCGCGGAACCGCGGGACCGGTCCGGGGTGAATCGACCGGACCGGGACGGAACCGGTCCGGGACAGGGCGGCCGGACCGGTGCGGGACCGGTCCGGGGTAGCTCGGCCGGACCGGGAGGACCGGTCCGGGTGGACCGGCCGGGCCGCCTGCGCAGGCGGCCCGACCGGTTCGGGTCAGCTCGCGTCGAGGGCCCGGCGCAGCTCACCGGCCAGGACGCGCAGCCGCTCGCCGCGCATCACCGTGTAGTGGTCACCCGGTACGTCGACGAGGGTGGCGTCACCGGGGAAGTACTCCATCCAGCGGTTCGCCGTCCCGACCGTGGCACCGCCGTCCGCCGCCCGCAGCGACACCACCCGCCCGGCGAACCCGCTGGGCGAGTACCCCAGCAGGGCCCGATAGTTGTTCCGGAACCGGTCGGCGATGGCGGTCAGCGTGTCGAGGTCGATGTCCTCGGACAGCGCCCCCGCGGCCCGCGCCTCGGCGTGCAGCACCTCCACCGGCGGCCGGCCGTCGAAGGCCTCGGCCGGCAGCTCCCACTCCACACCCGCGAGACCCGCCAGGTCCCGCGCGAACCAGGACAGGAGCGTCTCGTCGGAGACGGGCTCCCCCTCGGCGGGACCGGGCTCGACCATCAGGTCGATCACGGTGAGCAGCTCCACCTCGGCGCCCGCCGCGGTGAGCCGGGCCGCCATCTCCAGGGCGATCACGCCGCCCATGGACCAGCCGCCGAGCCGGTACGGACCCTCCGGCAGCGCCTCGCGGACCGCCGCGATGTAGTGGGCGGCCATGGCCTCGACACTCGACAGTTCCGTGTCCGGCAGCTGCAGCGCGTAGAACGGCTGCTCGTCGCCGAGGAGTTCGGCGAGCTCCGCGTAACAGAGCACGTCACCGCCGACCGGGTGGACGAACACCAGAGGAGTCCGCGCACCGCTCGTCCGCACCGGCACCAGCGCCTTGCGGCCCTCCCCACCGCTGCCGGCCTCCCGGACCGACTGGGCGAGGAGCTCGATCGTCGGCCGGGCGAACAGGGTGGACAGCGGCAGGCTGCGGCCCAGACCGCGGGCGATCCTGGCCATCAGGCGCACCGCGAGCAGCGAGTCACCGCCGAGGTCGAAGAAGCTCGCGGTCACCCCGATCTCGCTCACACCGAAGAACTCCGCCCAGATCTCCGCGAGCCGGCGCTCCACCTCGTCGCGGGGCGCCACGAAGCCGGCGCCTTCCGCGGCGATCTCGTCGGGCGCGGGCAGAGCGGCCCGGTTGACCTTGCCGTTGTCGCTGAGCGGCAGTTCGTCCAGGACGAGGACACGCTGCGGCACCAGGTGCTGCGGGACCACCTGACGCAGCGCCTCCGTGATCTGCTGCTCGGTGTCGTCGCGCCCCTCGTCGAGGACGACGTACGCGATCAGCCGCTTGGGGCCGTGCTGCTCGCCCGCCGCGACGACCGCGGCGCACCGCACCCCCTCGCACTGGGTGAGCGCGGCCTCCACCTCGCCCAGCTCGATCCGGTAGCCCTGGATCTTGACCTGGGAGTCCAGCCGGCCGAGGAACTCGATGGTCCCGTCCGGCAGGAAGCGCCCCATGTCGCCGGTGCGGTA
This sequence comes from Streptomyces sp. NPDC034084, assembly GCF_055575535.1. NCBI lineage: Bacteria > Bacillati > Actinomycetota > Actinomycetes > Kitasatosporales > Streptomycetaceae > Streptomyces > Streptomyces sp. NPDC034084. The sequence goes on from NZ_JBVISK010000003.1 coordinate 320,735, forward strand.
GAGCCGCTCACCGGTGACCGGGTGGTGCAGGAACGCCGCCTTGGTCTTGGCCTCGTCGTTCAGGTAACCGCGGGCCAGACCGACCCCGGCGATGTAGAGGTCGCCCGGCACCCACACCGGGCAGGGCCGCATCGCGCTGTCGAGCACGTGGAACCGCTGGTTACGCATCGCCTTGCCGTACGGGATGCTCACGCAGTCGTCCGGCACATCCCCGATGGGGTGCAGGATCGACCAGATCGACGCCTCGGTGGCGCCGCCGAGGCTCCACAGCTCTGCGTCCGGCAGCAGCAACCGGATCCGTCCCGGCAGCGACACCGGAATCCAGTCACCGCTCATCATGACGAGCCGCACCGGCAGCCCGGTCAGCCCGTTCGACAGGGCGTGCTCGGTGAACATCTCCATCAGCGCGGGCACGCTGTTCCAGATCGTCACCCCGTGCTCGCTGACGAGTTCCGCCCAGCGGGCGGGCTCACGGTGCGCCGCCGGCTCGGGCAGGACGAGAGCGCCACCCACCGACAGCAGTCCGAAGACGTCGTACACCGACAGGTCGAAGTGCATCGCGGACAGTCCGAGGGCCCGGTCCGCCGCCGTCACGCCGTAGCGCTCGTTGACGTCGACCACCGTGTTCAGGGCCGCGCCGTGCTCGATCATCACGCCCTTCGGCAGCCCCGTGGAGCCCGAGGTGAAGATCACGTAGGCGAGATCGCCCGGCTTGGCACCGGACTCGCCCAGCGGACGGTCCTCGCCCTCGTCCTCGGCCCGCACCACGGTCCTGGTCACGCCCTGCGGCCAGTCCGTCGTGTCCTCCACCCACGGCTGGGTGACGACCCGGCTGATCCCCGCGCCGGCGAGCAGCACATGCAGCCGCTCGACGGGCACCCGGGCGTCGATCGGGACGTACGCCGCCCCGGCCCGCAGGATGCCGAGCGCCGCGACGACCTGCTCCCAGCCCTTGTCCATCACGATCGCCACCAGGTCGCCGGGGCCGGCTCCCTGGGCGCGCAGCGCGTGGCCCACCTGGTTCGACCTGCGGTCGAGCTCCCCGTACGACAGGGTCAGCTCCTGCGAGATGACGGCGGGCGCGTCGGGCGTGGCCTCGGCCTGGGCGAGCACCGCGTCGTGCAGCAGACCGTCGGGCACGGGCCCGTCGGTGGCGTTGGCCTCGGCCCGTACGGCCAGATCGGCCGCCGGCACGAGCGCCGGCCTCGGCCGCTGCCAGGCCTCCGGGTCGCGGCACAGCTCATGCAGCATGCGCTGGTACGCGGCGAACATGGCGTCCACGCAACCCGCCGGGAACAGCTCCTCGATCACGTCCCAGTTCAGGACGAGCTCGCCGGCCTCCTCGACGGCCTGGTGGTCCAGCCACACCTGCGGCGTGCGGACCGAGCTGCTCACCTGGCGGCCGTTCTCACCGATCCCCGCCAGGTACTGCACGACCCCGCGCTGCTCCGTGTCCTGCTGGCCCGCGAAGTTCACCAGGCTCGTGAAGACGACCGGCGCCGCGGCCCGCACCGAGGCGCCGCGCGCCCGGTTCAGCTCCCTGAGCACCTGCACGCCGCTGACCTGGCTGTGCTCCATGTCGCTCCACAGCCGGGCCTGCACGTCGTTGGCGCGGGTGGCGAAGGTGTCGTCGGCCGAGTCGCGGATCTCCAGCATCAGCGTCGTGGAGAAGTTGCCGATGACGTCGCCGACCTGCGGGTGCAGCGGCAGCCGGTTGAAGTACAGCAGGTTCAGGCAGAAGTCGGGCGTGGCACTCCACTCCGCGATGACCTGCGAGTACGCGGTGCACAGCGCGGCGGAGGGGCTGACCCCGGCCGCCGCCGCGTGCTCCTTGAACCGGGCCCACTCCTCCTTCGGAAGGACCGCCCCACGGTGGTTGAAGACCGGCCGGTCCAGGCTCGACGGAGCCACGGCCAGCGGCAGCTGAGGGGCCGGCGGCAGGGTGTCGAGCCGGTCGCGCCAGTAGGCGAGTGCCCGGTCGTACTCGGGGCCGGTCTCCAGCTCCCGGGCCTGCCGGACGTAGTCCCGGTAGCGCAGCTCCAGCTCGGGCAGCTCCTCACCGCGGTAGTGCGCGGCCCACTCCTTGAACAGGATCGACGTGCTGAAACCGTCGATGATCAGGGCGTCGAAGCCGGCGTGGAGCCGGATCACCCGGTCGTCGACGCGGGTCACCCGCACGTCGAACAGCGGCCAGCGGGCGGTGTCGAAGACCTGGTGCCGCATCTCCTCGTGGACGGCGGCCAGCGCGGCCTCGCGCTCCGCCTCCGCCAGGTGGGACACATCGGTCTCACGGATCACATAGGCCGGGACCTCGCGCTGCACGCGCTGCTCGCCCTCGGCGGTGAAGACGGCCCGCAGCTGGTCGTGACGCTCGATCATCGCCCGGAAGGACGTGCCGAGCCGCTCCAGGTCCACGTTCTCCAGGTCGATCTCGATCTGGAAGTACGTGGAGGTGTTGCCCAGTTCGAAGGCCTCGCCACGGCCGACGAGGTACGCCTGCTGGAGGTCGGTCAGACCGAACGGCTCGTAACGCTCCGCGTCGCCGGCCGTGGAGCCGGACCCCTCGGCCTCCTGGTCCGCCTCCGGGGTCTCCGTCTCCGTACCGGCGCCGAGGGCGTCGAGCACGTCCCCGGCGATGTCCTCGGTGCTGCGGCCGTTCAGGAACGCCGTCATCGGCAGCAGAACGCCGAACTCCCGGTCCAGCGTCGTCCGGATCTTCATCGCGATCAGCGAGTCCAGGCCGAGCGCCTGCAACGACTGCCCGACATCGAGCCGGGCCGCCACGGTGCCCAGCGCCTGCGCGACGGTCCGCGCCACCAGGGCGCGCACCGCCTCGGGTGCCACCGCGGGCACCGCCTCCGGCTCCTCGGCCGGGGCCGGAGGCGTCGACACCGCCGCACGCCGCTCCGGTACGGACGCGGTCGGCGACACACGGTCAGCGGCCGGCGCCCGGACGGTGGCGGGTTCCACCGCGGGCCGGTTCAGAGCCGGGACGAAACGCACCCCGTCGGCCTCGGCGACCAGCCGGCCCTGCGCGGTGATGAGCCGGATACGCGCCCGGGTCCCGCCGTCGAACAGTTCGGCGTGACATCGAAGCCCGTCCAGGGCTCCGCCCCGGTCGTAGTGGACGAAGCGGTCGAGACCGGCCGGCACCAGGGCCGGGCCGTCCAGCGGGAAGCAGGCCAGCGCCGTCTGGAACATGGCGTCGACGAGGCCGGGGTGGATCAGGTACGGCTCCACCTCACCGGGCAGGGCGGACCGGATCTCGGCGGTCACCTCGCCCCGGCCGAGCCTCAGCCGCTCCACCCAGCGGACGGCGGAGCCCAGGTACAGCGCACGCTGCCACAGGAGCCGGTACAGCTCGTCGCCGGTCAGCTCGCGGCCCGAACCCACCGGCGCGAGCGTCACCGTGGGGGCGACCGGCGCACCGGCCGTGGCGCGGCCCTGAGCGTGTAGCTGCCAACCGCCGGACGCGTCCTGCGCGTAGTAGCGGAACCGGTCCGCGTCCACGATGAGCTGGGCGGCGCGCTCGGCGTCGGCCGGCGACCGCTCCAAGCCGACGGGTTCGAGCACCAGATCGACGGGGAGTTCCAGGTCCTCGACGGACACGGGCCCCGGCCCGGCGAGTTCGGTGACCGCCTCGATCAGCGACTCCACCAGAGCACCGGCGCTGACCACCGGCCGCCCGCCGACGACGAAGTCGCCGAGGCAGGGGTGGGCCACCGGGTCGAGCCGCGGGGCGAACTGTGCCCGCGCGAGCGGTGACGACGGCAGCCGTACGCCCAGCAGGCCTCCCTGCGCGGCAGGGAGCTCCGCCGGCCGGGGCTCGCTCGGAGCGGCGGCGGGTTCGTTCCGGAGCCAGAAGTGCCGGCGCTGGAAGGGGTAGGAGGGAAGTTCGACGGTGTGGGCGTCATAGGGGGCGAGGAGCGTGGGCCAGTCGATGGCGACGCCGTGGGACCAGGCTTCGGCGGCGGATTCGGTGAAGCGGTCCAGGGTGCCGGTGTTGCGGTGGAGGGTGGCGACGACGGCGCCGGTGTCGCCGAGGGTTTCGGTGATGCCGGAGACGAGGACGGGGTGGGCGCTGACTTCGATGAAGACGACGTCGGGTGCGTTGAGTTGTGTGATGACGTCGGCGAGCCTGACCTTGCTGCGCAGGTTGCGGAACCAGTAGGCGGCGTCGAGTTCGGCGGTGTCGAGTACGGATCCGGTGACGGTGGAGTGGAAGGCGATGCGGCCCGAACGTGGTGCGACGCCTTCGAGTTCGTGGGCGAGGGTGTCGTGGATCTCGTCGACGTGCGGGGAGTGGGAGGCGTAGTCCACGGGGATGCGCCGGGCCCAGACTCCGGTCGTCTCGCACTGGGCGAGGAGCTCGTCGAGTGCTTCGGGCTGTCCGGCGACGACGGTCGAGGAGGGGCCGTTGACCGCGGCGACGGAGATGCGCCCGCTCCACGGGACCAGGAGTTCCTCGGCCCGCGTCTCCGGGACGCTGAGCCAGGCCATGCCTCCGCCGCCGGAGAGGACGCGCAGGGCCTTGGAGCGCAGGGCGACGACGCGGGCGCCGTCCTCCAGGGAGAGGCCGCCGGCGACGACGGCTGCGGCGATCTCGCCCTGCGAGTGCCCGACCACGGCCGTCGGGTTGACGCCGCTGGCGCGCCAGAGGGCGGCGAGGGCGACCATCATGGCCCAGGAGGCGGGCTGGACGACGTCGACCCGGTCGAGGCCGGGTGCGTCGTCCTCGCCGCGCAGGACTGCCGTCAACGACCAGTCCACGAACGGGGTGAGGGCCGTCTCGCAGTCGGCGATGACGCGGGCGAACTCCGGCGAGGAGTCCAGCAGGGCCGTGGCCATACCGACCCACTGCGAGCCCTGACCGGGGAACACGAAGACGACGGAAGCGCCCGACGAGCGGCCCGGCTTCGCACCGGAGACAGCCGCGGTCACGCCGTCGATCTCGCCGGAGGCCAGGGCGTCCAGGCCGGCGAGCAGCCCGTCGCGTCCGTCGGTGCCGGGAAGCACGGCCCGCGATTCGAAGGCCGAGCGTCCGGTCGCCAGCGAGACGGCCACGTCGGCCGGGCTGAGCTCCGGCCGTTCCCGTACGTAGGCGGCCAGCCGCGCAGCGGCCTCGGCAAGCGCGTCGGACGAGCGCGCCGACACCAGCCACGGCAGGGCCGCGCCGTCCAGCGGCGCCTTGTCGTCCGGCGCCGCGTCCTGGACGGACGCGTCGTCCGGTGCCTCCGCGAGGATGACGTGGGCGTTGGTGCCGCTGATGCCGAAGGACGAGACACCGGCGCGCCGGGTCCTGCCGTCCGTCGCGGGCCAGGGGCGGGGCTCGGTGAGCACCTCGACGCCGCCGTTGGCCCAGTCGACGAGCTCGCTGGGCTTGCTGACGTTGAGCGTGGCGGGAAGTTCGCCGTGGCGCATGGCCATGACCATCTTGATGACGCCGCCGACACCGGCCGCTGCCTGGGCGTGGCCCAGGTTGGACTTCAGGGAGCCGAGCATCAGGGGCTGTCCGTCGCGCTGGCTTCCGTACGTGGCGAGCAGTGCCTGCGCTTCGATCGGGTCGCCGAGGACCGTGCCCGTTCCGTGGGCTTCGACGGCGTCGACGGCGGAGAAGGTGAGGCCGGCGTCCTGGACGGCGGCGCGGATGACGCGTTCCTGGGCGGGGCCGCTGGGTGCGGTGAGCCCGTTGGAGGCGCCGTCCTGGTTCACGGCCGAACCGGCCACCACGGCGAGCACGTTGTGGCCCAGCCGTCGGGCGTCCGAGAGCCGTTCCACGACGAGGACACCGACACCCTCGGCCCAGGCGGTGCCGTCGGCGTCCGCCGAGAACGATTTGCACCGGCCGTCCGCCGCGAGCCCCCGCTGACGCGAGAACTCGATGAACGTGTTCGGGGTGGACATCACCGCGGCGCCGCCCGCGAGGGCGAGCGAGCACTCGCCCGATCGCAGGGCACGGACCGCGAGGTGCAGGGCGACCAGCGACGACGAACAGGCGGTGTCCACGGTCAGGGCAGGACCCTGCAGGCCCAGGGTGTAGGCGATGCGGCCGGTGGCGACGCTGCCGGCGGTGCCGGTCAGGAAGTGACCCTCGGCCTCCTGGGGAAGCCGGCCGCCACCGCCGTAGTCGTGGTACATCACGCCGGCGAACACACCGGTGTCGCTGCCGTGCAGCGATCCGGGCGTGATGCCGGCCCGCTCCAGAGCCTCCCACGACACTTCGAGGAGCAGCCGCTGCTGCGGGTCCATCGCCAGCGCCTCGCGCGGCGAGATCCCGAAGAACGCCGGGTCGAACTCGGCGGCCTCGTGGAGGAACCCGCCGTGCCGGACGTACGACGTCCCGGAGTGGTCCGGATCGGGGTGGAAGAGGCCGTCGAGGTCCCAGCCCCGGTCGGCCGGGAACTCCGAGATGACGTCGCGCTGTTCGGCGACGACCCGCCACAGCGCCTCGGGCGAGTCCACCCCGCCCGGGAAACGGCAGCCCATGCCGACGATCACGATCGGGTCGTCATCCGTACGCGCGACGACCGGGGCGACGGGCCGCACGGGGGCACTCTCGGCCCGCTCCCGCGCCAGCGCGAGCGTGAAGTCGACGACGGCGGCCGGCGTGGGGTGGTCGAAGACCAGGGTCGCCGGCAGACGGAGACCGGTCGCGGAGTTCAGGCGGTTGCGCAGCTGGACCGCGAGCAGCGAGTCGATGCCGAAGCTCTTGAACGGCTGGTCCGGGTCGATCCCGTCCGCCGACTCGCTGCCGATGACCGACGCGAGCTGGGTGCGGACGAGGTCGAGCAGCAGACGGCGGCCCTCCTCCTCGGACATCCGGCCGAGCTTGCGGCGCAGCCCGGACTCGCCGGGACGCCGCTGAGGGACCCGCACCAGGGAGCGCAGCAGCGGGGACAGGGTCCCGGCGAGCGCGTCGGCGCGCAGCGCGGCCGGGTCGAGGCGGGCCGGAACGAGGAGCGGGTTGTCGTCGGTGAGTGCCCGGTCGAGGAGTTCGAGACCCTGCTCCGTGGAGAGCGGGGCGATGCCGCGGGTCGACAGGGTGTCATCGTCCAAGTGACCGGTGAGACCGGTGCGTTCGGCCCACAGGCCCCAGGCGAGCGAGGTCGCGGGACGGCCGGCGGCCCGGCGGCGGGCGGCGAGCGCGTCGAGGAAGACGTTGCCCGCGGCGTAGTTGGCCTGGCCCGGATTGCCGAGCACACCGGCCACCGAGGAGAACAGGACGAAGGCCGCGAGGTCGTGGTCGGCGGTCAGCTCGTCGAGGTGCGCGGCGGCGTCCACCTTCGGCCGCAGCACGGCCGAGAGGCGGTCCGGGGTCAGCGACTCGACCACGCCGTCGTCGAGCAGACCCGCCGTGTGGACGACGGCGGTGAGCCGTACGCCCGTCAGCAGCTGCGCGAGCGCGTCGCGGTCGGCGGTGTCACAGGCCGCGAGGGTGACCTCGGCGCCCAGCGCGGTGAGCTCGGCCGAGAGATCCTGGGCTCCCGGGGCGCCGGGGCCGCGACGGCTCACCAGGAGCAGACGGCGGGCGCCGTGCTCGGTGACCAGATGCCGCGCGACCGACGCGCCGAGCACGCCGGTGCCGCCGGTGACGAGGACGGTGCCGTCCGGGTCGAGCGGGGTGGCACCGGTCAGGCCGGTGGCGGAGGTGTGCCGCACCAGGCGGGGGGCGAGGAGGGCGCCCGCTCGCAGGGCGAGCTGCGGCTCGGTGAGGACCGCGCCGGGGACGGTTCCGGCGTCGGGCGCCTCGTCCGCGTCCAGCAGGGCGAAGCGGTCCGGGTGTTCGGACTGGGCGGTCCTGATCAGGCCCCACACGGTGGCCTGGGCGGGGTTGTCGACGTCGGGGCCGGCGGCGCCCTCGGTCAGCACGAGCAGGCGGGAACCGGCGAAGCGGGCTTCGGCCAGCCACTGCTGGACCAGGCCGAGCGCCCAGTCGGCCGCCCGATGGGCGGCGTCGGCGAGGCCGGATCCCGTGCTGTCGGAGTCCTGCGAGGCGCCCGGACATCGGGCGGTGACCGGACATCGTACGGCGACCACCTGGGGTACGACGTCGGGGACGTCGGCCAGGTCCGTGACCAGGCATGCGTCGGCGGCGGCCGCGGCGGCGACCGGCTGCCACTCGACGCGGAACAGCGCGTCGGTGCCCCGCGCGGCGGTGAGGTCGGCCGTGAACGGCCTCATCGTGACGGCCTCGGCGGACAGCACGGGCTTCCCCGAGCCGTCGGTGGCGCGCAGGATCACCCCGTCCTCGCCCCGAGCGGTGAGCCACACCCGCAGGCTGTCCGCGCCGTCGGCGTAGCGGCTGACGCCGGACCAGGAGAAGGGCAGGACGGTGCCGCCGTCCTCGCGGAGCAGACCGACCGCGTGCAGGGCCGCGTCCAGGACCGCCGGGTGCAGCCCGAAGGTCGTGGCGTCCAGCTCGGCGGGCAGGCCGACCTCGGCGTAGACGTCACGGCCGGAGCGCCAGGCGGCGCGCAGCCCCTGGAAGGCGGGGCCGTAGTCGTAGCCCGCCTCCGTGAGGGTCTCGTAGCGGCTCTCGACGTCGATCTCCTGGGCGCCGGGCGGCGGCCACTCGGCGAGGTCGAAGTCCGCGGTGGCGTCCTCGAAGTCGAGCACGGCCGCGGCGTGCCGCGTCCACGGGACGCCCGCCTCGGCGTCCTGTGGCCGGGAGTGCACGGCCAGCTCCCGCTGCCCGTTCGCGGCCGGCGGTTCGACGGTCACCCGCAGCTGTACGGCTTCGCCGGGCGGAAGCACCAGCGGTGCCTGAAGGGTGAGTTCGGCCAGTCGGCGCCACCCCACTCGCGCGCCCACGGCCATCGTGAGCTCGAGGAACGCGGTGCCGGGCAGCAGTACGGTGCCCTGTACGGCATGGTCGGCGAGCCACGGCTGGGTGTCGAGGGCGAGGCGCCCCGTGTACACCAGCCGGTCTTCCTCGACGAGCTCGACCACGGCGCCGAGCAGGGGATGCCCGGCCGAGGTCAGACCCAGCCCGCGGGCGTCGGTCGAGGCCGGTTCGGGCTCCAGCCAGAAGCGCCGGCGCTGGAAGGGGTACGAAGGCAGCTCGACGGTACGGGCCCGGTAGGGCTGGAGCACGGTCGGCCAGTCGACGGTGATGCCGTGGGACCAGGCTTCGGCGGCGGATTCGGTGAAGCGGTCCAGGGTGCCGGTGTTGCGGTGGAGGGTGGCGACGACGGCGCCGGTGTCGCCGAGGGTTTCGGTGATGCCGGAGACGAGGACGGGGTGGGCGCTGACTTCGATGAAGACGACGTCGGGTGCGGAGAGTTGTGTGACGACGTCGGCGAGCCTGACCTTGCTGCGCAGGTTGCGGAACCAGTAGGCGGCGTCGAGTTCTGCGGTGTCGAGTACGGATCCGGTGACGGTGGAGTGGAAGGCGATGCGGCCCGAACGCGGCGCGACGCCTTCGAGTTCGTGGGCCAGGGTGTCGTGGATCTCGTCGACGTGCGGGGAGTGGGAGGCGTAGTCCACGGGGATGCGCCGGGCCCAGACTCCGGTCGTCTCGCACTGGGCGAGGAGCTCGTCCAGCGCCTCGGGCTGTCCGGCGACGACGGTCGAGGAGGGGCCGTTGACCGCGGCGACCGAGATACGCCCGCCCCACGGCGCGAGCAGCTCTTCGGCCTGCGCCTCCGGGACCCGCAGAGAGGCCATGCCTCCGCCGCCGGAGAGGACGCGCAGGGCCTTGGAGCGCAGGGCGACGACGCGGGCGCCGTCCTCCAGGGAGAGGCCGCCGGCGACGACGGCTGCGGCGATCTCGCCCTGCGAGTGCCCGACCACGGCCGTCGGGTTGACGCCGCTGGCGCGCCAGAGTGCGGCGAGGGCGACCATCATGGCCCAGGAGGCGGGCTGGACGACGTCGACCCGGTCGAGGCCGGGTGCGTCGTCCTCGCCGCGCAGGACTGCCGTCAACGACCAGTCCACGAACGGGGTGAGGGCCGTCTCGCAGTCGGCGATGACGCGGGCGAACTCCGGCGAGGAGTCCAGCAGGGCCGTGGCCATGCCGACCCACTGCGAGCCCTGACCGGGGAACACGAACACGGCTCGAGAAGGCGACACACCGTTCTCGCCCTCGACCTCGCGCGAGGCCAGGGCGTCGAGACCGGCGAGCAGCCCGTCCCGTCCGTCGGTGCCGGGAAGCACGGCCCGCGATTCGAAGGCCGAGCGTCCGGTCGCCAGTGAGACGGCCACGTCGGCCGGGCTGAGCTCCGGCCGCGCCCGTACGTAGGCGGCCAGCTGCCCGGCCGCCTCGGCGAGCGCCTCCGGGGAACGCGCAGACACCAGCCACGGCAGACCCGCGCCGTCCAGGCCGGCCACGTCCGTCGGAGCGGCGTCGTCCGCGGGCTGCTCGGCCGGGGCCTCGGCCAGGATGACGTGCGCGTTGGTGCCGCTGATGCCGAACGACGACACACCGGCGCGCCGGACCCTGCCCTCCTCGGCAGGCCAGGGGCGGGGCTCGGTGAGCACCTCCACGCCGCCGTTGGCCCAGTCCACCAGCTCGCTCGGCTTGCTCACGTTCAGCGTGGCGGGCAGCTCGCCGTGCCGGAGCGCCATGACCATCTTGATGACGCCGCCGACACCCGCGGCCGCCTGGGAGTGCCCCAGGTTCGACTTCAGGGAGCCCAGCATCAGGGGCTGCCCCTCGCGTTCCTTGCCGTACGTGGCGAGCAGGGCCTGCGCCTCGATCGGGTCACCGAGGACCGTCCCCGTACCGTGTGCCTCGACGGCGTCGACACCGGCGAAGGACACCCCCGCGTCCTGCACGGCGGCGCGGATGACGCGTTCCTGGGCGGGGCCGCTGGGGGCGGTGAGCCCGTTGGAGGCGCCGTCCTGGTTCACGGCCGAACCGGCCACCACGGCGAGCACGTTGTGCCCCAGCCGTCGGGCGTCCGAGAGCCGCTCCACGACGAGGACACCGACGCCCTCGGCCCACGCCGTGCCGTCGGCGTCCGCGGAGAACGACTTGCACCGGCCGTCCGCCGCCAGGCCCCGCTGACGTGAGAACTCGACGAAGATGCCCGGCGTCGACATGATCGTCACACCACCGGCGAGCGCCAGCGAACACTCGCCGGACCGCAGGGCGTTGACGGCCAGGTGCAGGGAGACCAGCGACGACGAACAGGCGGTGTCCACCGTCAGGGCAGGGCCCTGCAGGCCCAGGGTGTAGGCGACACGACCCGAGGCCACGCTCGACGTCGTCCCCGTCAGACCGAACCCGGTCGCAGCCGCTCCCGCCTCGCCGAGTCGCGGACCGTACTCCTGGGCGATGGCGCCGAGGAACACGCCCGTCGACGAGCCGTGCAGCGATCCGGGCGTGATGCCGGCCCGCTCCAGAGCCTCCCACGACACTTCGAGGAGCAGCCGCTGCTGCGGGTCCATCGCCAGCGCCTCGCGCGGCGAGATCCCGAAGAACGCCGGGTCGAACTCGGCGGCGCCGTCCAGGAAGCCGCCGTTGCGCACGTACGACGTACCCGAGTGGTCCGGGTCGGGGTGGTAGAGGCCGTCGAGGTCCCAGCCGCGGTCGGTGGGCATCCCCGAGATGACGTCGCGCTGTTCGGCGACGACCCGCCACAGTGCCTCGGGCGAGTCGACGCCGCCCGGGAAGCGGCAGCCCATGCCGACGATCACGATCGGGTCGTTGGTGCCGGCCTCCAGTTCACGGACCCGCTGACGGGACTGGTGGAGGTCGACGGTGAGGCGCTTGAGGTATTCGACGAGTTTGTCGTTGTCCGGTGTTGTCATGGTGATGATGCCCCCGTAGGCGTCGTGGAGCCGTGCGTGCGCGCGGAGCGGGCATGACCGCCCGGGCGGCGTGCCGGAGCACGCCGCGCGCGTCGAACAGATGAGCAGGGTGAGGGCCCGCCGTCGCGGACCCGGGGTCAGAGTTCGGAGTCGATGAACGCGAGGAGCTCGTCGACCGAGGCCGACTGGACCCGTGCCGACAGGTCGTCCTCCTCGGCCGGGGCCCGCTGAGCCGGGATCCGGGCCGCCAGGGCCTGGAGGCGCTGGACGATCTCGGCCCGGACCTCGTCCTGGGTGTCGTCCGGCAACTCGACGAGCGCCGCCTCCAGCCGGTCGAGTTCGACCAGACCGGGGGTGGACGTCGAGCCGTCGGAGCCGGCGGCGGATTCCGGCTCGGCCGGGGCCAGCTCGGAGTGCAGCTGGGCCACGACCGCCAGCGGTGTGGGGTAGTTGAAGAGGAAGGTGGCGGGCAGCCGCAGACCGGCGCTGGTCTGCAGCCTGTTGCGCAGTTCCACGAGCGTGAGCGAGTCGCAGCCCATGTCCTTGAAGGGCCGGTCGGCGGGAATGCCGGCCGCGGAGAACCGGCCGAGCACGGCGGCGGTCTGCACCCGGACGAGGTCGAGGAGCAGCTCCTCCCGCTCGGCCGGGCTCAGTGCGGCGAGCCGGTCGCGGAGAGTCTCCGCCGCCCGGGGTGCGGCGGTGGCTTTCGCGGCCTGCGCCGCTCGCGGGGCGGCCGGGGCCAGGTCCCGCAGCACGGTGGGCACGTGCGTTCCCAGCGCGCCGAGCGCGGCACGGTCGAGGGGAGCGGGCACGAGCGCGGGGGAGTCCACGCGCAGCGCCGCGTCCAGCAGGGCCAGGCCTTCGGCCCGGTCGATGGGCGCGAGACCGGTCCGGGCGATCCGTACCCGGTCGGCTTCGGACAGGGAGCCCGCCATTCCGGCGGCCCCCGGCCGTCCCGCGGTGTCCGCCCACATCCCCCAGGCCAGCGAGAGCGCGGGAAGCCCCTGGGCCCTGCGGTGCTGGGCCAGGGCGTCCAGGGAGGCGTTGGCCGCGGCGTAGTTGCCCTGGCCGGCGCCGCCGATGACGCCCATGACGGAGGAGAAGAGGACGAAGGCCGCGAGATCCTGGTCCACGGTCAGTTCGTGCAGGTGACGAGCCGCGTCGGCCTTCGCCGCGAGCACGATGTTGAGGCGCTCGGGGGTGAGCGCCGTGATCACGCCGTCGTCGAGTACGCCCGCCGCATGGACGACGGCGGTGAGCCGTACGCCCGTCAGCAGCTGTGCGAGCGCGTCGCGGTCGGCGGTGTCACAGGCCGCGAGGGTGACCTCGGCGCCCAGCCCGGTGAGCTCGGCGGCCAGTTCCCCGGAGCCAGGGGCGTCGGGGCCGCGACGGCTCACCAGGAGCAGACGGCGCGCTCCGTGCTCGGTGACCAGATGCCGCGCGACCAGCCCGCCGAGGGCACCGGTGGCGCCGGTGACCAGGACCGTTCCCTCCGGGTCGAGGACCGGCGGCAGGGTCAGGACGACCTTGCCGAGGTGCCGCGCCTGGCTGACGTGACGGAAGGCCTCCGGTGCCCGGCGGACGTCCCACGTGCTGACCGGCAGCGGGGCCAGAGCCCCCGACGACAGCAGCCGCAGGACGGCCGTGAGCATTTCGGCGATCCGCTCGGTCGGTTCCTGGAGCAGGTCGAAGAAGCGGTAGTCCACCCCCGGGTGGTCGGCCGCGACCAGCGCCGGGTCGCGCAGATCGGTCTTGCCCATCTCCACGAAGCGGCCGCCGTGCGGCAGCAGCCGCAGGGAGGCGTCCACGAACTCACCGGCGAGCGAGTTCAGTACGACGTCCATGCCGCGGCCCCCGGTGGCCGCGCCGAACGCCGCCTCGAAGTCCAGGGTGCGGGAGGACGCCAGGTTCGCCCCGTCCAGGCCGAGGGCGCGCACGGCGTCCCACTTGCCGGGACTCGCCGTGCCGTACACCTCCGCGCCCAGGCCGAGGGCGCGCACGGCGTCCCACTTGCCGGGACTCGCCGTGCCGTACACCTCCGCGCCCAGGTGGCGGGCGAGCTGGACGGCGGCCATGCCGACGCCGCCCGCGGCGGCGTGGATCAGGACGCGCTCGCCCTCGGACAGGCCGGCGAGGTCGACCAGGGCGTGGTACGCGGTGAGGAACACGATGGGTGCGGACGCCGCCTGCGCGTAGGTCCAGTCGGCCGGCATCACGGCGACCAGCCGGTGGTCGGCGACGGCCGTCGGACCGAACGCGCCGGAGAGCAGGCCCATGACGCGGTCGCCGACCACGAGCCCGGTGACACCGGGGCCGACCTCGGTGACCACACCGGCCCCTTCGAGGCCGAGCGGGCCCGGGTCGCCCGGGTAGAGGCCCAGCGTGCCCAGGACGTCGCGGAAGTTGACGCCGGCGGCGCGCACGGCGATGCGCACCTGGCCGTCGGCCAGAGGGGCCAGGACCTCCGGGCAGGGGTCGAGCGACAAGTGGTCCAGGGTGCCGCGCTCGCGCACCACCATCCGCCAGGCGGCCGTGCCGGCCGGGGGAACGAGGGCGCCACCGGCCGTCGCCGGGCCGAGCCGGGGCACGAGCAGGGCACCGTCACGCACGGCGAGCTGAGGTTCGGCGCCGATCAGCGGCAGTGCCGTACGACAGTCGTCCGTGGTCTCCACGTCGAGGAGTCCGACCCGCCCGGGGTTCTCGGTCTGAGCCGAGCGTGCCAGACCCCATACGGCCGCGGTGTCCGGGTCCGCGTCGGCGTCCGGCGCCGTGGCCACGGCGCCCCGGGTGACGAGCACCAGCCGGGAGTCGGCGAGCCGGTCGTCGGCCAGCCACGCCTGGAGCAGGGCGAGCGCGCGGTGCACGGCCTGCCCGGTGCCGGCCGTGGGGGAGTCCGTGAGCTCCGTGAGGGGCGCGAAGACCGCCGTGGGGGCGAGCAGCCCCGTCTCGATGGCCTGCCCGAGGGCGGCGAGGTCGGTGTAGCGCGGACCGACGCCCAGGTCGGCGGAGCCGAGCGAGACGGCCCGCGGGGACTCCTCCGGCTCCGCCGTGGCCGGCTTCCAGTCCAGGCGGTGCAGCGACCGCGGGACGGCCACGTCGTCGCTCACCGGGCGCAGGACGAGCTCCGCCACCTCGGCGACCACCGCGTGGGACTCGTCGAGCAGCGTCAGCGCCACCGCGTCCGGCCCGGTGCCGGTGATGAGCACACGGGTGGAACGGGCGCCGGGCTGGTGGACGGTCACGCCGTGCCAGGAGAAGGGCAGCAGCCTGCGGCCGCCGTCGGCGAGCGCGGTCATGACGATCGGGTGCAGGGCGGCGTCGAGCAGCGCCGGGTGCAGCCCGTAGGAGGCGGCGTCGGTGACGGAGTCCGGCAGGGCGACGTCGGCGAGCAGGTCGTCGCCGTGCCGCCACGCGGCACGCAGGCCCTGGAAGACGGGGCCGTAGGCGTAGCCGGAGGCCGCCATCTCCTCGTAGCAGCCGTCGACGGCCAGCGGCTCGCCGTCGCTGGCGGGCCGGGATGCGGTGGGCGCGGGGGCTCCGTCGTGCGGAGCAAGCGCGCCGGTGGCGTGCAGGGTCCACGGCTCGACGGCGCCTTCGGGCGTCTCGGTGCGGGCGTGCACGGTCAGCGCGCGCCGGCCGTCCTCGTCGGGCGCGGCCACGACGAGCTGCACCTCGGCGCGGCCCTCGTCGGGGATCACCAGCGGGGCGACGAGCGTGAGTTCGGCGACCCGCGGCGTACCGGTCTGCGAGCCCGCGTGGGCGGCGAGTTCGAGGAAGGCGGTGCCGGGCAGGAGGACCGAGCCGAGGACGGCGTGGTCGGCGAGCCAGGGGTGGGTACGGCGGCCGAGACGGGCGGTCAGGACGACCTGGCCCGATTCGGCGAGCTCGACGGCGGGGCCGAGCAGCGGGTGACCCGCCGGCCCTTCGGTGCCGTGCGCGGTCAGCCAGTACCGCTCCCGCTGGAAGGCGTACGTGGGCAGGGCGGGCGTCGGCCCCGGGCCGAACACGGCGTGCCAGTCCGGGCTCCGGCCACGGACGTGCAGGGTGCCGAGCGCGGAGGCCAGGGTGCGGCCCTCGGACCGGCCGCGGCGCAGCACCGGCACGAACGCCAGCGCGTCGTCGTCCAGACAGTCCTGTCCCAGTGCCGACAGGACACCGTCCGGGCCGAGTTCGAGGAAGGTCCGCATCCCGAGGCCGTGGAGTGCGGCGAGTCCGTCGGACATCCGCACCTCCCGGCGTACCTGCCGCACCCAGTAGTCGGCGGTGATCTCGACGGGTCCGCCGGTGACGGTGGACACCATCGGGACGCGCGGCTCCGCGTACCGGACCGTCGACGTGACGGCGGCGAACGCGTCGAGCATCCCGTCCATGCGGTGGGAGTGGAAGGCGTGACTGACGACCAGCCGGCGCGTCTTGCGGCCGGCGGCGGCGAAGCCGGCCGCGACCTCCTCGACCGCCTCGACGTCGCCGGAGACGACGACGGCCAGGGGGCCGTTGACGGCGGCGATGCTCACCTCGTGCTCACGGCCTTCGAGGAGGGCGCCGACCTCGTCCTCCGAAGCCTGGACGGCCATCATCGCGCCGCCGGACGGCAGGGCCTGCATGAGCCGGCCGCGCGCGGCGACCAAGGCACAGGCGTCGGGCAGCGTGAGGATCCCGGCGACGTGCGCGGCGGCGAACTCGCCGATGGAGTGGCCGAGTACGGCGTCGGGGGCCAGGCCCCGGTGCTCGAGGAGCCGGAACAGCGCGACCTGGAGAGCGAAGAGGGCGCACTGGGTGTTCTCGGTCCGGTCGAGCCCCTCGGCGTCGTGGAACATCACCTCGCGGACCGGCGGCATGCCGGGCACGGAGGCGCGGCAGGCGTCGAGTTCGGCGCACACCACGTCGAGGGCGGCGGCGAAGACCGGCTCGGTCTCGTACAGCTCGCGTCCCATCCCCACGCGCTGGCTGCCCTGCCCGGTGAACAGGTAGGCGAGGCCGTCGTCGGTGCGCGCCGTGCCGAGGGCCAGGGCGGAGTGCGGTTCGCCGCGGCCGAGCGCGGCCAGCGCCGCGACGGCCTCCGTGCGGTCCTCGGCGGTGACGGCCGCCCGGTGGTCGAGAGCGGTACGGGTCGTGGCCAGGGCCCGGCCGAGGTCACGGACGGACACCTCGTCGAGGGAGTCGAGCGCGTCGACGAGGGCGGTGGCCTGGGCGCGCAACGCCGGTTCGGTACGCCCCGACAGCACCCAGAGGGGCTGGGCGTCCTCGTCCCCGGCGTCGGTGCCGGGCTGGACGGACGCGTCGTCCGGTGCTTCGGCGAGGACGATGTGGGCGTTGGTGCCGCTGATGCCGAACGAGGACACTCCGGCGCGCCGGACCTTGCCCTCCTCGGCGGGCCAGGGGCGGGGCTCGGTGAGCACCTCGACGCCGCCGTTGGCCCAGTCGACGAGCTCGCTGGGCTTGCTGACGTTGAGCGTGGCGGGAAGTTCGCCGTGGCGCATGGCCATGACCATCTTGATGATGCCGCCGACACCCGCGGCCGCCTGGGCGTGGCCCAGGTTGGACTTCAGGGAGCCGAGCATCAGGGGCTGTCCGTCGCGCTGGCTTCCGTATGTGGCGAGCAGTGCCTGCGCTTCGATCGGGTCGCCGAGGACCGTGCCCGTTCCGTGGGCTTCGACGGCGTCGACGGCGGAGAAGGTGAGGCCGGCGTCCTGGACGGCGGCGCGGATGACGCGTTCCTGGGCGGGGCCGCTGGGTGCGGTGAGCCCGTTGGAGGCGCCGTCCTGGTTCACGGCCGTGCCCGCCACGACGGCAAGGACGTTGTGGCCCAGCCGTCGGGCGTCCGACAGCCGTTCCACGACGAGGACACCGACGCCCTCGGCCCACGCCGTGCCGTCGGCGTCCGCCGAGAACGACTTGCACCGGCCGTCGGCCGCGAGCCCCCGCTGACGCGAGAACTCGACGAAGATGCCCGGCGTCGACATGACGGTCACACCGCCGGCGAGGGCGAGCGAGCACTCGCCCGACCGGATGGCGCGGACCGCGAGGTGCAGGGCGACCAGCGAGGACGAGCAGGCGGTGTCCACCGTCAGGGCAGGGCCCTGCAGGCCGAGGGTGTAGGCGACGCGGCCCGAGGCCACGCTCGACGTCGTCCCCGTCAGACCGAAGCCGGCGGCGCCGGCGCCCGCCTGGCCGAGCCGCGGACCGTACTCCTGGGCCATGACACCGGCGAACACCCCTGTCTGCGTGCCGCGCAGGGAGTCCGGGGCGATTCCGGCCCGCTCCAGGGCCTCCCAGCACACCTCGAGGTAGGCGCGCTGCTGCGGGTCCATCGCCAGCGCCTCGCGCGGCGAGATCCCGAACAGTTCGGCGTCGAACTCCGCGGCGCCTTCGAGGAATCCGCCGTTACGCACGTAGGTGGTTCCCACATGTGCCGGGTCGGGGTGGTAGAGGCCGTCGAGGTCCCAGCCCCGGTCGGCCGGGAATCCCGAGATGACGTCGCGCTGGTCGGCAACGACCCGCCACAGCGCCTCGGGCGAGTCCACCCCGCCCGGGAAACGGCAGCCCATGCCGACGATCACGACGGGGTCGTCCTCGTCCGCACGGGCCTCGGGGGCCGCGACCTCCTGCGGCGCGTCGGTGAGCAGCGCCGCCAGCCGCGCGGGGCTGGGGTGGTCGTACACCACGGTGGTGGGGAGCTTGCGCCCGGTGGCGGTGACGAGCCGGTTGCGCAGCTCGACGACCATGGCCGAGTCGATGCCCAGCTCCTTGAACGTCCGCCGGGGCTCGACCTCGGCGACGGAGTCGTAGCCGAGTACGGCGGCGGTGTGCGCCCGCACCAGTTCCAGGGCGGCCGGGCCGGTCAGCGAGTGCTTCGGCTCGGCCTCGGGGGCGTCCGCCGTGTCCTCCGGGAGCACGGCGGCGCGCGGCGACGGCGCGAGGGACCGGGCGGCGTGGGGCTGCTCCGAGATCCAGTGGCGGCGGCGCTGGAACGCGTACGTCGGCAGCTCGGCGCGGCCGGCGCCGGCGGGCAGGACCGTGGACCAGTCCACCGCCGCGCCGTGGCAGAACGCCTCACCTAACGCGAGCAGCAGTCGCTCCGGTCCGCCTTCCCCGCGGCGCAGGGTGCCCAGCGCGGCGACCGGCAGGTCGACGGCCTCGGCGGTCTGCTGGACGGCGAGCGCCAGGACGGGGTGCGGGCTCATCTCGATGAACAGCTCGTGCCCCGCGTCGAGGAGTGCCCGCACGACGGGCTCGAAGCGCACGGGCTCGCGCAGGTTGCGGTACCAGTAGTCGACGTCGAGCTCGGTGCCGTCGAGGGCCGTGCCGGTCACGGTGGAGTGCAGCGGCACGCTTCCGGCGCGCGGCGCGATCCCGGCCAGCTCGGCCGGAAGTGTGTCACGTACGGCGTCGACGTGCGGGCTGTGCGAGGCGTACGCGACCGGGATGCGCCGGGTACGGACGTCCTCGCCGTACCGCTCGGCCAGGGCGTCCAGGGCGTCCCCGTCACCGGCCACCACGGTCATGCCGGGCGAGTTGACGGCGGCCACGCTCAGCCGCGGGAATGCGGCCAGGTCCTCGCGCACCCGGTCGGCCGGGAGCGACACGGTGAGCATGCCGCCACCGCGCCCGGCGAGCGCGCCGAGGGCGGTGCTCCGCACGGCGATCAGCCGGGCCGCGTCGTCCAGGCTGAGGGCGCCGCTGACGGTGGCGGCGGCGATCTCGCCCTGGGAGTGGCCGACGACCGCGGCAGGTTCGACACCCGCCGCCCGCCAGAGGGCGGCGAGTCCGACCATCACGGCCCACAGGGCGGGCTGCACGACGTCGTCGCGGTCGAGGGCGGGCGCTCCGGGGCGCCCGCGCAGCACATCGGTCAGCGACCAGTCGCGGTAGGGGCGCAGCGCGCGCTCGCAGTCCTCGATCACCTGGGTGAACACGGTTTCGGCGTCGAGGAGTTCCGCCGCCATGCCGGCCCACTGGGAGCCCTGGCCCGGGAAGACGAACACCGCCTCGCGGACGGTCCGGGGGCTGCTGCCCTCGACCGCGGCCTGGGTGCCCCGGGCGTCGGCGACCGCGTCCAGGGCGGCCAGCAGTTCGTCGCGGCCGGAGCCGGTCAGCACGGCGCGGTGGGTGAAGGCGGTGCGGTGGTGGGCGAGAGCGCGCGCGATCGCGGCGACATCGGCTTCGGGGTTCGCGGCGAGGTGCTCGCGCAGGCGGGCGGCCTGGGCGCGCAGCGCCTTGTCACCGCGCCCGGACAGCACCCACGCGACGGAACCGCTTCCTTCTGTCTCGTCCGGCTTGTTCTCGACGGTCGTGGCGGTGTCTTCGCGCCATTTGCCGAGTACCAGATGACAGTTCGTCCCCCCCATTCCGACCGAGGTCACACCCGCGACCAGCGGCCCGTCGGGATTCGGCCACGGTCCGGTTTCGGTGGCGGCGGCGAGCCGCAGTTCCTCGAAGGGTATCTGCGGATTGGGCGTCAGGTAGTTGAGCGTTGGAACGATTTCCCGCTCTTTGAGACAGAGAATCGTCTTGACGAGACCCGCAATCCCGGACGCGCCTTCGAGGTGGCCGATATTCGTCTTGACGGAGCCGAGCAGGAGCGGATTATCGGGAGTGCGCGAGGCGGAGAATACGGCGCCCAGAGCAGAGGCTTCTATGGGGTCGCCGACGCGGGTTCCCGATCCGTGGATTTCGATGTACTGCGCTTGTTCCAGCGGTATACCGGAATTCTCCCAGGCGTCGCGTATGACGCGCTCCTGGGCTTTTCCGTCAGGGGTGGGAAGCGTGTCGCTGGCGCCGTCGCTGCCGACGGCCCCGCCGTGCAGCAGACAGTGGATGCGGTCCCCGTCGGCGATGGCCCGACTGAGGAGCTTCAGCGCCACCACCGCGCCGCCCTCACCCCGCACATACCCGTTCGCCCGGGCGTCCAACGAGTAACATCGGCCGTCGGGCGAGAGACTGCCGAAGGCCGCCAGGGCCTGGGTGCTCTCCGGCGCGAGGTTGAGGTTGACCCCGCCGGCCAGCGCCGTCACGGACTCGCCGCGCCGCAGGCTCTCACACGCCAGATGCACCGCGACCAGCGCGGACGACTGTGCGCTGTCGACCACCATGCTGGGGCCCTGCAGTCCGAGGGCGTACGAGACCCGGTTGGCGATGATGCCCCGGTGCAGGCCGGTCACGGTGTGCGCCGAGGTCGCCTCGGGGCCGGCCGCGTGGGTGAGGGTCGCGTAGTCGTCGGCGATCGCGCCGACGAAGACGCCGGTGGTGGTGCCGGCGAGCGTGGCCGGGACGATCCCGGCGTCCTCCAGCGACTCCCAGGCGAGCTCGAGCACGAGTCGCTGCTGCGGGTCCATCGCGGCGGCTTCACGCGGGGAGATCCCGAAGAACTCGGCGTCGAAGGTGTCGACACGGGGCAGAAAACCGCCCGGGCGCGGAGAGCCGTCGTCCAGGGCGCCGAGGTGCGCGCGGTCCGCGGGCGGCTCCGCTATGGCGTCGCGGCCGCTCCTGAGGAGATTCCAGAATTCCGCGGGGCTCGCTCCACCGGGGAAACGGCAGGAAAGCCCGACGACGGCGACCGTCCGGTCGTCGATCCGGGCTTGGTTCGGTCGCGGCAGCGCGTCCCGGACCGACTGGTCCGGGTTTTCCGACGCAACGCCCGATGGGCCCCCCGCGTCGGCCAGTGGTGCTGCCGCCTCAATCTGGGCATGGCGGATCATGATGTTCTTGCTCCCCCCGTGAAGCACGATCAACGGCGTTGCCGACTCGCGGCCCTGCCAGACTCAATCTCGATTCGGACCCTAGCACCGAGGCGGCGCTCCGTAAACCAATGGCCAGAGCGGGGAGATGGTATGCAAAATGAATATGACGGGTAATCCGGGGGACTGTCGCGGAGCCTTCCGGGGAGACGACTCACGGCCATGCCGACAGACGACCGATGCCTCCCGGCCCGGTGACACCACCCCCGACCGGGGGCGATATCAAGCCGGGCCAGGAGGCCGGAAAGAGCCGGGAACCAGGGCCTGTACGGCCCTGACCCGCCGGACAGGCCCTAGTCGGCCTTCCCCGTCGACTGGGCCTTGGTGAGCGTGCAGACGCCGTCCACGCACTGGCGCTCCAGACGGCCCCGGGAGATGGTCTGCGCCAGGCCGACCATCCAGCAGGTGGGGCAGCCCCGGAAGGCGATCAGGGCCAGCGGGGCCGCGAGCAGGGTCGCCGGGCCGGCGACGGGAACCATCGCGATCGAGCCGATGATCAACCCGAAGCCGATGACGCCGCGCGCCAGGTGGCGCGGGACGGACTTGCTGGCGAAGTTCGGCGCCGAGGACGGTGCCTTGACCGTGGTCGGCACGGTGACCGGGGACTTCGTGCCCTCGGGGGGCTTCACGATGTTCACGGTGTTCATGGTCGTGAGTCTCCTTCGACTGGCTGGTCGATGGCCTGATCTGGTGCCTGGTCGGTCGCTTCCAGCGCGTGACGCAGCGACGCGCGTGCCCTGTGCAGCCGGGACTTCATCGCGGCGCTGCTCAGGCCGAGCGCATGGGCGACGGTCTTGCCGGGCAGGCCCTGTACGTCCCGCATGATCAGGACCTGTCGCTGGTCACGGGGAAGGGCGCTGACCGCGGCCGCGATCCGCTCCACCTCCAGCCGGTACAGAACGGCCTCCTCGGCGGACGGTTCCGCGTATGTCTCCGGCTCGGCCGACGGCTCGCCGCGCATGGCGATGAGCAGTCGTACCTGCCGGAGACACTCGTTGCGGACGATCCGGAACATCCATGAGGCAAGCGCGCCTGTGGCCCGCAAGGTGCCGATCTTCCGGTAGAGGATGATCAGCGCCTCTTGTGCCGCGTCCTCCGCGTCCTGAGGCGAGGCGCACAGTGATATGGCGAACTTGCGCACATGCGGCTGCGATTCCATGACGACGGTGGTGAGCGACGTGACGTCGCCGTCCTGAGCGGCCTTGATGAGCCGCTCGTCAGGCCAGGGGAAGCGTTGGTTCATGTGCTACTCATACCGGAAGGCGCCCCGCGCGCAGGCGCTGGTCAGCTTCGGCTCTTGTTGAAGCGCCGCATCAGGTGCCAGCTGCACGCACCCACGAGCACGACGCCGATGACGACAATGGCAGTGACCATGATTACTGTTTCCTCCCGGTTCGGCCCGGCCCGTTCGGCCGGTACACACATAAGAGACGGGGAGGTCCCGAGAGGATTCGCGTTCCTCCGAAGTTTTTTTCCGAGCCCGTACGAGGGGCCGGCCGCCGCCCACGGAGGCGGCCACCGCGAGGCCGCGCTCGCCGCCGGCGCCCAGCACTTCTGAGGGGGGCCGGACAGGACCTAGCGTCGTCCGGGTGACCAAGATGCTGAACTCCCCAGCGGAGGGCGCCGCTTCGCGGCCGCCTCTGGTGACGCGGCCCCTGCTGCTGCGCTTCGTCTCGATCCTCGGCGCCTCGACGAGCTTCTACCTGCTCCTGTCGGTCGTCCCCCTCTACGCCGAGGCGTCCCGAGGGGGCCACGGCGACGCCGCCGGGCTCACCACGGGCGCGCTGATGCTGGCCACGGTCGGAGGGGAACTCGCCACCCCCCGGCTCGTCGCCCGCTTCGGCTACCGACGCGTGCTGGTGGCGGGACTCGTCCTCCTCGGCGCGCCCGCCTTCGCCCTCTCCGCCTCCGGCGGCGCCCTCTGGATCGCGGCGGTCTGTGTCCTGCGCGGTCTGGGTTTCGCGTTCACCGTCGTCGCGGGCGGCGCCCTGACGGCGACCCTCATACCGGCCGAGCGCCGCGGCGAGGGCCTGGCCCTCGTGGGCATCGTGACCGGGGTCCCCTCGGTGGTGGCGCTGCCGCTGGGGGTATGGCTGGCTGCGCACATCGGGTACGGGCCGGTCTTCGCCGCCGGAGCCGTGGCCGCGCTGGCCGCCGTCGTCTCGGTACCGGGCCTGCCGGACCGCGACCCGGCCCCCGGGCGGACGATCGGGGTGGCGGCCGGGTTCCGTACGGCCGCGCTGCTACGCCCCGCCCTCGTCTTCGCGGCGACCGCGCTCGCCGCCGGAATCCTCGTCACCTTCCTTCCGCTCGCCGTCCCGTCGGCCTCCGCGGGTGTCATCGCCACGGCCCTGTTCGCCCAGTCGGCGGCGGCGACCGCGGCCCGCTGGGTCGCCGGCCGGCACGGCGACCGGCACGGTCCCGCCGTACTCCTCCTGCCGGGCCTCGCCGCCGCGGCCGGAGGGACGCTCCTCACCGCCCTCACCCACAGTCCGCTCGCCGTCGTCATCGGCGTGACCCTCTTCGGCGTCGGCTTCGGTGTCACCCAGAACGCCACCCTGACCCTGATGTACGCGCGGGTCCCGGCCTCCGGTTACGGAACGGTCAGCGCCCTGTGGAACTTCGCCTTCGACGCGGGCATGGGCGCCGGGGCCGTCGGCTTCGGGTTCCTCGCGAGCCGGACCGGCTATCCGTGGGCCCTCGCGCTCACCGCCGCCCTGATGCTCACGGCGCTGGCCCCGGCCTGGCGCGACCGCCGGACGGAGGACCCCCAAGGAGGAGCCCCGTCCACCGACGCCCGTCGGCGGTGAGGCGCGCCCCCGGCCCGTCCCCCTACAGCGGTGGCTGCGCGGGGGCGGGGCCGAGGGTGGTGGTGCCGGCCGTGCGATGGCCGAGCCCCGTGCGGTACGCGTCGAGGGCCGCCTCCACCCGGCCCGTGCGGCGCAGCAGGTCGCCCAGGAGGCGGCACAGGTCGGCGAGGTCGCCCGCCGCGCCCGCGCGCTCCAGCAGGCCCAGGGCACGGACGTAGTGCTCCTCGGCGGCCTCGGTGTCGTGGGCGTCCTCGGCGATGATGCCGAGCAGCCGGTGTGCGGCGGCGGCGTGGACGGCGCCGCGTTCCGGCGACAGGCCCCCGAGCACCCCGTGCAGCAGCTCCGCGGCCTCCTCGGACGCGCCCCGGCGGTGCAGCACGTCGGCGAGTTCGACGGTGACCTGGCTGCTGTAGAGGGTGGCGCGGTGGGAGGAGAGCATGGCCAGGGCCGCGCGCAGCTCGTCCTCGGCGCGGGCGAGTTCGCCGTTCTGGGCGTACACATAGCCGCGCATCCAGCGGCAGTTGGCCAGTTCGGTACGGATCTCCAGCTGGCGGTACATCGCGGCGGCCTTGCCGAGTGAGGCGTCGGCCTCGGCGATCCGGCCCTCGGCGAGCAGGGTGCGGGCGACCGAACGGTGCATCCGGGCGATCAGCGCGGGGTCCTCGGCCTGCGGGGCGAGCGCGAGCGCCAGCTCGGCGGCCTGGGCGGCGCGGGCCTGGGCGCCCATGTCCATGTAGGGGCCGATCACGGCGGTGTAGAGGAGGAGCAGCGCGTCCGGGTCGTGCAGGCCCGAGCGGTTGAGCTCGTCGAGCGTCGACTCCAGGAGGTAGACGGCGTAGCGGAGTTCACCGGCCAGGTAGTGGGCGACGGCGCGGCCCCGCCGGGCCGGGACGCGGGCGGGCAGCGAGGCGTCGGCGAGGGTCCGCTCGGCGTGCTCGAAATGCTCGCGGGCGGCCACGAGGTCGCCGGTCTCGAGCCGGCACTCGCCGAGTCCGAGC
The DNA here is from genome assembly GCF_055575535.1 of Streptomyces sp. NPDC034084. Taxonomy (NCBI): domain Bacteria; kingdom Bacillati; phylum Actinomycetota; class Actinomycetes; order Kitasatosporales; family Streptomycetaceae; genus Streptomyces; species Streptomyces sp. NPDC034084. The sequence continues at coordinate 346,034 of NZ_JBVISK010000003.1, forward strand.
AGCGCGGTGGCCTGTTCGTCGACGAGTCCGTGGGTCACGGCCTCCGTGAGCAGACCGGCGTACTGGGCGGCGGCCGCCTCGGCCTCGCCGTCGGCGAGGGTGCGCTGCGCCTCGGTGAGCCGGAGACGCAGGTCGGTGGCGAGACGGGCGGGCCGTCCGGTGGCGAGCTCCTCGAAGGCGACGCCTAGGCGGTCCGCGAGATGGCGCAGCGCCTCGTCGGAGGGGCGCACCCGACCGGCCTCCAGGGTGGAGACGTAGGCGGGGGTGTAGGCCGGTTCGGCCAGCTGGCGCTGAGTCAGCCCCTTCTGCAGTCGCAGGCGTTGCACTCTGCGGCCGATGGTCTCGGGTTCGTCCCGCTTCGCCATGCGCTCCATCATGCCAGCGCCCACCTCACCGACCTCGCCCACATCAGCTCTCCTCACGCCGAGGCCTTGTGCCCTCTCCACCCAACCCCCTAGCTTAAGCGCCTACTTAAGCACAGTTAACTCCCCACTTGAGAGAGGTCGTCGTGCCCGGAAACGGATCTGCACGTACACGCTGGATCACCTCGGTCGGCGCCGTCGTCACCGCCGCCGCCCTGCTCGCCGGAGCGAACACGGCCGGAGCGGCCCCGGCTCCCGTCACCCCCTCCGGCACGGTGGCGACCCATGAGGTCGAGTACTTCGACGGCCCCGGTGCCACGCCCCGGCACAAGAAGGTCCCCGCCGAGGCCCCCGCCCGGATCGCCCGCCACCGGGCGCCGGCCGCTTCCGCGGCGCCCGCCGCCGCGGTCACGCCCGTCCAGGAGACCGGACCCGTCTCCGGGCGGCTCGACCTGGTGGTCATGGGCGACGGCTACACCACCGCCCAGCAGGCCGACTTCCACGCGGACGCGCAGGCCACCCTCGACGCGGTATTCGCCATCGAGCCGTACGCCAGCTACCGCGGCCTGTTCAACATCTGGCTGGTGGACGCCGCATCCGCCGAGTCCGGCGTCTCCGGAGACCCGACCGCCGACGTCGTCAGGAACACCGCGCTCAGCTCGTACTTCTTCTGCGAGGACACGGAGCGGCTGCTCTGCCTCGACACGTCGAAGGTCACCACGTACGCCAACCAGGCGCCGGCCTCCGACGTCGTCTTCGTCATCGCCAACTCCGCCAAGTACGGCGGCGCGGGCTACAGCTTCGCCACCCCGCCGGCCGGTGCCTCGTACCACGGCGTCGCGACCATGTCCTCCGACAACGCGCAGTCGTACCTCATAGGCGCCCACGAACTCGGGCACTCCATAGGCAACCTGGCCGACGAGTACCAGTACGCCGGCTACGGCGCGTACCCGCACCCCTCGTCCGACAGCGCCAACATCTCCGTCACCCCGGACCTCGGCACGAGCAAGTGGTACCGCTGGGTCGGCGCCCAGGACCCGACCGGCTCGGTGGTCGGCACCTACGAGGGCGGCGACTACTACGAGACCGGCGTCTACCGCCCCACCAGCACGTCCCTCATGCGCACCCTGGCGTCCACGGAGTTCAACCACGTCGGCCGCGAAGCGATGATCAAGGGCTTCTACGCGTACGCCGACGCGGTGACCTCCACCGTGCCCACCGGCACGCGGGTCCGCGCGACCCAGGAACTGACCGTGCGGCTCGCCCCGGTGACCGGCCTGGCGGGCCTGAACCTGGCCTGGTACGTCGACGGCAGGCAGGTCCTCCGCGCCGCCGGCGACCTCTCCGTGACCCCCGCCGAACTCGGCGCCACGCGCAGCGGCCAGCGCGTCACCGCGACGGTCACCGACACGACGGCGGCCGTCCGCGATCCCGCCGTCCGTGCGGCGACGGCCAACTCGCTGACCTGGCGGGTCCGCTGACGGTTCCCGGCCGGGAGGGGCGGCCGGGCTCCGGCCCGGCCGCCGCCCTCACACGTGCGGCTGGCCGTCGTACGTGGCGAACTGCTCCTGCCGGTACCCGGTGGTCGGGCGGTGGTTCCAGATGTCGAACTCACTCATGGCGATCCCTCCGCTCCCTCTCCATGGTCGCGTGCGCCACCCGCGCCCGCACGCCGTCACCCGCGGTGAGCCGAACGGGTGAGGCGCGTGCTCGTTCGGCCTCCCGCCGCTTGCCCCGGCCGCCGGCGGGGTGAGGGTGAGAGTGTGCGAGTCCCCCTGTTTCCGCGAGTTCTCCGGCGTCCCCCCGTGCTCCTGCTCGGAGTGGTGACGGCCGTGGTCGTCCTCTCCGCCTGCGGTGCTCCGCAGGCACGCCAGGACGGGGCGACCCGGGCGGGCCGCTTCTTCGAGGAGTCGCTCGGGTCCGGGCACTACGTGGTGGCCTGCGGGCTGCTCGCTCCCGAGAGCCGCGAGCAGCTCGAGGAGAACGAGAAGAAACCGTGCGCGGAGGCCCTGCCCTCGCAACAGCTCCCGCGCGGCGGCGGAGTGCGGAGCGTGGAGGTCCACGGACGGCAGGCGCTGCTCCGCCTCCACGGCGACACGCTGTTCCTCTCGCAGTTCGACGAGGGATGGCGGGTCACCGCCGCCGGATGCGCGCCCGAAGCGGGCGACACGCCGTACAGCTGCGTACTGAAGGGGGCGTGAGGTGAAGGGCCTGTTCGTGGCGTGTGTGGTGATCATCCTGGGCGGCCTCGCCTACTTCACCGCGATCGGAGTGATGCAGCGATGACGGCCGGCCGGTCCCCGAAGGGCGGATTCTGGCGGTCGAACAGCCTCACCCTCTGTTTCGGCATCGCCTTCCTGGTCGTCCTGGGAGCGCAGGCGGTCGCGGGACGGGCGGAGTTCAACGAGCAGCTCGCCGTCGAGGGGCTCCAGCAGATCGGCTTCGGCGAGTACCTGACGTCCTCCGACTTCGCCGTCGACGTCACCGAGAACTGGCAGTCGGAGTTCCTGCAGTTCTTCCTCTACATCTTCGGCACGGTCTACCTGCTCCAGCGCGGCTCGCCGGAGTCCAAGGAGCTGCACAAGGCGGGTACGGAGAGCGAACGCGACCAGCGGCTCGGTGACCACGCGCGGGACGACTCGCCCCGGTGGGCCGGCACGAAGGACTGGCGGCAGGCCGTCTACTCGCGGTCGCTCGGTCTCGTCATGGCCGTCTTCTTCCTGCTGTCCTGGCTGGCCCAGTCGATCTCCGGCGCGGCCGCCTTCAACGAGCTGCGGCTGCGGCAGCTCCAGGCCCCCATCAGCTGGCCCTCCTACGTCGCCTCCGCCGACTTCTGGAACCGGTCCCTGCAGAACTGGCAGTCGGAACTGCTGGCCGTGGCGGCGATGGCCATCCTCTCCGTGTATCTGCGCCAGCGCGGATCACCCGAGTCCAAGCCGGTCGGCGCCCCGCACAGGGCCACCGGTATCGAGGGCTGACGCGCCCCCGGACACCGCCCCGGGGCGACCCGCTGGTTGCCGGGGCGGCGCGGTTCTACCGTGGAGGCATGGTCCCCCGTCCCGCCGGGCGATGGTCGCGGGCCGGCCGGATGCGCAGCGCGATCCGCCGGGTCCGGGCGGGGCACCGATGGGCGCCGGTCAGGGATCTCGGGCTGTGGCAGCGTTCCCTCGGATTCGCGGCGCTCGGCTTCCTCACGCTCGTGCCGCTCCTGATCGTCGTGTCGGCGGCGGGCGCGGGCAGCGACGGCGGCAAGGGCTTCGCCCAGTGGCTCGCCGACGGCATCGGTGTCTCCGAGGCCGCGAGAGACGAGATCGAGCGGCTTTTCGCACTGCCGGGGCAGGTGCGGCGGACCACGACGGCGTTCGGCCTCGCCCTGCTCGCCGTCTTCGGCCTGACGTACGGCACGGTGGTGCAGAGCGGGTACGAGCAGGTCTGGGACCTCCCGCCGGCCCGGTGGGTGGCCCGGTGGCGGCAGGTGCTGTGGCTCGTCGTGCTCATCGGGTTCCTCTACCTGTTCGCGGTGTTCCCGTTCTGGCACGGGACGCCGGCGGGCGAGGCCGTCACCGTGCTGAGCGGCACGCTGTTCTTCTGGTGGTCGCAGCGCCTGCTGCTCGGGGGCCGCGTCGCGTGGCTCGCCCTGCTGCCGGGGGCGGTGTGCACCACGCTCGGGCTCCTCGGCCTGAGGATCTTCTCCCGGCTCGTCTTCTCCCCGCTGATCGCGTCCAGTGCCGTCACGTACGGCCCGTTCGGCGCGTTCCTGGTCATCCAGACGTGGCTGGTCGCCGTGGGCGTCGTGGTGTTCGGCGGCGCGCTCGCCGGACGCCTGATCGACGAGGAGCTGCCGCGCCTGAGACGCGCGCTGAAACGGAGGGGGTGACGCCCCCCGGGCCGGGGCCTCCGGCCGGGGCGGGGAGCAACTCCCGACCGTGCAAGGGTGCGAGAGCTCCCAGCAAACCGGCCGTCTGCTCGAGCGCGCGCCATGCCCTCGCCTGTTACCCGCTGGTAGGCAATGATGGGGTGACCATCCACACGGCCGGGGGCTGAGGCAGCGGTGACGACTTTCGATGAACGGATGACCAGGGTGCACGCCTTCCGGGACGACGCCCTGGGAGAACACGACGCCGTCGGGCTCGCCGAGGCCATCCGGCGCGGCGAGGTAGGTGCCGACGAGGCCGCCCGGGACGCGGCCGCGCGGGTGCGGGCCGTCGAGGAACGGCTCCACGCCGTCCAGGTGCACGCCGATGCTCCGGTGCCCACCGCCGCCACCGGCGGCGTCTTCGCCGGCGTCCCGACCTTCGTCAAGGACAACACCGACCACCAGGGGCTGACCACCGGCCACGGCAGCGCGGCCTTCACACCGCGGCCGGCCCGGCGCCACTCGCCCTTCGCCCGGCAGTTCCTCAGCAGCGGCGTCACGGTGCTCGGCAAGACCCGCCTGCCCGAGTTCGGCTTCAGCCCGACCACGGAGTACGAGACCGCCGAGCCCGTCCGCAACCCATGGCACACCGGCCACTCCGCGGGCGGATCCTCGGGCGGCAGCGCGGCGCTCGTCGCCGCCGGAGCGGTGCCGATCGCCCACGCCAACGACGGCGGCGGCTCCATCCGCATCCCCGCCGCCTGCTGCGGCCTCGTCGGCCTCAAGCCGACCCGGGGCAGGGTCGTGCCGAACGCCCAGAGCCGCCAGCTGCCCCTGGACCTCGTCGCCGACGGCATCGTGAGCCGCTCCGTACGGGACACCGCCGCGTTCCTCGCGGCCGCCGAGACGTACTGGCGGAACCCGAAGCTGCCGCCCCTGGGCCTGGTGGAAGGCCCCTCCGGGCGGCGGCTGCGCATCGGCTTCCTCCTGGACTCGCCGAACGGCGTCGCCTCCGACACCGCCACCCGGGAGGCCGTCAACGAGACGGTGGCGACGCTCCAACGGCTCGGCCACACCGTGGAGCCGGTCGAGATCGCCCTCGACCCGCGCTTCACCGAGGACTTCCTCACCTACTGGGGGATGCTGTCGTTCCTCCTCGGCGCCACCGGCCGGACCCTCGGCGCGGACTTCGACCGGCGCCGCATGGACGGCCTCAGCCGCGGGCTGCGCACGACGTACCTGGAGAACTGGCGGCGCACCCCGGGCGTCCTGCGGAGGCTGAAGCGCACGAAGGTGGCGTACGCGGCGGCGTTCCGCGGACTCGACCTGCTCCTCACTCCCGTCCTCGCCCACCCCGCGCCGCCGATCGGCCACCTCGCGCCGACCGTCCCCTACCCGGAGCTGGTCGAGCGGATCCTCGCGTACGTCGCGTTCACCCCCGTCGACAACGTCGTGGGCACCCCGTCGATCTCGCTGCCCAGCACTCGCGCGACGGACGACGGACTGCCCGTCGGCGTCATGTTCTCCGGCCGTCCCGGGAGCGAGCGGACCCTCCTGGACGTGGCCTTCACCCTGGAGGCGGACCGGCCGTTCCGGCGGATCCAGGACCTGTGACCTCCCGGCCGGGCTCCCGCCCACCTGAGGCAAGGGGTCGAATTCCGGCACGCCGGCCGGGGCGCCGCCCCGACCGGCGGCGGCGCCTGGTCTAGCCTCGGCCGGAACCACCGCCCCGCTCCGAAGGAGAATCCCGTGCCCTCTCGGCTCAACCCGTACATCACCTTCGACGGCGACGCCCGGCAAGCCTTGGAGTTCTACAAGGAGGTCTTCGGCGGCACCCTGGCGCTCAACACCTTCGGGGAGTCGTTCGGCGACAAGGAGGCCGGTGACACCGCCGACAAGATCATGCACGGCATGCTCGAGACCGACAACGGCTTCACCCTCATGGCCGCGGACGTCCCCCCGGGCATGACGCACGACCCCGGCAACAACATCGCGGTGAGCGTGAGCGGCGAGGACGCCGACGAACTGCGCCGCTACTGGGACAGGCTCTCCGGCGCCGGCACGGTCTCCGTCCCCCTGGAGAAGCAGATGTGGGGCGACGTCTTCGGCATGTGCACGGACGACTTCGGCATCACGTGGATGGTCAACATCGTCTCCTCGGAGCACGCCGCGTAGACGCTGTCCGTCACCGCCGCTGCCTGCGGTGACACGGCATCAAGGGGCGGCAAGCTCGGCCGCGTTCCCCCAGAAGATCGAGACGGCGCACCAGACGACACCCAGGAGCGTCACCGCGAGGGCGAGAGCATGGAGGAGGAGACGGTTCCCGAGAAGGGCGCCCACGGATCCGAGTGATCATACGATCCACCGGACGCTAGCGCACGACCCGTTCGGCGAGGCGCGACATCGCCTGCTCCAGTTCACGGCGCGCCCCGAACGGGACGAGCGCGGCACGCCCCGGGACGCGGACGCCGCCCGTGAGCGCCACGCGGGTCCGGCCGTCCTCGTCGACCGCCGCCATCCCGATCACCAGGAACCGGCTCTGCAGCCAGCACCAGCCCGGCCGCAGAACGCCGTGGAAACGGGCCCGCAGACCGTAACGGCTGCGGGCGAGGGCCTCCACCCGGTCGCCGTCCCTGCGCAGGATCCGCACCGACCTCATGTCCGGCTGGAACTCCCCGAAGCCGCCCTCCAGATCGCCCATGACGCCCCACACCGCGTCGAGGGGCGCCGGGAGCACCCGTTCCACGATCCGCGCGCCCCGGACACCTGCGCCCATGACCCGCAGCCGCCGCACATCGTCGATCACCGGCCCGTTCCCCTCGCCGCTCGTCTTCTCGTCGTTCACCCGGACCACGCCTGTCGAAAGCTCTGCCGTGCCCGGTGCAACCGGGACTTCGCCGTGCCGGCCGGCACCCCGAGGAGCGCCGCCGCCGAGTCCTCGTCCATCCCCTCCACGTCCCGCAGCACGAGGACCGCACGGTGCGCGGGCGACAGCCGGGCCAGGACGTCGCCGATGTCGGCGGCCAGCTGCGGATCACCCCGCTCCGGTACGTCGGGCAGCTCCGCCGGCCGCGCCCGCGCCGCCCGTCTGGCGACCCGTACCGCCTCCCGTACGGAGATCGCCCGCACCCACCCGTACAGCGCCTCGGGCTCCCGCAGTGACCGCAGCGACGTGAAGACGGCGACCAGTGCCTCCTGAGTGGCGTCCGGTCCGTCGTCCAGGGCGATGGGCCCGCAGATCCGCGCGATGTACGGGGTGAGGTGGTCGAGCAGGTCGTGCAGGGCCAGGGTGTCGCCGCGCCGGGCCGCCCGGACGAGCGCGACCCCCCGGTCCACGGGTTCGGCGGCCTCAGCGGGCGGCACGCAGGGCCGTCCAGCCGAAGACCACGCACAGCGGCGTGTACAGCAGCGCGTTCAGCCAGGGGAAGGCCGCCCCGGACCCGTCCCGGCCGACGACGATCCACACCAGACCGGCCGCCGCGCGCAGCAGCATCCCGCAGGCCACGGCGTACGTGACGAGGCGCGGGATCCGCCGGCCGCGGACACCACCCGCGTGGGCCGCCACGGCGACCGCCGCGCACCCTTCGAGCACGGCGAGCGGGAGCACCACCGCCGGCCCGAAGGACACGGCACTGCCGAGCACGGCGAGCGAGAGGCTCCGCTCGTCGGCCGCGGGCCAGGTCAGACCCGTCGCCCAGTAGACGTGCGCCAGCGCGAGGACGGCGAGCAGCACGGCGACGGCGCGCCCGCCGACGGCCGCGCGAGGCCGCTCGATGTCGATGACCGCCATGGGGTCCCCCTTCGTATCGGGTTGTGGCCGAGATCGTGGTCGGCGCAGGGGCGTCGACATCTGAAGGAGGACCCGGACCGGGCTGACGTTCCCTGTGATCCGCGTCACGCGCGACTGTCGGTGCGGGGTAGTGGCACCGGGTCCGGGGTCGGCCCTCTGCGCGCGGAGGATCGCTGCCTCGGTCAGGGGAGGACTGTCGGCCCGGAAGCGGGTGAGCGGGCCACGTACGGCCCCGGCGGGTGACGGCGCGGACCCTGGGCCGTTACCTACCGGTCGGGGGCGTGCCGCGGCCCGGCACCTGGCGTACGTGAACGGACGGATCGTCACCACGCCGTCAGGTGTGAGCGGCGGCGACGTCTCGCACGCGGCCCGCATGCCGTCCTTCGCCGCCGCGCCGCGCTCAGCGCAGCTCAGCCGCGGAAGGCGGCGGGGCGCTCGGGGGAGGCGTCGGCGAGGGCCCGGGTGACGGCCTCGACGCCGGCCCGCAACCCGTACACGGGGGTGGCGGGCTGCTGGCGCCAGGACTCGTCGATGCCGCCGGCGTCGACCGTGTCGAAACCGAGCTCGTCGATGAGGGCGCGGACGGTGTTCTTGGCGGCCTCGTCGTCACCGGCGACGGGCACGGCGATCCGCTCGGGGTCACCGGCCGGGCGGTGCCGGTCCAGGATGTCGTGGGCGTAGGTGCCGTTGAACGCCTTGACCACCGGATGGCCCAGGTGGTTCTGCGTCCAACGGCTCTCGGTGAGGCCCTCGTCCTCGATGGCGGCGATACGGCCGTCGCGCTCCTTGGGGTAGTAGTTGCCGGTGTCGATGACGACGAGACCCTCGGCGGCTCCGTCCAGGACCTTCTCGGGGAGGTCCGGGATGTTCTTCAGGGGGATCGTCACGACGACGAGCTCGGCGTCGCGGGCCGCCTCGGTCACGGCGACCGGCGTCGCCCCGGTCTCCTCCGCGAGGGCGGTGAGCGTCTCGGGGCCGCGAGAGTTGGCCACGGACACGTCGTGGCCGAGGGCGGTGAGGCGGCGGGTGAGGTTGCCGCCGATGTTGCCGGCGCCGATGATGCCGATCTTCATGAGCTGTCCTTCGTGGGTGCGGGCGGACGGGATCCGGGACCGGGGCCACGAGCTCCCCGTCGGTGAGGCTGAACGCCGCGACGGGGAGGTTTCTTCCTGACGGACCGCGCCGGGGGGAAGGCGACCGGGCGAGGCGGAGCAGGCGGAGTCGTGATGTCGCGCATGGGTTCGGGTGATCCCGCACGGGGCCGCGACTACTCAACTATGTTACTGGCGTGGACCAGTTGCTCACCGAAGATCCGACGCGCATCGGCCCGTACCGCCTCATCGCCCGGCTGGGCGCGGGCGGAATGGGGCTGGTGTACCTCGGCAGGTCCGAAGCCGGACGCACGGTCGCCGTGAAGGTGGTGCAGGCGGAGCACGCCCAGCACCCCGAGTTCCGCCGGCGCTTCGCGCGCGAGGTGGAGGCCGCCCGCCGGGTGGGAGGGGAGTGGACGGCGGCCGTCCTCGACGCCGACACCGAGGCCCCGGTGCCCTGGGTGGCGACCCAGTACATCCCCGGACCCGACCTGACCACCGTGGTCGCGAAGGATTTCGGCCCGCTGCCCGAGGACTCGGTGCGCACCCTCGCGAACCGGCTCGCCGTGGCGCTGCGGTCGGTGCACGCGGCGGGGCTGATCCACCGGGACCTCAAGCCGTCCAACGTGCTGGTGACCGTGGACGGGCCACGCGTGATCGACTTCGGCATCGCGCGGGCCATGGACGGCCTCGGCGGGGACAGCCTGCACACCCGGACGGGCATGCTCATCGGCTCGCCGGGCTTCATGTCGCCCGAGCAGGTGCGCGGGCGTGAACTCACGCCGGCCAGCGACGTGTTCTGCCTGGGCGCCGTCCTCGTGTACGCCGCCACCGGCCGGCTCCTCTTCGGCGCCACCGACACCGGACTGGGCGCGCACCTCTTCCGCATCGCCGAGGAGGAGCCGGACCTGACGGGAGTGCCGGACTCGCTGGTCGATCTCGTACGGGCGTGCCTGGACAAGGACCCGGCGCGGCGGCCGACACCCGAGGACGTGGCGGCGCGCACGGCGACGGACCGCGCCGACGAGTGGCTGCCCGGCGCCGTGCTCGCCCAACTCGGGCGCCACGCGGCCCAGTTGCTGGACTTCGCGCCGGAGGTACGGGTGGCGCCGCAGGACCCGCGGATCCCGGCGCAGCGCCCCGCCCAGGCCCGGACCTTCCCTCCGCCTCCGGCGTACAGCCCGACGGCGCCGGTGGGCCAGGGGCTGGTGACGCCCGGGTTCGGACCGGCCGTCGACGCCGTCCCCGCCGTGTGGGGGGCGCCCGGCCGGCCGGGTCCGTCGCCCCGGCGGTGGGCGGGCCTGGCCGTCGCCGCGCTGGCGCAGCTCCTGGTCCTCGTCGCTTCGACGGGAACGAACGCGATGCTGCCGGCCATCTCCGCCGACCTGCACGTCTCCTACGACGGCCTCGTTCTGCTGTCCCTCGCCTACGGACTGGGCTTCGGAGCCTCGCTCCTGCTCGGAGGCCAGCTCAGCGATCTCCTGGGTCGCAAACGGGTGGTGATCATCGGGCTGGCGGGCTTCGCCGCCGCCTCCGTGCTCGGCGGACTGTCCGTCTCCGCCGGCATGATGGTCGCGGCGCTCGCCCTTCAGGGCGTGTTCGCCGCGCTGCTCTCCACGGCCGCTCTCGGCCTGGTGGCCGGCGGCTTCACCGACCCGAAGGAGCGCGGCACGGCCTTCGGGCTCTACGCCTTCTTCGCAGCGGGCGGCCTGGCCATCGGCACGTTCGCGAGCGGCTGGCTGGCCGACACCCTGGGCTGGCGCTCGGTCCTGTCCGCCGCGGTCCCGCTCGCTCTCGTCGCCGTCCTTCCGGCCCTCCGTCTGGAGAGTGACCGGGAGAGCCGTACCCCCGCCCGTCCCGACGTGGCCGGCCTGCTGCTCGGCACCGGCGCGCTCGCGACCCTCGCCTTCGGTTTCTTCCAGGCCCAGGGGATCGACGACTGGCAGGCCTCCCCGGGCGGCGGCTGGACCTCACCCCTGACCGTGGCCCTCCTCGTGGCCGGCGTGGTCCTTCTGGTGGCCTTCGTGTGGTGGCAGACCCGGACCATCAGCCCGCTCGTCCCGTCGCAGGTCTTCACGGACCGCGCACGCGCCGGCTCCCTCCTCGTCCTCGCGCTCGTCGGCATGGGAACACCGCCCCTGTTCCTGATCCTGTACCTGTACTTCCAGGGCGCTCTCGACTTCGACTCGTCCGAGCGGAGCATGGCCCTGCTGCCCATGGTCGGCGCCGTCCTCGTCGCGACCCAGGTCGCCGGCCGCCTCCAGGCCCGGTTCGCGCCCCGCCACCTGATCGTGCCGGGACTGGTCCTCGCCGCCGCGGGCACGGGGCTCCTGAGCCGTCTGGAAACCGACAGCTCGTACGCCGCTCTTGTGCTGCCCGCCCTCCTGCTCGTCGGCCTCGGCCTCGGCCTGGCCCTCGGGCCGCTGCTCGCCACCGCCACGGGCGCGGGCGGCCCACAGGGATCCGGCGGCGTGGCGGGCGCGGTCCTGGCAGCCCAGAGCGTCGGCGGCTGGCTCGCCGTCCCACTGTTCGGCAGCGTCCTCGCCATGGTGATCAAGGACCGCTTCGAAAGGGTGCAGGGCCTTTCGCAGCCCGTGGTGCAGGCGGTCCGGAACGGCGTCCTGATCGGCCGGAACGACCTCCCGCCAGCCGCGTCCACGGCCGTCGAGCAGGCGAACACCGCCATCCTGGGCGGCTACTCCGTCGTCCTCTGGTCCACGGCCGGCCTCCTGCTCCTGGCGAGCCTCCTCGCGGGCCTGCTGGTCACGACGAGGGCCCCGGAGCCGGGCCGGTGAGCCCGGACGCGAGCCGCCCCCGGCTCTGTGGAGCGGCCGGGGGCGGCTGAGCACACGTCCTGGAGACGCCGGAAGACCCTGGCGAGGCCTGGGTCCGGGCGGTCAGCCGCCCCGACGGACCTTCGCCGCGCGGCGGGCCTCGGCCGTCTTGCGGGCCTCGGCGGCGCGGCGGGACTCGTTCTTCGCGCGGCCCGGGCGGCCCGGGACGGTGCCCATGCCCCGGAAGGCCGCGCCGCCCCGCTTGGTGCCCTCCTGGCTCGGCGCGCTCCCGTCGACCGGGACGCCCGGGGGCTTCCGGGCGCCGGTGATACGGGTCAGCTCGGCCTCGCCGGAGCGGACCCGGGTGACGACGGGCCGGATGCCCGCCTCCGCCATGAGGCGGGCGACGTCGCGGCGCTCCTCCTCCGTCACCAGCGTGACGACGACGCCGGACTCCCCGGCGCGCGCGGTGCGCCCGCCGCGGTGGAGGTAGTCCTTGGAGTCGGCGGGCGGGTCGACGTTGACGACGAGGTCGAGTTCGTCGACGTGGAGGCCGCGCGCCGCCACGTCGGTGGCGACGAGGACGGTGATCTCGCCGGTCCTGAAGCGGTCCAGGGTCCGGGTCCGCAGCGGCTGCGACTTTCCGCCGTGCAGTGCCGCGGCCCGTACCCCGCTGCCGAGGAGGTGCTTGGTGAAGCGGTCGACGGAGGGCTTGGTGCGCAGGAACATGATCACGCGCCCGTCGCGGGCGGCGATCTCCGTGGCCGTGGCGAACTTGTCGGCGCCGTGCACGTGCAGCACGTGGTGCTCCATGGTGGAGACGGCTGCGGCCGACGGGTCGACGGAGTGGACGACCGGGTCCTGGAGGTAGCGCTCGACGAGCTGGTCCACGTCACGGTCGAGCGTGGCCGAGAACAGCAGCCGCTGGCCGCCGTGCGGCACCTGGTCGAGCAGCTCGGTGACCTGCGGCAGGAAGCCCATGTCGGCCATCCGGTCCGCCTCGTCGAGGACGGTGACGGCCACGCGGTCGAGACGGCAGTCCTTGCGCTCCACGAGGTCCATGAGCCGGCCGGGGGTGGCGATCAGGACCTCGGCCCCGTCGCGCAGCGCGCCGGCCTGCCGCCCGATCGACATGCCGCCGACCACGGTGGCCAGCCGCAGTCCCAGAGTGCCCGCGTAGGGGGCGAGGGCGTCGGTGACCTGCTGGGCCAGCTCGCGGGTGGGGACCAGGACCAGGGCGAGCGGCCTGCGGGCCTCGGCCCGGCGCCCGGCGGTGCGGGCGAGGAGCGGCAGGCCGAACGCGAGCGTCTTGCCGGAACCGGTCTGCCCCCGTCCGAGGACGTCGCGTCCCGCGAGGGCGTCCGGCAGCGTGGCGGCCTGGATCGGGAAGGGCGCTTCGACACCGAGGCGCGTCAGCTCCGCGAGCAGCGCGGCCGGCAGGCCGAAGCCGGCGAAGGTCACGGTCGCCACGGGGGCGTCCTTGCTGGGCGTGCTGTTCATGCGGCACCTGGTCCGTCGGAAAAGTCTGGAAAAAGCGACGGGCCGGAGCCCTCACCCCGTGGGTGGGACTCCGGCCGCGTCGGACGTGTCAACGTCAGGCGGGAACGATGTTCTCCGCCTGCGGGCCCTTCTGGCCCTGCGTGACGTCGAAGCTCACCTTCTGGCCTTCCTGGAGCTCACGGAAGCCGGAGGTGGCGATGTTGGAGTAGTGGGCGAACACGTCCGGGCCGCCACCCTCCTGCTCGATGAAGCCGAAGCCCTTTTCCGAGTTGAACCACTTCACGGTGCCAGTAGCCATGTCATATCTCCTTCGGGGCGTAGCCCTGGGAGCCGCACTGTGCGGATCCCGGCGTCGCCGTGATGATTGCCCCGTCCGGAAAAACTGGACCGAAAACACATAAAGTGCCTGACGATGTCGAACCGTCGAAGGCACTTGTAAATTCATTGGGAACCACGACTGCAACTGATCACGACTGTAGCACGACCGCGCCGGGCGTGCACGGAAAATGTCCGGTTTTCCCTCTCTGCGGCGAGAACGAACGTGACCGTGACGAGCAGGGCCCAGGCGCCGAACTTCGCCAGGGAGACCGGCTGCCAGCCGTTCAGCTGGTCCGGGTAGCTCCAGGCGCCCACGTAGGTGGCCGCGTTCTCGGCGACCCAGAGGAAGAACCCGATCAGTACGAAGGACAGGGCGAGCGGCATCCGGTGGTCGCTCTCGCCGACCCGGAACCGCACCCAGGTCCGCGCCGTCGCGGCCAGGAGCAGCGCGGCGAGGACCCAGCGGGCGTCGGGCAGCCAGTGGTGGCTGAAGAAGTTCACGTACACGGCGGCGGCGAGGGCCGCCGTGACCCGGGGCCGGTAGCCCGTGAGCCGCAGGTCGAACAGGCGCCAGGCCCGGCAGACGTAACTGCCGAGCGCCGCGTACAGGAACCCGCCGTACAGCGGCACGCCGCCGAACTTCGTCAGGGCGTCCTCCGGATAGCTCCACGAGCCCAGCCGCACCTTGACCAGCTCGAAGAGGAGGCCGATGGCATGGCACCCGGCGATCACGGCGATGTCGCGGCCGGTGTCCCAGCCGACCTTCCACGCGAGGACGGTGAGCCCGACGCCGTACAGGAGCAGCAGGTCGTAGCGGGCGACCGGCAGTCCGGGCAGCAGGGCCGAGACGGCGATGCCGCCGACGAGCGCGACGGCGAAGGCGCAGCAGCGCGCCTCCAGGACCACGAAGCGCAGCAGCTGACGTATCCCGTGGATGAGCGTCTCCATGGCGGGAGGGACGCCGGCGGGACGTGATCGGTTCGCGGGGTTCGGCCCCGCCGAAACGCCGGAACGGCGGCGCGCCGCACCCCCCGTACGGGAAGTGCGGCGCGCCGCCGTGCTCTCGGTGTCCGGTCGGGGATCAGACCGCCGGGGACGGGAAGGTCGGGTACTCCACGCCGGAGACGTGCTGGACGACCCGGATGACCTGGCACGAGTAGCCGAACTCGTTGTCGTACCACAGGTACAGGATCGCGTTGTCGCCGTCGACCTTGGTCGCGCCGGCGTCGACGATGGACGCGTGGCGCGAGCCCACGAAGTCCATCGAGACGGCGTCGGGGGCCGTGGTGAAGTCGATCTGGCGCTTCAGCGGCGAGTGCAGCGAGACGTCGCGGAGGTACTCGAGGACCTCCGCGCGGGTGGTCTCGCGGCCCAGGCGCAGGCTCAGGATCGCGATCGAGACGTCCGGGACGGGGACGCGGATCGAGCTGCCGGTGATCGGGGCCTTCAGGTCCGGCAGCGCCTTCGCGACGGCCGAGGCGGCACCGGTCTCGGTGATCACCATGTTGAGCGGCGCGGAACGGCCGCGACGGTCGGCCTTGTGGTAGTTGTCCAGCAGGTTCTGGTCGTTCGTGAACGAGTGGACCGTCTCCACGTGGCCGCGCAGCACGCCGTACTCGTCGCCCATGGCCTTCAGGGGCGGGACGATCGCGTTGGTGGTGCAGGAGGCGCAGGACAGGATCCGCTCGTCCGGCTTCACCGTGTCGTGGTTGACGCCGTGCACGATGTTCGGCACGTCACCCTTGCCGGGCGCGGTCAGGACGACCTTGTCGATGCCGGGGCGCAGGTGCTTCGAGAGGCCCTCGCGGTCCCGCCACTTGCCGGTGTTGTCGATGAGGATGGCGTTCTGGATGCCGTACGCCGTGTAGTCGACCTCGGAGGGGTCGTTGGCGTAGATCACCTTGATCGTGTTGCCGTTGGCGACGATCGTGCTGTTCGCCTCGTCGACCGTGATCGTGCCCTGGAACTGGCCGTGGATGGAGTCGCGGCGCAGCAGCGAGGCGCGCTTCACGAGGTCCTGGTCGCCGCCGCCGCGGACGACGATCGCGCGCAGGCGCAGACCGTTGCCGGAACCGGCCTTCTCGATGAGGAGGCGGGCGACGAGACGGCCGATGCGGCCGAAACCGTAGAGGACGACGTCGCGTCCGTCACGGCGCTCGATCTTGTTCTCACCGATGGCGCCGGCGACGGCCTCGGCGGTGAACTCCGCCACCGACAGACCGCGGTCGTCGGTCTTGTAATCGGCGGCCAGCACACCGATGTCGATCTGGCAGGGGCCCAGGTCGAGGGTGGTGAGCGTCTGGAGGAACGGCAGCGTCTCGGTGACCGAGAGCTCCTCGCCGTCGATCTGCCGGGCGAAGCGGTGGGTCTTGAGGATGCTGACCACCGACTTGTTCACCAGGGAGCGGCTGTGGACCAGGACGGTGACGTCCTGCTCCCGGTGCAGCTTCCCGATGATCGGGATCATCGACTCCGCGATCTCCTCGCGGTTCTTCCAACTGGTGAACGAGTCGTCATTGACAGTCACAAGATTATCTTTCGAGCTAGGCGGCGCTCATATGGTAACCCCCGGCCGGTTTGATCAATCAAGGGGTGCCGAACCGTACGAGCGGGGCCCGAGGGCGCCTCGATCCCGCACCCCGGTCAGCCGAAGGCGAGGGTCCGGAAGACGTCCCGGACCCGGGCCAGCGGGCCGGGGTCGCGGGTGAGGCGGAGCCGGTTGGTGAGCAGGACGGCCCAGCGGTCGCGCGTGGGCGAGACCCACAGGGCCGTGCCGGTGAAGCCGAAGTGCGCCCAGACGTCCTCCGCCGGTGCCGTGCCCGGCGCCGGATGCCAGAACAGCCCGCGCGGCGGGACCAGCGGGCCGGTGTGGACGCGCAGCGACGCGGCGGTCCACGCGGCGGAGAACGTGCCGGGCACCGGAACGAGCAGATGGCGCAGGAACCGGCCGATGTCGGCGGTGGTGGTGAAGACCCCCGCGATCCCGCAGGCGCCCCCGAGCAGCCGGGTGGAGAAGTCGTGCACGGTGCCGCGGAGCGGGGCGCCGCTCTCCTCGTCGTACTCGGTGGGCGCGCACCGCTCCCTGACCTCGGCGGGCAGCGGTCCGTAACGGGTCTCCGTCATGGCGAGGGGCGTCCAGATCCGCTCGCCGGCGAGGCGGGGGAGCGGCTGCCGGGTGAGGTGTTCGGCGAGGTACCCGAGGATCAGCGCCGCGCGGTCGGTGTACGCGACGGCCTGCCCGGGCCGGTGCCGGAGCGGCTCGGCGAGGACGCCGTCGCGGACGTCCTGGGGATCGGAGCCGTACAGGTGCCGGAGGTTGGCGCGGAGGGGCAGGCCCGCCGTGTGGGTGAGGAGGTGGTGCGCGGTGGCCCCGGCGAGCGGGCGGCCCGCGGCCTCGGGCCAGAACGAGCCGAGCGGGGCGGTCGGGTCGAGCTTCCCGGCGTCGACGAGGGTGCCGACGACCGCCCAGACCGCGAGGATCTTGGTGAGGCTCGCGACGTCGAACAGCGTGTCGGGGCGCGTGGGTTCACCCGGGCGCAGCGGGTCGAGCAGCCCGACCGCCCCCTCCGACAGCGTGGCGCGGGCATCGCCCACGGCCCAGGCGGCGCCCGGGTACGTGCCCGCGCGCGCGGCCTCGCCGAGGAGCCGCTCGAAGGGGTCGCTGCGTTGCGCCAAGGCGTGCCTCCGGCGGTCCGGGGGAGGTTCGGTGCGGACCGCCGTCAGGGCTGACGGGCCGCGCTCCGAAGTCATGCCCCGGGCGTACCGGAAGACACCCTTCCGTCAGTGGGCGTCGCCGTCCTCGGGGGCCGGCTCGCAGGTCACCTCGTCGCGCGGGGTGTAGTGCGTCTTGTACGTCTCGCGCTTGACCTCGACGCCGTCGTTCTTGAAGACGCGGTCCACCGAGATGTCGAAGCCTTCGAGGGGCGGCTGCGGCACACAGGCCTTGCCGGTGCCCTCGCGCTTCGTGGGCTGCGTCAGGTTGGTGCGCGGGCCGGCGACCGCCTCGACGGAGTCGTACTTCTTCGTGCCGAGGAAGCTCACGGTGACCGAGGAGTCCGTGGCGCTCGCCTTGATGTAGATCGGCTTGCCCGTGTCGTTGCGGAACTTCAGGTCGAGCGAGCCCCAGGCGACGGTCGCCTCGCGGCCGGCCGGGTAGCGCTCGATGTAGAAGGAGTGCGCGCCGTGCTCGACGGGCTGCACCCCCGCGAAGAACATGGCGTTGTAGACGGTGGTGGCCATGGCCGACACGCCGCCGCCGGGGGCGGAGCGGTACTGGCCGTCGAGGATCATCGTGCCGTCGACGAAGCCGTTGTCCGGGGTCCGCTCACCGACCGTCTTGTTGAAGCTCCACACCTCCCCGGGCCGCACCAGTGAGCCGTTGATGAGTTCCGCCGCCCGGCCGATGTTCGTCGTCCGGTACGGCGCGGCGGGGAAGTTCACCGTGAACGTCGACATCTGCTCGGTGATGCCCAGACGGGCCAGCGAGCCGGCGGTCAGCTCGGGCTCGGTGGCCCTGGTGGCCACCGGAGCCGTACGGGCAGCGTCGCCCGACTTCGTGAGGAGTGGGCGCACGGCGTCGCCGAGGGCCTTCGCGGTCACCTCGTGGCCCTGGCGGCCCTCGGACTCCACGACGACCTTGCCGTCCCGCACGCCGAGGGACGCCTCCACGGGCGCACCCGTCAGCGAGGCGAGGGGACGGGCCACGTCCGGGTCGCGCAGCAGGGCCTTCTCGTCGAGGGAGGCGGTGAGGTGCCCGTCGTCGTTCTTCACGGTGAGGTGGTCGCCGAGGGTGGCGGCGGAGATCCGCAGCCGGTCGCCGCCCGCCGTGAGCGTCACGGGGCCGGAGACGGCCGGCTTCGCGTACGTGTCGAGGAAGCGGGTCACCTCGGCGGCGGGCAGTCTCGGCTCGGTCACCGAGACGGGGAGCGTCACCGCGGCGGCGCCGGTGGCGGCCGGGTAGGCCGCGCGGAGGGTCTCGGCGGCCCGGTCGGCGTCCAGTTTCCGGCCCGTCACCGGCTGGGTCGCGACGGCCTGGCCGTGGCGGAAGGCGACGGATCCCTCGCGGACCGTCCGGTCGTTCTCCTTGGCCAGCCCGGCCACGGCGGCGCGTGTCCTGGCGTCGTCGTACGCGAGCACCGGCTTGATCTCGCGCTCACCGGGGGAGAAGAGCCGTCCGATCACGGTGAAGGGGTCACGGGAGGGGTCGGCCGCTCGGTCGGCGGTCTTGGCGACGTCCACGGTCAGCCCGGCGGTGGCCGGGTCCACGGTGGTCGCGCGGTCGCCGACCCGTATGGGTATCGGCGCCTTCCAGGACGCCGGGGCCGCGGCCGTCAGCCTGGCCCTGGCCTCGGCGCGGCTCATGCCGCCGATGTCCACCCCGTCCACCCGGGTGCCGGCGGATATGTCGTCGCCGGTGGCGACGAGGCCCGCCACGTAGAGGCCGCCTGCGGCGACGGCGACCACCCCGGTCGCGATCGCCGCCGTCCGCAGGCGCGGACGGCGCCCCTCGCGGGGCGTCAGGGCACGGTCGGTCCTGGAGCGGGGCACACGCTCTCCCGGGGCGTCGAGGAATCGGGGCAACCACACGACGGTACGCCGAAAGAGTGTCTTATGCACATAAAGGCGTTTTGACCTGCGGAGATACGGAGCGGGACGGGCCGGATACGGAGCGCGCCCGAACACGGCCGGAGGCCCGAGCGGCGAAGCGCGGCACGGGCCGGGGCGGGGTCCTGCGGCGTCCGCCGCGGCCCCTGGCGGGCGCCGCCCTGCCTGATAGGTTCGCGTGCACACGCAGGCGGGGCGGTGGCCCGAGGGGAGGAGCTGCACATGGCGGTGAGCGGGCGGCAGACCGGCAGGCCCACCCTTGAGGAGGTCGCGGCCCGGGCCGGAGTCGGCCGTGGCACGGTCTCCCGGGTCATCAACGGCTCCCCGAAGGTGAGCGAGCAGGCCAAGGCCGCCGTCGAACGGGCCGTCGCCGAACTCGGCTACGTTCCCAACCGGGCCGCCCGCGCCCTCGCCGGCAGTCGCACCGACGCCGTCGCCCTGGTCATCCCCGAGACCGAGGCGCGGCTCTTCGCCGAGCCGTACTTCCTCGACATCATCCGCGGAGTCAGTACCGAACTCGCCGACGCCGACAAACAGTTGCTGCTCACCCTCATCCGCAGCGAACAGGAACGGCAGCGCTTCGAGCAGTACCTCGCCGCCCAGCGCGTCGACGGCGTGCTCCTCGTCTCCGTCCACGGCGACGATCCGCTGCCCGACCAGGTCCGCGCCCTCGGCCTGCCCGCCGTCCTCAACGGCCGCCGAAGCGAGGACGAGCGCGTCTCCTTCGTCGACTCGGACAACACCGGCGCCGGCCGGTCCGCCGTCGTCCACCTCGCCGCCCGGGGCCGGCGCGCGATCGCCACCGTCACCGGACCGCTCGACATGTACGTGGCCCGCTGCCGCCTCGACGGCTACCGCGAGGGCCTCACGGAGGCCGGCCTCGCCCCCGACGACACGCTCGTCGCCAACGGCGACTTCACCGAGGAGGGCGGCCGGCGCGCCATGCGGGAGCTCCTGGACCGCCGGCCCGACCTGGACGCCGTCTTCGCCGCCTCCGACGTGATGGCGGCGGGCGCGCGGAGCGTCCTGCGCGAGGCGGGCCGCCGGGTGCCGGAGGACGTGGCCCTCGTCGGCGTCGACGACTCGGCCGTCGCCCGGCACATGGACCCGCCCCTCACGAGCGTCCGCCAGCCCATCGAGGAGATGGGCCGCACCATGGCGCGGATGCTCCTCCAGGAGATCGCCTCGCCCAGCGAACCGGACGAGCAGCCCCGCCGGATGCTGCCCACCGAGCTCGTGGTCCGTTCCTCCTCCTGATCCCGCTCGGCACCGCAGCACCCCACCACCCCGCCGGTGCCGAGATGCAGCCGTCCGAGGCGCCCCGGAGAGCGATCACGACCAGCGGCCCGAGGCCGACCCGGCGCGGCGGCGACACGTGAGGCGTCCGCCTGAGAAAGCGCGGTCTCCGGGGGAGAGGCGGGCGCCGACCGCCCGGTTCCCGTCCTCCGGCGTGTCGTTCGGGTGAGTCCAGCGGGCGCCACGGCCGGGCGTGGGTTCGAATCGGTGCATGGCTTCCTATGACAGGCTCCGCGCCGGCGGCTCCCCGAGGCCGCTGGAGAACGGTGACACCTGGTGGTACGCCGCCGTGGCCGGCGAGGCCGCCGGCTCGTTCCGCACTCGGGTCCGCACGCGGACCCGCCGTGCCTGCCTCGGGGCCGTCCTCGTCCTCACCGTCGTCTACGCGGGGCTCGTCCTCACCGCCACCGGCCGCCGCTGGGGCGACGCCGCCGTCACCGGCCGCCGCGCCGACTCCGCCGCCGTCACGCTCCTCCGTGACCACCCCTCCCTCGCCGGGCTCGTCACCCTCTCCCTCGTCCTCGGCTGCGTCCTCCTCCTCGCCACCGGCCTCATACGCAAGCGGTACGCCCTCACCGGCGCCGCCGCCGGTGCGGTCGTCACCGCCCTCGCCGTCACCGGGTTCCTCCAGCGGTACGCGCCCCGCCCCCGGCTCGTCGACACCGCGGGCGGCCTCGTCCCGAGCGGCTTCCCCAGCGCCCAGACCACCCTCGCCCTCGGCATCGCCCTCGGCCTGATCCTCGTCGTCCCCCACCGGCTGCGCGCCCCCGCCGTCGGCGCCTGCACGCTCTGGGCCGCCGCGATCGGCGCGTACACCATCGCGGCGGGGCAGCACCGGCCCGGCGACGTCATCGCCGGCGCCCTCGTCGTCCTCGCCGTGACCTCCGGCCTCCTCGCCGTCATCGCCCGCAAGGGCAAGGTCCGCCCCGCCCCGCGACGCGGGACCGGCATGCCCGGTCTCGCTGCGGTCCTCACGCTCGCCCTCCTCGCCCTGGGTGGCCTCGGCGCCGGGCTCTGGCTGCTCGGCGACGCCCTCGCGCTGCCCGCGACCGCCCCGTACGACCCGGCCGAGCTCCGGCTCGCGCACCGCTGCGGCCAGGCCCTCGCCGCCGGAGTCGTCGCCGCCGCGGGACTGATCCCGCTCCTCCTGCTCCGCCGGGTCGACGTGGACGGCGCCCCCGCTCCGTACCGGCTCGGCGGCCCCTTCGTCGAGGACGCCGGCGTCCCGCGCGACGACGAGCTCGTGGGGCCCTTTACCGAGGACCACGATCACGAGATATCTTGATGTCGAGCAATCTCGCATACGCAGACGTGGAGCGGAGCACCCGGTGACTGACTCGACCATCATCTACACCCACACTGACGAGGCGCCTGCCCTGGCGACGTACTCGTTCCTGCCCGTGATCCAGGCGTATGCCTCGCAGGCCGGCGTCACGGTCGAGACGCGTGACATCTCCCTCGCGGGCCGCATCATCGCCGTCTTCCCCGAGTTCCTGGAGGAGGGCCAGCGCATCCCCGACGCCCTCTCGGAGCTCGGTGACCTGGCCAAGACGCCCGGCGCCAACATCATCAAGCTGCCGAACGTCTCGGCGTCCATCCCGCAGCTCAAGGCCGCGATCGCCGAGCTCCAGGCGCAGGGCTACGCCCTCCCGGACTACCCGGACGACCCGAAGACGGACCAGGACAAGGACGTCCGCGCCCGTTACGACAAGATCAAGGGTTCGGCCGTCAACCCGGTCCTGCGCGAGGGCAACTCCGACCGCCGCGCGCCGGGCTCGGTCAAGAACTACGCCAAGACCCACCCGCACCGCATGGGCGCCTGGACCTCCGAGTCCAAGACGAACGTCGCCACGATGAGCGAGAACGACTTCGCCTCCACGGAGAAGTCCGTCGTCATCGCCAAGGACGACACCCTCCGCTTCGAGTTCACCGCCGCCGACGGCACCGTCAGTGAGCTCCGCGAGCCGCTGAAGGTCATCGCCGGCGAGGTCGTCGACGCCGCCGTCATGCGCGCCGCCGCCCTGCGCACCTTCCTCAGCGAGCAGGTCGCCCGCGCCAAGGCCGAGGGCGTGCTCTTCTCCGTGCACCTCAAGGCCACGATGATGAAGGTCTCCGACCCGATCGTCTTCGGCCACGTCGTGCGCGCCTTCTTCCCGAACACCTTCGCCACGTACGGCGAGGCGCTCGCCGCCGCCGGCCTCTCCCCGAACGACGGCCTCGGCGCCGTCCTGGCCGGCCTCGACGCCCTCCCGAACGGCGCCGAGATCAAGGCGTCCTTCGAGGCCGAGCTCGCCGAGGGCCCCGCCCTGGCGATGGTCGACTCCGACAAGGGCATCACCAACCTGCACGTGCCGTCCGACGTCATCGTCGACGCCTCCATGCCGGCCATGATCCGTACCTCCGGCCACATGTGGGGCCCGGACGGCAAGGAGGCCGACACCCTCGCCGTCCTCCCGGACCACAGCTACTCCGGCGTGTACCAGGCCGTCATCGAGGACTGCCGTGCCCACGGCGCCTTCGACCCGTCGACCATGGGCTCCGTCCCGAACGTCGGCCTCATGGCGCAGAAGGCCGAGGAGTACGGCTCCCACGACAAGACCTTCGAGATCGCCCAGGCCGGCACCGTCCGCCTCGTCGACTCCGAGGGCACCGTCCTCCTGGAGCAGGAGGTCGCCGAGGGCGACATCTTCCGCGCCTGCCAGACCAAGGACCTGCCCATCCAGGACTGGGTCAAGCTCGCCGTCACCCGCGCCCGCGCCACCGGCGCCCCGGCCGTCTTCTGGCTGGACGAGAACCGCGCCCACGACGCGCGGCTCATCGCCAAGGTGAAGCAGTACCTGCCGGAGCACGACACCGAGGGCCTGGACATCAAGATCCTCTCCCCGGTCGAGGCCACCAAGTTCTCCCTGGAGCGCATCCGCCGCGGCGAGGACACCATCTCCGTCACCGGCAACGTCCTGCGCGACTACCTGACCGACCTCTTCCCCATCCTGGAGCTGGGCACCAGCGCCAAGATGCTGTCGGTCGTCCCGCTGATGGCGGGCGGCGGCCTCTTCGAGACCGGCGCCGGCGGCTCCGCCCCGAAGCACGTCCAGCAGCTCGTCAAGGAGAACTACCTCCGCTGGGACAGCCTCGGCGAGTTCTTCGCCCTGGCCGCCTCCTTCGAGCACCTCGCGACCACCACGGGCAACAGCCGCGCCCAGGTCCTCGCCGACACCCTCGACCGCGCCACCGGCACCTTCCTCAACGAGGACAAGTCGCCGACCCGTCGCCTCGGTGGTATCGACAACCGCGGCAGCCACTTCTACCTGGCCCTCTACTGGGCCCAGGAGCTGGCCGCCCAGACCGAGGACGCGGAGCTGGCCAAGGCCTTCGCCCCGCTGGCCGAGACGCTCTCCTCGAACGAGCAGAAGATCGTCGACGAGCTCGTCGCCGTCCAGGGCTCCCCGGCCGAGATCGGCGGCTACTACCAGCCCGACCCGGCCAAGGCCGCGGCCGTGATGCGCCCGTCCGCCACGTTCAACGAGGCCGTCGCGTCCCTCGCCTGATCCGGCGCGAGACCCGCACCGCCCCGGCCGGAATACCTTCGGCCGGGGCGGACCCCGTCGGTGGCGCATCTCACTCCCGGGTGTGAACCTGGATGGATGAGCTGGGCATCTTGGACGACCGCCGGTGTCTACACCGGGCGAGGTGGGGTGCTGACCGACGAGGTGGGCGTCGTCACGGGCGATCTGACCGTGCACACGACGTTCGCCGAGCGTGAGGCACGCGTGGCCGTGCAGTACAGCGGCGCATCCGACTGGTTCACCATGTCGGGAAGTCCCGTTCCGTGCGGATCGGAGGAGGAGAGCCGAGAGCTGCACGACGCCGTGGTGGAGGCCGTCCGGGAGGGGCGCGGGGCCACGGTCCCGAGGCTGCCCGTGCCCCCGGTGTAGCCCTCGTCCGGCGGAAAGTGTTATCCCTCCCGTGCCCACGGGTCTCCTGACGACGGGGGACTCGGACCCGGGATGAGGGAGCAACCCATGGACAGCGACGAGCGACGCACCACCGCCCTTGTGGAGGCGGCCAGGGCGGGTGACGCGGACGCCAGGGACGCGCTGGTCCGCGCCCACCTCCCGCTCGTCCACAACATCGTCGGCCGGGCCCTCGACGGCCACGCCGACACGGACGACATCGTCCAGGAGACGATGGTCCGCGCCCTCGACGGCCTCACCGGCCTCCGCGACCCCTCCCGCTTCCGGTCCTGGCTCGTCGCCATCGCCATGAACGGGATACGGCGCCGCTGGCAGGAACGCCGACGGGCGCCCGTCCCCGGCCTCGACCGGGCCACGGACCTCGCCGACCCGGCCGGTGACTTCACCGAGCTCACCATCCTCCGCCTCGGCCTCTCCGGGCAGCGCCGCGACGTGGCCCGCGCGACCCGCTGGCTCGACGAGGACGACGCCGAACTCCTCGCCCTGTGGTGGCTGGAAGCCGCCGGCGAACTCACCCGCGCCGAACTCGCCGAAGGCCTGGGCCTCACCCCGCAGCACGCCGCCGTCCGCGTCCAGCGGATGAAGGAACGCCTGGACACCGGCCGCGCCGTGGTCCGAGCCCTCGACGCGCTGCCACCGTGCCCGGAGCTCACCGGGACGATCACGGCCTGGGACGGGCGCCCCTCGCCTCTCTGGCGCAAGCGGATAGCCCGCCATCTACGGGGCTGCGCCGACTGCACCTCCCGCGCGAGCGGCCGCCGCGGCCTCGCCCCCGTCGAGGGCCTCCTCGTCGGCATCGGCCTCGTACCGCCCCTGACGGCCGTGGCCTTGGTCACGGACGGCCCGGCGGTGGAGTACGTCGCGTACGAGCGGAATCCCGTTGTACGCGGTGACCGGTGGACCCCGCTGCGGCGCGCGGGCGTGGCCGGGGTCGCGGCCGTCGCCGTCCTCGGGGCGGTCGCCCTCCTCGTACCGCCGGAGCCGGAGGTACGAGTCCGGCCCCACCGGCCCGCCGCCGCGCCTCCGGCGACGACCGCCCCGGCCACGGCCTCCCCGAGCCCCCTGGTCACCGCCGCCCCGGCACCGACGACCGCCGCCCCCGCACCCCGCCGCACCACACGCCCGGCGTCGGCGGTCGACCCGGGGGAGCGGGTCACCGCACTCGTCAACCGGCTCCGGGCGGCGGCCGGTTGTGCCCCGCTGCGGACCGATCCCCGGCTCGTCGCGGCGGCCCGCGGTTACGCCCGCGACATGGCCGCGCGCGGCTACTTCGGGCACAGCAGCCCCGAGGGCGACTTCGCGGACGCCCGGATCAGCGGCGCCGGATACGACTGGAGTGCCTGGGCCGAGAACCTGGCGCGCGGCGCGACCGATCCGGAGACCGTCGTCGAGGACTGGCGGGACGGGGCCATGCACGAGCAGAACATGCTCGACTGCCGGTACCGGGACACCGGCGTGGCGTCGGTGACCGCTCCCGGCGGCCGGATCTGGGTGCAGAAGCTGGCCGCCCCCGCCCCCTGAACGGCAGCCGGACCACCCTCAGCGCCGGGCGCCGAAGTCCTGCACCCACCAGGGCCCGTCGGTGGCGAAGTTCACCCCGACGCCGATGTCTTCGAAGCCACAGTTGAGGATGTTCGCCCGGTGCCCGGGACTGGCCATCCATTCCCTCATCACCCGCGCCGGGGTCTTCGGCCCGCGGTGGATGTTCTCTCCCCAGGCCGACCACGCGTACCCGGCGCCGCTCATCCGGTCGCCCGCGTCCCGGCCCTCCGGGCTGCGGTGTTCGTAGTAGTCGCGGGCGGCCATGTCGTCGGCGTGTCCCTGGGCGGCGGCCCGCAGACGGGCCTCGGAACGCAACGGGGCACAACCGGCCTTGCCCCGCTCGGCGTTGGCGAGGGCGACGACGTCCCGGAGGAGCCGCGCCGCCTTCCCGGCAGCGGCTTCACGCGGCGCCGCTTCACGCGGGGCCGCTTCACGCGGGGCCGCTTCACGGGGGGCCGCGGTGGTGATCGTGCCGGTGGCCGGGGCGGCCACGTACATGCCGGTCGCCACGGTCAGCGCGAGGGCCGCGGCTCCGAGGGCCGTGACGGTGGTACGGAAGGACGGGCGGCGCAGCGCGTGCCGCCGGACCGCACCGCCTCTGCGGTGCCGGCCGCCGCCGCGCCCCACCGGGCGTGCGGGGTCGCCCCCGGGCGCGTCTTCCGGGTGGCCGGGCCGGTCGTGGTACCGCATGGAGCTCCGCTCTCTCGCCGAGGCCGCCGCACGGTCCGGCGCTGGGAGAGCCACCGGGGCGACGGCGGAAGGACTTTCCGGCGCCGGCCGCCCCGACACTCCTCGTCAGCGCGGCGCGTCAATCCACGGCCGAGCCTGTCAGCCCTGCGGGAGAACCGCCACCGGGCACGGCCGCGAGGAGGAGCGCCGCGTGCGCGAGGACCCGGGAGGGCGATCCGGAGGCTCAGGCCAGCAGAGTGAGCCTGGCGTGAGTGCCGTTGAGGTAGTGGTCCCCGATGTCCCGGAGCCGGTGGGCCGCCTGCGTGGGGGCGGTGAGCGCGCGGGCGTTCCGCCAGAAGCGGTCGAAGCCCGGACCGCCGGCGTGGGGCTCGGCTCCCGTCGTGCCGTCGACGAGCTCCAGGATGCGGGTGGTGATGTGGACGGCCGCCCGGCCGGTGACGGTCTCGGCCGCCGCCACGAGCACGGCGATGTCGGCGCGTTCGTCCAGGCCGAGCGACCACTCCGCGAGCAGCCCACGGGCGAGGGCCTCCGTCGCCCGCTCCACCACCGCGGCGGCCGCGTGCGCCGCCGTCGCCAGCTCCCCGTAGGCCAGAAGGAGGTACGGGTCGTCCCCCGCCGCAGACGGGTCGCCGGCCGTGGCCGGGGAGCCCGCCGCGCGGTCGGCGGGGAGGGGGCCGGCCTGTCCGGCGCGGCTGATGTCCCGGGCCTCGGCGAGCGCCCCCTCGGCGATGCCGAGCCCGACCTGGACGAGAAGCAGCCGCAGGGCGAGCGGTGCGAGGGTGGTGAACGGCGCGACGGCGTGCTCGTCGTGCGGGAGGGTCCCGAGGACCTGCCAGGGCTCCACCGGGACCTGGTCGAAGGTGACCGTGCCGGCCCCGGCCAGGCGCTGCCCGACCCGGTCCGCACCGGCGTCCGTGAACACCCCCGGGTGGGCCGGGTCCACGAGGACGACCAGGAGGTCGCCGGTGCCGCCGGGACGCGCGCCCACGACGAGCCGGTCGGCGACCGTCACTCCGGAGGCGAAGGCGCGGCGCCCGTCCAGGGTCCAGCCGCGGCCGGGGGCCCCGGCGGGCGTGAGCGTGAGACCGGGGCCGGACTCGGCGCGCGGCGGTTCGACACCGCCGGCGAGCAGCCAGCGCTCCTCGGCCGTGCGGACGTCCAGGGCGAGCGCGGGGGAGCGCGCGTCGCCGACGGCGGGTGCGTCCTCCGCCTCGTACGAGGCGGAACACGCGTCTTCGGCGTCGAGCGGGGGCCCGAAGAAGCGACTGCTCCAGGACAGCGCGTAGTGGTGGGCGAGGAGTTCGCCCACCGAACTGTCGGCTGCGGAGATCTCCCGTACGACCGCGCAGGCGGCCCGCAGGTCCGCACCCCGCCGGGTCGGTCCCGGCGCCGTGAGGAGGGCGGGCAGGCCCGCCTCCTGGAGCCGCGCGACCTCGTCGAAGGGGGCTTTGCCGGCCCGGTCCCGTTCGAGGGCGTCGACGGCGAGGTCGTCGGCGAGCTCGCGGGTGACGCGGGGCCAGATCTCGTCGTCGGCGGGCCGGTCGACGGGTCGGCCGGGTGGTGCGGAGGCGGTGCGTATCGCTGGTCTCTTCGGCGATTTCCTCGGCGTACTCACGTCACCTCACCTGATCCCTAGTATTCCCACTGGAATAGTAGGGATATTGGCAGAGGTGCACCCGTGATCCCAAGGGGCGTCCACAGGCTGGACAAGGCTGTATCGGGAGGCGAGATGGCGTCAGCTTCGCGCAGGTGGCGAGGGGTTGGCCCGCAGGGTGGTCACGGGTTGGTCCACGCCTCCGGGTCGTCCGCGAGGGCGACGATCTCCGCCGGGAGCTCCGCCGCCGCGAGTTCCGCGAGGGACACCCCGAGCACCCCGCGGACACTCGCCCGCAGTGCGATCCACAATGTGAGCAGGGACTCGGCCGGTCCCGTGTACGACAGATCCGGCGGCCGTTCCCCGCGCACGGACACCAGCGGACCGTCCACGCAGCGGATGACGTCCGCGACCGAGATCGTTTCGGCCGGCCGGGCCAGCCAGAAACCGCCGTTGCCGCCGCGCTGGCTCTGGACCAGACCGCCCTTGCGCATGTCGCCGAGGATGCCCTCGAGGAACTTGTGCGAGATGTCCTGGTCCGCCGCGATGGCCTCGGCCTTCAGCGGCCCCGCGCCCTGGGCTGCGGCGAGCTGGAGGGCGGCCCGCACCGCGTAGTCGGCCCTGGCTGAAATGCGCATGCGCGCATTATCCCGCACCGGGGTGACCGGATCCGTACGCCCGGAGGCGTGGGCCGCGAGGCGCGCCGAACCGCGCCCGCGAAGCCGGCACCCGTACGGCACCCGCGAAGCCGGCGTCCGCACCGCACCCGTGAAGCCGGGCCGTCGCCTCCGTCGGGCGAGTCCGACCACGTCCGCTCGGCAACCCGACCGTGCCCGTGAGACGAGTCGTACCGCGCTCTGAGACGGCCGAACCGCGCCCTTGACGGCGTTCGCCACCCGCCGGAGACTCATGGACGGGAAAACCGAGCGAACAGGTAGGAAAACATGGGACGCACCGGCCGGAGAGACACCTCACCCGCCGCGTCCCTCCCGCGCTCGCTGCCCCTCACGTCCCGTCGGCACATCGATCTGCTGCGGGTCTGCAGCGCCGCGAGTCGCCGTTCCCGCCCGGGCGTCCCTCCGTCCGACGGGACCTGATCCGCGCGACAGGTCCCGGGCGCCCGCCGCGGTCCGCCCGTCTCCTCCTTCCCGTACCTCTGCTGCCACCGGGCCCCGTGCGGCCGGCGCGTCGCGAACGCCGGCCGTCGCACACCGAGCCGTCGCCCATCGCGCCGTCGTGGGCGAACCCTGCGCACGCCGCCCGACCCAGCACCGAGCACCCCAAGGGAGAAGCATGTCCGTCGTCGTCCCGTCCTCGCTCCTGCCCGCCTCTGCCGTGCCCCTCTTCCGGGGCAGGATCGGCCGCGACGCGAGCAGCGGCCACTACGCCGTCCCGCACCGCTACCGCCTGCACGTCGACCCGTCCGACCCCCGGTGTCTGAGCATCGCCCTCACCCACAGCCTGCTCGGACTCGACGACACGCTCCCGCTCACCGTGCTCTCCGGCACGCCCGACACACCCGACGGCGGGTACGCCGGGCTCCGCCCGCTGTACGAGGCGAGCGCCCACCTCTACACCGGGCCGGCCGCCGCACCGGTCCTCAGTGACGGCTGGACCGGACGGATCGTCAGCACCCACGTCCCCGACATCCTCCGGGACCTCGCCCTGCGCTTCCGCGGCGACGGCCCCGACCTGCTGCCCGAGGCGCACCGCGACACCATCGAGGCGATCGCCGACCTGTGCGAACGGAGCGTCAACCGGGCCGCCCAGCGCGCCGGCGAGCTCGGTCTCGACGGCGAGGCCGCCCACCGCGACCCGCTCACCGCCCTCTTCGCCGCCCTCGGCTCACTGGAACGCCGTCTCGCCCACCGGCCCTACGTCCTCGGTGACGCCCCGACCGCCGCCGACGTGCACGTCTGGGTCACGCTCGTCCAGCTCGACACCGTCCACCGCTGGCACCTCGACGCCGCCGCCATGGACCGGGTCGCCGGGCACCCCGCGCTGTGGGCCTACGCCCAGCGCCTCGCCGCCCGCCCCGAGTTCGCCCGCCACCTCGACATCGACGCCGTCCTGCGCCGCCACCGCGCCCACTGCCGCGGTCGCGAGGCCGCGGGCGCGGCGATACGCCTCGTCGACTGGTCCGCCGCACCCCGCTGACCTTCTGAAGCAGCGGGCGCCACGCCCGGAGCGGCCCCCGCTCCCGGGACGACGCCGCGGCGGCCGGGCGCGGTCCGTCAGCCGATGCGGTGCCCCGTCAGCGGGGCCGTGTCGTCGCCGGCGCCCCCGCGGACCCCGCGCAGGAACGACTCCAGGGCCTCCAGCGAGCTCGCCGCCGGCTCCCAGCCCAGCTCCCGCCGGGCCCGGTCGGTGGCGAGCAGCGGCAGGTGCCGCAGCGCGTCGAAGAGCCCCGGGGAGGCCGGGACCAGCCGCAGCCGCCAGGCCGCCGACAGGGCGCCCCGTACCGCGCCGGCGGGCACCTTCACCGGCCGCGCGTGCAGCAGCTCGCCCAGCGTCGTGCCGTCGATCACCGGGTCCGCGGCGAGGTTGAACGCGCCCCGGACGTCCCGCAGCAGCGCCCTCCGGTAGGCGTCGGCCGCGTCCTCCGTGTGCAGGACCTGGAACCGGAGCCCCTCGAACTCAGGGACCAGCGGCAGCAGTTCGGGCCGCATCAGCTGCCCGGGGAAGAACCGCCCCGCGAAGATCCGCCGCTGCTCGCTCGCCGACTCCTCCTTGAAGAGGAACGCCGGACGCATCCGGACCACGCGGGTCAGCGGATGGTCCCGCTCGAAGGTGTCGAGGACCCGCTCCAGGTAGGCCTTCTCCCGGGTGTACGCGGCGCCCGGCCAGCCGTGCGTCGGCCATGCCTCGGACACCGGCGCGCCGCCCTCGGGCCCCGGGGAGTAGGCGCCCACCGACGAGGCGTGCACCAGGACCGGCACGCGTGCCGCCGCCACCGCGTCGAAGACGCGGACCGCGCCCAGGACGTTGGTCCGCCAGGTCTCCACCGGGTCGTGGGTCGGCCCGAACCGCCAGGCCAGGTGCACCACCGCGTCCGCGTCCGCCACGTACTGCGCGAGCCGGGGTTCGTCCCCCTCCCGGGAGAGGTCGAGCTCGGCCCACTCCACGCCCGGCAGGTCGAGGGCCGGGCGGCGGCGGGCGAGACCGAGGACCGAGCCGACGCCCGGATCGCGCGCCAGGATCCGGACCAGGCTCGTCCCCACGTTGCCGGTGGCGCCGGTGACGACGACGCGCGAGAGCGTACTCGGGTTCATGTCTCCGACCCTCCGCCATGACCGGCGGAACCGCACTCCGGCAGTCACGCTGTGCCGGGCGTGTCACCCAGCGTGTCCGTATGGGTCGCGAGCGGGGCCGACGACCGGGAATATGGAGCGACTCAGGAGACAGGAGAACGGCCATGCTGCTGCCCGACAGGAACACCGTCGACCGGCTGCTCCGGCAATTCCGCGCCCAGGAGCGGACCGTGCTGGACAGGCCGTGCGACCTGTCGGCCCGACGGCGCTTCGAGGACACGGCGTACACCCTGTGCGTCCTGATGGGAGAACGCACCGCCCGCGAGGCCGTCCTCGCCGCGGAACGCTACGTGACGGGCGGAGGAGATCAGGAATCGAGAAGCGTGGCCACCGTGCCG
Source organism: Streptomyces sp. NPDC034084 (assembly GCF_055575535.1). Taxonomy (NCBI): domain Bacteria; kingdom Bacillati; phylum Actinomycetota; class Actinomycetes; order Kitasatosporales; family Streptomycetaceae; genus Streptomyces; species Streptomyces sp. NPDC034084. The sequence continues at coordinate 378,074 of NZ_JBVISK010000003.1, forward strand.
CCACTAGCGTGACTGCCATGACCTTCGCTCACGTGCGCGAGGCGCCCGAGACCCCGTCCGTGCGCGACGCGCTCACCGGGTTCGACGCGCTCGACGTGCTCGGCCACGGCCGCGGAGGTGCACCGTCAGGACATGCGCGAAGGCTGGAGACACGATGAGCAAGGCACCGAGGGCGGACAAGCAGGCGTCCGTACCCCACGCCGCCGACCGGCACGACCTGATCCGCGTGCACGGCGCGCGCGAGAACAACCTCAAGGACGTGAGCATCGAGATCCCGAAGCGCCGGCTCACGGTCTTCACGGGCGTCTCCGGCTCGGGCAAGAGCTCCCTCGTGTTCGACACGATCGCCGCGGAGTCGCAGCGGCTGATCAACGAGACGTACAGCGCCTTCGTCCAGGGCTTCATGCCGACCCTCGCCCGGCCGGAAGTCGACGTCCTCGACGGCCTCACGACCGCGATCATCGTCGACCAGCAGCGTCTCGGCGCCGACCCCCGCTCCACCGTCGGCACCGCGACCGACGCCAACGCGATGCTGCGGATCCTCTTCAGCCGCCTCGGCAAGCCGCACATCGGCCCGCCCAGCGCCTACGCCTTCAACGTCCCCTCGGTGCGGGCGAGTGGCGCGATCACCGTCGAGCGCGGCACCAAGAAGACCGAGCGGGCGACCTTCGAGCGCACGGGCGGCATGTGTCCGCGCTGCGAGGGCCGGGGCACGGTCTCCGACATCGACCTCACCCAGCTCTACGACGACTCCAAGTCGCTCGACGAGGGCGCGCTCACCATCCCCGGCTACACGCCCGGCGGCTGGAACTACCGCCTCTACAGCGAATCGGGCCTCGTCGACCCGGCCAAGCCGATCCGCAAGTACACCAAGAAGGAACTCCAGGCCTTCCTCCACCACGAGCCCACCCGCATGAAGATCGCGGGCATCAACATGACGTACGAGGGGCTCATCCCGCGCATCCAGAAGTCCTTCCTGGCCAAGGACAAGGAGGGCATGCAGCCCCACATCCGGGCGTTCGTCGAGCGGGCCGTCACCTTCACCACCTGCCCCGACTGCGACGGCACCCGGCTCAGCGAGGGCGCCAGGGCGTCGAAGATCAAGCGGATCAGCATCGCCGACGCCTGCGCGATGCAGATCAGCGACCTCGCCGCCTGGGTCCGCGGCCTCGACGAGCCGTCCGTAGCGCCGCTGCTCACCGCGCTCCAGCTGACCCTCGACTCGTTCGTGGAGATCGGCCTCGGCTACCTCTCGCTCGACCGGCCGTCGGGCACGCTGTCGGGCGGCGAGGCACAGCGCGTCAAGATGATCCGCCACCTCGGCTCCTCGCTGACCGACGTCACGTACGTCTTCGACGAGCCCACCATCGGCCTCCACCCGCACGACATCCAGCGGATGAACGACCTGCTGCTCCAGCTGCGCGACAAGGGCAACACGGTGCTCGTCGTGGAGCACAAGCCCGAGGCCATCGCCATCGCGGACCACGTCGTCGACCTGGGCCCCGGGGCCGGTACGGCCGGCGGCACCGTCTGCTTCGAGGGCACCGTGGACGGACTGCGGGCCTCCGGCACGGTCACCGGCCGCCACCTCGACGACCGGGCCGCCGTGAAGGAGTCCGTGCGCAAGCCCACCGGAGCCCTGAAGATCCGGGGCGCGTCCACGCACAACCTGCGCGACGTCGACGTCGACATCCCGCTCGGGGTCCTCACCGTCGTCACCGGAGTCGCCGGCTCCGGCAAGAGTTCGCTCGTGCACGGCTCGATCCCCGCCGGCGAGGAGGTGATCTCCGTCGACCAGAGCGCGATCCGCGGCTCCCGGCGCAGCAACCCCGCCACGTACACCGGGCTGCTCGACCCGATCCGCAAGGCCTTCGCCAAGGCCAACGGCGTGAAGCCGGCGCTGTTCAGCGCGAACTCCGAGGGCGCCTGCCCCACCTGCAACGGCGCGGGCGTCGTCTACACCGACCTGGGGATGATGGCCGGTGTCTCCTCCACCTGCGAGGACTGCGAGGGCAAGCGGTTCCAGCCCTCGGTGCTCGAATACCTCCTCGGCGGCCGGGACATCAGCGAGGTCCTCGCGATGCCGGTGACCGAGGCCGAGGAGTTCTTCGGTTCCGGCGAGGCGCACACCCCGGCCGCGCAGCGCATCCTGGCCCGGCTCGCCGACGTCGGACTCGGCTACCTGAGCCTCGGCCAGCCGCTCACCACGCTCTCCGGCGGCGAGCGGCAGCGCCTCAAGCTGGCCACGCACATGGGCGACAAGGGCGGCGTCTACGTCCTCGACGAGCCGACCACCGGTCTCCACCTCGCCGACGTCGAGCAGCTCCTCGGCCTGCTCGACCGGCTCGTGGACTCCGGCAAGTCGGTCATCGTGGTCGAGCACCACCAGGCGGTCATGGCGCACGCCGACTGGATCATCGACCTCGGTCCCGGCGCGGGCCACGACGGCGGGACGATCGTCTTCGAGGGAACGCCCGCCGAGCTCGTCGCGGCCCGCTCGACCCTCACCGGCGAGCACCTCGCGGAGTACGTGGGCGCCTGACCCGCCTGACAGCGGCGGTCCCGGGGCCCTGGCCACCGGGACCGCCGCTCAGTCGCGGGTACGGGGGTAGAGCGCCCGGGGCGCGTCCACGCAGGTCTCCCGCGAGGTGGGACCGCCGAAGCGCAGCCGGTCGTACGCCGTGAACGCCGGCTCCAGGGCGTCGAGCGCGTCCACGCGCGCGTGGAGGGCGTCGCGCCACTCCGGCGAGGGATCGGCCCCTGCCGACGCCAGGCGCGCGGCGATGTCCGCCGTCAGCTCGTCCTTCCGGCGGATGGTCGCCGGCGTGACCGAGTGCAGGCAGACGTACTGGCCGCTCAGGTACGCCGCCCACTCCGCCTCGCCCCGCGCCGGGTCCTCCCAGTGCCCGGTGAACCACGCGCGCAGCCGGTCGGCGCCGCCCGCCCGGTCGGCGAGCGCGAACATATCGCGCGGCACCATCTCGGCGCCGTCCGACCGCAGATAGCCGGGCAGCGGCAGCAGGCCCGCGAGCATCAGCCGCCGGACCGCGTCGGGGTCCCGGCCGAGCGCGGCGCACAGCGTCTCCAGCGGGACGAACTGGGCGGTGACGTACGCGTCGTCCGCGGCGGTCATCGGATGGTCACCGTTCACCTCGCGGAACCGCGCGGCGATCCGCGCGGCGGGCGAGGGATCATCGTCCGGCGCGCCGCCCGTCATCGCCGCGGCCGTCCTCGTCCCGCCCGCCGTCGTCCCGTCCATGGCCGTCCCAGCCGTCATCGCGTCACTCCTTCGGGAGCATCGTCCGGGCCGGTCCCGGACGGTGTCCCGGCAGGCTAGAAGCCGGATCGTGCGGCGCCCACCGAACCGTCGCCGGCACGACGGGGACCGGTGCCCTCAGAGCGCCGCCCGACCGGCGGCCCTGAGCCGCGGCCGTCACGCCCGGTGGGCGGGCCTGCGCCGCCACCCCCACAGGGCGAGCGCGGCGGCGCAGGCCGAGCCCACCAGGGTCAGCGGAAGCCCGGCCGAGGCGCCGGAGGGCTCCGCCGCCCGGGGCGCGTTCCCGGGCGCGGCCACCGCCTCCGCCCCGCTCCGGGGAGCGGTCACCGGTGCCTGGGTGCCGCCTCCCTCGCGGGTCATCGACACGGGTCGCGTGCCCGAGTCGGCCGCCGCCTTCGCCCGTACCGGCGCGAGCACGCCCACGGGCCGCACCCGTCCCGCCGCCTCGAAGCCCCAGTCGAGCAGCTCCCTCGCCTCCTCGTACACGGCGTACCCGCCGCCCTCCTGGGGGTTCATCACCGAGACGACGAGGGTCCGGTCGCCCCGCCGGGCCGCCGAGATCAGGGTGTTGCCCGCGTTGCTGGTGTATCCGTTCTTGATCCCGATCAGCCCCGGGTAGCGGGCCACCCCGTCCGCGCCCGTCAGAAGCCGGTTGGTGTTGGCGATGCCGTACGACCAGGAGCCCGCGGGGAAGTCCGCGTACGCCGTCGAGCAGTACCGGGTGAACGCCGGGTCCCGGAGCCCGGCGCGGCCGAACACCGCCAGGTCGTACGCGGAGGACACCTGGCCGGGGGCGTCGTACCCGTCGGGGGAGACCACATGGGTGTCCTCGGCGCCGAGGGCGCGGGCCTTCTCCTGCATCTGCCGGGTCATCGACTCCCAGCCCCCGTTCATCGCCGCCAGGACGTGGACGGCGTCGTTCCCCGAGCTGAGGAACACGCCGTTCCACAGGTCCGAGACCTTGTACGAGTACCCCTCCTTCACCCCGACCAGGCTGCTGCCCGCCCCGATCCCGGCCAGCTCGGCATCGGCCACCGTGTGCCGCTCGGTCGGTTCGTGGTGGGGGAGCGCGGTGAGCGCGAACAGCGCCTTGAGGGTGCTGGCCGGCGGCAGCTTGCGGTGCGCGTTCCGCGCGGCGAGCACCTCGCCCGAGGAGGCGTCCGCCACCACCCACGACAGCGCGGACACCGAGGGCAGGGCGGGCGCCCCCGGCAACCGCTCCACCTGGGTGCCCTTCCGGTCGAGGCGCGCCGGCTCGACGTACTGGCGGGCGGGCGGCGTGGGCTCCCCGACCGAGGACACGGCTCGGGGCACGGGCGTGGCGGGGGAGGCGGCGGCCGCCGGTACGGGCAGCACGAACAGCAGCGCCGCGGAACCGGCGGCGACTTGACGGACAGCTGACGTGACGATCATTCAGTCACCGTAGGAAGGCGCCGCGGACCACGCAGATCGGAGTGCGCCGACCGGCGTAGCGGGTGTGGCGTACGGCGGCGCGTCGCGCGTCCGCCCGGGTGGTGCACCCGGCAAGCCCCGGGGCGGACCCCGGCCGAAGACGGGCGGGCTTCGGAGCGGGGGAACCGCTGTCGGTGCGCAGGGCATCCTTGTGACGTGTTCTCACACCCGTACCAGAGCAGCGCCGTTCCGGACCGCGCCACCGCGGCGGCCCCCGCCGAACCGGCGGCCCGGTCCGTCCCCGGACCCGCCCGGTCCGCCGGGACGCCCACCGGTCCCTTCGGCGCGCCCGCCTCCCGGAGCGAGCGGACGCCCCGGACCGCCCCCGGTGCCGGGCACATGATCGTGTGGGGCGACGACGCCCTCGCCCACCGCCTCGCGCGCGAACTCCACGAGGTGTACGGAGAGCAGGTCACCCTCCTCGTGCCGGCGCTGCCCGACGCACCCCGCACACCCGCCGGGCGCACCGGCCGGGCGCTCGCCCTCTTCGGGCGGGTGACCGCCGCCGTCACCCGCACCACCGGGACCGGAGCGACGGCCGCCCCGGACGGAGCCGATCCCACCGGCACCCTGCGGGTCGTGGAGGCCCCGGAGGCGGACGACCGGGCCCTGACGGACGCCGGTGCGGAGCGCGCCGCCGCCCTCGCCCTCGTCCACGAGGACGACGAGACGAACATCCGGGCCGCGCTCACCGCCCGCCGCCTCAACCCCCGGCTGCGCCTGGTGATCCGGCTCTACAACCGCAAGCTGGGCCAGCACCTCGAAACCCTCCTCGACCAGGCCGCCGCCGTCGTGGAACCCGGCCTCGACCCGGAGAAGCTCGACGCCGCCACCACGGTCCTCTCCGACGTCGACACCGCCGCTCCCGGCCTCGCCGCGGCCGCCGTCGCGGGCACCAGCAAGGTGGTGCAGGCCGGGGGACTGCTGCTGCACGCCGTCGACCGCCCGCCCGTCGCGGGCCGGGCACCCGACCCCGGGCTCTGCACGCTCGCCCTGCTCTCCGCCACCGCCGGCGACCCGGCCGGCTGCGAGGGCTCCGAGCGCAGCGGCGACGAGGGCCCCCGGCTCCTGCCGGACGACCGGACGGTCGCCGCCGCCACCGGACGGGCGGCCGTCACCCTCGAAGCGGTCACCCCGGCCGGCCCGGCCCTTCCGCCGGCCCGGCTCGCCGCCTCCGCGCTGCCCGTCGCCTCGCTCTTCTCCCGCCGTCTGCGCTGGTCCCTCGCGGGCGCCGTCGGCGCCGTCCTCGCCCTCGCCCTCGCCTCCACCTTCACCACGGGCGACCATCCGCTGCACGCCGCCTATCTGACGCTCCTCGACATCTTCGCCATCGGCGACCCGGCGCTCGGCGAGCCGACCGGCCGCCAGGTCCTCCAGATCCTCGCCGGGTTCGTCGGCCTCCTCCTGCTCCCGGTGATCGTCGCCGCCCTCCTCGAAGGCCTCGGCACCTTCCGCACCGCGACCACCCTGCGCCGCCCGCCGCGCGGACTCTCCGGCCACGTCGTCCTCCTCGGGCTCGGCAAGGTCGGCACCCGCGTCCTCGGCCGGCTCCGCAGGCTGAACATCCCGGTGGTGTGCGTGGAGTCCGACCCGGAGGCCCGGGGCGTCGCCGTCGCCCGCCGGCTGCGGGTCCCCACCGTCATCGGCGACGTCACCGAGGAAGGCGTCCTGGAGGCGGCCCGCATCCACCGCGCCCACGCCCTCCTCGCCCTGACCAGCGTCGACATCACCAACCTGGAGGCCGCGCTCTCCGCCCGCGCCGTCACCCCCCACCTGCGGGTCGTCCTGCGTCTGTTCGACGACGACTTCGCCACCGCGGTGTTCCGCACCCTGCGCGCCGCCCACCCCGGGGCCCTCACCCGGAGCCGCAGCGTCTCCCACCTCGCCGCCCCCGCCTTCGCGTGCGCCATGATGGGCCGCCAGATCCTCGGAGCCGTACCCGTCGAGCGCCGCGTCCTCCTCTTCGCCGCCGTGGACGTCGCGGACCATCCGCTCCTGGACGGCCGGACGGTCGCCGAGGCCTTCCGCCCCGGCGCCTGGCGGGTCATCGCCCTCGACGGACGCGGTACCGGCTCCGGCCAGGGCTGGCGCCTCCAGCCGGAGCGGCTCCTCGGAGCGGGGGACCGGGTGGTGGTGGCCGCCACCCGCCGCGGCCTGGCCGAACTCCTCGGCCGGAGCGGCCGGGAGGAGCGGGGCACCCCGGACGACTCCCTACGAACAGAGCGTGGCCGGCCGTAGGATCTGACCGCTCACCTGCCGAAGCAGCCCGCGACGGCCCGCGTCCGCAGTCAGGAGTCCCTTCCTTGAACACACCGCACCCCGCCCCGGCCGCCGGCCGGCCGCCGCACCGCATGGACCCGGCGGGCGGCTGCCCGCACGCCGAGAACGCCCGGCTGCTCGCCGCGGGCGCCGTGGTCCCGGTGGTGCTGCCCGGCGAGATCGAGGGCATGGCGGTCCTCGGCCACGACGCGCTCCGCGACTTCCTCTCCCACCCCGACGTCGCCAAGGGGCCCCACCACTTCACCGCCCTCACCGAGGGCCGCATACCCGACGGCTGGCCGCTGCGGACCTTCGCCACCGTGCCGGGCATGACCACCGCCGACGGGGCCGACCACCGCCGGCTGCGCACCCTGGTCAGCAGCGCCTTCACCGCCCGCCGGGTCGAGGAGCTCCGCCCGCGCGTCGAGACGGTCACCGCAGGACTCCTCGACGGACTCGCGGACGCCGCACGCGCGGCCGGCGGCGTCGCCGATCTGCGCCGCCACTACGCGCTTCCGCTGCCGCTCGGCGTCATCTGCGAACTCCTCGGCGTCGACCCGGCCCACCACGACCGGCTGCACCACCTCTCCAGCCTGGTCGTCGCCACCGACACCGAGCCCGCGCGGGCCGTCGCCGCCAACCGAGAACTCGTCGAGCTCCTCGGCTCCATAGCCGCCGACAAGGCCGCCGCGCCCGGCGACGACCTCACCAGCGCCCTCATCGCCGCCCGGGACGAGGGAGGCGACCGGCTCAGCCAGCCCGAGCTCATCGGCACACTGCTCCTGATGATCATCGCGGGCCACGAGACCACCCTGAACCTCGTCACCAACGCGGTCCGGGCGCTCTGCGCCCACCGCGACCAGCTCGCCCTCGTCACCGAAGGCCGCGCCGACTGGGCCGACGTGGTGGAGGAGACCCTCCGCTGGGACAGCCCGGTCAGTTACTTCCCGTTCCGCTACCCGACCCGCGACCTGACGGTCGACGGCACGGTCATCCCGAAGGGCACCCCCGTCCTCGCCGGCTACTCGGCCGCGGGCCGCGACACGAAGGCCCACGGCCCGGACGCCGACCGCTTCGACCTCACCCGGGCCGCGAAGACCAAGCACCTCTCGCTGGGACACGGCCCCCACTACTGCCTGGGCGCCCCGCTCGCCCGGATGGAGGCCGCGATCGCCCTGGAGGCACTCTTCACCCGCTTCCCCGACCTGGACCTGGCGGTCCCGGAGGCCGAGCTGACCCGCCACTCCGGCTTCGTCGGCAACAGCGTCCGGGCCCTCCCCGTCCGTCCGGGCGCCTGACGGCACCGGCTCGGCAACGCCGCGCTCGCCGCGGGCGGGGCAGGCGGAACAGCCCCGGCCGCGGCGGGCGGCGCCGCCTCAACCGGTGCGCCCCCAGGCGGTGGCCGGGGAGGTCCGCAGGGACGAGACGAGACGCAGCAGCCGGTCCTCGTTCCCGGCGAGTCCTGCGGCGCGGAGTGCCTCGTCCGCCTCCGCCATCGTGTGGGTGAGCATCACCCCGGCGTACGGGGCGAGCTGCGGGTCGGTCAGCACGGCCTGCGTGGATTCGAGCAGCCGCAGATACGCCTGGGCGGCCGCGCGCTCGGTGGCGGTGATCGTGGTCATGTCGGGCTCCCTCTCGACAGTTCGGCGCTCACCACCCTCTCGTACGGGTCTGACAATCGGGCTCAGGCCCGCCCGTCGAGGTGCGCCACCAGCCGTTCCAGGAAGACCCGCTGCCCGGAGACGAGCAGCGGAGCGGCCGCCTCCGGAGTGAACCAGCCCACCCGGTCGATCTCCGGGAACTCCTCCCGGATGCCCGACCTGGGCGGCCACTCCATGACGAAGGTCCCCGGCACCACCTCGGCCGGGTCGAGATCGCCCTCGACGGCCCACACCGTGACGAGCTTTCCGTTCCGCTGGCGGGTCTCGCCGAGGGCGAACCACTCGCCGTCGGGGGCCGGGAGCCCCAGCTCCTCCCCGAACTCACGGCGCGCCGCGGCCTCGGGCGTCTCGTCGGGCTCGTACTCGCCCTTGGGGATCGACCAGGCCGACTCCTCGCGTGACGCCCAGAAGGGGCCGCCCATGTGACCGATCAGGACCTCGACGCCACCGCCCGTCGTACGGCGGAAGACCAGGAGACCCGCACTGCGCTTGTCCGGCATGCGTACCAGTCTCTCCTACGGGCCCGGCCCAATGGGCCAGACACCTCCTACTCCTCCGCGCCGACCGTCACCGGGCCGCCCCCGGGGTCCACGCCGCCGGTCCACCGCGCCCCGAGCCGTACCGATCGCCAGGGGACGAGCGTCCCGTCCAGCCGCTCCCGCCGCAGCAGGACGCCGGCCTGGCTGACGGTCAGGACGGGGCGTACCAGCCGCCGCTCCGGGCGGACGAGCAGGGAGGCGGCCTCCGGACCGAGGAGACCGGGCGTCACCCACCGCAGCGGGCCCGCCGCCGTCACGGGCACCCGGTCGGACGGCCAGGGGCGGCCGTCGAGCCGTTCGAGCACGGCAGCGGCCGCCGCCCGCCCCTCGGCGGCGACCGCGAGCGCCGGCTCCACTCCGCGCAGGAGGTTGCCGACGGCGAAGACCCCGGGCTCGGCGGTGCGGAAGGCCGCGTCGGTGAGCGGCCCCCGGGCGCCCGGGGCGAGGGGCAGGCCGCGGGCGCGGACGAGTTCGTGGTCCGGGATCCAGTCACCGGTGAAGACCACCGTGTCACAGCGCAGTACAGCCGCCCGGCCGTCCCCGCTCCGCACAGTGACCCCCGTGAGGCGGCCGCGTCCGAGCAGCTCCGTCACGACCGTGCCGGCGAGGACCGGGACCCCCGCGAACGCGGCGGCGGGGGAGGGGAGTCCGGTGACGACGGCCGCCACCTCCACCCCGGCCGCGCGCAGTGTCCGCACCGCGCCCCCAGCCATGGGATCGCCGCCCACGACCACCGCCCGCCGCCCGATGTGCTCCCGCCGCGGCCCGAACCGGGCGACGGTCCGCTGGAGTTCGCCGGTGGTGAGGACACCGGCGGGGCGTGTGCCCGGGACGAGCCGGGCGCTGCGGGGCCGTTCCCGGGCTCCGGTCGCCAGGACCACCGCGCCCGCCCGGATCCGTTCGAGTCCGGTCGGGGCGGTGACGTCCAGGGTGAGGGGCCCGGCCCAGCCGGTGGCCGAGACGCCGGTCCGGACGGCCGCCCCGGCCCGTAGCGCCGCCCGCACGGCGCGCCGCGCGTACGCCGGGCCGTCCAGGGCGCGCCCCCGGAGGTCCGCGCCGAACCCGGTCCGTACGCAGTGCCGCGGCACCCCGCCCGCCGTGGCCTCCCGCTCCAGGACCTCGACGCGGCCCGCGCCCGCGGCCGCGAGCCGGGCCGCCGCGGCGAGCCCGGCGGGCCCGGCGCCCACGACGACGACGTCGACCGTACGGGTCACCGGGCCGTCTCTCCGTACGACCGCCGCTCACGCGGCCGCTCCTCGAACAGCGCCCGCACCTCCGCACCGCAGTGGTGGCCCTGGCAGCGGCCGCCGCGGGCGCGGGTCCTGCGGCGCAGTCCGTCGAGGCCGCCGGGCGGGATCGTGGAGGTGAGGGCGGCCCGGATCTCACCCCGGGTGACCCGCTCGCAATGACAGACGATCATCCCGAACTCGGGCTCGCGCGCGATGAGGCCGGCGTCACGGTACGGGCGGGGGAAGTCCTCGCCGAGGTTCGGCATCCGGACCGGGGCGAGCGGCCGGGCCGGTCCCGGGTCGAGGCCGCAGTCCGCGAGGAGGCCGAGCACGTGCTCGGCGATGGCCAGGGAGGCGGTGAGCCCGGTGGAGCGGATCCCGCCCACCGTCACGTACCGCAGCCCGGGATGGGCGGCGATCCGGTAGTCCTCCCGTCCGGTGGCGGCCCGCAGCCCGGCGTAGACGGCGGTGACCTCCTCGTCGAGCAGCGCGGGGAGGATCCGGCCGCCCTGCTCGCGCAGTCCGGTGAGCCCCTCGGCGGTCGTGCCGGTGGCGGTCTTGTCGTCCAGGTCCTCGGCGGTGGGCCCGAGCATGACGTTCCCGTACACCGTCGGCGAGATGAGCACGCCCTTGCCGAGCGGCCCCGGCACGGGGAGCAGGATGTGCCGGACGAGGTCGCGGGCGAACTTGTCGAAGACGATCAGCTGGCCGCGACGCGGGGTGACGGTGAAGTCCTCGCGGCCGACCAGCGCGTCGAAGGCGTCGGCGTGAAGACCGCAGGCGTTCACGAGGAGACGGGTCCGCAGGACCCCGCGCCGGGTGACGAGCCGGTGGTACGGATCACCTGGACGCACCTTCTCCACGCGGCAGTTCAGGTGCAGGTCCACTCCGGAGCGGACGGCCTGCGTCGCGTACGCGAGGGTCGTCGTCCACGGGCAGATCACCGACTCGCCCGGCACCTCCATCGCGCCCAGCGCACCGGGCCCCAAGTGCGGCTCCCGCGCCGCCAGTTCGGCGGACGAAAGCAGTCGGGTGGCGTGGTGGCCGTTGTGCTCCGCCTTCGCGGCGAGCCGGGGGAGCGCGGCCCGCTGCTCCTCGTCCCACGCGACGAGGAGGGCGCCCAGCGGCTCGACGGGGATCCCGGCCTCGCGTGCGTACGCGCCGAGCAGACCGTGTCCCTCGCGCACGAGCCGGGCCTCCAGGGTGCCGGGCGTGGCGTCGAAACCGGTGTGCAGGATGGCGGTGTTGGCCTTCGACGTGCCGTCGCCGACGTCGTTCGCCGCCTCCACCAGTGCGATCCGCAGCGGGTGGCGGGCCAGGGCGCGGGCGATCGCGGAGCCGACGACCCCCGCGCCGACCACCACGACGTCGTACGCCGCGGCCTCTCCGGTGGGCAGCGGCCCGGTCCGTGTGACGCTCATACGGCCCCGTCGTCCGATCCGGCACGTGCCGCGCCGCCCGACCGCTCCAGCAGCGCCGACACCTCCGCGCGGAAGCGAGCGAGGCGGGCCGCCGCCTCGTCGCCCGAGATCCGCGGCTCGTACACGGCCGAGGGCTTCCACTCCGGCACGGCCTCGCGGAGCGTGAGCCCCGGCTCGTGCCCGAGCCGGGCGACCGCGCCGACCCCGAGCGCCGTGGCATCGGGCAGCGAGGAGACCTCGACGGGGAGTTGCAGCAGATCGGCCTGGGTCTGCATGAGCAGCGCCGACCGGGTCAGACCGCCGTCGGCGCGCAACGAGGTCAGCGGCGCCCCCCGGTCCGCGGCGGCCGCCGTGGCGAGCTCCACGACCTGGGCGGCGATGCCCTCGCACAGGGCGCGCACCAGATGCCCGGGGCCGGTGTCCAGGCCGAGGCCGGTGAGCGAGCCGCGTACGTCCCCCCGCCACCAGGGCGCGGCGAGCCCCGCGAACGCGGGCACGAAGGTGACGCCGCCCGCGTCCGGGACGCCGCCGCCGACCGCGTCGAGCTCCCCGGCGCCGGCGATCACGCCCAGGTCGGTGAGCCAGCGCACGGCCGAGGCGACCGTGTACACCTGGCCGTCGAGACAGTGGGTGACGCGTCCGCCGAGCCGCCAGGCCACGCAGCTCACCAGACCGGAGGACGCGCGCCGGGGCTCGGGCCCGGTCTGCGCGAGGAGGAAGGCGCCCGTGCCGTACGTGCACTTGGCGGCGGCGGGATCGTCGGCGCTCTGCGTGAGCAGCGCCGCCTGCTGGTCCACCAGGAGCCCGGTGAGCGGCAGCGCGGGGCCGAACGCGGTCGTGGTGCCGACCGGGGTGTCGCAGTCCACGACCCGGGGGAGTGCCTCGCCGCCCAGTCCGTAGAGGTCGAGGGCGGTCGGTGACCAGGTGACGGTGTCGAAGTCGAGGAGACCGGTCCGTCCGGCGGTCGCCGCGTCCGTGACGAACGCGCCGGTGAGCCGGTGGACGAGCCAGGCGTCGCTGGTGGTGACCACACCGGCGCCGGTGGCGTGGCGGCGGATCCAGGCCATCTTCGGCGCGGCGAAGTACGGGTCGAGCGGGAGGCCGGTGAGGTGGCGCAGCTCCTCGGCGTGGGCGTCGAGACCGGCGCAGACGGTGGCCGCCCTGCGGTCCTGCCAGACGAGGGCGTCGGTGAGCGGTTCCCCGGTGGCTGGGTCCCAGGCGAGTACGGTCTCGCCCTGGTTGGCGAGGCCGACGGCGGCGACGGGCGTGTCTGCCTCGGCGAGCGCAGCGCGCCCCGCGGCGACCACCGAGGCGTACAGCTCACGCGGGTCGACCTCGACAAGGCCGCCGGGGAGGTAGCGGGGCCGGACCGGTGCCTCCCCGGTGCCGATGACCCCGCGTTCGGGGCAGAGGACGAGGGCCTTGGTGCCCGAGGTGCCCTGGTCGACGGCGAGTACCGCTCCGCCCGTCATCCCGCTGCTCCCGTCGCTCGACCTTCTGTGATCATCCGATCACCGAAAAGGGTCAGGGTGCCGTCGCGCGAGGGCTTCGTCAAGCCTCGGCGTCCGACCACGTCAGGTCCTTTGCCCAACCTGACAACGCGTCACATTTGGTCGATGACTGAATAGTTACCGTCACAAAAGAAAGTGGACCGGTCGAGTCCAGAGCCCTCTATAGTGATCGCCGATCACGGCCGGGACGCCCGCCGGGGGACTGACCACCCCCTTCCATCCACCGAGGACCCATGTCATCCACACCACGCCCCACCCCCTGATGGCCGGACACGGATTCCGGCCCGTCTACCACCCCGCCGGCCACGACCACGCCCTGCGCAACGCCGTCCAGGACCTGCGCACCGGCCGCTGGGTCGCCATGGCCCGGCTCCTCGACGAGACCTCCGACTGGGAGGCCTGGACCCGCCGCACCCAGGTCCTCGCCACCGTCGCCGCGGGCACCGACGTCGTCCCCATCTGGCGCGCCGAGCAGCCCGAGAGCCTCGCCGCCACCGTGATGCACAGCCGGGTCGCCGTCGAGCGGGCGGTCCGCGCCCACCGCTCCGGCCACACCCGCACCCGGGAACTCTGGCAGGAGGCCTGGACCGCCTGCCGCGAGGCCTCCGACCGCTCGCCCGCCGACCCCGTGCCCTGGATCGGCCTGCTCGCCCTCGCCGCCCTCGACACCCGCCGGCGCATGGCCGAGCACCGGCTCACCCCGCCGGCCCCGATGCTGCCGCCCGGCCCCTGGGGCCTGCTCGCCGAGGCGGAGAAGCGCGACCCGCACAACCGCGAGGCCCACCACCGCATGCTGCAGTTCGTCTACGCCCGCCGGTCGGGACCGCTCTCCGAGGCGGTCAACTACGCCCACTGGGCCGCCAGTTCGGCGCCCGTCGGATCGGCCCTGCACGCCCTCCCGCTCTACGTCCGCGTCGAGCGCTACCGGCGCGAGCGAGGCCACGAGCGCGCCCTCGACCTCCACTGGGTCGCCGAGGACGCCGTCCGTGACGCCCAGCGCGCCATGGACAGCTGGTTCCTCTTCTGCGCCACCGACGAGGCCTCGCTGCTCGACCTCAACCACCTGGCCCACGCCCTCTTCGGAGCCCTCCGCTTCGCCGACGCGGCCCGGGTCTTCGAGGCGCTCGGCCCCTACTACACGACCCTCCCCTGGGCCTACCGCACCGCTCACCCGGACGACCGCGCCCTCGCCGAGGAGATCTTCCTGCGCGCCCGCACCCGCTGTCTCAGCGGCTGACGCGTGCCCCACCCCCCGACGTACCCCCGCTCCTTACCCGTCCCCGGAGGTCCCCATGTCCCGTACCGACGCCCCGACCGACGCGATACGCAAGCCACCGCCGTCCCAGGACGACGAGGCGAGACTGAGAGAACTCGGGTACCAGCCCGTCCTCGCCCGTCGCATGGACGGCTTCGGCAACTTCGCGATCAGCTTCTCGGTCATCTCCGTCCTCTCCGGGTGCATGACCCTCTACGGCTTCGGGATGGGCACCGGCGGCCCGTCCGTCATGCTCTGGGGCTGGGCCGGCGTCGGCCTCTTCGTCCTGTGCGTGGGCCTCGCCCTCGCCGAGGTCACCAGCGCCTATCCCACCTCCGGCGCCCTCTACTACATGGCCGACCGGCTCGGCGGGCGCCGCTGGGGCTGGTACACCGGCTGGCTGAACCTGCTCGGCCTCCTCGGCGCCATCGCCGGCATCGACTACGGCGCCGCCCTCTTCACCGGAGCCTTCCTCAACCTCCAGTGGGGCTTCGTCCCCACCCCGGGCTCCACCTTCCTCGTCTTCCTCGCGATCCTGCTGCTCCACGCCGGACTCAACCTCTTCGGCGTCCGGCTCGTCAGCGTCCTCAACTCCGTCAGCGTGTGGTGGCACCTGATCGGCGTCGCGGTCATCGTCGGCGCGCTCGCGTTCGTCCCCGACCGGCACCAGTCCGTCGAGTTCGTCTTCACCGAGTTCGTCAACGACACCGGCTGGGCCAACCCGTTCTACGTCGCCGCGATCGGCCTGCTCCTCGCCCAGTACACCTTCTCCGGCTACGACGCCTCGGCCCATCTCTCCGAGGAGACCTCCAACGCCTCCGTCACCGCCGCGAAGGGCATCGTCCGGGCCATCTGGGTCTCCTGGCTCGCCGGCTTCGCCCTCCTCGCCGGACTCAGCTTCGCCATCCAGGACTACGCGGCCACCCAGAACAGCGCCACCGGCGTCCCGCCCGCCCAGATCCTCCTGGACGCGCTCGGCTCCGGCGGCGCCGCCGCCCTGCTGCTCGTGGTGATCGTGGCCCAGCTCTTCTGCGGCAACGCCGAGGTGGCCGCCGCGAGCCGCATGGTCTTCGCCTTCAGCCGCGACAACGCCCTGCCGGGCTCGGCGATCTGGCGCAAGGTCAGCGGCAGGACCCAGACGCCCGTCCCCGCCGTCTGGCTCGCGGTCGCCGTGGCCGCGCTGCTCGCCGTCCCGTCGCTGTACTCCGCCACCGCCTACGGCGCCGTCACCGCGATCAACGTCATCGGCATCACCCCCGCGTACGCCATCCCGATCTACCTCCGGCTGCGCGCCGGGAAGCGCTTCGTCCCCGGCCCCTGGAGCCTCGGCCGCTGGAGCAGGCCGATCGGCTGGATCGCCGTCGTCTGGGTGGCGTTCGTGACCGTCCTCTTCTGCCTGCCGCAGAAGTCCCCGGTGAACGTCGACACCATGAACTACGCCGCCATCGCACTGGCCGTCGTGCTCGTCCTCGCCAGCGTCTGGTGGTACGTCGCCCGCCGCTCGTACGGCACGCCGACCGCGTACGGCACCGCCCGCGAAGAGGCGGAGATAGCCGAGGGGATCGTCTGACGGCCGGGCCCGGCCCCGGGGCGTGTCCGGCGGATCGGCGCCCGTCTCGCCCCGTCCCCGTACCGGACGGCAGTCAGACGCTGAACTCGTAGGTCCAGGCGGCCGACTGGGCCGAGAAGTCGATGTCCGTGATCTCCAGGGCGCGCCCGTGCTGGTCGCTGACGACCCGGTGGACGATCAGCCGGGCCGTGCCGCCGGCCGTCGTCGTGGCCGGGCCGGGCGGGACGCCGACCGACTCGCGGTGGGTGATCCGCAGGCCCGCCTGGTGCATCCAGTGGTAGAGGAGCCGCAGGTCGGGCTGGGGATGGATGTCCTTGCCCCGCCGGTACCGGGAGAGCTGGGGGATCTCGGCGAGGGCCGGCCGGGAGAACCACGAGACCGCGCGCTGGAGCGCCGCCCCGTGCGGTCCGAGGACCGTGTGCCGGTGGACGAGCGTCGGTTCGCCGGGGGTGAGCAGGAGCCGTGGCGCCAGGGGGGTGGGCGATGGCTCCCAGGTGAGCGAGGCTCGCACCAGCGCCTCGGCCGCCCGTGGGCCGCCGGGGAAGGTCGGCCGGCGGGCCGTGACGGCGGGCGCGGCCGGCTCGGGCGCGGTCGCGTCGGCGGCGGCGAAGGTGCCGCGCCGGTCGGTGACCACGAGCCCTTCGTCCCTGAGGAGTTGGAGCGCGCTGCGGACGGTCTGCCGGTTGACGTGGTAGCGCTGGGACAGCGAGCGTTCCGACGGGAGTCGGCTGCCGGGGGAGATGTGCCGCCGGGTGAGGTCCTCGCGCAGGGCGGCTGCGACCCGGAGATAGCGCGGCACGTCCGCCGCCTCGGAATCGGGCTCGACCATGATCAACCCTCTCTGTGCTCAGCGTGACAGCATGGACCGTGTGGGTGATCAATTCCTATCATTGGTCTAAACCATTTGGCCAGGCCGGTCCGGCAGAGTGGCCGAAACGAGCGTCGCGCCGTGTAATGAGGGTCCAGGTGACGGGCCGGAGGCGCGGCGGCGGGAAGAGGCGGGTGAGGCCGGATGACGACACCGTCGGAGCGCGCCGCTCGGGGCAAGGCGGCCCGCAAACGCGTCTCCCGCACCTCCCACGGCCGCTGGATACCCAGCTCACAGCGCCCCGACCCGCTGGACGTCCTGGAGCGCCAGTCCGTGGACCGGCTCCCCGACCTCGTCCCCCTCCGCTACGGCAGGATGGCCGTCTCCCCCTTCGCCTTCCTGCGCGGCGCCGCCGCCGTCATGGCCGCCGACCTCGGCGCCCAGCCCCACACGGGGCTCACCGTGCAGCTCTGCGGCGACGCCCACCTGCTCAACTTCGGTGTGTACGCCTCACCGGAACGGACGCTCCTCTTCGACGTCAACGACTTCGACGAGACCCTCCCCGGCCCCTTCGAATGGGACGTGAAGCGGCTCGCCGCCAGCATCACCGTCGCCGCCCTCCAGAACGGCAGCGCCAAGCCCAAGGCCCACCGCGCCGCGCTCGCCGCCGTCGAGTCGTACCGCACGAGCATGCGCCGCCTCGCCGGCCTCGGAGAACTCGCCGTCTGGTACGAGCGGATCGCCGCCGACGACCTGCTGCCCCTCGTCCGCCGCGGCGAACGGACCCGCGTCGCCCGGCGGCTCGACCGGGCCCGCCGCCGCACCAGCCTCCAGGCCCTCGGCCGGCTCACCGGGACCGACGAGGCCGGGAATCGGCACCTCGTCGACGACCCACCGCTCCTCGAACGCGCCACGGACATCGACCGGGTCACCCTCGGCAAGATCTTCAGCGACTACCGCAGCTCCCTCGCCGAGGAGCGCCGCGTCCTCCTCGACCGCTTCCACTTCGTCGACGCGGCCCGCAAGGTCGTCGGGGTCGGCAGCGTCGGCACCCGCTGCTTCGTCCTCCTCCTCGAAGGACGGGACGACGGAGACCCGCTCATCCTCCAGATCAAGGAGGCCGGCCGCTCCGTCCTTGAGCAGTACCTGGCCCCGACCGCCTACCCCCACCAGGGCCGCCGCGTCGTCTGCGGCCAGCGGCTCACCCAGGCCGCGAGCGACATCTTCCTCGGCTGGATGACCGGCCCCGAGCAGCGCCACTTCTACTGGCGGCAGCTGCGCGACATGAAGGGCTCCGCCGAGGTGGAGACCATGTCCCCGGCCGTTCTGCGCGACTACGCGCGGCTCTGCGGCCGGGCCCTCGCCCGCGCCCACGCCCGCTCCGGCGACCGGATCGCCATCGCCGCCTACCTCGGCGGCTCGGACGTCTTCGACCGCGCCGTGGCCGACTTCGCCCTCGCGTACGCCGGGCAGAACGCCGACGACTACGCGGCGCTCGGCGCGGCCATCGCCGCGGGCATGGTGACGGCGGCCCCGGGCGCCTGACCGGGCCCCGGGCCGCCGCCGTCACTCGTACGGGCGTACGGGCTACGCGTCGCGGCGCAGTGGCGGTTCGGAGGGTGTCGGCGCCACCGGGCCGAACAGCACCGCACGTGCCACGGCCGGTGCGAACAGCACGCTCGGCGGAGCCGTGAGGCTGATCGCCTTGCGGAAGGCCGCGCCGACGAACGGGTCGCCCGCCGCCCTTTCCTGCACGCGGCTCAGGTACCAGCCGGCCGCCTTGTCCAGCGCACTGGGGGACTTCGTGCCGCCGAGGGCGCCGGGCATCTTCTTGTCGGCGCCCGTCGAGATGTCCCAGGCCTGCCGGGAGGCGTCGAGGAGGGCGCGCTGCACGCGCCGGGTGGTCGGGGTGCGCTTCGGGTCGGAGAGCGCCCGGCGCAGGGCGACGGCGGAGATCGCCGCCACCGCCATGCCCTGTCCGTAGACCGGGTTGAAGGCGCAGAGCGCGTCGCCGGTGGCGAGGAAGCCGGCCGGGCGGCGGCCTGGACGGTCGTACCGGCGCCGGATGTTGGCGGTCCTGCGGAAGCCGTACACCGGGGACACCGGCTCCGCCCCGGCCAGCCACTCGCTGATCAGCGGGTGCGGAAGCCGCTTCGCGAACTTCTCGAACGCCCCTTCCTCGGTGGGCGGTTCGTTGCCACGCAGCCCCGAGAGCGTGACGAGATGGGTCCCGTCGCCGACGGGCAGTACGACAGCCCCGTACTCCTGGGCGGAGTCGGGCACGATGAAGTAACCCATGGCATCGCTGTCCAGCACGCCGGCGGGCGCGCGGTAGACCCGGGTGCCGTACGCGAGACCGGTGTCGATGACCTCCTCGTGCGGTGCCTCGGCGCCGACCGCCGCCAGCCAGTCCGCCGCCTTCGTGGACCGGCCGGAGGCGTCGACGACGAGATCGGCCTCCAGGACACGGGCTTCCTTCCCGGCTCCCGCGCCACGCTCGCGCAGCCTGACTCCGCGCACACGCGAGGAGTCGCCGGTGAGTCCCATCGCCTCGTGGCCCTCGACCAGTTCGACGCGCGGGTCGGCGAGGACCCGCCGCCGCACCAGCCACTCGAGCTGTGGCCGCGAACCCGAGTAGAAGCTCGCGGTGGCGGGCGTCCGGCGGATCCACCTGCCGTTCTGCCACTGGACCATGTCCTCGGGCACGCCCACCCTGGGCGCGCCGAGTTCCCGCAGCTCGTCCATGAAGCCGGGGAGCAGCTCGTCGTACGCCTGCTGCCCGCCCGCGATGAGGACGTGCAGGTGCCGGCCCTGCGGGACACCCGGCCGCGCGTCCGGTCCCTCCGGGAAGCGGTCGCGCTCGACGACCGTCACCTTCTCGGCGTGCTCGGCCAGTACCCGAGCGGCAAGCAGTCCAGCGAGACTTCCCCCGATGACCACCGCGTGACGTGCAGCGCGGCGCCCCAAGTCGTCGGCCATACCCGCCCCTTCGTGTCGTGGAACTACGACTGACCAGTATCCACGCCGGTGCGGGCGCCGTCGCGTGCCCCGAGCCGCAGGTGCTCGATGTGGTAGACGGCTTCGTCGAGGAGCTGGGCGACGTGGTTGTCGTACAGGCTGTACTCGATACGGCGCCCCTGCCGGACGCCCGTGACCAGGCCGAGCGCGCGGAGCAGCCGGAGCTGGTGGGAGACGGCGGACTGCTCCATGCCGACGGCGGCGGCGAGGTCGGTGACGCCGCACGGGCCCTGGCGGAGGGTGGTGAGGATCATCAGCCGGGACGGGGTGGCGAGGGCCTGGAGGGTGGCGGCGATGGCGGCCGCGGACTCGGCGTCCAGGTGGGTTGCGGGGGTGGTCTCGCCGTTCGCTCCGTGTCCCATGCGCTCATCGTAGCGGCGCTCGTATGTCTATACGTGAAGACCTCTTCATGTGTTCGGGTATGGTGGTGACCCTCCCGGCCCCGCCCGGTGCGGTCCTGCCCGCCGTGCCCGAGGGCCGTCCTGCCCGCCGCCCTCGAAAGAGGTGTCCTTCTCATGGCCCTCCCGGAGCTCACCACCCCGCAGGCCCCCGCCCCCGCCCGTACGCCGAGGACGCCGCACCGCACCCGGGCCGCCGCCCTCCCCGAGGTCCGCTGGGCCGCGCTCGCCGCCCTGGCCTTCCTCGTCGCCCTCCCGCTCGACCTGGCCGGCGCCCCGGGCTGGCTCTGGGGCCCGCTCTACGCGGTCTGTTACGCCGCCGGCGGCTGGGAACCCGGCTGGGCCGGCCTCCAGGCGCTCAAGGAGCGCTCCCTCGACGTGGACCTGCTGATGGTGGTGGCCGCCCTCGGGGCCGCCGCCATCGGCCAGTACCTCGACGGCGGGCTCCTCATCGTCATCTTCGCCGTCTCCGGCGCCCTGGAGGCCCTCGCCACCTGCCGTACCGCCGACTCGGTCCGCGGCCTGCTCGACCTCGCCCCCGCCACCGCCGTCCGCCTCACGCCCGGGGGAGAGGAGACCGTGGAGGCGACCGCCCTCGCGGTCGGCGACACCGTCCTCGTACGGCCCGGGGAGCGGCTCCCCGCCGACGGCACGGTCCTGCGCGGCGCGAGCGACGTCGACCAGGCGAGCATCACCGGCGAACCCCTCCCCGCCCCCAAGACGCCGGGCGACACGGTCTTCGCGGGCACCCTCAACGGCTCCGGGGCGCTCCGCGTCCGCGTCGACAAGGACGCGGCCGACTCCGTCATCGCCCGGATCGTCGCCCTCGTCGAGGAGGCGAGCGCCACCAAGGCCCCCACCCAGCTCTTCGTGGAGAAGATCGAGCAGCGCTACTCGGTCGGTGTCGTCGTCGCCACCCTGGCCCTCTTCGGCCTGCCCGTCGCCCTCGGCGCCGACCTCACCGGCGCCCTGCTCCGCGCCATGACCTTCATGATCGTCGCCTCGCCCTGCGCGGTGGTCCTCGCCACCATGCCCCCGCTCCTCTCCGCGATCGCGACGGCCGGACGCCACGGCGTCCTCGTCAAGTCGGCCGTCGTCATGGAGCGGCTCGGCGCGGTCGACCGGGTCGCCCTCGACAAGACCGGCACCCTCACCGAGGGGACGCCGAGGGTGACCGCCGTCCACGGCGACGACTCCGCCCTCGCGCTCGCCGCGGCGGCCGAACTGCCCAGTGAGCACCCGCTGGCGCGCGCCGTGGTGGCCGAGGCCCGCGCCCGCGGCCTGGAGATCCCCGAGGCGAGCGACTTCACCGCCGAGCCGGGTCAGGGGGTACGGGCGGTGGTGGGCGGACGCGAGGTGCGGGTCCGACGGGCGCCCGGCGCCCACACCGACACCACCGTCGAGGTCCTCGTCGACGGCGCCCCCGCCGCCGTCCTCCACCTCTCCGACCGGCTCCGCGAAGGCGCCCCCGAGGCGGTCGCCGCCCTCGCCCGGCTCACCGGGGCCGCCCCCGCCCTGCTGACCGGCGACAACGCGGGTGCGGCCGCCCGCATCGCCGCCGAGGCCGGGCTCAGCGACGTGCGCGCCGGCCTCCTCCCGCACGAGAAGGCCGAGACCGTACGGGAGTGGGAGCGGGCGGGCGCCAAGGTGCTGCTCGTCGGCGACGGCGTCAACGACGCACCGGCCCTCGCGGCCGCCCACACCGGCATCGCCATGGGCCGGGCCGGCTCCGACCTCGCCCTGGAGACCGCCGACGCGGTCGTGGTCCGCGACGAACTGCACGCGATCCCGGCCGTCGTGGCCCTCTCCCGCCGCGCCCGGCGCCTTGTCGTCCAGAACCTGGTGATCGCGGGCGTCTGCATCGGCGCTCTCGTCACCTGGGACCTCGCCGGCAACCTGCCGCTCCCCCTGGGCGTCGCGGGCCACGAGGGCTCCACGGTCCTGGTGGGCCTCAACGGGCTGCGGTTGCTGCGGGATTCGGCGTGGCGCCGGACGGCGACGGGCGAGGCGTGATCCGGGGCCCGTACGCGCCGCGCGGTCCGTTACGGGCGAACGGCGCGTCCCCACAACGGGCGGGTGGCGGGTGCCGGCCCGGCGGGGTACCGCACCGCAGGGCCGTCAGTCCTCCGGCCCCAGCTCGGCCAGCGCGCTCGTCAGCCACTCCACCCAGAACCGCTCCAGATCGACCCCGCCCCGCAGGACGAGGTGGCGCAGCAGGTCCGGTTCGGCGCGGCGGCGCTCCGCCGGGAAGTCGCGGGCCTCGATCAGGAGGTACTCGTCCAACTGGGCCTGGTGGAGAGACAGATGGCGCTCCAGCTCGGCCCGGAGCCCCGCCGTTCCGACCATCGCCGCGGCCCGCATCCGCAGCAGCAGGGCGGACCGGAGCGGCTTCGGGTCCTCGGCCCTGCCCACCCAGTCGCTCAGCTCCGCCCGGCCGGCGGGCAGCACCTCGTACTCCTTCTTCTGCCCCCGCGCGGGCACCGGGGCAGGCAGGGCGCGGATGTGCCCCGCCTGCTCCAGTTTCCCGAGCTCGCGGTAGATCTGCTGGTGCGTGGCCGACCAGAAGTAGCCGATCGACTTGTCGAAGCGGCGCGTCAGTTCGAGGCCGGAGGACGGCTTTTCGAGCAGCGCGGTGAGGATCGCGTGCGGGAGGGACATGCTCGCATCCTAGGTTCGGCCGGCCACGGTGATCACGGTGCGGCCGTCACAGGGCGGCGGCGAGGCGGGTCCCCTGGTCGATGGCCCGCTTCGCGTCCAGCTCGGCGGCGACGTCCGCGCCGCCGATGAGGTGCGCGGAGCGGCCCGCCGCGATCAGCTCCTCGTACAGGTCGCGGCGCGGCTCCTGCCCGGCGCAGAGCACGACCGTGTCGACGGGAAGGAGCTGCGCCTCCCCGTCGATCGTGACGTGCAGGCCCGCGTCGTCGATCCGGTCGTACGACACGCCCGCCACCATGGTGACCCCGCGGTGCTTGAGCTCGGTGCGGTGGATCCAGCCGGTCGTCTTGCCTAGGCCGGCGCCGACCTTGGTGCTCTTGCGCTGGAGCAGGTGCACCTGGCGCGGCGGGGCGTTCCGCTCGGGCGCGCGCAGTCCGCCGCGGTTCTCGTACGAGGTGTCGACGCCCCACTGGCGGAAGTACGTCTCGGGGTCCTGGCTCGCGCCCTCGCCGCCGTCCGTGAGGAACTCGGCCACGTCGAAGCCGATGCCTCCCGCGCCGATGATCGCGACCCGGTCCCCGACCGGAGCGCCGTCCCGCAGCACGTCCAGGTAGCTGAGGACGCTCGGGTGGTCCTCACCGGCGATCCCGGGCGTGCGAGGGGTGACGCCGGTCGCGACGACGACCTCGTCGTAGCCGTCCAGGTCGGCGGCGGAGACGTACGTGTTCAGGCGGACGTCGATGCCGCGCTCGGCGAGCTGCACGCGGAAGTAGCGCAGCGTCTCGTCGAACTCCTCCTTGCCCGGTACCCGCTTGGCGATGTTCAGCTGGCCGCCGATCTCGGCGGCGGCGTCGAAGAGGGTGACGGCGTGGCCGCGCTCGGCCGCCGACACCGCGCACGCGAGTCCGGCCGGGCCCGCGCCGACGACGGCGACGCGCTTGGCGAGGCGGGTGGGGGAGAGGACCAGCTCGGTCTCGTGGCAGGCGCGCGGGTTGACCAGGCAGGAGGTGATCTTCAGGTTGAAGGTGTGGTCCAGGCAGGCCTGGTTGCAGCCGATGCAGGTGTTGATGGTGTCCGCGCGGCCGGCCGTCGCCTTGGCGACGAAGGCGGGGTCGGCGAGGAAGGGGCGGGCCAGTGAGACCAGGTCGGCGCGGCCGTCGGCCAGGATCTCCTCGGCGACCTCGGGGGTGTTGATGCGGTTGGAGGTGACGAGCGGCACGGAGACCGCGCCCATCAGCTTCTTCGTCACCCAGGTGTAGGCGCCGCGCGGCACGGAGGTGGCGATGGTGGGGATGCGCGCCTCGTGCCAGCCGATGCCGGTGTTGATGATGGTCGCGCCCGCGGCCTCGATCTCCTTGGCCAGCTGGACGACCTCCTCCAGGGTGGAGCCGCCGGGGACGAGGTCCAGCATGGAGAGGCGGTAGACGAGGATGAAGTCCTCGCCGACGCGCTCGCGGATGCGGCGGACGATCTCCAGCGGGAAGCGGACCCGGTTCTCGTACGAGCCGCCCCAGCGGTCGGTGCGCCGGTTGGTGGCGGCGGCGATGAACTCGTTGATGAGGTAGCCCTCGGAGCCCATGACCTCGACGCCGTCGTACCCGGCCTCCTTGGCCAGCTCGGCGCAGCGCGCGTAGTCCTCGACGGTCTGCTCGACCTCGGCGTCGGTCAGCTCGTTCGGTACGAAGGGGCTGATGGGCGCCTTGATCGGGCTGGGGCCGACGAGACCGGGGTGGTAGGCGTACCGGCCGAAGTGCAGGATCTGCATCGCGATCCGGCCCCCCTCGGCATGCACGGCGTCGGTGATCAGCCGGTGCTCGGCGACCTCCTCAGCCGTGGTGAGCTTGGCCCCGCCGTCCCAGGGGCGGCCGGCCTCGTTGGGCGCGATGCCGCCGGTGACGATGAGCCCCACGCCGCCCCGGGCCCGCTCCGCGTAGAAGGCGGCCATGCGCTCGAAGCCGTGCTCCGTCTCCTCCAGGCCGACGTGCATCGAGCCCATGATCACCCGGTTGGGCAGGGTGGTGAACCCGAGGTCGAGCGGGCTCAGCAGGTGCGGGTACGGGGTCATGGGGGGCGCCTCCTCGCGCAGGGGTCGTCGACCCCAGTTGTAGGCGACCCCGCGCGCCTTCTGCAACTAGTTGCAGAAGAATCCGGGAGTGATGTCTACTACTCGGTAGCCGCCAAGTGTGCCGTGATCCACGCGTCCAGGTCCTCCGGTGTCCGGGGCTCCGCCGCGTCCGCGCCCAGCAGGCCGTGGGTGCGCAGGAGCCGTGCCACGGCCGTGCCCCAGGGCCGGCGCAGGCGGGCCGCGGCCAGCAGGGCGTCGTCCGCGAGGAGCTCCGCGACGGGGCCGGTGCGCAGCCCGGCGGGGGAGAGCACCGCCGCCTCGTCCGCCCAGCGCAGCGCCAGGTCCACGTCGTGCGTCGCCATCACCACCGTCGTCCCGGCCTCCCGGAGCCGCTCCAGGGCGTCGAGCAGCCGCTCCTGCCCGTGCGGGTCGAGCCCGGCCGTCGGCTCGTCCATGATCAGCACCCGGGGACGCATCGCGACGGCGCCCGCGATCGCGGCCCGCTTCCGCTGCCCGTACGACAGCAGATGCGTCGGCCGGTCCTCCAGAGCGACGATGTCCAGCGCCTCCAGGGCCTCCCGCACCCGGAGCCGTACCTCCTCCTCGGGCAGCCCCAGGTTCATCGGACCGAACGACACGTCCTGGCCGACGGAGGCGGCGAACAGCTGGTCGTCCGGGTCCTGCACGACCAGCTGAACCGTGGTCCGCAGCCGGGTCAGCCCCTTCCGGTCGTACGTCACCTCGGTCCCGTCCAGGAGCAGCGACCCGCTCCCGCACCGCAGCCCCCCGCTGAGGAGCCGCAGCAGCGTCGTCTTGCCGCTGCCGTTGCGGCCGAGGAGCGCGATCGCACGCCCCTCCGCCACCGCGAAGTCCACGCCCGACAGGACCGCGGGCCCGTCCTCGTAGGCGAAACCCGCCTTCACCAGCTCCACGACGGCGGCAGGAGGCGTCGGAGACGTCACGGAAGGAACCTTTCCAATACGAGGGTGAGGGCGACGAGCCCCGCGAGGAGCACGCCCGTCGCCGCGAGGAACCGCCGGGAGACGGGGCAGGCGGGCACCAGAACGCGCAGCGTCCCGTCGTAACCGCGCCCGGCGAGGCCCGACTGCAGCCGTTGCGCCCGGTCGAAGGCCCGGACGAACGTCGTCGCGCCGAGCCCGGCCAGTGAACGCCAGGTCGCGGCCCGGGTCGTGTGCCCGAGCCGCGCCGCCTGCGCCTGCCGGATCTTCGTCAGGGCGTCGAGCAGCAGGAAGATGATCCGGTACATCACGAGCGCCACGTCCACCACGGGCGCCGGCACCCCCGCCCGGACGAGCCGGGGCAGGACGTCGGACACCGGCGTCGTGAACGCGAAGAGCAGCACCCCGAGCGAGGCCGAGGCGGTGCGAAGCAGCAGCTCGCCCGCCTGCACGGGCCCGCCTGGCGCGAGCGCGACGATCCCCCGGGGGCCTCCCACCTCGAAGAGCAGCGGAACGGCCCCGGTCACACAGAAGCCGAGCGGGATGCGAAACGCGCGCCACAGCTGCCGGCCCGGCACACCGGCCGGACCGAGCAGCACCGCGAGCGTGGCCGCCGCCACGAGCACCGCGCCGGGCCACGGGGGCAGCCCCACCGCGCACAGCGTCAGACCGAAGCCGAGGAGGGCCTTCTCCACGGGGTGGCGGCGGCGCCAGCGGCTGCTGTGCGCCGCCGCGTCGATCGGCAGCATCGGCGCTACGCGTCCGAACCGTCGACCGGGGAGGAAACGCCCGCGCCGACGGCACCAGTGCCGGGCGCACCGGCGCCCGGTCCGCCGCTCGCGGTTGCCGGGCCGTCATCGTCGGTGGGGTCGCCCACCGCCTCAGCCTTCGTCCCCGCCGCCTGGGCGGCCTCGGCCCCGACGGTCCCGCCCACGACGGCCCCGCCCCCGGCCTCGGCCGCGGCCCGCGCCGCGCCCTGGCGGCGGCCGCGGCGCAGGCCGAAGTAGTACGCGAGCACGCCGGCGCCGATCGCCGCCTGGAGGGCGAAGAGCGCCGACTCGATCTCGCCGGACGGCGGCTCGTACAGCGGGCTGAACCACGGCTCGTAGTCCGGCTGGAGTTCCGTGATCGCGGTCTCCGCCTCGCCGTCGGAACCGGCGAACGGCTGCTCCTTGTGGTCGCCGAGGCCGAGCGCGAGCGGCAGGACCGCGAGCGCGGCGACGACGAGCAGCAGCAGGGTGTTGATCTTCGCGTTACGGCTCATCGCGCCGCCGCCTCCTCGTGCTGTTCCCGCCGCGCCGGAGCGAGCACGCCCAGCCGGGTCAGCTCGCCCTTGCTGGACTGCGTGAGCAGCCGCATCACGAGCACCGTGAGGAGACCCTCGCTCACCGCCAGCGGAATCTGGGTCACGGCGAAGATCCCGCCGAACTTGGCGAGCGCGCCGGGCACACCGCTGCCGGGGTCGGGGAACGCCAGGGCCAGCTGCACGCTGGTGACGCAGTACGTCGACAGGTCGGCGACGAACGCGCCGAAGAAGACGGCCACCATCAGCGGCGCACCGAACCGCCGCAGCAGCCGGTACGTCCCGTACCCCGCCCACGGCCCGACGATCGCCATCGAGAAGGCGTTGGCGCCGAGCGTGGTCAGCCCGCCGTGCGCGAGCAGCAGGGCCTGGAAGAGGAGGGTGATCGTCCCCAGGACGGCCATGATCGGCGGCCGGAAGAGGATCGCGCCCAGACCCGTACCGGTCGGATGGGAACAACTACCCGTCACGGACGGCAGCTTGAGCGCCGACAGGACGAAGGTGAAGGCGCCGGAGGCACCGAGCAACAGGGTGGATTCGGGATTCGACCGTACCTCGCGGGTCAGCGCGCGTACCCCGTGGACGACGAACGGAGCGGCCGCGACGCTCCAGGCTGCGGCGTGCACAGGGGGCAGATACCCCTCGGCTATATGCATGATCGGGAGACCCTCTCCAGCACCTCGTGGATGGACAACGCACCCTGGCCGGTCTCCTGGCTGACGGTCATACGGCCCGACTCCGCCTTCCCACACCGCCGCGGTCTCCCGCGCCGGTCCAGTGGCTTCCCCGAGGTGTTCCCCCCGGGGGTGGAGCCGGACCTCCCGATCACAGTGGCGAGGGCCGCACCGGTACCGCACCGGTTTCCCGTACACCAAGGCCCTGCGACATTAGTGTGTTGACCTGCTGGATCACAACACGGTCGCCACGCGGCGCGCCCCGATGATCACTCCACGCACTCGTGCGGCGCGCTCACTCCTTGCGGTAGGAGTACGCCTCCGAGGCCGCCGCCGCCACCGCGTCGAGGTCGCCGCCGGCGCTCGCCGTCACCAGCGCGGCGACCGCGCCCTCGACGAACGGCGCGTCCACGAGACGGGAGCCCGCGGGCAGTTCGTCACCCTCGGCGAGGAGCGCCTTCACGGTGAGGACCGCGCTGCCCAGGTCGACGAGGAGCGCCACCCCGGCGCCCCGGTCGACGGCCTCCGCCGCCGCGCGGATCAGCTCGGAACTCGTCCCGAGCCCGCCGTCCGGCGTCCCGCCCGCGGGCAGGACCGGCGCGAGGTCGCCGACGCCCGCGAGGCCGCGGGCGAGCTCGGCCACGGCCGTCGCGACCGCCGCGCTGTGCGAGACGAGGACGATGCCGACGGGCGCCGAGTCGGCTGCCAACGGCTCCGGGGCCCCGGCGGCTCCGGCCGCGGGGCTCATCGCGCCCCCTCCGCGCGCGCGGTCACGGCGAGCGCCGCGAACAGCAGCGCCGACGACGTCGCCCCCGGATCCTGGTGCCCGATCGACCGCTTCCCGAGATAACTGGCCCTCCCCTTGCGCGCCTGGAGGGGTACGGTTCCGAGGGCGCCCTCCTCGGCGGCGGCGCGGGCCGCCTCGTACGAGCTCCGCAGCCCCTCCACGCCGGGCACGAGGGCGTCGAGCATCGTCTTGTCGCCCACCTGGGCACCGCCCAGCTGCGACACGGCGGTCACCCCGGCACCGAGCGCCTCCGCCAACCGGTGCCGGGTGACCTCCGCGTCCTCGCCCAGGGCCTTGCCGGTGCGCCGCAGCAGCGTCCCGTACAGCGGTCCCGAAGCGCCGCCGACGGTGGAGATGAGCTGCCGTCCGGCGGCGGTCAGCACCGCGCCCGGAGTCGCCGGAGGCTCCTTCGCCAGGACCTCCGTCACGGCGGCGAACCCCCGCTTGAGATTGGCCCCGTGGTCGGCGTCGCCGATCGCCGAGTCCAGCTCGGTGAGCCGCTCCGCCTCCCGGTCGACGTCCACGGCCACCGCGGCCAGCCAGCGCACCAGGAACCCGGCGCCGATCGTCTCCGTCATGTCGCTCCCTTCCCCTCGTCCTCTCCCGGCTCACCGGCCCCAGCGCAGCGCGGGCGTCTGGACCGGGGCGTCCCACAGGCGCAGCAGCTCCTCGTCGACCTCGCACAGGGTCACCGAGCAGCCGGCCATGTCGAGCGAGGTCACGTAGTTCCCGACCAGTGTGCGGGCCACCGGCACCCCCCGCTCGCCGAGGACCCGCTGCACCTCGGCGTTGAACCCGTACAGCTCCAGGAGCGGGGTCCCGCCCATGCCGTTCACCAGGACGATGACCGGACCGGACGGACGCAGGTCCTCCACGACGGCGTCGACGGCGAAGTCCGCGATCTCCCGCGAGGTCATCATGGGCCGCCGCTCCCGACCCGGCTCGCCGTGGATGCCGATCCCCAACTCCAGCTCCCCCTCGGGGAGATCGAAGGTCGGGCTGCCCTTCGCGGGGGTCGTGCAGGCGCTCAGGGCCACCCCGAAGGAGCGGGACCGCTCGGCGACCCGGCGGGCGACCGACTCGACCCGCTCCAGAGGGGCGCCCTCCTCGGCGGCCGCGCCCGCGATCTTCTCCACGAACATCGTGGCCCCGGTGCCCCGCCGGCCCGCCGTGTACAGACTGTCCGTCACCGCCACGTCGTCGTCGACGAGGACCTTCGCGACCTGGATGCCCTCGTCCTCGGCGAGCTCCGCCGCCATCTCGAAGTTCAGCACGTCACCGGTGTAGTTCTTGACGACGAACAGCACCCCGGCCCCGCTGTCGACCGCGGCCGCGGCCCGCACCATCTGATCGGGCACGGGCGAGGTGAACACCTCGCCCGGACAGGCGGCCGCCAGCATCCCGGGTCCCACGAACCCCCCGTGCAGCGGCTCGTGCCCCGACCCGCCGCCGGACACCAGCGCCACGTTCCCCCCCACGGGCGCGTCCCGCCGCACCACCACGCGCCGCTCCACGTCCACGGTCAACTCGGGATGCGCCGCGGCCATCCCCCGCAGCGCGTCGGCGACGACGGTCTCCGGAACGTTGATCAGCATCCTCATGGATACCTCCTGGTGAGAGCTGTCATTGATCTTGGCGGTCCGTGGTGCTCGAAAGCGGACTCGCGAGATCCTGATGCTGCCCCATCACCGACTGATTTGACATGGCGTCACCCCCCCCCCCCGCTCCTCGGCTTTGATGCCACGGAGTGTCCAAAGCCCGTACAGAGCCAACAGCGGTTTACCGATCATCCACTCGCCAGGACGGTAGTCATCCGCTCGCACGAGCCTCTCAGCAAGATCAGGGCGCTGCCGCCGCAAGTACGCACGGGCCTTGAGCGCGTGAGCTGGTTGGGAGGCGATCTTGATGTGGTCGACATCCTCAAGCAGCGGGATCACGTTCGTGATGTTCTCCCATGTCGTCGCGCTCTGGTCTTCGAGAAGCACCGTGCCGTCGAACCCGAGTACCGACTTCGCGTAGTCAGCCATCAGCTGGGCTTCCGCGGCGTAGCTGCCGGTCGCACCACCGCTGAAGATCACGAGGGTGCTTCGCGCACCGCCGGCGGCAACGGAGCGAATTCCGGCACGAACGCGCCAGCGGTTGATGAAGTTCGCCGTCGAATGTCGGTTCCGGTAGCCCAACACGACCACGGCTTCTGATGCGCCCCCGCTGCTCCCCACGAGGGCTCGGGACCAGCGCCAGTTCATCCACTCGCCCCAGGCAAGGGCCGCAGTCGCAGCTATCGCCAGCCCTGTTCTTCGTCGCATGCGGCGACTCTAGGGCAGCGCCGTATGGGGCAGCGAACTACCATCCACCCTAAAGAGAACGCATTCTGTCAGGGCTTCTCAGAAGCGGCCGGCGATCGGCGCCGTGGTCGTCGAAGAACGTGAAGGTGTCCGTCAGCGCCTGTTCGGCGACCTCAACCTGGCGGCACCGCCCCGGTATGCTTCGGCCCGTTCCGGGCATCGGATGGGTGTTCCGGTCGACCCGCGCACTCAGAGCGTTGCTGGTGAGGCCGAGAAACATCTCTGCCGAGTCATGCAGGGAGAGGAGGCTGCTTGCTCCCATCGGAGCAGTTGTCAAGAGTTGTGGATCGCCTGGGGGCAAGATTGCCTGTTCACAGCGGAACCTCTGAACTTCCAGCTGAACGACCGACCCCTACTTACGCTGTTCCCACTCGCTTCGGGTGAGTTCGTACTCGACTTCCCCGGCCTCGGAGCCTTCGATCGCATCAGGCCAGTCCCCGGTGAAGTTGCGGAGGAACGACAGGCCCGCTTTCTCCATTACACGCCGGGATCCCGTGTTGACCGTCATGGTGTTCGCGGTGACTCGTTCCACCCCGAGATCTGTGAAACCGCTGCGGATCAGGGCCCGTGAACCCTCGGTGCCGTAGCCGTTTCCCCAGGCGGCCTTGTGCAGCCGGTAGCCGAGTTCGACCACGGCGGGGCTGTGCTCGTCCAGGGGGCGGAATTCGAACCAGCCCAGGAAGGTCCCGGTTTCCTTCTCCTGCGCGGCCCAGTAGCCGCGGGTCCCGAAGCACGGGTAGTCGTGGAGAAGCCTGGGCAGGGTCTGTCCCAGGATCGTCTCGCGGCTCGTGGGCCGGCCGCCGTTGATGAAGCGCATGACGTCGGGGTCGTTGTCCAGTGCGAGCAGGTGGTCGACGTCGGCCTCGGTGAACGCGCGCAGCACGAGCCGATCGGTCTCCAGGAAGATGTCCATGCCGCGATCTTCACCACCGGCAGCTGGGCCCGCCACCGGATATTTTGTGGCAGGCAGGCGAAGAGGGCGTGGTTCATGCCGCTTGGGACCCGGCTGCGTGCTCCCCGTCGCTGCCCTGGGGGCAACCGCGACGTAGGGGGAAGGGTGAGAGGAAGCGCGTCGCCCTCTGTCGGGACGGGCAGGGCCGTCGGCGGAGAAGGTGGAAGTGGGGGAGGCGTTCAGGCGCCGGGAAGGAAGAGGCAGAACAGATGGCCGTGAGGGTCGCGGAGGACCCGCACATCCTTCTGAGGCTGGTACTCCTCCACCGTCGCGCCCAGGGCGCAAGCCCGCTCGGTCTCCGCCTCCAGGTCGTCGACTTGCAGGTCCAGGTGCGCTTGCATCTGCTGAGTCTTCGGACGCTGCGGCCAGGTGGGAGGGGTGTGATCGGTTTCCAGCTGGAAGCTGAGGCTGGGACGTTCCTGTTCGGGAGCCCGCAGCCGGACCCACTCCGGCGCGCGCTCGACTTCCTCCCAGCGCAGCAGCGCTCGGTAGAAGTCGGCGAGCGCGGGAGGATCGGGCGTACCGAGGACGAAGGCACCGAGAGAGGTCGTCATCTCTCCCGTCTTGCCCCGAGGCTCACCTCTACACCTCTGTGGCCGGCCGCCGACGGGGAGGCGTTGTCACGTCGCCGTCGAAGGGTGCCCGTCAGGTCGTGCGCCCTTCGCGTACGCGGACTTCTCCGGCCGTTCCCCCCCGCGGCCAGAGCGCCGGGGGCGCCGTGTTCGCGGTGCCACGGCACTCGCGGCCGCGGTGGTCGTGTCCGGGGTGACAGCGGCCGGTGCGGATGGGACCGGTTGATTGCTCGCTCGGTGGTTTGTCGGGGCGCGTCCTCGCCCCTCGACGGAGGCCGAGGCAACTAGCCGGTTCACACGTCTATCGCGCGGGCTGTGATCGCTGCTAGAAGAGTGACTCTTCAACAACTCCCGGTCACGGGTCATCCTGAGGAGTCGCCTGTCATGTCCATGTCCATTCCCACGTCCGTGCCCAGATTTGGAAGGGTTCTGCTCGCGCTGCTGGCGATGGTCGCCGCGAGCGCCGGCCTGGCCCTGCCCGCCTCCGCCGCCGCGGCGACGGGGGAGCGGTACGTCGCTCTCGGGGACTCCTACTCCTCCGGGGTGGGCGCCGGCAGCTACCTGTCCGACAGTGGCAGTTGTCAGCGCAGCAGCAAGGCCTACCCCTCCCTGTGGGCGGCCGCCAACGCCCCGGCGTCGTTCTCCTTCACCGCCTGTTCGGGAGCGACGACCAGTACCGTGAAGAGCGGCCAGCTGGCCCCGCTCACCACCTCCACCACCCTCGTCAGCGTCACCGCCGGCGGCAACGACGTCGGGTTCGCGAACGTCATGCAGACCTGCGTCCTGCAGAGCGAGACGACCTGTGTCAACGCGGTCAACAACGCCATCGCGCAGGTCAACAACACCCTGCCCGGAGCTCTTTCCTCTCTCTACGGCGCCATCCGGAGCAGGGCGCCGCAGGCTCATGTCGTCGTGCTCGGATACCCGCGCTTCTACCAGTTGAACGGCGGTTGCATCGTCGGGCTGAGCGAAACCGAGCGGGCGGCAATCAACCGGGGCAGTGACGCCCTCAACGGCATGCTCGCCAAGCAGGCCGCCGACGCCGGGTTCTCCTACTCCAGCGTCGTGGACGAGTTCACCGGCCACGAGATCTGCTCGAGCGCCGCCTGGCTGCACAGCGTCTCGGTGCCCGTCTCGGACAGCTACCACCCCACGGCCACGGGCCAGTCCAGCGGTTACCTGCCGGCCTTCCGCTCCGCCGTCTGATCCCACACCCCGTGCCCCGGGGCCTTCCGCGTCCAGAGGTCGACGCGGGTAGACCTCGCGGTCGGTCGCTCACGCACCCCCGCACCGCCCGTACCCACTCGCCGAAGCCGACCAGGAGGAAATCCATGAAGTCTCCGCAGGTGCCCAACGGTCACTCCGTCCGCGACACGGCCGCGACCCGTACACGAGCTACCGCGCTTCGCTCCGTCCTGACCGCTCTCGCCCTCGTCCTCGGCGCGCTCTTCGCGCCCGGCGTCGGCGTTCTCACCGCCGCCGGCGAGGCCCACGCGGTCACCAAGATCAGCCACGCCACCGCGACCTCGATGTTCCGGAACTCCGGGATCACCTGGTCGTCCTCGGGCGGCTGCTCGGACCGCTACAACTCCACCTGCACGTCCTTCGAGCAGCTCAACCTCGCCACCGCCCAGGGCGCCCAGACCCTCAAGAGCGCCAGCGGCTGCGCCCTGAACATCACCGGCGGCACCGAGACCGGCCACGCGAGCGGCACGTACTCGCACTGGAACGGTTACAAGCTCGACTTCAGCAAGTACACCTGCCTCGGCAGCTACATCAAGAACACGTTCGCCTACATCGGGCTGCGCGGCGACGGAGCCCCGCAGTGGAAGTCCGGCGCGGGCAACGTCTACGCCGACGAGGGCAGCCACTGGGACGTGACCTTCTACAACTGCGGCGGCTGCTGACCCCGAGCCGGCCTCGTGGCGAGGGGCGGCCTGTCAGACGCGTTCCTCGCCACGAGAACTGTTGTGGTCATGACAACCGTCCGTCTATGGTTTACGCGCGTTGACCGCATCCCGGTGATCTCGCCTCAAGGAGTCGATGAGCGATGCCGCACACCAGACGAGTGCTTGCCACGGCCGCAGCCGCAGTCGCCGCAGCGGCGCTGCTGCAATCGCCGGCCCAGGCGGCCGTGGTGCCCGAACACGCGATCATCATCTGCCAGAGCGCCAGTTTCTACGCGAACTACGACAGCTCCTCCGGTCCGACAGGCTTCCTGCGCACCCTGTCGTACGGCGACAAGGTCGGCCACACCCGAGGCGCCCACCCGGTCTACAACGGCTGGGCCGCCACCTTCGACTTCGGCCCCAACGACTGGGGTTACGTGCGCTACGAATGCATCGGCGGCTACGGCTCCTGGTGAGCCGGGATTCGGGAGGGAACGTCATGTCCGCACTTCGCACCGCCCGCACCGCGGCGGTGGCGGCCGCCGTCGGAGCGGCCCTGCTGCTCGGCTCCGGACCCGCCCAGGCCGCCAACGGCACCATCGGCGAACGCGAGACGGTCTGCGCCCAGGACCTCTTCGTCCGCACGGCCCCGGCAGGCGCCTGGATGGGCACCCTCTACCAGGGCCAGACCTTCCTGGTGGAGAGCAAGCAGTCCGGCTGGGTGTACGGCTTCGCCTACGGCTCCATCAACCGCCACGGCTGGGTCCAGGACGGCTGGTTCTGCTGACCCCGGGAGAGGCGCCGGGCCTGTCCTGCCGAGCACGGTAGGACAGGCCCTGGCCCTGGCGGCGCCTCACGCGCTCTCGTGCGGCTCTGTGGCAGACGCTCGGGAATGCTCCCGCACTTCGTCAACCGATTCCGGGGAGTCGCCGCCCGTCCCGGTCGGTCGGCTGTACCCGTCCCCGTCCCCGCCCCCGCAGCCGGACCCGGCCGACCCGCCGTGCGCCGCCCTCGGTGCCCCTGGTGGCCGCTGACCGTTCTGCCCCACGCCCCAGCCCACCACGAAGGAGACCCAGTGACGACCGACACCGGTACAACTCTCCGCCGCCGCACCCGCGCAGCCACCGTCCTCGCCGCGGCGGTCACGCTCGTCGGCCTGATGCCCGGCACCTCCCAGGCGAACGTGAACAGGTACACCATCCAGCCGAACTCGCCCAAGCCGGCGGCGTGCAACAACTCCGGCACCGTCCCGGCCGGCACCTGGATGCAGAACAAGGTCTGCGGTTACTGGGTGGGCACCGCCCTGGCCGGCTCGTCCTTCGACGTCCACCAGACCGCCGCCAGCAACTACCACTACGGGCGCAGCTGGGGCGGCAACAACATCTGCGCCTGGATACCGCCGGGCGCCCTCGGCTCCAGCCCGACCGCATCAGTCGCGGAGTCGTGCAGCGAGGCGGTCAAGGACAACATCGCGCACCGCCGGACAGTCGGCTACAACTTCAACGCGGCCGCACACGCTGCCACGGACGGTACGGCGATCACGGTCGACCCGGCCTGTACGGCGTACTACAACTACTACACGACCAGCGCTTACAGCGACGGCTCGCTGCGGGACGTGGCCGGCAGGCCGGGCTCGACTGTCATGTACCGCTTCACGACGAACGGCTCGAACCCGGCCATCGTCGTGCGCGACAGCGCGATCGGCTGGATCTTCCTCAGTCGCTCGTGCGTCACCGACTGGCGAGGCATCGCCTTCTACAACGACAACGACTGAAAGGTCCGGGGTCAGGAACGGAACGGCCGAGATCCCGGGCGAGGGCACGACGGTCCGGCGTGTTCCGCCTGGCTGCCTTCTCGGCAACGGCCTCCCACCAGCACGGGGGCGACGGGTCCGGTGCTCACCGCCTCCAGGACAGCGGGGGAGCGGCACGAGCCATTAGGGTGGCCCGATGACGTTGATCAAGCAGTTCCAAGTCACCTTCGACTGCGCGGAACCCGTGCGCCTGGCCCGATTCTGGTGCGAGGTGCTGGGGTACGTCATCGCGCCGCCGCCGGAGGGGTTCGACACGTGGGAGGCGTACCACGGCACGCTCCCGGCCGAGAAGAAGGTCGTCTACTTCGCCTGCTCCGACCCCTCGGGCGTGGGCCCGCGACTGCTCTTCCAGCGCGTTCCCGAAGGGAAGGTCGTCAAGAACCGGGTGCACCTCGACGTGCGGGCCGGCACCGGCCTCGTCGGCGAGGAGCGCCTCGCCACCCTCGAGGCCGAGTGCGCACGGCTCGTAGAGCTCGGCGCGGTACACGTGCGCACCCTGTTCGCCGATGACGAGAACGAGTCGTGCATCCACATGCAGGACATCGAGGGCAACGAGTTCTGCCTCGACTGACAGCTCTCCGAGCGCTACGGCGTGAGCCAGTCGCGCAGGAGTCTGCTCACGGCGGGCATGGCCACGTACGTCATCAGGACGTTGAAGACGCCGGCGACGACGGCGCTGCTCAGCAGGAGGGGCAGCGCCGTGAGGTGCGGGGTCAGGAAGAGTCCGCCGAGCACGGAGATCGGGTAGATCGCCAGGGTCGCGCTGACCGCCATCTTCCACCGGGGCGGCGCGGGCCGGGTCGACCCCGGCTTCGCGAACCAGGTCTCCATGCCGGTCAGCCTGCGCCGGGCGATCTCCGTGTGGTGGTGCCCCTGGCAGTCGGCGAACCACGCGGCCCGCTCGGGGGACTCCTGCCACGCCCGGCACGCCTCGGCGTCCTGGAAACGGTGGACGAGGAACCAGGGGGCGTCGCCGCCGGAGGAGCGGAAGAGTCCGTACCCGAGGTGGCCGGGGAAGGCGGCCGCGGTGTCGAGAATGCCCTTCGCCCACCGCTCGAAGGCGGCCTCGTGGCCCGGCTCGACCCGGCGGGCTATCAGCAGGGTCACCTCACCGGTGTCGGCGGGGACGCTGGCGTGTTCAAGGCTGACCGCGGTCACAGAAACTCCTCGTGATCACACCGCGCCCGCCGACACTCTACGCCGGGCCCCTGGCGTGTCACGCCGGGCGGCCCCTCACCGGACCCGGAAGGTGCCCATCATGCCCATGGCCGAATGGTCGAGCATGTGGCAGTGGTACACGTAGTCGCCCCGGAAGCCGTCGAACGTCACGTGCAACTTCACCGTCTCACCCGGCATCACCCGGACCGTGTCCTTCAGGCCCGCCTCGGTCGGGCCCGCGGGCGCTCCGCCGCGTTCGAGCACCCGGAACTGGACCAGGTGCAGATGGAAGTTGTGCGGGGTGCGCTTGTTGGCGTTGGTGACGTTCCAGATCTCGGACGAACCGAGGGCCACGGTGGTGTCGACGCGCTCGGGGTCGTACATCTGCCCGTTGATGAACCCGCGCGGATCGGGGCGCCCGTCCTCGTCCATGCGGAGTTCGATGGGGCGGGTGACGGTGGCGGCGGGCAGGGCGGCGGCGGGCGGCAGGACGCGCAGCACCTCAGGGACGCCGCTGGGGTCGTCGGCGGTGCGCACGACGTCGAAGCGGAGCACCTTGCCGATCTGCTCGGGCCGGCCGGGTCCGGTGTTCGCGAGGACCAGCCGG
Source organism: Streptomyces sp. NPDC034084 (assembly GCF_055575535.1). Taxonomy (NCBI): domain Bacteria; kingdom Bacillati; phylum Actinomycetota; class Actinomycetes; order Kitasatosporales; family Streptomycetaceae; genus Streptomyces; species Streptomyces sp. NPDC034084. The sequence goes on from NZ_JBVISK010000003.1 coordinate 416,251, forward strand.
GTGCCGACGGGGTAGCGGGAGAAGTCGACGACCACGTCGGCGCGTTCGCCGGGCGATAGCGTGAGGACGGGCACGGCGACGGGCCGCTCGAGGAGGCCGCCGTCCGAGGCGATCTGGGTGAGCGGAGTGCCGTCGGACAGGCTCAGCGCGAAGAGTCGCAGATTGGAGCCGTTGAGCAGGCGGAAGCGGTACTTGCGGGCCGCGACCTCGAAGTAGGGGGAGACTTTGCCGTTGGCGAGGACGGTGGTGCGGTCGCGGTCGGCCATCGTGTACGCCAGCTGCCCGCGCTCGTCGAAACGGGCGTCGCGGATCGTGATGGGCACGTCGTACCGGCCCTTGGGCAGGGGAAGGCCCTGTTCGAGGGCGTCGGTGAGCAGATAGGTGCCGGAGAGGCCGCGGTAGACGTGCTCGGCCTCCATGTGGTGGGCGTGGTCGTGGAACCAGAGCGAGGCGTGGGGCTGCCGGTTGGTGTACGCGTACGTCCGCGCGGTCCCGGGAGCGAAGACGTCCATCGGGTTGCCGTCGGACGTGGGCGGGACGCTCCCGCCGTGCAGGTGGACGGAGACGGGCACGTCGAGGCCGTTGTGGTGGCGGACGAGGACGCGGCGCCCGGAGCGGGCGTGGATGACGGGGCCGGGGAAGTGCCCGTCGTAGGTCAGGACATCGGTGGCGGTGCCCGGCAGGATCTGGGCGGTCGCCTTGCGGATGGTCAGCTCGTAGCAGTCCACGCCGCCCGTCGCGGAGAGCGGGCGCAGCACCCGCGGGACCGGCATGGCCGTGGTGAACGCGGGCGGTACGGGGATGCGCACATGGTGGGGGCCGGCCTGCGGCAGGGCCCGCGCCGCGTGTGCCTCGCCCCCGGCGGAGGTGCCGGGGGCGAGGAGCGGCAGGCCTGCGGCGGCGAGAGCCCCGCCGAGCACACTGCGACGGGTGATCATCGACTTCCTCCCGGGAGGCGGGCGGTACGTGACGCCGGACGAGAGGCTTCCGGCGGGCCGGCCGACACCCTCTGATCAAGGTCTAACCGAGAGCGGCGGGAACCGCATACGGCGACGGCGACCCCTGCGTCGACGGGACGTCGGCGGGAGCGGGCCTGCCCGGCGTGGCACCTGGGGTGCGGGCCGCTCCGGGCGGCACCGGACCAGATACTCCGTGCGGGGAGGGGCGTGGGGCGCGGGGTGGGAGGCGGGGAGGGCCGACGGGGCGGACCGGGCCCGTCAGAGGGTCTTCGCCAGCCCGGTCGCCCGTCCGTCCCCGTCCCAGGTGACCTCCAGGATCTCGTCGACGGCGGCGCGGTCGATCGGACCGAAGACATGGGGGAAGAGGGTCCTCTCGGAGACGCCGGGCGGCGGGGTCGGCACGGCGGCCTCCCACTCCGTCCTGGCCGCGAGCCGGCTCTCGTCGACGAGGAGCGCGAGGAGCGGCCCGGGGGTGCCGCGGTAGAAGGCGTTGACGACGGCGAGTGTCGTCGGCACGTCGGGGGAGCAGTGGACGAAACCTTCCTCCTCCAGGGAGGCGGGGGCGTACGGCTCCTCCGGCCGGGCGGACCATTCGGCGGGCGTGACCACGTGGTAGATCATGTGCCGGTTATAGCAGGAGCACTCGACGGCCCCCGGACCTCGGGACCACGCCCTGCGGGCGCCGGGACCCACGCCCTGCCCGCCCCCGGGTCACCAGCTCCTTCCCACCTCCGTCAGGAGGTCCCGGACGCGGCCGACGTCGGGGTTGTCGGGGCGGCCCGGGCGCTGGACGAGGTAGCCGGTGTTGAAGGGCGGGTCCTCCGGTTCGTACAGGGGCACCAAGGCGCCGGAGCGCAGTTCGGCCTCGCAGAGGTAGCGGGGCAGCACGCTGAACCCCGCCCCGGCGACGACCGCGGCGAGCACCCCGCGCAGATCCGGAACGGTCACGGCGGCGGGGCGGGACAGCCGCGCCCCGAACACATGCCGCCAGTAGCGGCGGGCGATGGGCAGATCCTCGGCGTACGCGACCAGGGGGAGGGGGTGCAGCGCCGCAGGCCCCGCCACGTCCGGCCGCTCCTTGACGCGGTCGGCCCACACCGGAGCCGCGACCAGGACGAACTCCTCGTCGGTGAACGGCACGGCGGTCAGCGCCCGCCCGCGCGGCCGGAAGGTGGCGATCACCAGGTCGTGCCGGCCCGCGCGCAGCCCGTCGAGGAGCGGCTCGGTCAGACCCGGGGTGACCCTCAGCCGTACGCCTTCGGCCGTCAGTGGCGCGAGGGCGGGCAGGACGCGCGTGCAGAGCAGCTCGGCGGGGCCCGCGAGATGCACGGGAGCGGCCTGCTCGTGGGGCCCGGCCTCGTGCCCGGTGACGGCGGCCAGAGCGTCGAGGGGCCCGGCGATCCGGGCCGCGAGGTCGTGTGCGACGGGGGTCGGGGCGACACCGCGCGGCAGCCGCTCGAAGAGCTCGCGGCCCGTCTGCCGCTCCAGCGCCCGGATCTGCGTGGTCACCGTCGGCTGCGAAAGCCCGAGGAGCCCGGCGGCGGCGGTGAAGGAACCGGAGCGGTGGACCGCCAGGAAGGTCCGCAGCAGATTCAGATCGGCCACTGGCTGTGCCGGGCCGCCGACCGCCGTCCCATCGGGATCCTGATGTCTCATGGGGGAAGCCTACTGAGACGCCTATGGCGGACCGGGCCTCCGGCCCGGGGAGCGCGCCTATTCCAAGGGAGACCGAGGGCTTCCGCAGATGCCGTGCGCCGGCCACTCCCCGCGCGTTCCCGCCCCGGGCGATGGATCCTGGAGGTACCGGAAGGGGCCGTGCCTCGTCTTCGCGCGGCCCGGCGAGGCGAGGAGGCGGACCATGAGCCGCACGCTGGAGTGGACGGTCGGCCTGGAACTGACCGAGGAGAGCGGCAGGACGAGGGCCGAGGCCCGGCTGGACACCGGCAACTCGACCCTCACCGGCCACGGCTCCGCGCGATGCAACCCGGCGGACGTGGACGTGCCGGCGATCGGCGACGAACTCGCCGCGAGCCGGGCGATGAAGGACCTGGCCGGCAAGCTCATGCGGGAGGCCAACCGGGAGATGGAGGCGGTGGGCGCCGGGACCGTACCCCAGCACACCGGCCCCGGGTACGGCTGGCCGGAGGCGGTCTCCTGACGGAACCGCCCTGTCTGTCGGGAGCCCGGGGGCACGGTCAGTCCGGGGGCGGGGCCCGGGCCCTTGGCCCTGGCGTGGGCGGAACCGGGGCTCCTGAGCCCCTGCCGTGCGGTGCCTAACGCGCGCTCTCGCCCTCCTCGTACGCCATCCGGTCCACGACCTCCACCACCCCGTCCACCGTCTCGCACAGGCGGACCAGGATCGGGCCGAGGCCCGGGCGTTCCAGGGTGCCGCTCAGCGTCACCCGGCCCTCGTCCACGTCGATGTGCACGGCCGAGGGGGAGAGGCGCAGGATGCGGACGATCACGTCCTCGCGGATCTCCTCCTGGATCGAGCGGTCCCTCCGCAGGAACAGCTGGAGGAGGTCGCTGCGGCTGAGGACCCCGATCAGCCGGCCGTCCGCGTCGACGACCGGGAGCCGCTTCACCCGGTGCCGTTCCATCAGACGGGCCGCCTCGACGGCCGTCCAGGAGGGCCGGGCCGTCACGGCGGGGCTCGACATCATGGCCTCCGCCGTGCTCGGGCCGTCCTTCGCCGTGTGCCGTCGCAGCAGGTCCGCCTCGGAGACGACCCCCACCGGCCGGTTCTCCTCGTCGACCACCGGGACCGCGGTGATGCCGTACTCGTCGAGGAGCCGCGCGATCTCCTTGAACGACGTCCCGCGCTGCACCGCGACCGCGGTGGGCGTCATCAGGTCCGCGACACTGCGGTGCCTCATCGTCCGTTCCGTCCCTTCTGCGTTCCGGATTCCATGATCCCGCACGGCGGGCCGTCCGGGCGTGAGGAGGCCGGAGCGGTGACCGGACGGACCTCGGGGCGGGAAGCGGGAAGCGGGGCGCGACAGGGGCTTGTGAGGCCGGACGTGACCGTGGTTACCTCCGGTAAGTCGTCGTCGCGCCACGGAAGAAGGACCCCCATGCCCTCTCCCCGCACGTCCGGGACCCGCCGCTTCCTCGGAGCCCTCGCGGCCTCCCTCACTCTCGTCGCCGCGTCCGCGAGTGCCGGCTCGGCAACCGTGCCCGGCTCGCCATCCACCCCCGGATCCTCCCCTGGGCTCCAGGAGGTGATGTTCGTCGGCAACAACTGGGACGGCACCGCCGACGTCATCGCCTCCCGAGGCGACTTCCACCGCGTCGGCCGCGTCGACGTCGTTCCCGACAAGGAGGAGCGCCTGCGCGAGATCTACCTGAACCCCGTCAGGCTCGCCTTCTTCCTCGGCGTCCGCAGCGGACCGGGCGAGGGCCACGACCAGTTCGTCGACGACATGTACGCGACCCCCGACGGCTCCGCGATGGTCGTCTCCCGCCCCAGCTTCGCCGACGTCGTCTCCCTCGACCTGCGGACCGGGCACATCAACTGGCGCTTCCCGGTGGCCGGTTACCGCGCCGACCACATGGCCGTCTCGCCCGACGGCACCCGCGTCGCGGTCTCCGCCTCCACCGCCGACACCGTGCACGTCCTGGACATCGCCACGGGACGGCAGGTCGGCTCCTTCAAGACCGGCGACAAGCCCCACGAGAACGTCTTCACCTCCGACGGACTCCTCTGGAACATGTCCATCGGCGAGGTCACCACCGCACTCGACGCCCCCTGGCTCGACTGGACCAAGGGCGACCGGAAGATCACCGTCGTCGACGCCCGCACCTTCGAGACCGTCCGCGTCATCGACATGCGCGCCCGCCTGGACGCCTTCGGACGCGGCGACCTCTCCGACGCCGTCCGCCCCCTCGTCTTCACGCCGGACGAGAAGAAGATCTACTTCCAGGTCTCCTTCTTCAACGGTTTCCTGGAGTACGACATCGACTCCGACCGCATCACCCGCCTCAAGAACCTCCCCGGCAACCCGGCGACCGACCCCGACCGCACCACCTGGGTCAACGACTCGCGCCACCACGGCCTCTCGATCAACGCGGACGGCAGCAAGCTCTGCGTCGCCGGGACGATGGACGACTACGCGACCGTGGTCGACCGCACCACCCTCCAGGAGGGCCCGCTCGTCCCGGCTTCGAAGCCCTACTGGGCGACGGTCAGCGGCGACGGCGCGTCCTGCGTCATCTCCGAGAGCGGCGCGGACCGGGTCACCGCGATCGACTTCGGCACCGGGCGGCGCGTGGCGAGCGTCGACGTCGGCGACCACCCGCAGCGTGTCCGGCTGGCCCGCGTCCCCGGCGACTGGACCGGCCCCACCACCGGCTGAGAGCACTCCCGAGGACACCGAGGGGGCCTGCGGGATCCGGATCCCGCAGGCCCCCTCGGCGCGTAGGCTCACGACCTGTTGACGGCCACCTCGTAGAGCGAGTACCCCCAGTCCGTGGCCCGCCTCACCCCGTGGACGCGCACGTAACGGGCCGGCTGCGAAGCGAACTCCGCCGTGTCGTAGCCACCGTCACCCGCGTCCGTGGACCACACGTTCCGCCAGCTCGTACCGTCGTCCGACAGTTCGATCCGGTACTCGCGGGCGTAGGCCCGCTCCCAGTCGAGCGTGACCCGCCCGACCGGGCGCACCGACCCCAGGTCCACCCGGAGCCACTGGTCGTCCGACCACTCGCTGGCCCAGCGGGTCCCCGTGTCGCCGTCGACCGTGAGACCCGGCGAGAAGTTCACGAAGGGGTTCCACCACTGGGTGGTGCTGGCCGACGTCGGCTGCCCGGCCGCGAGGTTCACGCCCGGCTCGTGGTCCTCCGTCCGCTTCCAGGTGGTCAGGTACGACTCCGCTCCCCGCGACAGCTCGTCCACGACGCTCTGCCCGCCGGGGGTGAGCCGGATCTGCTCGATCCAGTCCGGCACGAGACCGTTGTGCGCGGCGCCGTCGGTGTTGAGGTCCCAGGTGCGCTCACCCGTGACCTGGCGGTCGAGGACCGAGCCCCCGTCGAAGCTGCGGAAGGGGTACTTCACCGCGTTCGGCGCGCCGGCTCCGACCGGGCCCGGCCAGCCGCCGACCCCGTTCATGTCCGTGCCGTAGCCGAACCCGACCCCGTACTTCTTCCGCAGCTCCGCCTTCTGTCCGGCCTCGCCGACGAAGCCCTCGGCGCCGTGCATGTACGAGGCGGCGAAACCGCCCAGGCGGTAGAGCCGCTCGGTCCAGTCCAGGTCCATCCAGCTGTGGCTGGACAGGACGCCCGGGTACTCCTCGGCCTCCAGGATGTCGAGCGCCCGCCCCGCGGCCTTGACGCTCATGTGGTCGAGCTCCAGCATCATGCCGCGCTGGATCATGCCTTTCACGGCGTACTCCCCGAGCCGGGTGAGCCCGCGGGTGTTGCACCTGGCGTCGGAGGCGTACGAGGGGACGCTCACCCCCGGCGGCAGCTTCTCGGCCATCGCGGGCGGCGCCGCGGCGAGACCGATCGGGTTGTCGTGCTGCGGGCCCGCGCACTTCTCGGTGGCCCAGAAGGTGCCCGTGGACAGGAACTGGCCGATGTTCACCGCCACACCCGTCGTCCCGCTGTCGAAGCGGACGCCGCAGAGCGCGTTGTCGAACTTGTGGCAGAGGAACATGCTGCGCACGCCGAGCGCGTACAGCTCGTCGAGGCCCTTGTCGATGTCCGCCTGGCCGCACTGGGCGACGTCGAGAATCTGCTTGCAGCCGAAGGGCTCGGAGGTCTCCACGCCGAGGACGACGGCGAGCTTGCCCTGCTGGATCACCGAGCGGGCCTGCGCCGCGCTGGTGACGATCCGGAACCAGCCCTTGCCGGGCCCGCCGTACATCCCGTCGATGTAGTCCTGCATCTCGTACGTCTTACGGGCCTCCAGCCGGATCGCCGTCATCTCGTCGCAGCTGCGGTCCCGGGGCAGGAGCGAGCAGATCAGGCCGTTGGTCACCAGGTCGTTGACGAGCACCCGCTGGCCGCCGCGCCAGGCGCGCTCGACCCAGGCGTAGTAGTTCTGCTGGTGGCTCAGCGAGTCGTGGGCGGGCCAGTCCTTGAAGGTGGGCCAGCCGACCGGATCGTGCTTGCCGTTGTCACCGCCCGTGAGGTGCTCGAAGATCGCCCCCGAGCCGTCCGGGTAGTGCTCGGGACAGTCCTTGAGGGCATCGGCGACGCCCGCCTGCGAGAACGGCGCCCCGCAGATCATCCGGCCGCCGAAGCCCTCGCTGGACATCAGATGGTTGTGCGCGTCGACGAACCCGCGCACCTTCCCCTGCGCGTCCGTTCCCGTGAACGGCGCGCCCGTGACGTTGATCTGCGAGTCCGGCGCCGGCCGGGACGAGGCCTCCCACCACGTGCCACCGGCGGCGGCGGGGACCGGAGCGGAGCCGAACAGCACCGCGGCGAGGGCCAGGAACAGCGCCAGGAGAGCGGATCCGCCGCCGCTCCCGCGCGAAAAGGGTCGAGTCATGAGCTGCGATGCCTCCGGACGGTGGGGGAGTACCGGGCGCCCCGAGGATCGCGGTGCGGAGGGTGCGAGTCAAGAGTCCGGGTCAAATGACCTGTTGAGGGAGCGCCAACTCGCTCGCCGGGCTCAACCCTCCATCATGGCAACGAGTTGATCGGTCGTCAGATCCAGGTGCTCGGCGGCGGCCTGCTCGTCACCGAGGACGAGGAACTGGAGGGTGAGCCCGTCGATCGCCGCCGCCAGATACCGCGCGAGCACCTTCACCGGCACCCGCGGCTCAAGGCCCCGCGCCTCCCGGACCTGCTCGACGAGCGCCGACGCGGACGCCACGTACTGCTCGTACTGCGCGCGCGCCAGATGCTCGAAGCCGGGCTCGCGCAGGGCGTACTGGGTGAGGTCGTACGTCAGCATGTGCTCGCCCGGGTGGGCCGTGACGTGGTCCCAATACGTCTGCAGAGCACCCCGGACCGTTTCGCGCAGCGTCGCTCCCGGCTCGACCGCCGACATCACGCGCTCCACGTAGGTGCCGGTGATCGTCTCGATCGCCGCTTCGAGGAGCGCCTGCTTGGAGTCGAAGCAGTAATGGAAGACGCTCAGCGAGACCCCCGCCTCGGCGCAGATCGACCGGGTCGTGGTCCGGGCGACACCGTCCCTGGTCATCGCCCTGATCGCCGCCTCGACCAGCTGCCTGCGTCGTTCGGCCGACGGCATCCGCGCCATGATTCCTCCTCGCGTCCGGCGCCAGGGTATCCGCAGCCCCACTGCGCCCCGCGGGCCCCGATCCACGCCGGACGCCGGGGGGAGCCACCGGGCGAGGGCGACCCGTAGGGCTGGCGATAATGAGGCCCCCTGTTCTCACCAGCCACCGAAGAGCCCACTCTGTGATCGACAGCACCACGCCCCTCCAGAACACCGGTCCGGCCGGGATACGTGCCGAGCGACGCCGGCTCGTCGAGTCCGTCGGCGCCCATCGCCGACTCCTGTCGGCGCGACGCCCGTTCGAGCTCGCGGACCGGCGGCGGCTGAACCGTGAGGCCGGGGAACGGGCCCGTGCCGAGGCGCGACACGGCAAGGTCCTGCAGCGCGTCCACGAGAAGCGGGCCAGGAGCGAACGGTCACTCACCGCCCGTCTGGACGGCCTGGACGGGAAGCGCGCCGGACGCGAGCGCCAGGCGCTCTCCGTCCTGCGGCGCGCGTCGATCGAACGGTCGCTGCGCGGCACCCGCCTGACGGCGAGCGAGGTGAACGGCATCGGCAGCGGACTGGTCCGCGACCTCGCGGCACAGGGCATCACCACGGCCGCCGACTTCAAGCGGGTCAGCTGGGGCAAGGCCCCCAACGGGCGCGGCGGTGAGGTGCTCTACATCCACCGCACCCAGGGCCGCAAGGTCCACATCAACGGCATCGGCGAACACCGTGGCAGGCCGCTGATGGAGTGGCGGCGGGCCGCCGTCGCCAGGGCGGAGGCCCGCGCGCCGAAGGACCTTCCGCCGGACGAGCGGCACCGCGTCGAGGAGATCATCGAGAACGAGCGGGTACGCCTCCAGGCGGAGCTCACCGAGGTGCCCAAGGCCGCCGAAGCCGCCCGGGCGGAAGCCGAACGGCTCCACGCCGAGCGCCTGGCGGCGCTGACCGGCGCCGAGCGCGAGGCGGCGGAGGAGTCGGCCCGGCGCCGGGCCGAGTTCGACGAGACGGCGGAGCGGCTGCTCACGCTCCGGACCGAACTGGCCGCCCACGTCGCTCAGTACGGCGATCTCGGGTTCCGCGACCGCCGTGCGCGTACCCGGGCCCTTCGCCCGGTGCCGTCCGCCCCGCCGCTGATTCCCGCCCCTCGCTCCCCGGAGGGGGTGCCGGAGGCGGGTGTGGGTCCGGGTGCGGAGGCCGTCGAGACGCTCGGGATCCGGGCGAGCCTCGGCTGGCTCGTGCCCGTCGCGCTCTTCTGCACGACCGTGGCGTTCGGCGCGGGCGAGACGGACGCGACGCCCCTGTGGTGGGCCGTCGTGGGTCGCCTGGCGTCCCTCGCGGTGACCGTGGACCTGCTGCGTCTGTGGATCCCGCGCAGGAGGTGGCGGACGGCGGACGACATGCCGGCCGGCACCGGGTTCCTGGCCTCCGGCGCGTTCCTGGGGCTCGTGGCCGGCAGCATGTTCACGGACCCGTCGTACACCTCCGACAGCGCCCCCTGGGCCATGGCCGTGGCGGCCGTGCTCCTCCTCGTGGCCGGCGCGGCCCGGCGCGCGGGTGCCGGATCCGGCGCGTCCGAGTGAGGCCGATCCGGCTCCGGGCCCCGCGCGGTCAGTCCTGTTCCGGGTCTTCCGGGTCCAGGACCTCGCGCAGTGCCGCCACCGCGTGGGCCCGGTGCTCGTCGAGCCAGCGGACGGTGGCCTCCTCGTCGCTGTGGCGCAGCGCGGAGAGCACGGCGCGGTGCTCGTGCACGGCCTGCTTCCGGTGGGTGGCCTCGGTGTAGTACAGCGAGCGGTACGCGTCGGTGGAATCCCACAGGGTCGTGATGAGCCGCACGAGGCGCGGCATCCCGGAGGCCTCGATCAGAGTGAAGTGGAAGAGCCGGTTCGCCGCCGCCATCGCGGCCACGTCCCCCGCGGCGGCGGCCCGTTCCACCTTCCGCTGGATCCGTTCGAGCGTGCCGACCGTGCCGTCCGGCATCCGCCGCACGGCGATACGGACCGCCTCGGTCTCCAGGAGCTCCCGGATGCGGTAGATCTCCTCCAGGTCGGCGAGGGAGAGTTCCGCGACGAAGTAGCCCCGGTGGACGTGATGGACCACCAGGCCCTCCGCCTCCAGGGCCTTGAGGGCCTCCCGCAGGGGGACCCGGCTCACCTCGAACCGTGCCGCCAGAGCCTCCTGGCGGATCGGCCCGCCGGGCCTGAGCTCGCCACTGGTGATGGCGCGCCGCAGTTCCTCCAGGACGAACTGCTGGGCCGTCTGCGGCCGCCGCCTCTCCGCCGCGCTGCTCATCGCCTGTGACCTTCCGTTCCCTCACGTCCTCGCCGGCGGGCCCCGCCGCCGGTGCCGACCATCTTCCTACGCGCTGCCGTCCGCCGCTGACGCCCTGTGGACAACTCGTCCCAGCTCCGACAGCACCCCGTCCGTGTGCTCGCCGAGGCGGGGCGGAGCGGTGCGGTAGGAGGGCGGGGTGGCGTCGAGCCGGATCGGGTTGGCGACCTGACCGGGACCGGCCGCGGACTCCGGGACGCGCGGGGCGAGCCCCAGCCGGTCGGCGAGGCCGAAGGCGGCCGCCAGGTCGTTGATCGGCCCGCAGGGCACGCCGGCCGCGGTGAGCTCCTCGAACCAGCCGTCGGCGGTACGGCCGCCGAGCGGGCCGGCCAGCGCCTCGACCAGCTCCTCCCGGTGGGCGACTCTGGCCGTGTTCGTGGCGAAGCGGGGGTCCCGGGCGAGTTCGGGGCGGCCGAGCCGCTCGCACAGGGCCCCGAACTGCCGGTCGTTGCCCACGGCGAGGACCAGCGGCCGGTCCCGCGCCTCGAACACCTCGTACGGGGCGATGCTCGGGTGCCTGTTGCCCATGGCGCGCGGCACGACCCCGGCCCCGAGGTGGGCGGCGGCCTGGTTGGTGAGCGCCGAGAGGAGGGAGGTCAGCAGGGAGACCTCGACCCGCTGGCCCTCGCCGGTGCGCTCCCGGTGCCGCAGGGCGGCGAGCACGCCGAGGCCCGCGTGGAGGCCGGTGATGACGTCGACCAGGGCCACCCCGGCCTTCGTGCCCTGTCCGTCCGGTTCGCCCGTCACGCTCATGAGGCCGCCCATGGCCTGGACGAGCAGGTCGTAGCCCGGCAGCCGGGCGCCCTCGGCGGTGCCGAAGCCGGTCACCGAGCAGTAGACGAGCCCGGGGTTGCCCGCACGCACGTCCTCGTAGCCGAGGCCGAGCTTCTCCATCGTGCCGGGGCGGAAGTTCTCGACGAGGACGTCCGCGCGGTCCACGATCGCGCGGGCCGTGGCCAGGTCCTGGGGGTCCGTGAGGTCGAGTGCCACGGAGCGCTTGTTCCGGTTCACACCGAGGAAGTAGGTGGCCTCCCCGGCGGCGAACGGCGGACCCCACGCGCGCGTGTCGTCCCCGGAGCCCGGCCGCTCGATCTTGATCACGTCCGCGCCCAGGTCGGCGAGGAGCATCGTCATGTACGGCCCGGCGAGCACCCGGCCGAAGTCGGCGACGACGATCCCGGACAGGGCGCCCGCCGTCGGTGGCGTCCCGGGTGTGTCCGGCTGGTCTGCGCGCATGCGGCTTCCCTCGCTCCCGCTGGAGATACCGGAGATTGGAGATTGGAGATTGGACGTTGGATCCAGATTCTGGAGGTTGGATCCAGTCGATTGGAGATTGGATCCAACCGGACCGTACGGATCGGATGTCGGATTTTCAATACTGGATCCAATATCCGATCGGGCGCTACGCTTCGGCTCGCCGAGTTGCCACAGTCGCCAGGAGGCCGTCCGTGAAGTCGCCGTCCACCCCCGTCCATCCCTTCGACCTGCTCGCCGTCGACGGACTCCTCACCGACGAGGAGCGGGAGATCCGGAACACCGTGCGGGCCGCCGCCGACCGTGAGCTGCGACCGCACGTCGCCGGCTGGTTCGAGAAGGGCGAGATCCCGGCCCGTGAGCTGGCCCGCACGCTCGGCGGCATCGGCGTGCTCGGCATGCACCTGGACGGCTACGGCTGTGCGGGCACCAACTCCGTGGCGTACGGGCTCGCCTGTCTGGAGCTGGAGGCCGTCGACTCCGGGCTGCGCTCCCTCGTCTCCGTGCAGGGCTCGCTCGCGATGTACGCGATCTGGAAGTACGGCTCCGAGGAGCAGAAGCAGCGCTGGCTGCCGAAGATGGCGGCCGGAGAGTACATCGGCTGCTTCGGGCTCACCGAGCCGGACGCCGGGTCGGACCCCGGGGCCATGCGGACCAACGCCAAGCGGGACGGTTCCGACTGGGTCCTGAACGGCACCAAGATGTGGATCACCAACGGTTCGGTGGCCGACGTCGCCGTCGTCTGGGCGCGGACCGAGGACGGCGTCCGCGGCTTCCTCGTCCCGGCCGGTACGCCGGGTTTCAGCGCCCCCGAGATCAAGATGAAGCTCTCGCTGCGGGCGAGCGTCACCAGTGAACTGGTCTTCGAGGACGTCCGGCTCCCCGCCGACGCGATGCTGCCGGAGGCCCGCGGCCTCTCGGGCCCGCTCGGCTGCCTGAACGAGGCGCGCTTCGGCATCGTCTTCGGCGCGCTCGGCGCCGCACGCGACTGCCTGGAGACCGCGATCTCCTACGCCAGGGACCGGGTCGTCTTCGCCCGTTCCCTCGCCTCCTACCAGCTGACGCAGCAGAAGCTCGCCGACATGTCCGTCGAGCTCGGGAAGGGCATGCTCCTCGCCCTCCACCTCGGCCGGCTCAAGGACGCGGGCACCCTCACCCCCGAGCAGGTCAGCGTCGGCAAGCTGAACAACGTCCGCGAGGCGATCGCGATCGCCCGCGAGTGCCGCACGATCCTGGGCGCCAACGGCATCACCCTGGAGTACCCGGTGCTGCGCCACGCCAACAACCTGGAGTCCGTGCTCACCTACGAGGGCACGAGCGAGGTCCACTCCCTGGTCATCGGCAAGGCGCTCACCGGCGAGCAGGCCTTCCGCTGAGCGGAGCCGCGACGAGCGGAGCCGGCGAGCGGTGCCGGTGAGCGGAGACCCGGGCGGAGGCGTCGAGGTCGCTCAGCCCGCCGTCACCCGGTCGAGGAAGGCGTCCAGATTGCCCGTCAGGCGGGCGATCTGCTCGTCGAGGTCGAGGGACTCCTCGTGGCGCCGGTGGCGCAGCTTCGGCTGGCGCTTCCCCCGGACGTAGAGGGAGCAGGCGAGGTCGGCGCAGAGGTAGATGCCGACCGTGTTGCCCTCGCGGCCGCGGCTGCCGGCCAGCGGTGCCACCAGGAGCGTGACGCCCGAGGACGCGTGCGCGGTCAGGCAGACCTGGCACATGCTGGACTTCACGGCGCTGGTCCGGCCGGTGGCCGGGACCCGCAGGGTCACGCCGAGCGGGCCGTTCTCGCGCGGCACGACCAGGTGTGCGCGCAGGGGCGCGCCGGGGTCGACCCAGCCGAGGAAGTCCAGGTCCTCCCAGGGGAGTTCCGCGAAGTCGAGGGGCAGTTTGAGCCGGGCCGCCTCGCCCTTGGTGCAGTTCACGAAGGACGAGCGGATCTGTTTGTCGGTCAGTGGTTCCACTCGGTGGACCGTACACGGACCTCCGGCGGCAGGCATCCGAATAAGTCGGCGGGCACCCGAGTGAGGAGACCCGCCGGGCCCTCAGGCAACCCAGTCCGGCAGGGCGGGGTCCGCGAAGTGCCCCGGGGCGCCGTCCAGGGCCGCCGCGAGCCGCTCCGCCGCCGGCTCGTACACGTCCACGGGCAGCGTGAACGGGATCCGCAGCCGGTGCTCGTGCGTGCCCGGGTCCACCCCGAAGCGGGCGCCGCCCTCCACCCGTACGCCGTGCCGCAGGGCGCGGGCCGCGAGGGAGGACGCGACGGGCCGGCCCAGGTCGATCCAGAGGCACATCCCGCCCGGCGGCTCCGCCCACCGCCACTCCGGCACATGGCGGGCGAGGGCGTCGGTCAGCGCGGACCGGCGCAGCCGCAGCTCGTCGAGGCGGCGCGGCAGGATCACGTCGAGGCGGTCCATCAGAGCGACGGCCACCAGCTGGTCCAGCACCGAACCGGACAGGTCGGCGGTGATCCGGACCCGGGCCAGCTCGGCCACGACGCGGGACGCGGCCCGCACCCAGCCGACCCGCAGCCCGCCCCAGCAGCTCTTGCTCAGCGAGCCGACGGAGACGATCTGCTCACCGTCGCCCCCTCCGGCCGAAGCCGCGAACGGCGGGGGTGCCGGGACGTCCAGGGCCATGTCCGTCAGCGTCTCGTCGACCACCAGCCACGTCCCGGTGGCGCGCGCGGAACGCGCGATCTCCCGGCGTTGCTCCGCCGGCATGAGCCGCCCGGTCGGGTTGTGGAAGTCCGGGATCAGATAGGCCAGACGTGGCGCGGTCTGCCGCAACGCGGCGTCGACGAGTCCGGTGTCCCAGCCGGTCTCCGTCACCGGGACGGGCGTCACGCGGAGCATGCGCCCCCGCATCGCGTCGAGGGCGTTGGTGTACGAGGGGTTCTCGGCCAGCACCCGGTCGCCGGCCCGGCCGAGCAGCGTGAGGACCAGCGAGACGGCCTGCTGCGCACCCGTGGTGACGAGGATCTGGTCCGGGAGGGTCGGCAGGCCCCGGGCCGTGTAGCGCTCGGCGATCGCGGTGCGCAGCGCCGGGAGCCCGTACGGGTGGTAGCCCTGCGAGCCGGCGTAGCGGGGCAGCTCGGCGGCGGCCGCGGCCAGCGCGGCGGACAGTTCGGCCTCCGGGGCGTGCGGCGCGGCGAGCGCGAGGTCGATGGTCGCCCCGGCGTCGTCCTGGAAGGCGCCGAGAACGGTGGGCGTCTGGCCGTCCGGCAGGGCGGTCCACGTACCGGCGCCGCGCCTGCTGTGCGCGTAACCGCTCTCCCGCAGCAGGTCGTACGCCCCGGTGACGGTGGTCCGGCTCACCATGAGCACCGCCGCGAGTTCGCGTTCGGCCGGCAGCCGCAGGCGCAGCGCCACCCGGCCGTCGAGCAGCGCCTCCCGTACGGCCCGCGCGAGCTCCCGGTAGCCGAACCGGCCGCCGTCCGGGGGAGGGGTGAGAAGCGACGCGAGCTGGCGGCCCGTCAGGGTCCGGTCCGCGGTGTGGACCACACGTGCCACTGCCATGCCAATCACTCCTCATTGGCTCTGATGTCCGGGCCAATAAGGTTACAGACTCCTTTTCAGTGGCCTGGAGGCCGCGTTCCTCAGGGAAAGGAGACGACCGATGTCCGGACACTTCACCGACCGCGACGAGCGGATGTGGCAGCGGCGCGCGGAGGAGCGGACGAGCCGCCCCCTGCCGATCGGGGCCTGGCTCCGGGGCCTGCGCGCCAGGGCCGCGCGCACGGGGCCGATCAGCGGGGCGGCCTCGCCCGCCCCTCGCGCCGCCCGCGTCAGCGAACCGGCCTGACCGTCCCGTGCCGACGACCGGGCTCAGCTGACGAGGACGGACCCGGGGCCGGGCGCCGGGCCGGACGGCGGGCTCGAGGCCGAACCGTCCGAGGGGGGTTCCGAAGCGGGGCTCGACGACTCCGTCGACGGCGACGAGTCCGAGGGGCCGGGTGAGTCGGACGGCGGCTCCGGCGAGGACGTCGGCGCGGAGGGGGTGAGCGTCGAGGGGCACGGGGACGGTGTGATCCCGTTGCTCGGCGTCGGGGTCTCCGTGCCCGTCACCGGCACGCAGGGCACCGGCGACAGCGGGGAGACCGACGGCGACGGACTGGACAGGGAGGTCGAGGGGGACGCCGACGGGGAGGCCGTGGGCGGCGGGGGTGGCGGCGGGGTCGGCCTGTCGTGCTCGCCGGTGTCGCCGTGCTTCCGCGCGAACCAGCCGTCGTCCTGGGGGTCGTACACGACGAAGACGTTCACGACCGTGACCGAGGGCGCCACCACGACGAGCTGCTGCGAGCTGTACCCCTGCCACGGGGTGCCGATCGTGCGCGGCGCCTTCTGCGCGACCGGACCGGTCAGCGGATTGCCGCAGGCGCAGCGCACCCGGGGCACGCCTCGGTTGTCGACCATGACGGCGGTGCCGGCCTGGAGCACGGCCTGGTAGGTGGTGGCCGCGCCGTCGCGGAAGCCGTGGTTCGTCACCCGGGTGTCGACCCGGAGCTGAAGCGGGGTCAGGGAGCGGAGATACGCCGGCACGTCGGCCGGTGGGATGCCGATGACGGAGGCGAAGGCCGCGTTCTTCGCGGGCTCGCCGGAGAGGAAGCGGACCTGCTGCTCGACGTCGCAACTGGCCACCGACTTGGTCCCGCCGTAGAGACCTGGCGTCGCCCCCGACGTCTTGGGCAGGGCCGAGGCGGTACGGGGCGGCAGCGAGGCCGGCGGGACGGAACCGACGTCGGCGCGTGCCGTCGACGGGGTGAACGGGTCCGGGCCGGTCGCGGCCGCGTTCTGCAGGAAGACCTCGCCGCCACCCGATCTCGTCGTGTCGCCCTTGTCGTCGGGGCGGTTGGTGAGGACGACCGCGAGGGCCGCGGCGGCCACGAGGACGGCGGTGACCGAGGCGACCTTCGGGACGGATCGCCACCAGGGGCCTCCGCCGCCCCTGCCGCCGCCCGGACGGGAACCGCGGTCGCCGCCGGAGCCGTCGCCGCCCGAGCCGTCGCCGCCGGATCCGCCGCCGGAGCTGCCTCCACCGCCACCGCCGCCGGACGAGCCACCGCCCCACGAGGGGTCGTGGGGCGGTCCGGGCGGTGGTGGGGGACCGGCGCTTCCCGGGCGTGTGCTCGGACCCGAGAGGGGGCCCGAGGGGGGACCTGCGGGGGGAACCGACGGAGGGCCGGACGGCGGGTGGGAAGTCACGTTTTTCCCTTTCTTCCGTTCCGCGCCCATTGTGTGCGCCGAACGGTGCCCGCCCGCAAGCGGAAGCCCTCCACCCTGCCGGCGGACCACCGGCCCTCGCCCACGAGCGGCCCCCCGCTCCCGGTACTAGCGTGGGCAGCGTGACGAGCAGTCGGCTCCCCACCTCCGCGCGGTCAACCGCCACCCCCACGGGCCACCACGCCCGTGTCCTCCTCCAGGCCCTGGCCGCCGTGGTGGCCGGGTACCTCGCGATGGCCGTCGTCGCCGGGCTCGGCCTATGGGCCGCCGGCGCCGCCGACCTGCCCGGCGGCTTCAGCGCCGTCCTGGCGGCGGTCGTCGTGATGGCCACGGGCGGCAAGGTCGAACTCTCCGGCGACGCGGGCGACCTCGCGGGCACCCAGGCCCAACTGACCGCCATGCCGCTCACCGTCACCCTGGTGGGCGCACTGGTCACCGGTTTCTGCTTCCTGCGTCCCCTGCGCCACCACGCCGTGACCAGCGCGCGCGAACTCCTGCTCCGCGCGGCGAGCGTCGTCGTGCTCTGGCTGGCCGCCCTCGCGGGTCTCTCGGCCCTCGCCCGTCACGACTTCCCCCTGACCCTCGGCGGCGGCGACGGCGACGACCCCCTCATGGAACTCTTCGGCGACCTCCTCGACGCCACGAACCCGACCGTCGGCTTCCGCACCGACGTCGGACCCACGCTCTTCTACGGGCTCCTGTGGATCCTCGGCGTGGTCGCCGTCGCCCTGCTCGTCTCCCGCCGGACCCCTCTGCCGCCCCGGCTCGTCCGCTACCAGGAACCCGTCCGCCCCGCCGCCTTCGCGATGCTCCTGCTGCTCCTCGCGTACGTCGCCGTCGGCCTGGTCATCGGGATCGTCGTCGCGGCGACCAAGGGCCACGCCGCCGAGACCCTCGCCGTCCTCCTCCTGGGCCTCCCCAACGTCACCTGGCTCGCGCTCGGCGTGGGCATCGGCGGTTCCTGGGAGGGCAGGGCGGAAGGCCCCTTCGGCCTTCCCATGCCGCAGATCCTCGACGCCGTCCTGCGGCGCACGGGCGAACGACCGGACCTCTCGACCGTCGACCTGTCCTCGCTCGCCGCCCAGGACGCACGCGCGTGGTGGCTGCTGCCCGTCGCCGCCGTTCTCGTCCTCGCCGCCGCCTTCGTGGCGGCCGTCCGCTCCCCGGCCCGCGTCTCGCACTGGCAGCACGCGCTCCACCTGGGCATCGCCTTCGCCCTCACCATGCTGGTCGCCGCACCGGTCACCCTGGTCGAGGCCCGCTTCGGCCTCTCGGTCCTGGGCATCGGCGACCTCGCCTCCCTCGGCGGCGAGGTGCTGCTCCGGCCGCACGTCTGGAAGACGGTCGGCTTCGCGCTCCTCTGGGGCCTGGTGCTCGGCTTCCTCGGCGGCCTCCTGGCCTCCCGCGTCCACCGCAAGGGCGAGGTCGAGCAGCAGGGAACGCCCTAGTCCAGCTCCCGGAAGACGGGACGCGCCCACGCGGGCGGGGCCGGCGGCGCGTCGAGCCGGCGGGGGCTCCGGGACACCACCGGAGCGCCGCCGCCCGCGTCGGACAGGACGGCGCGCAGCTCCGCGACGAACTCCAGGCACGTCCCGTACCGCTCCTCGGGTGTCTTCGCCAGCGCCCTGGCGAACACCTCGTCCGCCGCCGCAGGCAGCCCCGGCCGCACCTCGGAGAGCGGCGGCGGCGGATCGTACTGCTGCGCCCACAGCACGGCCCAGTCGGTGTCCCGGCGGAACGGCGGCACCCCCACCAGGGTCTCGAAGACCACGCACGCCAGGCTGTAGACGTCGCACCGGCCGTCCACCGGCTTCCCGGAGATCTGCTCGGGCGCCACGTAGTCCAGCGTCCCGACGAACTCGCCCACCGTCGTGAAACCCGTGAGGGACAGCGACTTCTTCGTCAGCCCGAAGTCCGTCAGGTAGACGTGCTCCGGATGGTCGCCGTCCGTGCCCTCGGCGATCAGGATGTTGCCCGGCTTCACGTCCCGGTGCACCAGGTCGTGCGCGTGCGCCGCGTCCAGGGCCGAGGCGACCTGCACCGCGATCCGGCCCGCCTTCACCGGCGGCAGCGGCCCCTCGCGGTCGAGCAGCGCCACCAGGTCCTGGCCCACCACGTACCGCATCGCGATGTACAGCACGCCCTCCGTCTCGCCCGCCTCGAAGACCGGCACGATGTGCGGGTGGTCGATCGAGGCGGCCACCCGCGACTCGTGCGCGAAGCGCTTGCGGAAGGTGTCGTTGCGCGCCAGCTCCGGGGCGAGCAGCTTCAGCGCCACCGTCCGGTCGAGGCGCAGGTCCCGCGCCCGGTACACGACGGCCATCCCGCCGCGCCCGATCTCGCCCTCCACGCGGTAGCCCGCGATCTCCTTGCCGAGCAGCCCCGAGGGCCGGCCCGCCGGGATCTCCGGATCCGCGGTCATCGGCCCTCACCCGCCGGCCCCGTCCGCCCCACGACCTGGGTCGGGGGCGGCCCGGCCGCCGCCGAGGGGTCCACCTGCGGCACGACCTGCGTCGGCTCGTGCCCGGGAGAGGCCGGCCGCTCCCCGGGCCCCGGAGCGGGGTCGGCGGCCGACGGCGCCGACGAGGCCGCGTACGTACTGAGCCCGATGCCGTCGCAGTACACCCAGCGCTCGTGTTCCGCGTCGTACAGCCACACCGACTCGCCGTCGACGACCATGCCGACCCGCAGGCCGCGGGTCCGCACCCGGAAGGCCTCACCGTCGATCCGGCCCGCGCCCAGTTCCTCCGCCGCCCGCCGGTAGCGGCCGAGAGCGTCCTCGGCGCGGGCGATGAGCGGCCGGGGATCGGCGGTCCTGGTGAGGGGCCGGCCCGCCGCCGGAGGGTCCTCGGGCACGCCGACGAGGAGGCGTGCGTCGACCCACGCGGTCCAGCCGTTGGAGCACAGCACCCGCCCCCAGTCACCGGCCCGTTCCACGAGCCGTACCGGCAGGAACGCGTCGAGGGGGGTCGTGGGCAGTCCCGGATCGGGCGCCTCCCAGGCGGAGAGCCCGGAGCGCGGCACCACATGGGTGGGCCGGAAGTCCGGCACGTATTCGGGTACGGGGACGCTCACGGCCTCACCTCCGGCGCAGGGATGCTCCTCATCCGGCTATCTCCGCATGACGACCGGCTCGTGGCGGCGCAGCAGCCGGGCCACGGCCAGACCGAGGACCACACACAGCAGCACCATCACGCCCATGTCGAACAGCCACGCCTCCACCGTGTGCCGCATCAGCGGATCAGCCGTCTTCTCGCTCGGCGCGGTCCTCCCGATGTCGATCGTCGCGCCCATCGCCGCGAACGCCCACCGCGAGGGCACGAGCCAGGCCAGCTGCTCCAGGACGGGCGTGCCCCGCACCTTCAGCAGCGCCCCGCAGAACACGACCTGCACGATCGCGAGGAGGACGAGCAGCGGCATCGTCACCTCCTCCTTGCGGACCAGGGCCGAGACCAGCAGCCCGAGCATCATCGCCGTGAAGGCGAGGAGCGCGACCGCGAGGGAGATCTCCACGAGCGGCGGCAGCAGGACGCCCTTGCCGCCGGGCACGTTCAGCGGCACGCCGATCAGGGCCACCAGGGTGAGGACCACCGCCTGCACGACCGTGATCAGACCGAGGACCACCACCTTGGAGGCGAGGTAGGCGGAGCGGGACAGGCCGACGGCTCTCTCGCGCCGGTAGATCGTGCGCTCCTTGACCAGCTCGCGCACGGCGTTCGCCGCGCCCGTGAGGACACCGCCCACGCAGAGGATGAGCAGCACGTTCAGCGTGGACTCGGGGTTGAGGCTGCCCTCGGACAGGGCCCTGGCCATCGCGCCCATCACGAACGGCAGCGCCACCATGATGGCGATGAAGGTCCGGTCGGCGGACAGCGCCGCCGCGTACCGGCGGACGAGCGTCCGCAGCTGGGAGCCCCAGCTCTGCGCCTTCGGCGGCGGCGCCGGTTCCGGGGCGGTCCGGTCGGCGGCGGGCACGGGGACGTCGGGGCGGGCCGTCGCGTCCGCGATGTACCGGCGGTGGAAGCGGGAGGACCGGTACTGACCGGCCCAGTCGCGCTCCCGGTCGTTCTCGAAGGCCTCGAAGGCCTCCGGCCACTGCTCGAAGCCGAAGAAGCCGAGTGCGTCGGCGGGCGGCCCGTAGTACGCGACCCGGCCGCCCGGTGCGAGCACGAGGAGCCGGTCGCACACGTCGAGGCTGAGCACGCTGTGCGTGACCACCACGACCGTGCGACCGTCGTCCGCGAGGCCGCGCAGCATGTGCATCACGGAGCGGTCCATGCCCGGGTCGAGCCCGGAGGTCGGCTCGTCCAGGAAGAGCAGGGACGGCTTGGTGAGCAGTTCGAGGGCGACGCTCACCCGTTTGCGCTGACCGCCGGAGAGACTGTGGACGGGCTGGTCGGCGCGCTCCACGAGCCCGAGCTCCCGGATGACCTCGTCGACCCGGGCCCGCCGCTCGGCCGGCGCCGTGTCCTCGGGGAAGCGGAGTTCGGCCGCGTACCCGAGGGCCCGGCGGACCGTGAGCTGGAGGTGCAGGATGTCGTCCTGCGGGACGAGCCCGATGCGCTGGCGCAGCTCGGCGTAGTCCTTGTAGAGGTCACGGCCGTCGTAGAGCACCGTGCCCCGGTCGGCCGGGCGCTGGCCGGTGAGCGCGCCCAGGAGCGTCGACTTCCCGGCGCCGGACGGGCCGACGACCGCGAGCAGGCACTTCTGGCCCACCGGGAACGACACCTCGTCGAGGAGCGTGCGGCGCCCGTGGTCGACGGTCACCGCGAGCGACCGGACGTCGAGGGAGACCTCGCCGGTGTCGGTGAACTCGACGAGCTGGCCGCCGATCAGACAGAACGCGGACCGGCCGATGCCGACGATGTCCTCGGCCGTCACCCGGGCGTCCACGACGGGGGCGCCGTTGAGGAAGGTGCCGTTGTGGCTGCCGAGGTCGTGGATCCAGTAGGTGCCGTCGGGGTGGGCGATGAGCTCGGCGTGCCGCCGGGAGACGACCAGGTCGGCCACGACGACGTCGTTGTCGGGGGCGCGGCCGATCCGGATGCTGCGGGTCGGCAGCGGCCGCACGGACGTCGGCTGCCGGAAGGTCCCGGTCGCGGCGGGGTACGAGACGGAGGGCGGCCGGAGGACTGCGGGCTGCCGCACTACGGGGTCGGGGGAGGGGGCGGGTTCGGGTTCCGGAAGAGGAGCCGGAGGGGCGCCGGGAGCCGGCTCCCGGAGGACCTCGGGCGAGGGCGGGGGTCTCCGTACGGCCTCCGGCGCGGGTGGGGGCGCGGGTGGGGGCTCCCGTACGACCTCCGGCGCGGGTGGGGGCTCCCGTACGGCCTCCGGCGAAGGGGGCTCGGCCGGCGACTCCCGTACGGCCTCCGGATCCGGTACGACGCCGGGTGGCGCGGGCCGGGCCGGGGCGCCGGTCGAGAGCACCGCGCGCGGCCCGTCGGCCGGATGCCCGAACCGTACGACCGTCCCGGGACCGACCTCCCGCGGCCCGGCCAGCCGCATACCGTCCGCGAATGTGCCGTTCGTACTGCCCACATCCGCCAGGGTCCAGTGGCCGTCGGCGGCGCTGAGCACCGCGTGGTGCCAGGACGCCCGGGCGTCCGCGAGCACGATGTCGCTGGTGGGGTCGCGCCCGATGCGATAGACGCGGCGCGGGTTCATGAGCGTCGCGTCCCCGTCGATCTCGAGGACCAGATCGGGCGCCGTGGGCACGACGGGCCGCTCTGCCATGCAT
This sequence comes from Streptomyces sp. NPDC034084, assembly GCF_055575535.1. Lineage (NCBI taxonomy): Bacteria > Bacillati > Actinomycetota > Actinomycetes > Kitasatosporales > Streptomycetaceae > Streptomyces > Streptomyces sp. NPDC034084. The sequence goes on from NZ_JBVISK010000003.1 coordinate 438,916, forward strand.
GAATTTTATCCGCCGCTGCTGATCGCCGCCCGGGAAGGAGACGCCGGTAAGGTGGGCGTCCGCCGCGCGAGCGGCCCGAGCGAGGAGGAAACACCCGTGCCGAAAGGTGTCACCAGGCGGCGCCCCCGCACCCGCGCGGCGCTCCTGAAGGCAGCCCTGGAGACCTTCGCCGAGCACGGCTTCCACGCGACGACCATCGAGCAGATCTGTGAGCGCGCCGGCTACACGCGGGGCGCGTACTACTCGAACTTCGCGAGCAAGGAAGAGCTCTTCCTCGCCCTCTTCGACGAGCACAGCGAGCGGACGGTACGACGCCTCGCCGAGTCCATCGACGCGCTGACCCCCGACGAGTACAGCCTCACCCGGCTCGCGGAGCTGGCCGCCCACGTCGAGCCCGACGAGCGGGAGTGGTACCTCGTCACCACCGAGTTCACCCTGCACGCCATCCGCGACCCGCAGGCCGCCTGGGTGCTCGCGCGCCACGACGAGCGGCTGCGGGCCGAGATCGCCCGCGGTCTCACCCTGGTGCTGCGCCGGGCCGGACGGGAACTGACCGTGGAGGCCGACCGGTTCGCCCGCCTCCTCATCGCCCTGCGCGAGGGGGGTCTGGCGCAGAGCTACGTGGAGCCCGCCGAGCTGCCGCCCGGCACCCTGGAACGGCAGTTCCTCGCCCCGCTCCTGGAGGCGATGACCCGCGAGATCCCGGGCGGCGGCCCCGCGGGTCAGTCGAAGAGGTCGGGGTCGGACGCGGTGATCTGATCCCACAGCGGGCGCGCCTGGAACCAGCCGGCCAGGTGCCCGCCGATCTGGCCCCGGGTGAGGAGGGCCGTCTCGCGGTCGATGAGCTGCGGGGTTCCCGCCGCCATCGCGAGGAGCTGCGCCTGGCAGGAGCGCTCCATGGTGACGAACCACCACACGGCCTCGGCGACGGAGTGACCGACCGTGAGGAGCCCGTGGTTCTTGAGGATGACCGCCTTGTGGTCGCCGAGGGCCTTCGCGACCCGCTCGCCCTCCTCGGCCTCGTTCACCACCCCCCGGTAGTCGTCGTAGATCCCGTGGTCCTCGAAGAACGCACAGGCGTCCTGGGTGATCGGGTCGAGCGGGATCCCGAGGCTGGAGAAGGCCTTGCCGTGCAAGGAGTGCGAATGCGCGGCGGCGACCGCGTCGGGGCGGGCGGCGTGGACCCGGGAGTGGATGACGAACGCGGCCCGGTTCACCGGCCGGCGCCCTTCGAGGACGTTCCCCTCGTGGTCCACCAGGATCAGGTCCGAGGCCTTGATCTGGGTGAAGCTCATGCCGAACGGGTTGACCCAGAAGGCGTTCGGGTCGCCGGGATCGCGGACGGTGATGTGCCCGGCGACGCCTTCCGAGAAGCCGAACCTCCCGAAGATCCGGAACCCGGCGGCGAGTTGTTCCTTGCGGTAGGCGCGCTCCTCCTCGACGGACTCGAACGAGGGCGGCAGCGGGACGATCGCCCCCTCGGGCAGGGGCCCGACGGCGGCGGCTATCGCGGGCGGCACGGTGCTCATGGGCGGCTCCTCGGTGAGGGGGGTGCGCGGTGTGTGGCTGGGTGGGGCTGGCGCGCCAAAAGATACAGAGATGTATCCGATACGACAACGGATCAGGTGAGCGGGGCGCCGAGCGGGCCAGGTAGTGCCAGACCTTCTTCACGTCCTGCGGGTCGTACCGCCCCGAGCGAGCCGCCTCCTGCACGATCCGGCGGCGGAAGTCGAGGGCGCCGTACACCGGGCGCGACTCCGTCGGCGCCTCGTCGTAGGCCCGGCCGAATATCCGGCTCTCCGAGCGCCGACGGTCGCCGCCGGGGCGGGCGGTGAGGCCGCCGTTGCCGGTGCCGGTGACGAACTGGGAGCGGTAGACCCCCTCGTCCACGAGCCGGTGGAGGAAGTGCGGGTGGAAGTTGAGGGTGACCCGCAGGGCGGGGTCGAGCGGCTCACCCGTGGAGCGCTCGGCGACATGAGCGAGGGCCCGCCGGGCGTGCTCGTGGAGGGGTGTCATCGGGGCAGTGTGCCGGAGCGGCGGGGGTTGCGGCCCTGGGTTTCCGGTGACTACGGTCGGGGCGACGGGGAAAGCGCTTTCACCCGTCCTGCCCCTCGCCCCTGGAGCCCCCGCGTGCCCACCGCCGACGTCCTGATCCACACCCGTACCGCGGGATACCGCCACGACTCCATTCCCGCCGGTGCCACCGCCCTCGCCGAGCTCGCGCGTGAGCTGGGACGGGTGGCCGAGGTCACCGAGGACCCTGACGTGTTCACCCCCGAGCGGCTCGACCGGTGCGCCGCCGTCGTCCTCCTCTCCACCACCGGGAACGTCCTGACGCCCGACGGGCGCACCGCCTTCGAGGCGTACCTCCGGGGCGGCGGCTCCCTCCTCGCCGTCCACGCGGCCGCCAACGCCGAACCGGACTGGCCCTTCTACGGCGAGCTGCTCGGCACCCGGTTCGACGGCCACCCCGAGATCCAGCCGGGCGTCGTCCTCGTGGACGCCCACGACCACCCGGCGACCGCCCCGCTCCCGGGCCGCTGGTCCCGCACCGACGAGTGGTACAACTTCACCACCGACCCCCGGGCCGCCGGCGCCCGGGTCCTCGCCCGCGCCGACGAGTCCACCTACCGCGGCGGCACGCACGGCGACGACCACCCGCTCGTCTGGTGCCGGGAGGTCGACCGGGGGCGCGTCTTCTTCACCGCGCTCGGGCACGCCTCGGAGACGTACCGCGACCCGGAGTTCCGTGCCCACCTCTCCGGCGCCCTGGCCTGGCTCACCGCCTGAGTCGCCGTCCCTGCCGGGCCGGCAGGGACGGGTGCGGTCACCCCACCGCCCCGCCCCTGTTGCGCCGACGCCCGAGGAGCGGAAGGTTACGGAGGGGGCCTATGGCAGGAGGAGGTACGGCATGGGCATCGCCACCGTGAACCCCGCGACCGGTGAGACGCTGCGCACCTACGAGGCCCACGGGCCCGAGGAGGTCGAGCGGCGCATCGCCGCCGCGCACGAGGCGTACCGCCAGTACCGGACCACCTCCTTCGCCGAACGTTCCAGGCTCCTGCGCGCCGCCGCGACCCTCCTCGACGAGGACACCGAGGACATCGCCCGCACCATGACCATCGAGATGGGCAAGCCGATCGTCGCCGCCCGCGCGGAGGCCGCCAAGTGCGCCAAGGCCATGCGCTGGTACGCCAAGAACGCCGAGGGACTGCTCGCCGACGAGCATCCGGCCGAGAGCGACGTCCAGGACTCGGGCGCGGACGTGGCCCGGGTCCACTACCGGCCCCTCGGCCCGATCCTCGCCGTCATGCCGTGGAACTTCCCGCTCTGGCAGGTGATCCGCTTCGCCGCGCCCGCGCTCATGGCGGGCAACACGGGCCTCCTCAAGCACGCCTCCAACGTACCGAGGACCGCGCTCTACCTGGGCGATCTCTTCCGCCGCGCCGGATATCCCGACGGCTGCTTCCAGACCCTCCTCATCGGCTCCCGCGATGTCGAGGGCGTCCTCCGGGACCCCCGGGTGGTGGCCGCCACCCTCACCGGCAGCGAACCGGCGGGGCGGGCCGTCGCCGCCGTCGCGGGCGGCGAGGTGAAGAAGACCGTCCTGGAGCTCGGCGGCAGCGACCCGTACATCGTCATGCCTTCCGCCGACATCGTCGGAGCCGTGAAGACCGCCGTCACCGCGCGCGTACAGAACAACGGGCAGTCCTGCATCGCCGCCAAGCGGTTCATCGTCCACCAGGACGTGTACGACGACTTCTCGGAGCGCTTCACCGCCGCGATGAACGCCCTGACCGTCGGCGACCCCCTCGACGAGTCCACCGACGTCGGCCCCCTCGCCACCGAGCAGGGCCGGGCCGACCTGGAGGCGCTCGTCGACGACGCCGTGGAGCGGGGCGCCGTCGTGCTCTGCGGCGGACACCGTCCCGAGGAGACCGCGCTCCGGAACGGCTGGTACTACCGGCCCACCGTCCTCACCGGCATCACTCCGGAGATGCGGATCCACCACGAGGAGGCCTTCGGCCCGGTCGCCACGGTCTACCCCGTCAGCGACGTGGAGGAGGCCGTGGCCGTGGCCAACGACTCCCCGTTCGGCCTCAGTTCGAACGTCTGGACGCGCTCCGCGGAGGACGTCGCGTTCTTCGTCCGCGACCTGGAGGCGGGGGGCGTCTTCGTCAACGGCATGACGGCCTCGCACCCGGCGCTCCCCTTCGGCGGGATCAAGCGCTCGGGGTACGGCCGCGAGCTGTCGGGCCACGGCATCCGCGAGTTCTGCAACGCGACCACGGTCTGGCAGCGCGCCTGACCGGTGCCGGCACAGGCCGGCTTCCACGCCGGCTCAGGCCTGACCCGCCCCTGGCTCAGCCTGGGTCCACGCGAGGAGACGCTCCGCCGGCCAGGTGTTGATCACCCGGTCCGGCGGGACCCCGCACTCCTCGGCCCGTGCGCATCCCAGGATCTGCCACTCCAGCTGACCGGGCGCGTGGGCGTCCGTGTCGACGGCGAAGTACGCGCCCGCCGCGACCGCCGTCCGCAGCAGCCGGCGCGGTGGATCGAGGCGCTCCGGGCGGCTGTTGATCTCGACCGCCGTCCCCGACTCGGCGCAGGCGGCGAATACGCGCTCCGCGTCGAACTCGGACTCCGGCCGCAGCCGTCCGCCGGCCACCAGCCGTCCGGTGCAGTGCCCGAGCACGTCCATCAGCGGGTTGCGGACGGCCCGTTCGAGACGGCGGGTCATCGAGCGGGCGTCCATCCGGAGCTTGGAGTGGACCGAACCGACCACCACGTCGAGGCGCTCGAGCAGCTCCGGTTCCTGGTCGAGGGAACCGTCGTCCAGGATGTCGCACTCGATCCCGGTCAGCAGCCGGAACGGCGCCCACTCCTCGTTGAGCCGCGCCACCACGTCCAGCTGCTCCCGCAGGCGCTCGGGGGACAGGCCCCGCGCCACCGTCAGCCGGGGCGAGTGGTCGGTGAGGACCGCCCACTCGTGGCCGAGCGCCGCCGCCGTCCGCCCCATGGCCTCGATGGACGCGCCGCCGTCGGACCAGTCCGAGTGCAGATGGCAGTCGCCGCGCAGCGCCGCCCGCAGCGCCTCGCCACCCCCGCCGTCCGACTCCGACGGGCCGAGGGAGGCCTCCAGCTCCTCCTCCAGGTGCGCCAGGTACTCCGGCACCCGGCCCTCCAGCGCCTCGCGGACCACCGCCGCCGTCTTGGGGCCGACACCCTTCAGGGCCTCCAGGGTGCCGTCGGCCGCGCGCCGGGCCGTCTCCCCCTCCGGCAGGGCGGCGACGGCCGTGGCGGCCGTACGGAAGGCGCGCGCCCGGTAGCCGGGCGCCTGGGCGCGTTCCAGCAGGAACGCGATGCGGTTGAGGGCGGCGACGGGATCCACGGCCGCCTCCTCAGCCTCTCCCCGGGGCGGATTCGACCGCCACCGTCGCGGGTCCGATCTCGCACCACACGGCCTTGCCCTCGCCGCGCGGTTCGACCCCCCAGCGGGAGGCCACCGCGTCGAGGAGGAGCAACCCCCGTCCCGAGGTGGCTGCTTCACCGGGGGTACGCCGCCGGGGCCAGGCGCTCGACCGGTCCTGCACCGAGAGCCGTACCCGCCGCACCGGCTCGGGCAGCACCTCCAGGGTCAGCACCGCTCCGCCCTCGGTGTGCAGCAGCACGTTCACGAGCAGCTCGCCCGTCAACAGCTCCGCGTCGTCGGCGAGTTCCGCCATGCCCCAGTCGCGGAGGGCCTGCCCGACGGCCGCGCGCGCGTCCGAGAGGCCCTGCGGGTCGGCCTGGTGGATGTACTGGTGGATGCGCGGCGCCCGGGGCGTGCCCGGGTCCGGGCTGCGCCGCAGCACGAGCAGCGCCACGTCGTCCCCCGAGCCCCACCGTTCCCAGAGGCGCTCGGAGAGGTGGTCGGCGAGGGCCTCCGCCTGCGGCGGGCCACTGCTGATCGCGCCCGAGAGCGCGGCGAGACCGGTCTCGATGTCCGAACCCGGCTGTTCGACGAGCCCGTCCGTGCAGAGCACCAGCGTCTCGCCGGGCACGAGGTCCAGCCGCGTCTCCGGGAACTCCTCGTCCCCGAACACGGTCGCCAGACCCAACGGCAGCCCGCCGCGCAGCTTGGGCTGGCCGACCCGGCCGTCGGTGTGCCTGATCAGCGGACCGAGATGCCCCGCCCGTACGGCGCGCAGAGTACCGCTCGCCAGGTCCACCTGCGCGTACGTACAGGTCGCGAAACGGTTGGTGTCCAGCTCGGCGAGGAACCGGGAGGCCCGGGCCAGGACGGTCGACGGAGCGTGCCCCTCGCCGGCGTACGCACGCAGGGCGATCCGCAGCTGCCCCATGATGGCGGCGGCGTGCGTGTCGTGCCCCTGCACGTCGCCGACGACGATCCCGACCCGGCCCCGGGGCAGCGGGATCACGTCGTACCAGTCACCGCCGACCTGCCGCCCGCTCCACGCCGCGTGGTAGCGGACGGCGATCTCACCGCCCGTGAACTGCGGGATCCGGCGCGGCAGCATCGTCGCCTGGAGCCCCGTCGCCAGCTCCCGCTCCTCGTCGAAGAGGATCGCCCGCTGGAGCGACTGTGCGACGATCGCCGCGAGCCCCAGCGCGAGGTTGCGCTCGTCGGCGTTGAACGAGGTGCGGCCCCGGTAGAACAGGGCCATGCCGCCGAGCGAACGGGCCTGCGCCACCAACGGCAGGTAGCAGGCGGCCCGGAACTCGAGCCGCGCCAGGTAGGGGGCGAGCTCGGGGAAGTCGCGCCCCAGCGAAGGGAACGAGGACACGAACCTGGGCCTGCCGCTCAGTACCGTTTCGGCCAGCGGCAGTTTCCGGTCGAGCCGGCGGCTGCGGAAGTCGTTGAGGACGTCGAGGGATTCACCGCTGAGCGCGATGATGTTCAGCGAGCCGTTCTCGACGAGACCGAGCGCGAGACCGTCCGCGCCGAGCCGCGCCAGGCCGCCCGGACCGGTCAGGGCGGCCGTCACGTCGTCCACGGTCACCGCGCGCGACAGCGCGTTGGTCGTCCGCTCGACGATGTTCGTCTGCACCTCGCGCCGCTTCTCCAGCTCCTGGACGAAGGCGAAGTGCGCGACCTCGGCCGTCGTGTCCCGCACGACGCCGACGATCCGCCGGGCCCGGCCGTCCGGTGACCGCAGGATCCGCGCCTGCACGTGCGTCCAGTGGGGTGATCCGTCGGCCTGGGGGATGGGGAAGTGCGCCGTGTACGAGACCGCGCCGCTGGTGACCGCCCGCCGTACGACGCCCTCCAGCTTGTCCCGCTCCTCGGGGGCCAGACGCCTCACGAGCGAGACCGGACGCCCGTCGTAGTCGCCCGGAGCCACGCCGAAGACCAGCAGCCCGGACTCGTCGACATCGATGGTGCCCGTGTCGAGATCCCAGTCGAAGCTGCCGGTCCGGTTCATGGCGAGCCACTCGGCGGGCCCGATCTCGCCACTGCGCGTACGCCGGTCGTCATCGGTCATCCTCCCCATTGTCGAACCCGCGCCCCCTGGACGCCATGGCGCCGACACGGCGTGGCGCGAGTTCGCCGTCCCGGAGTGGCCGGAGGGGCTCGCGGGGCCCGGAGGGTCTCCTGGGGCGACGGTGGGCGACAGGGGTGGCGGTCCGCGGCCTGCGTGCCGGGGCAGAATGGGCCGGTGCAGCCGCCCTACCGTGTTCTCGGCCCGTGCCAGGCCTTCCGCACCGACGACGGGACCGAGGCAGTCCTGAGCGGTGCCCGGCTCCGGGCCCTGCTCACCGCGCTCGCCGCCGCCGGAGGGCGGGCGGTGGACCCCGGCGCACTCGTCGACCAGGTCTGGGCCGACGGCGACCCGGCCGGCGACCAGGACCGTACGGCGGCGCTCCAGGCCCTCGTCGGGCGCCTGCGCCGGGCCCTGGGCCGCGAGGCCGTCGTCTCGGCCCCCGGCGGCGGCTACCGGCTGGCCGCCGCCCCGGACGCCGTCGACCTGCACCGTTTCGAACGGCTCGCCGCCGAAGGCGCCGCCGCCCTCGCCGCGGGTCACGCCGAGCGGACGGCCGGCCTCCTCGACGAGGCCCTGGGACTCTGGCGCGGGCCCGCCCTCGCGGACCTGCCAGGCCGGGACACCGACCCCCTGGTCGTACGGGTCGAACAGCGGCACGCCCAGGCGCGGCGCGACCGCCTCGCCGCCGACCTGGCGCTCGGACGGGCGGACGCCGCGCTCGCGCCCCTCGCCGCCCTCGCCGCCGGGCAGCCGCTCGACGAACCCCTCCAGGCCCTGCGGATCCGGGCCCTGCGCGCGGCCGGCCGGCCCGCCGAGGCCCTCGCGGCGTACGAGGAGGTACGCGCGGCCCTCGCGGACCGGCTCGGCACCGATCCGGGGCCGGAGCTGCGCTCCCTGCACGCCGAACTCCTCACGGCGGACGGGCCCGTACCGCCCCCGCCGGCCGCGCGGACCGGGACGGCGGGCGCCCTGCCCGCCCGGCTGACCTCGTTCATCGGCCGGACCGACGAACTGGGCTCGCTCGCCGCCGCCTGGGACGGGCGGCGGCTCGTCACCCTCACCGGTGCGGGCGGGGTGGGCAAGACAAGGCTCGCCCTGGAGGCCGCGGAGACGTACGACGGGCCGGTCCACCTCGCCGAACTCGCCTCCGTACGCGAGGAGTCCACGGTCGCCGCCGCCGTCCTCACCGCGCTCGGGGCCCGCGAGACCCACCTCTGGCACACCTCGGCCGTCGCCGCGGCCGGCCCGAAGGACCGCTTCGCGCCCCTCGTCGAACACTGTGCCGGGCGCCGGATGCTCCTTGTCCTCGACAACTGCGAACACGTCGTCGCCGAGGCGGCGGAGCTCGCGCAGGCGCTGCTCACCCGCTGCCCGGGCGTGACCGTCCTCGCGACGAGCCGGGAGGCCCTGGGAGTGCCGGGGGAGGAGGTGCGGCCGCTGGGCCCGCTGCCCGTGGACATGGCGCTGCGACTCCTCGGGGAGCGGGGCGCCGCCGCACGCCCGGGGTTCGGGGTGGCGGAGGACCCGGAGGCCGCGGAGGAGATCTGCCGCCGGCTCGACGGGCTGCCGCTGGCGATCGAACTGGCGGCGGCGCGGCTGCGGATCCTGTCGGCACGACAGATCGCGGACCGGCTCGACGACCGCTTCCGGTTGCTGACCTCGGGCGCCCGGACGGTCCTGCCGCGTCAGCAGACCCTGCGGGCGGTGGTGGACTGGTCGTGGGACCTCCTCGACGAGGCCGAACGGGCGGTACTGCGACGGCTCGCGGTGTTCACGGGCGGGTGCGACCTCACGGCGGCGGAGGCGGTCTGCGAGGGCGGACCCCGGAGCGCCGACGTCCTCGACACGCTCGGCGCCCTTGTCGACAAGTCGCTGGTGGTGGCCGCTCCGGACGGCGGCGGGATGCGCTACCGGCTCCTGGAGACCGTCGCCGAGTACGCGAGGGAGCGGCTGGACGAAGCCGGGGAGCGGGCGGCGGTCGAGCGGCGGCACCTCACCCACTACCGGGAGCTCGCCCGCCGGACCGACCCGGAGCTGCGCGGTCCGGACCAGATCACCGCCATCGCCCGCCTCGAGCGGGAGCACGACAACCTGCGCGCCGCCCTCCGGACCGGCGTCGAACGCGGCGACGAGCAGGAGGTGCTCTGCCTCGTTCACGCGCTCAGCTGGTTCTGGCAGCTCCGCAACCACCAGGTCGACGCCCGTACCTGGGCCGCCGAGGCCGGGCGCATCGGCCCCGACCCCTTCCAGGAGCCCGTCCGCCCCGCCGAACCACTCGACGGACGGTGCCTGGACGTGCCGCCGCCGTGGGCGGGCGAGCGGCTGTGGGAGGCCCGGCGCGGCGGCCGGCTGTACGCCCTCGCCACCGAGGGCGGCGAGGGCGCCACCGCCCTCGAACGGCCCGAGACCCGCGCCCGGCTCGCCGCCCTGGTCGCCGCGTACCGCCCCGGCCTTCCCCAGACCTGCCGCCAGCCGGGCACGATGTGGTACTTCGCCCGGCTCATGACCGGAGAACTCACCGGGCTCGACGAGACCCTGTCCCTGATCGTCGACGCCTCCCGCACCCACGGCACCGGCTGGGACCTGGGCTTCGCCCTCCTCATGCGGGCCAAGCTCGTCGGCCACGGCGCGGACGCCGCCGAGGCGCTCGCCCTCTTCGAAGCCGCCGGGGACTCCTGGGGGATCGCGGAGGCACTCGCCGCCCGGGGCGAGGCGTACGAGCGCGAGGGCCGGCTCGCCGAGGCCGCCGCCGACTTCGAGCGGGCGACCGAGGCCGCGGCCCGCGTCGGCGCCCGCTCCCAGCTGCCCTCCTTCACCGCCCGCCTCGCGGCCGTACGCCTCCGGCTCCACCCGGAGGGGGACGCGGCGGCCGAACGACTCCTGGTCGAAGCCGCCGACGAGGCCGGCCAGTGGGGCGCGGAGTCCGCCGGCACCGGCCGGCTGCTGCTCGCCCAGCACTACGGTCACACCGGGCGCACCGGCCTCGCCCGCGCGCAGCTCTCCCGCCTGGAGGAGGAGTTCGGGGACGGCACCCCGGCGCTCTTCTGGGGACTCGTCGGCGGGACGTGGGCGTGGCTCGACTGCCTCGACGGCGACCACGACCGGGCGCTGTCGCGCCTCGCGCGGGCCGTCGTGGACATCGAGACCCTCGCCCACCTGGTCGCCCCGCACCTCGTCGTCGCCCAGTTCGGTACCGCGGCCTGGGCCCGGGGCGGGCGCGGCGCACCGGGCGACGCGGAGGCGGGGGCCCGGCTGCTCGGCGCGTACGACGCCCACGCCGGCTCGGGCACGGGCGCCGGCTTCCGCCCCTTCACCGCGCAGACGGAGGAGACCATCCGGGCCCGCGCCGAGGAGACGCTCCGCGCGGCCCTGCCCCCGGAGACGTACACCCGCCGGTACGCGGAGGGCGCGGCTCTCTCCCTCAGGGCGGCCGCCGCCCTGGTCCGGGACCTGGAAGGCCCCTGATAAGGCCTGTCCGGCGGACCATGGCCGGGTTCGCGACGTCTGACACGGCGCCTCGCCGCGCTGCCGAAACGCCCGAACAGCTCCGCTGTCAGGTCACTCCGGCGCCTTGCGATGCGTCCCCTACGCGGCAGTACGGGCTCCGCCCGGCCCGGCCCGGGGAAGAACGGCTTGACCTGCTGATCGGGGCCCGCGAGGACGAAGCCGCCGAGAGTCGGCGCGCCGAGCGTGACGCGCCGCATGCGCGGGGTCATCGGCCGGACGGCTGTCACCCGCAGGCGGTGCAGGGGCAGAGGCCGGCTCCTCGTGGTCGGCGGCTTCGGGGGCACTCCACCTTCGCGGGCCCGGTCGTCACGCCGCCGACAGCCCGTCGGCGCGCGGTGACCGCCCTGGGGCGCTTGGCCCCCATCAGCCCCCGGATGCGCTCGCAGGGGCCGGACACGAGAATGGCGAGTGCCGGACGAACACGTAGGAGGCGGCATGAACGCTGAGCCCGACAAGACGTCCCCGGGGGACTTCCCGACGCCCGACCGGCTGCTGCACGCCGGTTCTGAGGGCGATTTCACGGCGGAGGACCTGGTCCTCGCATCGGGCCGTGACGTGAATCCGAAGAGCCTCGCCTGGGCGGAACGCCGCATGGCGGAGAAGGGGCGCGCCTCCATGGACGAGCTCCTGCCGTAAGACCTGGCCGGCCTTCGGGCCGGTTCCGTCCTTCCCCTCCCACAGGCCCCGGCTCGGTCGCTCCGAACCGGGGTCTCGGGCGTTCCCGGCAGCCCCGGGGCTTCCGCATTTGTGGAACACGTTCTACCGTGGCCGCGCGCCGCACCGCCCCGGATCGCCCGCGGGGCGCCGCCGCCGGACGCCGTCACGGGAGGACGCCATGCACCTCGAGTACACGCCCGCACAGAACAGCCTGCGCGCCGAGCTGCGGGCGTACTTCGCCGACCTGGTCCCGGAGGACGTCCACACCCGCTACGCGGACCCGGCCTCCCAGAAGCGCTTCTACCGCGAGACCGTGCGGCGCCTCGGTGCCGACGGCCGGCTCGGGGTGGGCTGGCCCACCGAGTACGGCGGCCGCGGGCTGACCCCCATGGAGCAGTTCATCTTCTTCGACGAGGCCGCGCAGGCCGGCGTGCCGCTCCCGCTGATGGCGCTGAACACCGTCGGCCCGACGATCATGCGGTACGGCACGGACGAGCAGAAGGGGTACTTCCTGCCCCGGATCCTCTCCGGCGAGATCGACTTCGCCATCGGCTACAGCGAGCCCGACGCGGGCACCGACCTCGCCGCCCTGAAGACCCGCGCGGTGCGGGAGGGGGACACGTACGTCGTCAACGGCCAGAAGATCTGGACGACCAACGGTGACACCGCCGACTGGGTCTGGCTCGCCGTCCGCACCGACCCCGACGCCCCGCCGCACAAGGGCATCACGATGCTCCTCGTGCCGACGAGCGACCCCGGCTACTCCTGCACGATCATCAACACGCTCGCCTCGCACGACACCACCGCGAGCTACTACGACGACGTCCGCGTCCCGGTCTCCCGCCGCGTCGGCGAGGAGAACAGGGGCTGGCGGCTCATCACCAACCAGCTCAACCACGAGCGCGTCACCCTCGCCGCCCACGGCACGATGGCGATCCGCGCCCTCCACGACGTGCGGCGCTGGGCCGCCGACACCCCGCTCTCCGACGGCCGCCGCGTCATCGACCTCCCGTGGGTCCGCCGCACTCTGGCGCGCACCCACGCCCGGCTCGACGCGATGAAGCTCCTCAACTGGCAGATGGTGAACGCCGTGCACAACGGCACCCTCACCCCCCAGGACGCCTCCGCCGTCAAGGTCTACGGCTCCGAGGCCCGCCGCGACGCCTACGCCGCCCTCATGGAGGTCGTCGGCTCGGCGGGCGCCCTCAAGGAAGGCTCGGCGGGCGCCGTCCTCCACGGCGAACTGGAGCGCGGCTACCGCTCGGCCGTCATCTTCACCTTCGGCGGCGGCAACAACGAGATCCAGCGGGAGATCATCTCCTGGATCGGCCTGGGCATGCCCCGCGTCCGTCGCTAGGTCCGTTGTTCGGCGCCGCCGTAGTTCTCGGCTGTGCGCCGGCCCCTGAGATGGCCCTTTCACGCAGTCTTTCCCCGAGGCGGCCTCGTCCGGGCCGCAGGGCGAGGCAGTGCCGAAGCCAGCCGCCGCCTACGTCGAGCCGGACGGCTCGGCCCTCACCTGCGTGGGGGCCGGACCTTCGCCACGTTCCCGCGATGCCGGCTGCGCGGCGACAACTCGCTGTCCTGACCAGCCGGGCGGGCTCGTCGCTCAGCGGTACTCGCAGAGGTAGGCCGTCTCCACCGCGACCTTGAGCTGGAAGCGGCTGTCCCCGGGGACCTCGAAGCGGTCTCCGGCGGCGAAGGTCTTCCACGCGTCGGCGCCGGGCAGCCTGACCGTCAGCGCGCCGCTGACCACGTGCATGACCTCCGGCGCGGCGGTGCCGAACTCGTACTCGCCCGGGGCCATGACACCGATGGTCGCCGGGCCCTCCTCCTGCGTGAACGCGATCGACTTGACCGAGCCGTCGAAGTACTCGTTGACAGGGAACATGGGCGTCCTCGTGGGGGAATCAGGTGGCCTGGTCACGGCGTACCGGCCAGGGGTAGGGGCACCTTAGACGGCGCGCGGGCGACCCCTTCGGCCGGTCTCACGTGCTGGACGTCGGACGGCCCCCGAAGGACCAGTCGTGGACCTCGATGTCGGCCTCCCCGACGCCCAGGACCAGGTGACGGTTGCCGCCCTCGCGGCCTCCGGGGAACTCCCACGTCGTCCGCCCCAGCGTGTCGCGCCGGGCGCCGCAGCGGGACGTCCCGGTACACCCCGGCCTGGTAGTCGGGCTCCGAGCGCCACATTCCGGCGGACGGAGGACAGGGGCCCGGGCCGGCCGGCCTGTGCCACCATGGGCGGATGCCGAAGAGAAGGGCGGCCGTCGCATGACCACCTCCACCGTCGTCGTGCCGCTCACCGCGGAGCACGCCGACGCGGTCGTCGCCATCTACCAGGCCGGTGTCGACGAGGGCAACGCCACCTTCGAGACCGTCGCCCCGACCTGGAAGCAGTTCGACGCGGCCAAGCTTCCCGAGCACCGCTTCGCCGCTCTCGGCGACGCCGGGCGCGTCCTCGGCTGGGTCGCCGTCAGCCGGGTCTCCGACCGGTGCGCGTACGCCGGAGTCGTCGAGCACTCGGTCTACGTCCATCCCGACGCCCGCGGCCGGGGCGTCGCCTCCGCGCTCCTCGACGCGCTCGTCGCGTCCACCGAGGCGGCCGGCATCTGGACCATCCAGTCCGGCATCTTCCCCGAGAACGCCGCGAGCCTCGCCGTCCACGCCCGCGCCGGCTTCCGCGTCATCGGCACCCGTGAACGCATCGGGCGGCACCACGGCGTCTGGCGCGACACCGTCCTGGTCGAACGCCGCAGCCCACGCATCGGCTGACCGGAGCCGGCAGCCCGGCGTCCGGCGTCCGGCACGGCGGGAATCCCGAACCGACGGACGGCAGCCCGCACCACGGACCGAAGAGGGCGCGTACGGACCGGTTCCCCGGGGCCGGTTCCGGCGTAGCCTGAGCGCCATGAGGCAGGACGCCGACCCCGGGCTCTTCGGTCCCCGCTCCGTGACCTGGCAGCTGCACAGCGACCCCGTGATGTGGATCGCCGGGGTCCGCGCCCTCTGGCTCCAGGCGCTGCACCCCGTCGCCGTCCGCGGCGTGATGATCAACAGCGGTTTCCGGCAAGACCCCTGGGGCCGGCTGATGCGGACCGCGAACTTCGTCGGGACCCTCAGCTACGGGACCACCGAGGCCGCCGAGGCGGCCGGCGCCCGTGTCCGGCGGATCCACCGGCTGCTCGGCGTGGACGACCCCGAGCTGCTCCTCTGGGTCCACTGCGCCGAGACCGACTCGTACCTCTCGGTCGCGCGCCGCTCCGGCATCCCGCTCACCGACGCCCAGGCCGACCGGTACGTCGACGAACACCGCACCTCGGCCCGGCTCGTCGGGCTCGATCCGGACACCGTCCCGGCGTCCACCGCCGCGCTCGCCGCCTACTTCGAGACGGTCCGACCCCGGCTCGCCGCCGGACCGGACGCCCGGACCGTCGAGGACTTCCTGCGCCGCCCGCCCGTGAAACCCGCCCTGGTCCCGGCGCGCGAGGTGATCTGGCGGCGCGTCACCGCACTCGCGTACGACACCCTGCCCCCGTACGCCCACGCGCTCTACGGCCGGCCCGCCCCGCCGCCGGAGACCGTCACCCGGCGGCTCGTCGCCGCGGCCGGCCACCTGCGCCGCGTCCCCGCCCGCCTGCGCTGGCGGCTGCCACCCCGGCACATCCTGCGCGCCATGGACCGCCTCGGCCCGGACACCCGGCCCGACCCGTACGCGTACCCCGCCCCGTATTCACTGTCCGACCCGGCGGCCATACTGGAGGAGCCGAGGAGGCAGTACGGAATCGACGGGGGCGGCAGCACACGATGGGGGACTCCAGACTGATCCAGGGCCGGTACCGCCTGCACGAGGTCATCGGCCGCGGGGGCATGGGCGAGGTGTGGCGCGCCACCGACGAGGCGCTCGGACGCGGCGTCGCCGTGAAGTGCCTCAAACCGCTGGGACCGCAGCAGGACCCGCAGGTCCTCACCGTGGTGCGCGAGCGTTTCCGCCGCGAGGCCCGGGTGGCGGCGGCGCTCCAGCACCGGGGCATCACCGTCGTGCACGACTTCGGCGAGTACGACGGGGTGCTGTTCCTCGTCATGGAGCTCCTGGAGGGGCGCAACCTCAGCCAGCTCCTCGTCTCCAACGACCAGCAGCCGCTGCCCGTCCAGGAGGTCGTCGAGATCGCCGACCAGGTCGCCGACGCCCTCGCGTACACGCACCGGCAGGGCATCGTGCACCGCGACCTGAAGCCCGCGAACATCATGCGGCTGCGGGACGGCACGGTGAAGATCTGCGACTTCGGGATAGCGCGACTCGGCGCCGACATGGGCTTGACCTCCAAGCTCACCGGGACCGGCATCGCGATGGGCACCCCGCACTACATGTCCCCGGAGCAGATCGGCGGCGGCGAGGTCGACCACCGCAGCGACCTCTACTCCCTTGGCTGCGTCCTGTACGAACTGGCCACCGGCGCCCCGCCCTTCGACCTCGGCGACTCCTGGGCGATCCTCATCGGCCACCGGGACACGGTGCCGAGCCCGCCGCGCGCGCTCCGGGCCGAACTGCCGGACTTCTTCGACCGGATCGTCGTCGACCTGCTCGCCAAGGTCCCCGAGGAGCGGCCCGCCGACGCGGGCGACCTCCGGCGCCGGATCGTCTCGGGCCGCTTCCCGCCGGCCCCCTTCCCGTCGCCGGCCGAGACGCCCGCGCTCCCCGTCCTGCCGCTGACCGTCCCCCTGCCCGTACCCGTGTCCGGCGCCCTGCCCGTGGCCGCGGAGACGGGCCCCGCGCCCGCGTGGGCCCGGGGACTCACCGGCGGCCCCCGACCGGCTGCCGTCACCGGACCGCGCCCGGCCCTCCACGACCCCGCCGCGGCCGTCCTCACCGCCGAGTGGACCACCGCGGGCGCCGGCGGCCCGCCGCCGCCCGCCCCCGCGCCCTCGGCGGAGCTGATCGCCGTGCTCGCCGGGCGTTTCCGGGCCGGGATGGGCCTCGGCCGGCTCGGCCGCTGGGACGAAGCCGAGTCCGTACACCGGTCCGTCGCCCGGGACCGCGCGCGGACCCTCGGCGAGGACCATCCCGACACCCTGACCAGTCAGTACGAGGTCGGCTTCGCCCTCGCCCGGCTCGACCGCCCCGCCGACGCCCTGCACGTCTTCGGCAAGGTCGCCGAGGCCCGCGCCCGCGTGCTCGGCGACGACCACCCCGACACCCTGGCCGCCCGACAGGAGCGGGCCTACGCCCTCGGCCGACTCGGACGGCACCCCGAGGCGTACGAGGTGTACGCCGAGGTGCTCGCCGCCCGTGAGCGCACCGTCGGCCCCGACCACCCCGACACCCTGCGCTGTCGCCACAACATGGCCTTCACGCTGGGCCGTCTCGGCCGTCTGGAGGAGTCGTACCGTACGGCGCACGAGGTCGCCCAGGCCCGGTCCCGGCTGCTCGGCGAGGCACACCCCGACACCCTCGTGACCCGCCACGAGGTGGCGTACACCCTCACCCGCCTCGGGCGCGGAGAGGAAGCGCTCGTCCAGTACCGCGCGGTCGCCGAAGCGCGGGCCGCCGCCCTCGGCCCCGACCACCCGGACACCCTCGCCGCCCGCTACGAGACCGGGGTCTGCCTCGGCCGGCTCGGCAGGGCCGCGGACGCCCTCGACCTCTGCCGTGAGCTCGTGGCCGCCCGTACCCGCGCCGAGGGCCCCGACGGGCCGGAGACGCTCCGCGGCCGCCAGGCCGTCGCCGTCAACCTCGGGCGGCTCGGGCGCTGGAGGGAGGCGCTCGCGGAGTCGGAGGGCGTGCACGCCGACCGCGAGCGGGTGCTCGGTGCCGACCACCCCGACACGCTCCTCAGCCGCTGGGAGACGGCCGTCGCCCTCGGGAGGCTCGACCGCTGGGAGGAGGCGCTGGAGTGCCACCGGGCGATCACCGCCGTCCGCACCCGCCTCCTCGGACCCGCGCACCCCGACACCCTCGCCGCCCTCGACGCCGAGGCCCTCTGCCTGGAGCGCCTCGGCCGACACGCCGAAGCGGCCGCCCTGCTCCTGAGAGCGGCGTCCCCGCCGGGGGCGTGAGCATCAGCCGGACGGCGTGAGCTCCTTCGGGCCGTACCGGGCCGAGAGTGCCCCGGTGGCCAGGGCCCAGTAGCGGTCGCCGAACGACCAGTGCCACCACTCCGTCGGGTAGTTCACCAGGCCCGCCGCGGTGAGCACGGAGCCGAGCAGCTCCCGATGGGCGCGGGCCTCCGCACCGATGCCCTCGGCCTGGGTGTAGCAGGCGCCGCCGCTCTCCTCCGGGGACGCGTTCATCCGCGTCCCCAGGTCGAGTTCCCGCCCGTCGGCCCAGGCCAGGGTGAGGTCGACGGCCGCGCCGGCGCTGTGCGGGGCGATCTCGGGCGGGGAGACGTACCGGCTCGCCGCCGACAGGATCCGCTCCTCGGGCCACCCGGGACGGAGCGCGCGGAGTTCGCCGGCGTACTCCTCGAAATAGGCCCGCTGGAGCGCCGGAGGGCGGTACCCCTCGACGAACAGCAGCCGCAGACCTTCCGGCAGCAGCTCCTGCGCGGTCAGGAGCCGCTCGACGACGCCCTCCCGCAGGTGCGCGAACGCGTCCGCCGCATCCCGCTTGCGCGTGTCGACGAGCAGCGGACCGGCCCGGCGGACGTCCACCAGGCGCTCACCGCACTCCGTCACGGGTATGGCGGCGACCCTCGGATCCGACATCAGAACGATCTCAGTCATCCCGCGATCATGACGCACGGCGGCGGGGTTCCCCCGGCGCACCGGTGCGTGTGAGCATGAGCCATGACCGCCCCTCACGCTTCCGCAGGGTCCCGCTCGTACGACGCCGTCATCGTCGGAGGCGGGCACAACGGGCTTGTCGCCGCCGCCTATCTGGCCCGCGCCGGACGCACCGTCCTCGTCCTGGAGCGGCTCGGCTCCACCGGCGGGGCAGCCGTGTCGACGCGGCCGTTCGCCGGGGTCGACGCACGGCTCTCGCGGTACTCGTACCTGGTCTCGCTCCTCCCGGAGAAGATCGTGCGGGAACTCGGACTGCGGTTCGCCGTGCGGAAACGGTCCGTCTCCTCGTACACCCCGAAGGGCGACGGCGGCCTCCTCGTCGGGGGCGGACCCGAGCGCACCCGGGCCTCCTTCGCCGCGCTCACCGGCTCGGACGCCGCGCACGAGGCATGGCGGGCCTTCTACGCCCGCACGGGCCAGGCCGCCCGCCGCATCTTCCCCACCCTCACCGAACCGCTCCCCACCCGCGCCGAGCTGCGCGCCCGCGTCGACGACGCCGACACCTGGCGGATGCTCTTCGAGGAACCCCTCGGCGTCACCGTCGAGAAGACCTTCGCCGACGACCTCGTCCGGGGCGTCGTGCTCACCGACGCCCTCATCGGCACCTTCGCCGACGCCCACGACCCTTCCCTGCTCCAGAACCGCTGCTTCCTGTACCACGTCATCGGCGGCGGCACCGGAGACTGGGACGTGCCCGTCGGCGGCATGGGCGCCCTGACGGACGCCCTCGCCGACGCCGCCCGCGCCGCCGGGGCCCGTATCCTCACCGGCCACGAGGTCACCCGGATCGAGACCGACGGGCACCGCGCCGCCCTCACCTACCGCACCGCCGACGGCGAGGGCACCGTCGAGGCCGGCCAGGTCCTCGTCAACGCCTCCCCGCAGGAGCTCGCCGCCCTGCTCGGCGAGACGCCCCCGCCCGCCCCGGAGGGCGCCCAGCTCAAGGTCAACATGCTCCTGACCCGGCTGCCGAGGCTACGGGACCGGTCCGTCGACCCGCGCGAGGCCTTCGCCGGCACCTTCCACATCGCCGAGGGGTACGGCCAGCTGGCCACCGCCCACGCCGAGGCCGCCGCCGGAAGCCTGCCCTCCGCGCCGCCGTCCGAGATCTACTGCCACTCCCTCACCGACCCGACGATCCTCGGCCCCGAACTGGCCGCCACCGGCCACCAGACGCTCACCCTCTTCGGCCTGCACACCCCCGCCCGGCTGTTCGCCGCCGACAACGAGGGCACGCGCGCGAAGCTCCTCGCCGCGACCCTCGCCCAGCTCGACGCCCACCTGGACGAGCCGATCGCCGACTGCCTCGCCCTCGACGCGGAGGGCCGCCCCTGCGTCGAGGCGAAGACCCCGCTCGACCTCGAACGCGAACTGCGGCTCCCCGGCGGCCACATCTTCCACCGCGACCTCTCCTTCCCGTACGGGAAGGAGAGCACCGGCCGCTGGGGCGTCGAGACCCCCCACGCGAACGTCCTCCTGTGCGGAGCGGGAGCGATCCGCGGCGGGGGAGTGAGCGGCGTCCCCGGCCACAACGCGGCGATGGCGGCACTGGGCCGGTGAATGTCCGGGGCCGCCTCGACCGGGTCCTCTCCGTTCGGCCCCGTTGACGTCGCCCTGTCCCCGCCTGGGGTGTGAAGCTGATCTGCGAGCGCGCTTAAGAAATCCTCGATGGACCGCGGGCCCCGCGTACGGAAGATTCTCTTCCGGGGATCTTGGGCGCGCAGCCGTGCCCGCACCCCCACATCACAGGACACGCACGTCGGGAGCCGTTGCATTGAAGGCGCTGGTCAAGCTGAAGGCGGAGCCGGGACTCTGGCTCACGGACGTGCCCGAGCCGGAGACAGGCCCCGGAGACGTCCTCATCAAGGTCAAGCGGACCGGTATCTGCGGGACCGACCTGCACATCCGCTCCTGGGACGGCTGGGCGCAGAAGACGATCGGCACGCCGCTGACGATCGGCCACGAGTTCGTCGGCGAGGTCGTCTCCGTCGGCCGTGACGTCGCCGACATCACCGTAGGAGACCTGGTCAGCGGCGAGGGGCACCTCGTCTGCGGCAAGTGCCGCAACTGCCTGGCCGGGCGCCGCCACCTCTGCCGCGCCACCGTCGGCCTGGGCGTCGGCCGCGACGGCGCCTTCGCCGAGTACGTGGCGCTGCCCGCCTCCAACGTGTGGGTGCACCGCGTCCCCGTCGACCTCGACGTCGCCGCGATCTTCGACCCCTTCGGCAACGCCGTGCACACCGCCCTCTCCTTCCCGCTCGTCGGGGAGGACGTCCTCGTCACCGGCGCGGGCCCCATCGGCATCATGGCCGCCGCCGTCGCCAAGCACGCCGGCGCCCGCAACGTCGTCATCACCGACGTCAGCGAGGAGCGCCTCGCCCTGGCGCGCAAGACGGGCGTCACGCTCGCCCTCAACGTCGCCGAGCAGACCATCGCCGACGGGCAGCGCACCCTCGGGCTCAAGGAGGGCTTCGACGTCGGCCTGGAGATGTCCGGCAACCCGCACGCGATGCGCGACATGGTCGCCAACATGACCAACGGCGGCAAGATCGCCATGCTCGGCCTGCCCAGCGAGGACTTCTCCGTCGACTGGGCGAAGATCGTCACCTCCATGATCACGGTCAAGGGCATCTACGGCCGCGAGATGTTCGAGACCTGGTACGCGATGTCGGTGCTCCTGGAGGGCGGTCTCGACCTCGCCCCCGTCATCACCGGCCGCTACGCGTACTCCGACTTCGAAGCCGCCTTCGACGACGCGGCCTCCGGCAAGAGCGGCAAGATCATCCTCGACTGGACCACGGGAGCCTGACCCATGTTCGATTCCGTACGCGACTCCGTCCGCGCCACCCTCGAAGAGATCGAGCAGGCCGGACTGCACAAGCCCGAGCGGGTCATCGGCACCCCCCAGTCCGCGACCGTCGAGGTCACCGCCGGCGGCCGCCCCGGCGAGGTGCTCAACTTCTGCGCCAACAACTACCTGGGCCTCGCCGACCACCCCGACGTGGTCGCCGCCGCCCACGAGGCGCTCGACCGCTGGGGCTACGGCATGGCCTCCGTCCGCTTCATCTGCGGCACGCAGGAGGTGCACAAGGAGCTGGAGGCCCGCATCTCGGCCTTCCTCGGCCAGGAGGACACGATCCTCTACTCCTCCTGCTTCGACGCCAACGGCGGCGTCTTCGAGACGATCCTCGGCCCCGAGGACGCCGTCATCTCCGACGCCCTCAACCACGCCTCCATCATCGACGGCATCCGCCTCTCCAAGGCCCGCCGCTTCCGCTACGCCAACCGCGACATGGCCGACCTGGAGACGCGGCTCAAGGAGGCCACCGAGGGCGGCGCCCGGCGCAAGCTGATCGTCACCGACGGCGTCTTCTCCATGGACGGCTACGTCGCCCCGCTCGACGAGATCTGCGACCTGGCCGAACGCTACGACGCCATGGTGATGGTCGACGACTCGCACGCCGTCGGCTTCGTCGGCCCCGGCGGCCGCGGCACCCCCGAGCTGCACGGCGTCATGGACCGCGTCGACATCATCACCGGCACCCTCGGCAAGGCCCTCGGCGGCGCCTCCGGCGGTTACGTCGCGGCCCGCGCCGAGATCGTCGCCCTGCTGCGCCAGCGCTCCCGCCCGTACCTCTTCTCGAACACCCTCGCCCCCGTCATCGCCGCCGCCTCCCTGAAGGTCCTCGACCTCCTGGAGTCCGCCGGCGACCTGCGCGAGCGCCTCAACGCCAACACGGCGCTGTTCCGCTCCCGCATGACCGAGGAGGGCTTCGACATCCTCCCCGGCGACCACGCCATCGCCCCCGTCATGATCGGCGACGCGGCCGAGGCCGGCCGGATGGCCGAGCTGCTCCTGGAGCGCGGGGTGTACGTGATCGGCTTCTCGTACCCCGTCGTGCCGCAGGGCCAGGCCCGCATCCGCGTCCAGCTCTCCGCCGCCCACTCGACGGAGGACGTGAACCGGGCCGTGGACGCCTTCGTCGACGCCCGCGCCGCCCTGCGGGGCCAGGGCGCCTGACCAAGGCACTCCCTCGTGTCCGCAGGCTGAGACACTAGGGGAATGATCGAAGCGCGGCGGTTGCACATCCTCCGTGCGGTGGCCGACCACCGCACGGTCACGGCGGCGGCCGCCGCGCTCTATCTCACCCCCTCCGCCGTCTCCCAGCAGCTCGCCGCCCTGGAGCAGGAGACCGGCCACCGCCTGGTGGACCGCAGCGCCCGCGGCGCGCGCCTCACGCCGGCCGGGGAGATCCTGCTCGGCCACGCGAACGCCGTGCTCGCCCAGCTGGAGCGCGCCGAGGCCGAGCTCGCCGCCTACGGCTCGGGCGACGCCGGTACGGTCACGGTCGCCGCGTTCGCCACCGGCATCGGGCTCGTCGTGGCCCCCGCCATCACGGCCCTCGCCCGCACCGCGCCCGGCATCCGGGTCCGGGTCCGGGACGCGGAGGGCGACGAGAGCCTCCTCATGGTCCTGGACCGGCAGGTGGACGCGGCCGTCGCGGTCGAGTACCGGGGCGCCCCGGGCGAGGACGACGACCGGCTCACGCGCGTCCCGCTCTACGCCGAACCGTTCGACGCGCTCCTGCCGTCCGGTCACCCCCTGGCGGGCGACGAGCGGGTCGCGCTCGCCGACCTCGCCAAGGACACCTGGATCGGGCAGTCCACCGGCAACCCCTGCCACGACGTGACCGTCCTGGCCTGCGAGTACGCCGGTTTCGCCCCCCGCTTCGCACATGTGTCCGACGACTTCCGGGCCGTCGCCGCCCTCGCCTCGGCAGCCGCCGGAGTGGCGCTCGTCCCGCGCTCGGCGCTGCGCGGGATGGACCTCTCCGGCGTCGACGTCCGCCCCGTGGACGGGGTCGCCCCCACCCGCCGGGTCTTCGCGGCGGTACGGCGGGGAGCCGAGCAGCACCCCCTGATCAGCCCGCTCCTGACGGAACTCCGCACGGCGGCGGCACCGGAGCGGGCGGACGCGGAACACTGACGGGGCGGGACGGGCGCAGTCGCGGCGAGGCGGGCCGAGGCGGGGCGGGGTGGCGGTCCGGGGCGAGTCGGGGCGGGGCTGGACGGCGGTCCGGGGCGAGTCGTGTCGGGGCGGGACGGCGCGCCCGGACAGGGTGACGGCCCTGGCTTCCTCCCCGCCTCAGTCCGCCGAGCGGCTCCACCCCACCGCCTCCAGCCGTGCGCCGTCCCCCGGCCGGGCCTCGTCGAAGAGCGGCCGTCCGGCGGCGTCGAGCACCCGCACGGCGTCCACGTACACCCCGCGCCCGACGTACCGCTTGTCCGTCTCGTACCGCCAGCGCAGCCGTACGGGGAAGGCACCCCGCTCCGGCAGGTCCGCCGTGAGCCGGTGCCAGACCCGGCCGGACCAGCCGCTCACCGCCCCGGCGGGATGCGGCCGCGGCTCCTCTCCCGGGCGTACGGTCACGAACGGCACCGGCTCCCAGCTCGCGCCGCCGTCCCGGGACGCCTCCAGGCGCGCGGCGTCCGCGCCCGGCTCGGTGTCCCACCACAACGCGCAGGCGAACCGGGCCGCGCCCGGCACCGGCGGGAGGGTGAGCGTGCCGGTGGCGCCGCTGTCCATGCCGGAGAACCAGGAGGTGCCGCCCCGGGGCGGCCGCACGGGTACGGCCCTGGCCAGCCGGTCCGCCGTGGCGACGCGGGGCGCTGACCCGGAGCGCCAGGAGCGCACCGGGTGCACGGAGTTGCCGAGCACGATCAGGAACGCGTCGGTCGTCGGGTCCAGGACGAGGCTGGTCCCGGTGAAACCGGTGTGCCCCGCCGTGCGCGGGGTGGCCATGGCGCCCATGTACCAGTGCTGGTGGAGCTCGAAACCGAGCCCGTGCGCGTGGCCGGGGAACGCGGTGTTGAAGTCGGTGAACATCAGCTCCACCGAGGCGGGGGAGAGGATGCGGGCCCGGCCGTACGCGCCGCCGTTGAGCAGGGTACGGGCGAGGATCGCGAGGTCCCAGGCGCGGGAGAAGATCCCGGCGTGGCCGGCGACGCCGCCGAGGCTGTGGGCGTTCTCGTCGTGGACCTCGCCCCAGACCATGCCCCGGTCGAGGCCGGACCAGGGCGGTCGGGCGTCCTCGGTGGCGGCGATCTCCGGGCGCCACGAGAGCGGCGGATTGAAACGCGTGCGGTGCATCCCGAGTGGAGCGGTGATCTCGTCGTGGAGCAGGGTGTCCAGACCGTGACCGGTGATCGCCTCCAGGATCAGCTGGAGCGAGATCAGGTTGAGATCGGAGTAGAGGTACGTGGAGCCCGGCGGGTTCGCCGGGGTCTCGGCCCACAGCAGCCGCAGCTTCCCCTCCCGGGTCGGCTCCCGGTAGAGCGGGACCCAGGGCCGGAACCCGGAGGTGTGGGTGAGCAGCTGCCGTACCGTGACGTCCTGCTTCCCGCCGCCGCCGAACTCCGGCAGGTACGCGGTCACCCTCGCCTCCAGCTCCAGGGCCCCACGCTCGATCTGCTGCACCGCCAGGATCGAGGTGAACAACTTGGAGACCGACGCCAGATCGAAGACGGTCTCCTCGGTCATGGGACGCTGCCGCTCGGGCGGCAGCTCGACGCCGGTGTCGGTCTTCTCGTCGTACGCCGCGTACCGCACGGCCGAGCCGATCGCCCGGTGCAGGGCGACGGTCCCGCCCCGCCCGGCGAGCAGGACGGCGCCCGCGTACCAGGGGTGGGCGGGGGAGGGGGCGAGGAAGCGCTCGGCCTCCGCGACGAGCCCGTCCAGGTGCGGGGCGAGCAGCCCGGCCCGTTCCGCCGAACCGCGCCGCAGCGTGGTCCGCCGCGCGGCCACCGCTGCCCCGCGCGCGGCCCCCGGTCCGGCCCCTCGCTCCGGGCCGGCCGCAGCCGCCGCCCCCGGCACCGCCCCGATCATCAGCGCACCTCCGAGAGCCAGTACGCCGCCGCCGAACGCACGGCGGCTCGGCCTTCCGTCTCGTTTCCCATCCTCCGTCATGCCCACCCTCTCCCACCGGGGACGACGGCCAAACGCCGACGTGCCGCCCGCGCCGCCCGTGTCGCGCACGCCCAAAGAATCTGACGATGCATCAGAAAAGGTCTTCCCTCCGCCGCGCCGCTGCGGCATCCTGCCGCCCATGGAGACGGAGCTGAGTCGCACCCTGGGGATCGAGCACGCCATCTTCGGTTTCACGCCCTTCCCCGCGGTGGCCGCCGCGCTCACCAGAGCCGGCGGGTTCGGCGTCCTCGGCGCGGTCCGCTACACCGCGCCCGACGACCTCGCCCGCGATCTCGACTGGATGCAGGAGCACACCGACGGCCTGCCCTACGGCCTCGACGTCGTGATGCCCGCGAAGAAGGTCGAAGGGGTCACCGAGGCCGAGGTCGAGGCGATGATCCCCGAGGAGCACCGCGCGTTCGTCCGCGCCACCCTCGCCAAGCACGGCGTGCCCGAACTGGCCGAGGGCGAGGCCTCCGGCTGGCGGATCACCGGCTGGATGGAGCAGGTCGCCCGCAGCCAGCTCGACGTGGCCTTCGACTACCCGATCAGACTCCTCGCCAACGCCCTCGGATCACCACCGCCCGACGTCGTCGCCCGCGCCCACGACCACGGCGTCCTCGTCGCCGCCCTCGCGGGCAGCGCCCGGCACGCCCGCCACCACGCCGACGCCGGCATCGACATCGTCGTGGCGCAGGGGTACGAGGCGGGGGGCCACACCGGCGAGATCGCCTCCATGGTCCTCACCCCCGAGGTCGTCGACGCGGTCTCCCCGCTGCCCGTGCTCGCCGCCGGCGGCATCGGCAGCGGCGAGCAGATCGCCGCCGGACTCGCCCTCGGCGCCCAGGGCGTCTGGCTCGGCTCGATCTGGCTCACCACCACCGAGGCCGAGCTGCACTCGCGCGCCCTCACCGCCAAGCTGCTCGCCGCCGGCTCCGGCGACACGGTCCGCTCCCGCGCTCTCACCGGCAAGCCCGCCCGCCAGCTCCGTACCGAGTGGACCGACGCCTGGGACGACCCGGCGGGACCCGGCCCGCTCCCCATGCCGCTCCAGGGGCTTCTGGTCGCCGAGGCCGTCTCCCGTATCCAGCGGTACGAGGTCGAGCCGCTGCTCGGCACCCCCGTCGGCCAGATCGTCGGCCGGATGACCTCCGAGCGCAGCGTCCAGGAGGTCGTCGACGAGCTCACGCGCGGCTTCGAGAAGGCCGTCGACCGCATCAACCGCATCGCCGGACGGAGCCTCCAGTGACGCAAGGTCCCACCGGATTCTGGGCCCAGGCCGCCGCCGACCCCGGCCGCACGGTCCTCGTCGCGCCGGACGGCGAGGAGTGGAGCGCGGGCCGGCTGCACGCCGAGGCCAACCGTCTCGTCCACGGCCTGCGCGCCGCCGGTCTCGAACGCGGCGACGCGTTCGCCGTCGTCCTGCCCAACGGTCCCGAGTTCTTCGCCGCCCATCTCGCCGCCACCCAGGCCGGGTTCTATCTCGTCCCCGTCAACCACCACTTCGTCGGCCCCGAGATCGCCTGGATCGTCGCCGACTCCGGCGCGAAGGTCCTCGTGGCCCACGAGCGGTTCGCGGAGGCCGTGACCATCGCCGCCGACGAGGCCGGCCTCGCAACGAGCCACCGGTACTCCGTCGGCACGATCCCCGGCTTCCGCCCGTACGCCGAACTCCTCGAAGGCCAGGACGCATCGGCCCCCGCCGACCGCACGCTCGGCTGGGTCATGAACTACACCTCCGGCACCACCGGCCGTCCCCGGGGCATCCGCCGCCCGCTTCCCGGAAAGCTCCCCGAGGAGACCCACCTCGGCGGCTTCCTCGGCATCTTCGGCATCCGGCCCGGCGACGGCAACGTCCACCTCGTCTGCTCGCCGCTCTACCACACCGCCGTGCTCCAGTTCGCGGCCGCCGCCCTACACATCGGCCATCCGCTCGTCCTCATGGACCGGTGGACGCCCGAGGACATGCTCCGGCTCATCGACCGGTACTCCTGCACCCACACGCACATGGTCCCCACTCAGTTCCACCGTCTGCTGGCCCTTCCCGCGGAGGTACGGGAGCGGTACGACGTCACCTCCATGCGCCACGCCATCCACGGCGCCGCACCCTGCCCGGAGCACGTCAAGCGGGCGATGATCGACTGGTGGGGCCGGTGCGTCGAGGAGTACTACGCGGCCAGCGAGGGCGGCGGCGCCTTCGCCACCGCCGAGGAATGGCTCAAGCGGCCCGGGACGGTCGGCAAGGCCTGGCCGATCAGCGAAATCGCCGTCTTCGACGACCACGGGAAGCGGCTGCCGCCCGGCGAACTCGGCACCGTCTACCTCAAGATGAACACCGGCGGCTTCCAGTACCACAAGGACGAGGCGAAGACCGCGAAGAACCGCATCGGCGACTTCTTCACCGTCGGCGACCTCGGCCTCCTCGACGAGGACGGCTACCTCTACCTCCGCGACCGCAAGATCGACATGATCATCTCAGGCGGGGTCAACATCTACCCCGCCGAGATCGAGGCGGCGCTGCTCTCCCACCCCGCCGTCGCGGACGCCGCCGCCTTCGGCATTCCGCACGCCGACTGGGGCGAAGAGGTCAAGGCGGTCGTGGAGGCGGCCGAGGGGCAC
This sequence comes from Streptomyces sp. NPDC034084, assembly GCF_055575535.1. Taxonomy (NCBI): domain Bacteria; kingdom Bacillati; phylum Actinomycetota; class Actinomycetes; order Kitasatosporales; family Streptomycetaceae; genus Streptomyces; species Streptomyces sp. NPDC034084. The sequence continues at coordinate 466,933 of NZ_JBVISK010000003.1, forward strand.
GAGCCGGGGGATGCGCTCGCCACCGAGATCCTGGCCCACTGCGGCGACCGTCTCGCCGGCTTCAAGCGCCCGAAGTCGGTCGACTTCATCGCGGCCATGCCCCGCGACCCCAACGGCAAGCTGTACAAGCGTCGGCTCCGCGACCCGTACTGGGAGGGGCGCAAGCGCCCGCTCTAGTCCTCCAGTGGCGGATCGTGTTCCGGGCCGGATCGTCGTCGGCAGCGGCGCGCCGCTCGGTCCGCTGTCGGTAGCGGGGCCCGTCCCCGGTCGCCCGGCCGGTGATCGCTCCGGCGTGCTCCTGGGCTCACCTGCCTCGCCGCGTGACCTCCGGCGCCGTACGCCGTCGGGCCGGGCCGGGCCTCGCCCGGCGGCCGGTCGCCGACTCGCGAACAGATCCATTTCAGACAAACATGTCGAATTGTGGATCGAACTTCGGCGGCCCCTGACCCCGTGCACCCCCGCTCGTGCCGCGCAGCCTTCTTCGGCACCCCCAGGAGACCACGGGTGTCGAGCTCGTCGTCATCGGTGACGACGACCTCGCCGCGGCCGAGAAGGCCTCCGGCGCGGGGCGGGAGCCGCTGTGCGACCACGTCGCGCCAGTGAACGGGCTCGCGGTCGTCTCGACCGAGCGTCGACGACCGGCTCCGCGTGTACCGCGCTACTGACGAGGAAGCGGACCGTATGTCACCGGAAGGACCCCCCATGAACACCCCATCGCCCCGCGGGAGCCGGTCGGTGCGCGTTCGGGCGGCGAGCGCCGTCGTCGCCGTCGTCGCGACCGCACTCGGCGCGGTCGCCCTCGTGTCCTGCGACTCGGGCGGGGACGACGCCGACGCACCCGCGTTCAGCGAACGCCCCACGGCGCCCGACACCGCCTCGTTCTCCGGCGACCATCCCTCCTCCGCCGCCTCGGCGGCGGAGTCGCGGATCGCGTCCGCCCAGGCCTCGGCGTCGTCCGCGGCGGCCTCGGCCTCCGCACAGGAGGCGTCACGCCAGGCGTCGGTCGGCGCCGAGGCGGAACGCTCCCGGCAGGCGGCGGAGAACGCCTTGAAGGGCGTCGAGGGCAGAGGGAACGCCCTGAACGAGGTCGGGATGACCGGCAAGCCCCGGGCCGAAACGGGCGGCCTGCTCACCGTCGTCGTCACCATCACCAACAAGACGGACGCGACCGCGTCCTACGCCGTCCAGGTCGACTTCCTCGACCCGTCGGGCAAGGTCGTCGAGACCCAGTTCGTCGGCGCCGAGGACCTCGCGCCCGGCGAGCGCCGGCAGCCCCTGGTCATCAGCCGGCAGCCCCCCGAGCCGGTGCTCACGCCGCGACTCACCAAAGCACAGAGGTACTGAGAGGCGGGACCCGACCCGGATCCCGGCCGGGCAGTGGTTCATCGCCCACTGCAGCCGGTCCGGCGCGTCCATCATCTCCGCCTCGACGACGTCGAGCAGCCCGGCGAGGTCGAGCCCGGCGGGCTGCCTTCCCACGCGCGCGCACTTCATATCCATGAAGTTCACGAGCCACTCGTGCACCTTGGAGGTGTGGCCGGGTTAGGGTGCGGCGGCCGATCGGCGTGAGGAGGCGCGTGGAACAGCGGGTGCGGGTGCGGGTGCACAAGGTCAGGCTCGGCAGCGGCGAGGTCAGGGTCGTACGGCCGGATCCGGCCCCGGCGCGGCTTGCCCTGCGCGACGACGGCCACTGGCTCTCGATGTACGCCGACCGGGGCGGCGCCACCCGACTCACCGCGCTGTGGGCGCTGGCCGCCCGGTCGCCCCGCTCCCTGGTCCACCTTCCGATCCGCGCGAACCCGGCCCCCGAAGAGGGCCCGGGAGGGGGCGTGCCGGTCGCGCTCGACCTGGTCCTGGTCCACCACAGCCTGCAGTTCCCCACCGCCTCGTGGAAGCAGGTCCGGGCCCGGCTCGGTGCGGGCAGACTCCACACGGCCGCCACCCCGGACGGCGACTTCCCCGACGCGAGCGCCATCGACCACGAGCGCAGGTACCACGCGACGTACCGGGACCACCTCGGCTTCCACATCGCCGCCCACACACTGTTCGTCGTGGGCAGCGCCACCGCGTTCCGGGAGCACGGCACCGCACTGCGCGGCCTCGTCGACGAGGCCCCGTCCCACCGGCACCGCCATCCGGGTGCCGGACACTACTGCGTGGAGTTCGGCCCGGGTTCGTGGTCGCGGCCGCGGACCCGCCGCAACGTGCCGGGTGCCCTGCACATCCAGTACTGCGAGGACTGGCGCGCCTGACAGTGGTCCGGCGCCGGCCTCGCGGGTGAAGTCCAGGACGGTCGCGGATGTTCGGCGGGACCCTCGCCGCGTTCGAGCACGGTCTCGCGAGCACGACGACTGAACGAAACGGGCGAAAGGCCCCGTTGTGGCAGGATGCGGATCATGAGTTCGAGTACGGCGACGACGGCACGGCAGTGGACCACCTGGGGGCCGGTGGTGGCGGCGCTCGCCCTGGGCGCGGCCTGGGGGCGCGACCTCCCGGGCTTCGCCGTCGGCCTCATCGCGCTCTGCCTCATGGCCGCCGTCCTCGCGGCCGTCCACCACGCCGAGGTGATCGCCCACCGCGTCGGCGAACCCTTCGGCTCCCTCGTCCTCGCCGTGGCCGTCACCGTCATCGAGGTCGGACTCATCGTCACCCTGATGGCCGGTGGAGGAGAGAAGACCTCGACCTACGCGCGGGACACCGTCTTCGCCGCCGTCATGATCACGTGCAACGGCATCGTCGGCCTCTCCCTGCTCGTCTCCGCGCTGCGCAACCGCACCGCCGTCTTCAACGCCGAGGGCTCCGGCGGCGCGCTCGCCACCGTCTGCACCCTCGCCACCATGACCCTGGTCCTGCCGACCTTCACCACGAGCCACCAGGGCCCGGAGTTCTCCTCCGCGCAGCTCGCCTTCGCCGCCGTCGCCTCGATCTGTCTGTACGGCGTGTTCGTCGCCGTACAGACCTTCCGGCACCGCGACTACTTCCTCCCCGTCGCGCGCCCGGGGCAGGAGTCGGAGGACGAGCACGCCGACCCGCCGGGCACCCGCGAGACCTGGGCCAGCCTCGGCCTGCTCCTCCTCGCCCTCGTCGCCGTCGTCGGCAACGCCAAGCTGATCTCGCCCACCATCGAGGACGGCGTCGAGTCGGCGGGCCTGCCCAAGGCGGTCGTGGGTGTCGTCATCGCCCTGATGGTCCTGCTCCCCGAGACCCTGGCCGCCGTCCGCGCGGCCCGCAGGGACCGCGTGCAGACCAGCCTCAACCTCGCGTACGGCTCGGCGATCGCCAGCATCGGCCTGACCATCCCGGCGATCGCGCTCGCCTCGATCTGGCTGTCCGGGCCCCTGGTGCTCGGTCTGGGACCGCTCCACATGGTCCTGCTCACCCTCACCGGTGTGGTGAGCGCGCTGACCGTGGTGCCCGGACGGGCCACCCTCCTCCAGGGCGGCGTCCATCTCGTGATCTTCGCCGCCTTCGTGTTCCTGTCGTTCAGCCCGTGACGGGCCCGTTCACCCCCTGACGACCACCACCCGCAGGCCGGGCGAGCGCAGGATGTCCTTCTCGCAGAACCGGGAGGTGACCCAGCGCTCGCCCGCGTACAGCAGGGTCTGGTCGCTGTAGTGCGGTGACGCCGGGTTCGACGACTGGGAGTACGAGAGCAGGGTGCGGGCCACCGGACACCGGCTGCCGTCCCAGCCCACCGCCTGCACGTGGCTGGTCCCGTGCGCGACCTCCGTGTAGCCGCCGCCCGCCGCGTTCCACACGGGCTCGGTCTTGTTCCAGATGCCCAGCGACTCGGTCCCGCCGCCCACCGGGATCCGTTCCCCGTTCCGTACGACGAACTGGTGGGCGCCGAGCGGCGCGTCCAGCGCGATCCCCGCCGCCCGCAGCTCCGCCGCCGCGTCCCTGAGGGCCTGCGCGAAGCCGGGCGCGCCCGTGTTGAGCGTGCGCGGGGTGCGGACCGGATCAGCTGCCGAGAACGGCACCAGCCACTGGTCGGCCGGCTTCACCGTGCCGGTGAACTTCCGCCAGAACCGGTCGAAGAGCAGCGCGCCCCGGCTGTCGGTGTTCACCGTCCGGTCCCACGCCCCGATCACGCGACAGACCTCGGGGTCCTCCGGCAGGGCCGACGCGCAGGCCTTCGCCGCGTCGGCCGCCGCCAGGTCACCGGCCGGCGCCCGGTTGGCGAACTGCTGACGCTGGAGGTCGGCCACCGTGAGCCCACCCCGGCCCGCCATGGCCGCCACGTCCTCGATCCCGCCCCGGGTACGCAGCGAGCGCTGGGTCGCGACCGTTCCGAAGATCCGCTCGTAACCGGTCAACGGCCGGTCGGCGTTGGCCAGCCAGGCGCTGTCGTTGGAGTTCTCCACGTACGGGGTGTCCCGCAGGACCGGCATCTTCGACGGGCCGAAGACGCCCGGCTGCACCGCGTCGGGATCGGAGCCGAGCGCGCACTCCGAGCGCGAGCCGTCCAGCACGGCGACGCCCGAGGCCGGGTAGGTGGCCCGGCCGAGCGGGGTGGAACAGCGCGCGGCGAGCTCGTCGGTGATCCGGGGGAGCACCTGGGACTGGCTGAAGAGGGAGTGCCCCGCGGGGTCCGCCGCGATCGTGTTCACCCAGGGCAGCCCCTGCGTGCGCCGCAGGGTGTCGGCGATGTCCCGCGCGGAGCGGGCCTTGCCGAAGCCGAGCGCGGTGTCGGAGCCGCGCAGGTTCGCGGCGTTGGGATCGTTCAGCGCGTACGCCGTGGTCGAGGTCCACGGCAGCGGCAGCTGCGCGCCGAGCCCGCCGACGACGGGTCCGTACCGGGTCCACCACTGAGTACGGGTGACGGGGGCACCGTCCTTGACGGCCACGGTCACCGCGCGCGGGGTCATCCGCTCCGGCCGGCCGTCCACCGAATAGGAGGTCGGGTCGCCGGGCGCGAGCGTCAGCTGGTGGAGGTTGAGCGGCACCCCAGTGGCGACGGTGTGGCTCCAGGCGACCTTGTCGTTGAAGCCGATGCTGACGGCGGTCGTGCCGAGGAGCGAGGCGCCGGAGACGTTCAGCTCGCCCGGGATGGTCTGCTGCGACTGCCAGAAGCGGCGCCCGCCCTGCCACGGGTAGTGCGGGTTCCCCAGGAGCAGCCCGCGCCCGTTCGCCGTCGTGGCCCCGGAGAACGCGACGGCGTTCGAGCCCATGGTGGCGTTCTCGGCGGCGAACAGCTCACGCGCCGCCTCGGCCGTACGAGCAGGGTCCGGGTCCTGCGCGGGCGCGGCCGCGCGGGACGGGGCCTGCGGTGCCGGCGGCGCGGCCGCCGTGATCCCGTCCACGGCCCTGCCCTGTCCGCCGAGCACCGAGACGGCGAGGCCGCGCCGGGCCACGTCGAGCGCGGTCACCGGACGGACCCATTCGGCGCCCGCGCAGGCCGGGTCGGTGATCCGGTTCTTCCGCAGCCAGGCGTTGTAGCCGGCCGCCCAGCCGCGCATCAGCTCCCTCGCGTCCCGGCTCGGCCCGGCCGGCGCGGGGGTCCGGAGCAGGTCCTCGACCGTGCCCGCGTCCTTGACGCCACGGAAGTACAGGTCGCTGGAGAGGTTCGTCGCGGCGGAGGAGAGCGAGCCGTCCGGGGCGGCGGCCGGGCCGAAGTACCGGGAGCGTTCACCGTTCACGGTGAGGAAGCCGTCGGCCAGCACACAGACCTGGTCGGCGGCCTGCGCCCAGCCCGTGCCGAAACCGAGGTTCGCGTAGTCCTCGGCGACGATGTGCGGGATGCCGTACTCGGTGTAGCGGATGACGGCCGACAGACCCCGGTCGGACGGGTGACGGCCCCGGTCCCCGGAGTCGGCGGCCGCCGCGCCGGGGAGCGAGGCCGTGACGACGGCGAGGGCCGCGCCGGTGAGCGCCAGGTGTTCAAGGCGGGTACGGAGGTGCAAGGTGCCTCCCAACGGGTGGATGAGCACTGCGGGTTGCCCCATGCACGCAGTCGCGCGGCCCCTTGTCAACATCCCGTTCGGTATCCGAGGTCCGGGCATGCACGGCGCACCGCGCGGTACTTGACCTCCCGCCCTCCCCGCGCCCAGGATCACCGCATGGACCGACTCCTCAGCCGCACCGTCGACGGCGTCCTGCGCGCGAGCGCCCGGCGCGTGCCCGACCGGACCGCCGTCCGGTACGCCGACCGGACCTGGACGTACGCGGAGCTGGACGCGGCCGTCGACACCGCCGCGGCCGTCCTGCGGGAGCCGGAGCACGGCCTCGGCCTGCCGGAGTACGCCCGGGTGGCGACGTGCGGCCACAACTCGGACGCCTACCTCATCGCGTTCCTCGCCTGCGCCCGGTCCGGCCTGATCCACGTGCCGGTCAACCACCATCTGACCGGCGAGGACCTGGCGTACGTCCTGGAGCAGTCGGACAGTTCACTCGTCCTCGCCGACCCCGCCCTCGCCGACCGGATCCCCGAGGGCTTCGCGGTCAAGGCGCTGCGGGACGCCCCCGGTTCACTGCTCGACGCGCTCGCCGAACCGGAGCCGTACCTCACCGACCGCGACGCCCGCGACCTCGCCCAGCTGCTCTACACCTCGGGCACCACCGCCCTCCCCAAGGGCGCGATGATGACCCACCTCGCCCTCGCCCACGAGTACGCGAGCGCGATCGAGGCGCTCGACCTGAGCGAGGACGACCGGCCCGTGCACGCGCTGCCGCTCTACCACTCGGCGCAGATGCACGTCTTCCTGCTGCCGTACCTCGCCGTCGGCGCCGAGAACACGATCGTCGACGGACCTGACCCGGCCGTCCTGTTCGACCTGATCGAGACGGGCCGCGCCGACAGCTTCTTCGCCCCGCCGACCGTCTGGATCGCCCTCGCCGACCATCCCGGGTTCGCCACCCGCGACCTCTCCGCCCTGCGCAAGGCCTACTACGGCGCCTCGATCATGCCCGTGCCCGTCCTGGAGCGGCTGCGCGTCCGGCTGCCGGAGCTGCGCTTCTACAACTGCTTCGGCCAGTCGGAGATCGGCCCGCTCGCCACCGTCCTCGGCCCCGACGAGCACGAGGGCCGCATGGACTCCTGCGGCCGCCCCGTCCGGCACGTCGAGGCCCGGGTCGTCGACGAGAACGGCGCCGACGTCCCCGACGGAACCCCGGGCGAGATCGTCTACCGCTCCCCGCAGCTGTGCGAGGGCTACTGGGACAAGCCCGACGAGACGAAGGCCGCCTTCAAGGGCGGCTGGTTCCACTCGGGGGACCTCGCGGTCCGCGACGCCGAGGGCTACCTCACGATCGTCGACCGGGTGAAGGACGTCATCAACTCCGGTGGTGTGCTCGTCGCCTCCCGCCAGGTCGAGGACGCGCTCTACACCCACCCCGAAGTCGCCGAGGTGGCGGTCATCGGTCTCCCCGACGAGCGCTGGATCGAGGCGGTCACGGCCGTCGTCGTCCCGTGCGGGGAGGTCACCGAGGCCGAACTCCTCGACCACGCCCGCGAGAAGCTGGCCCACTTCAAGGCACCGAAGCGCGTCTTCCTCGTGGACGCCCTTCCCCGCAACGCCAGCGGCAAGATCCTCAAGCGCGACCTGAGGGACCGCTTCGGCGCCTCGTAACACCTCGACGCGTCGGGCGTTGAGGGTCTCAGCCCTCGCGGTCCTCCGTCACGCAGAGAATGTTGCCCTCGCTGTCCTTGAACCAGGCGCCCCGCATGGTGTCCGACTCGACCACTCCGTCGACCGTCTTGATGCCGGGGAGGTCGTACTCCTCGAACGTGACGCCCTTGGAGCGGAGAGTCGACATCTCCGCGTCGAGGTCGTCGACCTTCCAGCTCGCCAGCGTGTGCTCGGCCTTGCCGCCGTACGGAGTCTCGTAGAGGCCGATGATCGTGCCACCGCACTCGTACCTGGTGTCCTCCGGGGACTCCTTCGTGAGGGTGAGGCCGAGGGTCTCGGAGTAGAAGCGCTTGGCCCGGGTCAGGTCATTGACCGGAATGATCGCGGCTATGGGGGAGTCCGACAGCATCGCAACCACCTCCTCCCATCCAGGCTACGCGCCCCGGAGGTCCACGATCCGCCTGATCTTGCCCACCGAGCGCTCCAGCGTCTCCGGGTCGACCACCTCCACCGCCACCGAGACCCCGACCCCGTCCTTCACCGCCGCCGCGACCGCCCGCGCAGCCTCCGCACGCTCCTCCGGTGTCGCGTCCGGACGGGCCTCGGCCCGCACGGTCAGGGCGTCGAGTCGGCCCTCGCGGGTCAGCCGCAGCTGGAAGTGCGGCGCCACACCCGGGGTGCGGAGCACGATCTCCTCGATCTGGGTCGGGAAGAGGTTCACCCCGCGCAGGATGATCATGTCGTCACTGCGCCCGGTGACCTTCTCCATCCGCCGGAACACCCGGGCGGTCCCCGGAAGCAGCCGGGTCAGGTCGCGGGTCCGGTAGCGGATCACCGGCATGGCCTCCTTGGTGAGCGAGGTGAAGACCAGCTCGCCCTCCTCCCCGTCCGGCAGCACCTCGCCGGTGAAGGGGTCCACGATCTCCGGGTAGAAGTGGTCCTCCCAGATGTGCAGACCGTCCTTGGTCTCCACGCACTCCTGCGCCACGCCGGGGCCGATGACCTCCGACAGGCCGTAGATGTCGACCGCGTCGATCGCGAACCGCTCCTCGATCTCCTTGCGCATCTCCTCCGTCCACGGCTCCGCGCCGAAGACGCCCACCTTCAGCGAGGTCGAACGGGGGTCCACGCCCTGCCGTTCGAACTCGTCGAGCAGCGTCAGCATGTACGAGGGGGTGACCATGATGATCTCGGGGCGGAAGTCCTGGATGAGCTGCACCTGCCGGGCCGTCATGCCTCCGGAGGCCGGGATCACCGTGCACCCGAGGCGCTCCGCGCCGTAGTGGGCCCCGAGCCCGCCGGTGAAGAGGCCGTAGCCGTACGCCACGTGCACCTTGTGTCCGGGGCGTGCCCCCGCCGCGCGCAGGGAGCGCGCCACCACGTCGGCCCACATGTCCAGGTCGGCCTCGGTGTAGCCGACGACGGTCGGCCGGCCGGTGGTGCCGCTGGAGGCGTGGATGCGCCGGATCCGCGACTGGTCGACGGCGAACATGCCGAAGGGGTAGTGGTCGCGCAGGTCCGACTTGGCGGTGAACGGGAAGCGGGCCAGGTCCGCGAGCGTACGGCAGTCGTCCGGGGTCAGTCCGGCCGCGTCGAGGGAGCGCCGGTAGAAGTCCACGTTCTCGTACGCGTGGCGCAGGGTCGCGCGCAGCCGCTCCAGCTGCAGGGCCGCCAGCTCCTCGCGCCCGAGCCGTTCGCCGCTGTCCAGCAGTTCCGTCATGCGCCACTCCTCCACCGTCGTAAAACGGGCGACCGATCATTCGGTCGATCCGTTCCGGGTCAGTAAAACCGGAGGCACCCGGGACTTGGCAAGGGGGTGGACGGACTTTTCCCGTCAGGGCGCCCGGCCCGGACGGCGGGGCGGGGCGGGTGCTCGCGAGGTGGCCGTCGCCGTCCGGGTGCTCCCGCGCGCCAAATCCCGTTGCCCGGTGCCGGACGGCAGTGCTGGAGTGGCCGGCATGGAATCCCAGCACCTGCGTGACCTCTTCGACCTCCAGCTGCGCCGCGAGGCGCGCCCCGACGGGCCCGGCTGCCGGGTCGAGCGCGTCGGCGCCGTCGTCCGCCAGACCGGCCCCGCGCACGCCTGGAACGGCGTCCTCTGGTCCGGCTTCGACGCGCCCGCCGCCGACAGCGCCATCGCCCGGCAGATCGAGCACTACCGCGCGGCCGGGCTGTCCTTCGAGTGGAAGCTGTACGGGCACGACGCCCCCGCCGACCTCGGCGACCGGCTCCGCGCGGCGGGCTTCACCCCCGAGGACCCCGAGACGGTGATGGCCGCAGAGGCCACCGCCCTGCCCGGGGACGTCCCGCTCCCGGAGGGCGTCGAACTGCGCGCGGTCACCGACGAGACCGGGGTCCGCCAGGTCGTCGAGGTCCACGAGCGTGCCTTCGGCAGCGACAGCTCCGACCTCGGTCGCCGGCTCCTGGACCGTCTCGCGGCCGACCCCGGCACGGTCACCGCCGTCGTCGCCCTCGCGGCCGGCGAACCCGTCAGCGCCGCCCGCCTGGAGCTGTACCCCGGCACGGACTTCGCGGGCCTCTGGGGCGGCGGCACCGTCGAGGCCTGGCGCGGCCGCGGCCTCTACCGCGCCCTGGTCGCCCACCGCGCCCGCATCGCCGCCGCCCGGGGCCACCGCTACGTCCAGGTCGACGCGGCCGACACCAGCCGCCCGATCCTCCAGCGCCTCGGCTTCCTGGCGCTGACGACGACGACGCCTTACACGTACGAGGTCTGAGGTGGGCGGCCAGGGGGCTCCGGAGGTCGTCGTGCGTCCCCGGGGCTGTCAGGCCGTCCAGTGCGCGGGGCGGTCGAAGCCCTCCGGGAGGCGGGTCGCCGCGTTCCCGCGCGCCGAGTTCAGCTGGGGCTGCGTGAGGAACAGGGCTCCCGTGAGGTCCGCGCCCGACAGATCCGCGTCCCGCAGGTCGGCGCCGATCAGGTCCGCCAGCGACAGGTCCGCCCCCGTCAGGTCCGCGGCGATCAGCAGCGCCCCGCGCAGGTCCGTGCCCCGCAGCTTCGCCCCGCGCAGCCGCTTGCCGATCAGGTCCGCCCCGCGCCGGCTCTTCGGACGCCCACCGGCCGTGGCGCGGACCAGCTCACTCGTCCTGAGCAGCAGCGGGTTGACCTCGGCGCGCACCCCGGCCACGTCCAGCTTCTCCAGGGCGTCCGGCGTGCCGCCGGCGAGCTCCTCGACCCGGGCCAGCGCGGCCCGCAGCTCGGCGTGGACCGGGCGGGCCGTCGGCAGCGCCAGGGCCTCCGTGAGATAGCGCAGCAGCTCGTGCAGCTGGCGCACCACAGGGAACACCTCGTACATCTGCCGGGCCGTCTCCGGGGCCTCCCGCCAGGACACGCCGCCGAAGGTCACCTGGGAGACCCGCTGACCGGCGCCGAAGCAGTCGTACACGGTGCAGCCCTGGAAACCGCTCGGCCGCAGCCGCGTGTGGATCCCGCAGCGGAAGTCCTCCCGGAGGTTCCGGCAGGGCTCGCCCGACGCCTTGTTCACGGCGAAGTCGGCCGACTTGGCGAAGGGCAGCGCCACGCAGCACAGGCCGAAGCAGTTCGCGCAGTCGCCGCGCAGGGCGGATTCGCGGGTATCGGGCACGGTGGAACGGTTCCTTCGCAGCTCGGAGACGGTCCTCCACCGTATCGCGCCGCCGCAATCCCCTTCACGGAGAAACCGATTGCGGTGATCCGCCGGCTCCGGTGAGGATCGGCGGCATGCCGACGTTCACGACGTACGACGGGACCGAACTCGCCTACCGCGTCCACGGGGAGGGAGAGCCGCTCGTCTGCCTGGCGGGCGGGCCGATGCGCGACGCCCGTTACCTCGGGGACCTCGGCGGGCTCGCCGCCCACCGCGCCCTCGTCCTGCTCGACGCCCGCGGCACCGGGGCGAGCGCCGCGCCCGCCGACCCCGGCACGTACCGCTGCGACCGGCAGGTCGGCGACGTCGAGGCGCTCCGCGCCCACCTGGGCCTGGACCGTGTCGACCTCCTCGGCCACTCGGCCGGCGGGAACCTCGCCGTCCTGTACGCCACCGCCCATCCCGAACGGATCCGCTCCCTCGTCCTGGTCACCTCCGCCGCGCGCGCCCTCGGTGTCGTGCCCACCGACGAGGAGTGGGACAAGGCCGTCGAGGTCCACGCCGACCGGCCCTGGTACCGGGAGGCGAGGGCCGCGCTGGACGCGACCGGCCCCGACACCCCGCTCCGGCGCGTCCACGAGATCGCCGCCCCCTTCGCCTACGGCCGCTGGGACGCCGCCGCCCAGGCGCACGCGGCCGGCAACGGACGGGAGACGAACTGGGAGGCCGCCCCCGTCTACCACGGCGAGGGCGCCTACGACCCGGAGACGACCCGCCGCGCGCTCGGCGCGCTCACAGCTCCGGTCCTGGTCCTGGCGGGCGAGTACGACGGGAGCCCGACACCCGCCAAGGCGGCCGAGGCGGCGGCCCTCTTCCCGCGCGCGGAGCTCGTCGTCCAGCCGGGCGCCGGACACTACCCGTGGGTCGACGACGCGGAGGCATTCGTCCGCGCGGCCGCCGCCTTCCTCGACCCGGCCGTCCGTACGGTCACCGTGGACGGCGTACGGCTCGCCTACCGGGTCGCGGGGCCCGAGGACGCCCGGCCGGTCGTCCTCGTCCACGGCCGCGGCGAGAACAGCGCGAACTGGGCGGAGATCATGGCGGACCTGGCCGCCGACCACCGGGTCCACGCCGTGGACCTGGGCGGCCACGGACTCAGCGACCGGCCCGGCCGCTACGGCTTCGACGACTTCCGTGACGAGCTCGGCGGCTTCCTGAAGGCCCTCGGCCTCACCGGCGCCACCGTCGTCGCGCACTCGATGGGCGCGGGCGCCGCGCACCTCCTCGCCCAGCGCGAACCCGGCCTCATCGGCCGCCTGGTCCTGGAGGAGCCCCCGGCCTTCGTCCCGCTGGACCCGCCGCGGCCCGTGGCCGAGCGCCCCGAGGGCCCGCTCTCCTTCGACTGGGAGATCGTCCCGGCCACCGACGCCCAGCTGAACGCCCCCGACCCGGCCTGGCGCGAGCAGCTGTCCGCGATCACGGCCCCCACCCTCGTCGTCGCCGGCGGCCCGGCCAGCCACGTCCCGCAGGACCAGCTCGCGGGGCTCGTCGACGCCATCCCGGGCGCCCGCCTCGTCACGATCGAGAGCGGGCACCTCGTCCACCACACCCGCCCGGCCGCGTTCCTCGCCGCGATCCGGGATTTCGGGCTCTAGAGAACGCCTCCCGCTCGTTGGCCGGTATGAATCGTCCGTGTTCGTCACGGCGCCGCCGACGGTTCATCGGATGGTGCGTACTCGTGTTCATCGGACGTTCGCGCCGGACACGACACCAGGATCTCGGTCGTCGACGGTCTCGGCGTGGCTGGTCTGCGTCCAGGCGCTCCACCGCTGAGTGGTGGAACTGGAGGCCGGAACGGCCCGGCTGCGGGAGGCCGCTGCGATGACTCCGGCCGAGATGGGGCGATGACGACGGACGCGCTGTCGTCGGTGTCCATGGACACGGTCTTCCGGCTTCCCGTGACGGTCTGCCGCATCACCGGGTTCTCGGCGAGCGGACGGCCGGCGCCCTCCTGGAGCGAGCCACCGCCTCCACGGGAGACCGGCTCAAGCCCTCCATGGTCCGGGACCGGGAGCCGGACCCCGGCCTGCGGCGGTCCCGGCCGTGCCCGGACTTCGACGCGGCCGAACTGCTCGCGCCCATCGAGGACGTACGGGAGGCGGTCGAGGCCCGAGGTACGGCCGGTCGTGTGCCCCGAACGGCGGCAGGAGGACAGCCGCTTCGCCGTCAACGGCCGGCTGTTGCGCCCCCGACCCCGCGCACGGGCACTAGCCGCGCTCCTCCGCGTCCGCCTCCATCGCCACCGCGCGGGCCCAGCGGTAGTCGGCCTTGCCGCTGGGGGAGCGCTGGATGTGGTCGGCGATGACCAGCTGGCGGGGGACCTTGTAGCCCGCGAGCTGTTGCCGGCAGTGCGTCTGGAGGGAGTCCAGGCCCAGTGACCCCGCCCCGGACCGGAGTTGGACCACCGCGGCGACGTGGTTGCCCCACTTCGCGTCCGGTACGCCGGCGACCAGCGCGTCGTACACGTCGGGGTGGGACTTCAGGGCCTGCTCCACCTCCTCCGGATAGACCTTCTCGCCACCGGTGTTGATGCACTGGGAGCCGCGGCCCAGGACGGTGACCACCCCGCTCTCGTCCACGGTCGCCATGTCGCCGAGCAGCACCCAGCGCACCCCGTCCCGCTCGAAGAAGGTCTCGGCGGTCTTGACCGGGTCGTTGTAGTAACCGAGCGGGACGTGGCCGCGCTGAGCGAGACGGCCGGTCTCACCCGGGGCCACGGGCGCGCGGGTGACCGGATCGACGACCTGGGTCCGTTCGTTGACGTGCAGCCGGAAGCCCCGGGCCGGACCGGAGTCCTCCGTGGCGCGGCCGTTGGAACCGGACTCGGTGGAGCCGAAGTTGTTGAGCAGCAGCACGTTCGGCATGAGCTCCTGGAGCTGGGCCCGTACCGTCTCGGACATGATCGCCCCGGAGGAGGAGAGGCTGAGGAGTGCCGAGAGGTCCGTGCCCCTGAGCGGTCCGCGCAGCGCGTCCACGAGCGGGCGCAGCATCGCGTCCCCGACCAGGGAGATGCTGGAGACCTTCTCCTTCTCCAGGGTGCGCAGCACCTCCTCGGGCACGTACTTGCGGTGCAGGACGACCCGCTGCCCGTAGTTGAGGGCGATGAACGCGGTCAGGGTGGAGGTGCCGTGCATCAGCGGCGGCGCGGGGAAGAAGGTGAGTCCGGCGCCGCCGGCCGCGACCCGCTCGGCCAGCTCCTCGGGGCGCTTCACGGGCTCGCCCGAGGGGGCGCCGCCGAAGAGCCCTGCGAAGAACAGGTCCTCCTGGCGCCACAGGACCCCCTTGGGCATGCCGGTCGTGCCGCCCGTGTAGATGATGAACAGGTCGTCGGGCGAGCGGGGGCCGAAGCCGCGCTCCGGTGAACCGGCGGCCTCCGCCTCGGCGAAGGGCACGCACGCGAGCGGCTGGGCGTCCGCGGGCGGGGCCCCCACCCGCACGAGGTGCCGCAGCTTCTCCGTCTGGGGCAGCGCCGCCGCGACCCGGCCGGTGAACTCGGCGTCGAAGACGAGCGCGGCCAGGTCGGCGTCCCGGTAGAGGTGGACGAGCTCCTCCTCCACGTACCGGTAGTTCACGTTGACCGGCACGATCCGCGCCTTGAGGCAGGCGAGGAGGGTCTGCAGGTACTCGACGCCGTTGTAGAGGTGGAGGCCGAGGTGCTCGCCCGGCCGGATGCCCGCGTCGATCAGGTGGTGCGCGATCCGGTTGGCGGCGGCGTCGAGCTCTCCGTAGGTGAGCCTGCGCTCCGCGCCGGTGCCGGGATGGTCGACGTACACCAGCGCCTCGCGGTCGGGGACCACGTCGACGACCGATTCGAACAGGTCGGCAAGGTTGTACTCCACCGTTCCTCCTGACCCGGGTTCGCCGGCTCTCATGGGCGTGGCGGTCATTACAGCGCCGACCGGTCGACGGGGGAAGGGGATGCGCGGAAGAATCTGACTGAGTGTCAGAAAACTATTGAACTGGATCCCCGGCTCCTGCAACCTGTTCCAGAACTGGAGACGGGAGGCCCCCATGGGCGGCACCGAACACCTCAGCGTCCGGCGCGAAGGCGCCACGCTCGTCCTCACCTTGAACCGGCCCGAGGCCAAGAACGCCCTCTCGCTGCCGATGCTCGTCGGCCTGTACGACGGCTGGCTGGAGGCCGACGCCGACGACACCGTCCGCTCGGTCGTCCTCACCGGCGCGGGCGGTTCCTTCTGCGCGGGCATGGACCTCAAGGCGCTGGCGGGCAAGGGCATGGAGGGCGAGCAGTACCGCGACCGGCTGAAGGCCGACCCCGACCTGCACTGGAAGGCGATGCTCCGCCACCATCGCCCCCGCAAACCCGTCATCGCCGCCGTCGAGGGCCACTGCGTCGCCGGCGGCACCGAGATCCTCCAGGGCACCGACATCCGGGTCGCCGCCGCCTCCGCCACCTTCGGCCTCTTCGAGGTCCGGCGCGGCCTCTTCCCCATCGGCGGCTCCACCGTCCGGCTTCCCCGCCAGATCGCCCGCACCCACGCCCTCGAAATGCTCCTCACCGGCCGTCCGTACAGCGCTGAGGAAGCCGCCGCGATCGGCCTCGTCGGACGCGTCGTCCCCGACGGCACCGCCCTGGACGCCGCCCTCGACATCGCCGAACGCGTCAACGCCTGCGGGCCGCTCGCCGTCGAGGCGGTCAAGGCGTCCGTGTACGAGACGGCCGAACTGACCGAGACGGAGGGGCTCGCCGCCGAACTGAAGCGGGGGTGGCCGGTCTTCGACACCGCGGACGCGAAGGAGGGGGCGAGGGCGTTCGCGGAGAAGCGGACACCGGTGTACCGGCGGGAGTGACGTTTCCCCCATTCCGCCCCTTCCCGAGATCGGGGCCCCACCCCTGGACCCCGTACGGCCCGCGGCCGCGAGGCGCCGGGGTTCCGGGGGCGAAGGCCCCGCCCAGCCCACCCAAGGAGCCCGCCCATGACCGTCACCCCACCGCCGGAAGCCCTCCGCGCGCCCCTCGTCGTCGAGTTCCCCTTCACCCGCTCCCTCGGCCCCGTCCAGTCCGCCTTCCTCACCGGACTGCGCGAGCGCACCGTCCTCGGCGTGCGGACCGAGACGGGCGACGTGCTCGTCCCGCCCGTCGAGTACGACCCCACGACCGCCGCCGAGCTGAACGAGCTCGTCGAGGTCGCGGCCACGGGCACCGTCACCACCTGGGCCTGGAACCCCCAGCCCCGCCGCGGCCAGCCCCTCACGACCCCCTTCGCCTGGGTCCTCGTACGCCTCGACGGCGCCGACACCGCCCTCCTCCACGCCCTCGACGCCCCCGGCCCCGAAGCCGTCCGCACCGGTCTGCGGGTCCGGATCCGCTGGGCCACCGAACGCACCGGCACCATCACCGACATCGCCTGCTTCGAACCGTACGAGTCGACGCCCGAGCACGAACCCGCGCCGCACGACGGCCGGTTCGAGGCGCCGGTGACCGGCATCGTCGCCCCGGCCCGCCTCGACTACACGTACAGCCCCGGCCGCGCCCAGACCCGCTACCTGCACGGGCTCGCCGAGCGCCGCACCGTCGGCGAACGCTGCCCCTCCTGCGCCAAGGTCTACGTGCCACCCCGCGGCGCCTGCCCCACCTGCGGCATAGCCACCACCGACCAGGTCGAGGTCGGCCCCCGCGGCACCGTCACCACCTTCTGCATCGTCAACATCAAGGCTGCGCATACGGCGAATCTGGACATCGAAGTCCCTTACGTCTACGCCCACATCGCCCTCGACGGCGCAGGGCTCGCCCTCCACGGCCGCATCGCCGGCATCCCCTACGACGAGGTCCGCATGGGTCTGCGCGTCGAACCCGTGTGGAGCGAGGACGGCCGCTACCCCGACCACTACCGGCCCACCGGCGAACCCGACGCCGACTACGACACCTACAAGGAGCTGCTGTGACGCCGGACCGAGAGGTGGCGATCGTCGCCTTCGCCCAGACCGACCACCGGCGGCACACCGACGACCTCTCCGAGGTCGAGATGGTGATGCCCGTGCTGCACGAGGTGCAGCGGCAGACCGGCCTGAAGGCCGCCGACATCGGCTTCACCTGCTCCGGCTCCTCCGACTACCTCGCCGGGCGCGCCTTCTCCTTCACCATGGCCCTCGACGGGGTCGGCGCCTGGCCGCCGATCTCCGAGTCCCACGTCGAGACGGACGGCGCCTGGGCGCTCTACGAGGCATGGGTGAAGCTGCTCACCGGCGAGGCCGACACGGCCCTCGTCTACTCCTACGGCAAGACCTCGCCCGGCTCCGTGCGGGACGTCCTCACCCGCCAGCTCGACCCCTACTACCTCGCCCCCTTGTGGCCGGATTCCGTCGCCCTGGCCGCCCTCCAGGCCCAGGCCCTCGTCGACGCCGGGGAGACCGACGAACCCGCCCTCGCCGCGATCGCCGCACGCAGCCGCGAGGACGCGCGGGCGAACCCCCACGCCCAGCTGCCCGGCGCCCGCCCCCAGGGCGGATACACCGTCCACCCCCTCCGTACGGGCGACTGCCCGCCCATCGGCGACGGCGCCGCCGCCGTGATCCTCGCCGCCGGCGACCGGGCCCGCGAGCTGTGCGAGCGCCCCGCCTGGATCCGGGGCATGGACCACCGCGTCGAGGCCCACTCCCTCGGCGTCCGCGACCTCACCGACTCGCCCTCCACCCGCCTCGCCGCCGAACGCGCGGGAGCCTTCGACGGGCCCGTCGACACCGCCGAACTCCACGCCCCCTTCACCTCCCAGGAGGTCGTCCTGCGAAAAGCCCTCGCGCTCGACGACAGGGTGCGGGTCAACCCCTCCGGCGGCGCCCTCGCCGCCAACCCCGTCATGGCCGCCGGACTGATCCGGCTCGGCGAGGCCGCCGCCCGCATCCACCGCGGGGAGTCCGACCGCGCCCTCGCCCACGCGACCTCCGGCCCCTGCCTCCAGCAGAACCTGGTCGCCGTCCTGGAAGGAGAACCCCGTGGCTAAGGAGCCCGTGGCGATCGTCGGCATCGGCCAGACGAAACACGTCGCCGCCCGCAGGGACGTCTCGATCGCCGGACTCGTCCGCGAGGCCGCCCTCCGCGCCCTCCAGGACGCCGGGCTGACCTGGGGGGACATCGACGCCGTCGTCATCGGCAAGGCCCCCGACTTCTTCGAGGGCGTCATGATGCCGGAGCTGTACCTCGCCGACGCGCTCGGCGCCGTCGGCAAACCCATGCTCCGGGTGCACACCGCCGGATCCGTCGGCGGCTCCACCGCCCTCGTCGCCGCCAACCTGGTCTCCGCGCGCGTGCACCGGACCGTCCTCACCGTCGCCTTCGAGAAGCAGTCCGAGTCCAACGCCATGTGGGGCCTCTCCCTGCCCGTCCCCTTCCAGCAGCCGCTGCTCGCCGGTGCCGGCGGCTTCTTCGCTCCCCACGTCCGGGCCTACATGCGCCGCACCGGCGCCCCCGATACGATCGGCTCCCTCGTCGCGTACAAGGACCGGCGCAACGCGCTCAAGAACCCGTACGCCCACCTCCACGAGCACGACCTCACCCTGGAGAAGGTCCAGGCCTCCCCGATGCTCTGGGACCCGATCCGCTACTCCGAGACCTGCCCCTCCTCGGACGGCGCCTGCGCCATGGTCCTCACCGACCGGGCCGGGGCCGAGCGCGCGCCGAGGCCGCCCGCCTGGGTGCACGGCGGGGCGATGCGCAGCGAACCCACCCTCTTCGCGGGCAAGGACTTCGTCTCCCCACGGGCCGGCCGGGACTGCGCGGCCGACGTGTACCGGCAGGCCGGCGTCACCGACCCCCGGCGGGAGATCGACGCCGTCGAGATGTACGTGCCGTTCTCCTGGTACGAACCCATGTGGCTGGAGAACCTGGGCTTCGCCGGGGAGGGCGAGGGCTGGAAGCTCACCGAGGCCGGGGTGACCGAACTCGACGGCGACCTGCCCGTGAACCCCTCGGGCGGGGTGCTCTCCACCAACCCCATCGGAGCCTCCGGGATGATCCGCTTCGCCGAGGCCGCCCTGCAGGTACGGGGGGACGCCGGCGAGCACCAGGTCGAGGGCGCGCGCCGGGCGCTCGGCCACGCCTACGGGGGCGGCGCGCAGTTCTTCTCCATGTGGCTCGTGGGGGACACCCCGCCCACCGGCTGAACACCGACCCCGCGAACCCGACCAGGCCCTTCGCCCGGCCGTGACCGGGCGGGGGCTCCGGGTGACCGGCGCGGCGGCTGGAGGCGGCCGCCCGGCGCGTCGCGGCGCGCGGCGGGGCACGTACCATGGCCGTATGTCCTTCCTCCGCCGCCGCAGCGCCGCCACTCCCGCGGGCCCGGACTTCGACGTCCTGGCCATGGATCCGGGGGACTGGCCCGGCAATCTCGGCGCCGGTCTGCTGCCCGCACCCGACGGCTCCTGCCAGGGCGTCTTCCTCCGCTACGACCTGTTCGGCGGCCGCGGACCCGCGATGATCATCGGCAACCTCCCGGAGGGCTCCCCGGCGCGCGAGCTCGCCGACGGACAGATCCCCTTCGAGGTGGCGCAGCTCCTCGCCGCCCTCGAGAACGACGAGCCGGTCGAGCTCCTCGACACCGAGGACATGCCCGTCATGCAGGGCGACAACCTCCTCATCGTGCGCCGCCTCAAGCTCTCCGAGAGCCGCATCTCCTGCGTCCAGTTCGACCGCAGCGACAACGTCCTCGTGACGATCGCCAGTTGGGACCGGCCGATCACCGACGACCTGTACGCACTGCTCAAGCCGCTGCCCGCCGAGCTGTTCCAGCAGGGCTGACGAGGGAGCGGGGGCCGATGAGCGCGCGCGTCGACGCCTGGATCTGGGCGGTCCGACTGACCAAGACCCGCTCGCAGGCCGCGGCCGCCTGCCGGGCAGGGCACGTCAAGGTCAACGGCGAGCGGGTCAAACCCGCCCAGGCCGTGAAGCCCGGCGACGAGGTCCGGATCTTCCACGGCGGCCGGGAGCGGATCGTCGAGATCAAGGAACTCCACACCAAGCGGGTCGGCCCGCCGGTCGCCGTCGAGGCGTACGTGGACAACAGCCCGCCCCCGCCGCCGCGTGAGCACGTCGCCGTCGCCGCCGTGCGCGACCGGGGCGCGGGCCGTCCCACCAAGCGTGAGCGTCGCGAGCTCGACGAACTGCGCGGCCGGCGCCCCTGATCCGTACGTGGCTTTGACGAGGGCCCCGCCCCGGGCGGGGCCCTCGCTCGTACTGTCAGCGGGTCAGGGAGGCCACCCGAGCGGCCGAGGTCCCGATCCCGGTCGGCCCCCGGCCGATCAGCGGCGTTCCGCTGCCGACGCGGACGTCCTCGTCGCGGTAACGCCGTACGCTCCGGTGCCAGTGGAGGATCCCCGCGAGCCAGTCCTCCAGCTCCCGCAGATACGCCTCGAAGGCCGCCCTGCCCTTGGTGTCGAGCCCGAAGTCCTCGTAGAGCAGCGGAACTTCGTTCTTCTTGAGGTGTTCGTACTGGCGCAGCCGCCCCCGCATCAGGTCGTCGACCATCGCCACCGCCGTCGGGTAGTCGCAGTCGAAGAACTTCTGCAGTACCAGGACACCGTTGTGGACCTCACCCTCGACCTCGATCTCCTTCTGGTACGAGAAGAGGTCGTTGAGGAGCGTCGCGTAGTCGGAGGCCGAGTGCTCCAGGGCGCGGACCGTGCCCGTCGCGTAGATCTCGGGCGGCAACGCCTCCGTGTGACGCAGCCGGCACAACAGCATCGTCAGCTCCGAACCGAAGGTGGTCCGGCGCATCTCGATGTAGTCCACCGGATCGGGCACCCGGTGCTGCGCCTGGTTGTGCAGCTCCCACAGCCAGCTGTCCAGCATGGCGTCGAGCGCGGCCCGCAGCTGGGCGCGGGCCTCCGGCGCCATGGGGCCCGCGGTCCGCGCCCACAGATCGGCGAGCGAGCGCTCCATCGGGTTGGCGGCGAGCGCCGCCCCCGCCGCCGGATCCTCCAGCACCATGCAGGCCTTGAACCGCTCGGTCTGCTCCTTCGCGCCGAGCAGGTTGCGTGGCCGGCCGAAGACGGCCGGGTAGTAGTCGTCACCGTACGTCCCCCAGGTCAGCCACTCGGCGCTCAGCTCCAGCTCCTCCGGGGTGGCGTCCGGGTCGAGCCCGGCCGAGCACAGGGCCAGGTCGAAACCGTCCATCATCGGACGGTCCCAGATGTCGTCCAGGAGACCCATCCGCTCGGCCCAGTCCCCGGAGCGCCGCTTCGCCTCCTGGTGGTGCGGACTGAGGGTCAGCGGGTACGGCAGGTCGAACTCCGGCAGCAGAGAGGGCCCGACGTGCTGGTGCGGCGTGTGCGTCAGCGCCCGTCGGCGGGCGGCCGCCGGGCGGCCGAACAGGTTCCTGATGTCGAGGGCGGAGGTGCCGATGACCCCGTCCAGGTGCGTGGGACCGCCGACCATGCCCTCGTTCATGTAGCGGCTGGAGCGCATGTGCCACTCGTGGCCGCCGGACTGCCAGTCCTGGAGACCCTTCGTGTACGCCGCGACGGCCGCGCACTCCTCCGGGCTCAGCCCCTTCTCGGCGGCGAGCAGCGGGACCTCGGTGAGCGCCGTGTTCTCGAACTGCTGGAGCCGGGAGGTCAGCAGGTCGTTGACGGCGTTCGCCGCCTCCTGGGTCGTGCAGCCGAGGAACCGCTCCAGGACCAGGACGCCGTTGCTGTTCTCGCCCTCGTCCTCCACCTCGCGCTGGTACGAGAAGAGGTCGTTGCGCAGGTGCACGGCGTCCGAGAAGGCGTCCCTGAGGACCCGCAGCGGCCGGGAGCGCGCCACCCTGTCCGGGACCTCGGCCCCCGCCGCGTACTCGACGAGACCGGCCGACCAGGGCGCCCCGCCCACCTTGCGGCGCATCTCGATGTACTCGACGGGGTTGGCGACGCGCCCCTCGTTGATGTTGTCCAGCTCCCAGAGCGACTCGTTGAGCAGGTGCTCCGTCGCCTCCGCGAACCGCACCCGCCAGCCCTCGGACATCGAGGGTACGGTGCGGCGCCAGAGGTCCGCGAGACCCGCCTCGACGGGGTTGGCCGGCTCGGGCATGCCCGCCGCCGGGTCCGCCGGCATGAAGAGCGGGAGCCGGTCCAGGTAGGTCTTGCTGCCCGCCCGGTCCTGGGTGCGCTTGAAGACCTCCAGGAAGTGGTCGTCGAAGAAGAAGACCCAGGTGTACCAGTCGGTGACCAGGTTCAGCGCCTCCTCGCCGCAGTCGGGGTGGGTGTAGGAGCAGAGCAGCGCGTAGTCGTGGGATTCGAGGTCGTGCTCCTCCCAGACCCCCGAGCCCTCCAGCATCCCCATCCGCCGCGCCCACTCACGCGTGTGCGTGCGGGCGGCCTCCACATGGGGGTTGAGCCGGGCCGGATACGGAACATAGAAATCCGGCATGACGAAGGGCTGAGGCATGTGCTGGGGGGCCTTCCGGTGAGCTCGTGCGGTGACCGGCCCAGCCTTACCCGTCGCCCGGACGGCGCACGCGATCTCCGGAATAGTCGTATGAACGGCGAAGGGGCGGTGCCGGACCCCATGACCGGCACCACCCCTCACCTTTCGGCCAGTGCTCCGTCAGGCCTGGGAAACCCGCACGTCAGCGGCCTTCACAAAGGCGACCCGATGGCCGAACTGGATCTGGTAGTACTCCTCCTGCCCCCGGACGACCGTGTGACCGCTCGGGTCGAACACCGGCGCGAAGTAGTACTCGCCCGGGGTGCGGCCGCCCACCACGTACCGCTGACCCGCGAGCAGCCTGTACGGCAGCGGCGACACCGACTGCACCGGCACACCCGCCGGATAGGCCGCGGCCTCCGGATACGCCCGCCCGTACACCGGCACCTCCGCCAGGCCCTCCCGCGGCGTCAGGACGAGACCGCGCGAGTTCACCGCCGTCGGCTCCTCCGCCGGGTTCCGGAACCACGCCTTCTGCCCGAGGTACCAGACCGCCGTCCACTCACCCCGGCGCTCCGCCACCGCGAAGCTCTGCCCGGTCGAGGCCCGCGCCCCGGTGTCGTTGACACCGGTGGTGGACGCCTGCCCGCCCGGCCGCAGACCGATGTCCTTCACCAGGGGCGCGTCGGAGCTCGGCGCCGTGTGCAGCCGCACCGCCCCGCTGCCGTGCGGCACACACGCCTGTCCAGCCGTCACGCAGCCCGTGTAGACGGGCTGGTGGGAGCCGTAGTCGGGGCGGATCGTCACCACGCCCGCGTGCGGGCCGGCGCTGGGGGTGATCGGACGGCCGAGCAGCCGGAAGTAGTGCGCCCAGTCCCAGTACGGCCCCGGGTCCGTGTGCATGTTCTTGATCGTGGACGTCGTCGTGCCCGGCACGTTGTCGTGGCCCAGGATGTGCTGCCGGTCCAGCGGGATGTCATACCGCCCCGCGATGTACCGCACCAGCCGCGCCGACGTCCGGTACATCGCCTCGGTGTACCAGGAGTCCGGCGAGGTCAGGAAGCCCTCGTGCTCCAGGCCCACCGACTTGGCGTTCACGAACCAGTTGCCCGCGTGCCAGGCCACGTCCTTCAGCGGCACGTGCTGGGCGATGTGCCCGTCGGAGGAGCGCAGCGAGTACTGCCAGGACACGTACGTCGGATCCTGCACCAGCTTCAGGGTGGTCTTCCAGTCGGCCTCGGTGTCGTGGATCACGATGTAGTCGATCGACTGGGAGACGGGCCGGTTCGCCTTGTCGTGGTTGCCGTAGTCGCCGTCGCCGAACTCCTCGTACGGCGCGGGGATCCACTCGCAGGCCACCGAGGCCGGGCAC
The DNA here is from genome assembly GCF_055575535.1 of Streptomyces sp. NPDC034084. Lineage (NCBI taxonomy): Bacteria > Bacillati > Actinomycetota > Actinomycetes > Kitasatosporales > Streptomycetaceae > Streptomyces > Streptomyces sp. NPDC034084. Next base: position 490,873 of record NZ_JBVISK010000003.1, read on the forward strand.
TCCACCGGCCCCTCGGCCGGCGGGCGGAGCCCCAGGTCCTCCACCTGACCGGTGGCGGGCGCGACCGCCGGGGCGGCCGGGAGCGTCACCACCTGCCCGCTGTCCGTCGTCCGCGTCTCCCCGGTCCGGATCACGTCGAACACGTCGTTCGCGTACGTCGCGGCGGTCGCCGAGTCGTCCGCACCCGAGTACCGCGCCACCGCCCCGTACCAGTCGGCCGGGTCCGCGCTGGCCGGCAGCCCGGCCTCGCGCTGCGCCTCCGCGAGCAGCGCGGCCCCGCCCTCGATGTTCGCGGCCGGCACGGTCCGCAGCTCCTCCGCCGGGATGCCGGACAGCGCGGACGCCCGCTCCAGGGTCCGCAGCCGCTCGGGCAGCCGCTCGGGCAGCCGCTCGGGCGCCGGCACCGGCACGTCGCCGGCCGTGCGGGGCGGGCGGGAGGAGTCGCCGCGGGCGTCCTCCTCGCCTTCGGAGTGGTGGGGGAGGGCGCCGGACAGTGCCGTCACCGCGTCCGTGAGATGCATCGGCCCGTACCCACCCGTCACGCTCGGCGCACCACCGTGGGTGTCCCACCGCGACTGCAGGTACGAGACGGCGAGCAGCACGCTCTCGGGCACGCCGTGGCGCTCGGCCGCCCGCGCGAACTGGTCCTGCAGCACCCCCGCTTCGGGCGCGTCGGCGCCGGCGGGCGGGGCGGCGGACAGCAGGGGAAGCAGCAGGGCGGCGGACGCCAGGGCGCCCACCGCCCCCGGCACACGGAACGGCGGACGTCTGCGCGACGCGGAACGGAGCAAGGCGGCCTCCAGAGGCAGGGCGTGACACGGGGGGCGTGCGGGGCCGAACCCGTACAGGGGTATCGGCTTCCGGACGTTCCGTCAATCACACCCGCACAAACGCAAGTTCCCACGTCAGGGCGGGAATGGAGGCCATACGGCGGAGTTTCGAGCAGACGGGTCCCGGGCCTGGGACGCGTCACTGGAGTGGACCATTGGAGGGACTCCGCGGTCACTTCTCGCGAGACCGAGGTACGGACAAGCCAGTGCCGCGGTAGCGTCGCGCGAGACCGGGGCACAGGCAAGCCGGTGCGCCGCCTCCCGGTGTGTCGGCACCGGGTTCGCGGCGCACCGCCCCCGTGTGGCCGGCCGGACCCGCGTCTTCAGCGCGTCCCGACCGCCGCGCGCACGGCCCGCCGTGCCATGGCGCAGTCGTCGTGCAGCCGCCTCAGCAGCAGCCGCTGTTCCTCGCCGGGCGCGAGTGCCCCCGAGGGCACCGGCACGGACCCGGCCGGCGGAGCCTCCTTCATGGTGCGCTGCACCGCCGTCTCGTAGGTACGGATCTCCCGCGTCAGCACGATCATCAGGTTCACGAGGAAGGCGTCCCGGGAGGCGGGCCCCGCCTGCTGGGCGAGCTGACTGATCTGGCGCCGGGCCAGCGGCGCGTCGGCGAGCACCGCCCACAGCGTCGCCAGGTCGTAGCCGGGCAGGTACCAGCCCGCGTGCTCCCAGTCGACCAGGACCGGACCGGCGGGGGAGAGCAGGATGTTGGAGAGCAGAGCGTCACCGTGACAGAACTGCCCCATGCCCTGCCGGCCGCCCGCGTGCGCCAGACCGTGCAGCAGCTTCTGCAGGTCGTCCCGGTCCCGGTCCGTGAAGAGCCCGAGTTCGTGGTAGCGGGCGATCCGGGTGCCGTAGTCCAGCGGGGCGTCGAAGGTCCCGGCCGGCGGCCGCCAGGCGTTGAGCCGGGCGATCGCGCCGAGCGCGGCCCGCACGTCGGCCCGGGGTGGGGCCTCGACGGGGTGACGCGACAGCGCCGCCGCCCGTCCGGGCATCCGCTCGATCACCAGCGTGCAGTTCTCCGGATCCGCGGCGATCAGCCGCGGCGCCCGCACCGGAGGACGGTGGCGGACGAAGGAACGGTAGGAAGCTATCTCGTGCCGGAACCGCTCGACCCAGGCCGGGGAGTGGTCCAGTAAACACTTCGCGACCACGGTCGTCCGCCCGGTCGTCCCGACGATCAGTACGGAGCGGCCGCTGCGCCGCAGCACCTGCACCGGATTGAACTCCGGGCAGATCCGGTGGACCGACGCGATCGCCGTCTTGAGCTGCGCCCCCTGGGGGCCGGACAGGTCGATTCTCCCGCTGACCGGCTGGGTTCCGGTGCCGCCCGCCCAGCGCCTCGGCCTCACGACCTGGGGGGCGGGGGCCAGGTACGGTCCCGCGCCGACCGGGATGATCCGGTGCTGCGGCCGGGGCGGGGCGGACACGGAGGACGATGCTGTGTACATGGAGGTGACAGATCCCTTCGTGCGCCGACGAGTTGCGTGCGTCGCCCCGCCCGCCCCCGGTCTCCGCACCCTGGGGAATGAGGGCCGGTCGGCGGGGCGGGGTGGCGCGTTCCTACCTGACACCCGGGCGCGGGTGGCGGAACATCCAGCGCACCCTGGCGAACCCTGGCGAATTGTCGCCAGGCCTATGACAGGGGGTTACTGTCAACTCAGCCGAGAACCTGGGGGCTTAGACGTGACCGGACAAACCAACACCCGCCTGGCAGACCTGTTCGGCCTGGCCGGCTGGTCCAAGGGCGAACTCGCGAGACTGGTCAACCGGCAGGCGGCGGCCATGGGCCACCCCCAGCTGGCGACCGACACCTCGCGGGTGCGGAGGTGGATCGACCGGGGCGAGACCCCGCGCGATCCCGTCCCCCGGGTGCTGGCAGCACTGTTCACCGAGCGACTCGGCCGTGTCGTGACCATCGAGGACCTCGGGTTCGTACGACACGGGCGTGCCGGAAAGAAGCAGGACGTCAGGAAGACGGAGAACCCTGACGGGCTGCCCTGGCCACCCGATCGTGCGGCGGCGGTCCTCACCGAATTCACGGGAATGGACCTCATGCTCAACCGACGCGGCCTGGTGGGCGCGGGTGCCGCGCTTGCCGCCGGTTCCGTACTCAGCAACGCCATGCACGACTGGCTGCAGACCGACCCCGCACGCAAGGGCACCGCCCAGCGAGCCACCGATCCCCTCCACGCCGACCCCGCCGGGTTCGACCGCTACGAGGCCGCCCCCATCGGGTCGGAGGAGATCGAGGCCCTGGAGCACTCGGTGGTGGTGTTCCGCGCCTGGGACGCCTCCCGGGGCGGCGGTCTCCAGCGCAAGGCGGTCGTGGGCCAGCTCAACGAGGTGGGCGGCATGCTCGCCTACCGCCACGCCGACCACCTCCAGCGGCGCCTGTGGGGCGTCGCCGCCAACCTGGCCGTCCTCGCGGGCTGGATGTCCCACGACGTCGGCCTCGAACCGACGGCGCAGAAGTACTTCGTCATCGCCGCCCACGCGGCCCGCGAGGGCGGCGACCGGCCCCGCGCGGGTGAGGCGCTGTCCCGGGCCGCCCGACAGATGGTGCACCTCGGCCGGCCCGACGACGCCCTCGACCTGATGAAGCTCGCCAAGGCCGGCTCGGGCGAGCGGGTGCTGCCCAGGACCCAGGCCATGTTCCACACCATCGAGGCCTGGGCGCAGGCCTCGATGGGACGCGGGCAGGCGATGCGGCGCACCCTCGGCGAGGCCGAGGACCTCTTCGTCTCGGACACGGGCGAGGAGAAGCCGAGCTGGATGCAGAACTTCGACGAGGCCGACATGCACGGCATGCAGGCCCTCGCCTACCGCACCCTCGCCGAGCACGAACCGGCGGCGGCGATCCCCGCGCAGCGGCACGCCAAGCTGGCACTCGAACTGCGGCGCGGCGGCCACGACCGGTCGAAGCTCTTCGACCACATCTCGCTCGCCTCGGCCTGCTTCATCGCCGACGACCCGGAGCAGGCCGACCGGTACGCCCGCCTGGCTCTCATGTCCATGGGGGACACCTCGTCCCACCGGACCTGGGACCGGCTGCGGGAGATGTACCGGCTCACCGGCCAGTACGCGGGCTACTCGAGGATCGAGACCCTGCGCGAGGAGATCGAACTGGCCCTTCCCAGGTCCCCCGTCAACCGTCCCAGGACCGGGATGGCCTGAGCCTCCCCGTCCCCGGGACGGAGAGGCTCAGACCGGGCGTTCCACCGGGCTCCCTCAGCGGGTGACCTGGACCACCATCACGCAGGCGTCGTCCTCGCGTGACTCCTCGCCGAACTCCTCCAGCACCGCGCGCACGCCGTCCTGCGCGTCCCGCGCCTCCGCCAGCCGGGGGCCGAGGGCGAGCAGCCGTCGCGCGCCCGTGTCGTCGTCCGTGGCACCGCCCCGGGTCAGCCCGTCGGTGTGCAGGACCAGCAGGTCGCCGGGGAGCAGCCGGGTCTCGGCCTCGCCGTACACGGCGCCGGTCGTCGCCCCGAGCAGCACGCCCTCGGGGCGACGGAGCGCGTGCCCCGTCCCGTCGCGGAAGAGCAGCGGGGCGGGGTGGCCCGCCTGCGACCAGGCCAGGGTCCGGGACACCGGGTCGTAGCGGCAGCACATCGCACTCCCGAGCGCGGGCTGTACGGAGGCTTCCAGGAGCTGGTTGAGATGGCCCATCAGCGCGGCGGGCCGGATGCCGGCGACGGCCATGCCGCGCAGCGCGCCGAGGAGCATCGCCATGGAGGAGGTCGCGGCGACCCCGTGGCCCGTGAGGTCGCCGACGGTCAGCAGCGCGTCCCCGTCGGGCAGGGCGAGCGCGTCGTACCAGTCGCCGCCGATCAGACCGGAGCTGGCGGCCGGCAGGTAGTGCGCGGCGACGTCGAGCGGAGCGGGGCCGTCGTGGGCGAAGCGGAGCGAGCCGCGCCACGGCGGGAGGACCGCCTCCTGGAGCTCGACGGCGACGCGCCGCTCGGTGAGCTCGACGTGGCGGCTGCGCTCCAGGCTGTCGCGGCTCTCGCGGACCGCCCGCTCGCTGCGTCGCAGTTCGCTGACGTCCCGCAGGACGGCCCACATGGAGGCGGTGCAGCCGTCGGTGTCGAGCACGGGTTCGCCGGTCATGTGCACGGTGCGCACCCGGCCGTCGGACCGTACGATCCGGAACTCTCCGTCGATCGGCCTGCCGTCGATCAGACAGCCCGTCACCAGTCCCTGGAGCACGGGCTGGTCCTCGGCGAAGACCATCGTGGGCAGCTCGTCGAGCGACATCGGGCCGCTCTCGCGGGGCCGACCGAAGATCTGGAACAGCTCCTCGGACCAGCTGACCTCGTCGGTGAGCAGGTTCCACTCGGCGCTGCCGACCCGGGAGAGCAGCGAGCCGGTCCGGGGCGGGGCGGCCACGCCGTACGCGGTGCCGGGGTCGGTCGCGAGCGCGGTGTCGACGACGACGTCGGTGCCGGTGTCCCCGGTCACGTCCTCGGGGTCCGCACTTGCCGGGACTCCGGCCCGGAGTTGACCCAACTGGGCGCCCAGATCGTCGAGTTGATGCACCGCGAGGTCGCACAGGGCGCGCTGCCACCGCTGCTGGGGGTCGTCCTCGTCCGCCACGGCGTCCCGGCGAACGGCGTCCACCTCACCGCGCAGACGGCGGGTCTGTGAGATCAGCGCGTCCACCGCGCCCGGCTCCGGCGGCTGGGCGGGGCGGTCCGCGAACAGATGGGACGGCATGTCGTACTCCGATACAGGCGCGGCGCGGCCAGGTGTGGAAGGAGGCCCGGAGACGACTGTGGCACAGCCCGGCACAGCCTGTAAGGGATTTGGCAACACTCGATCCGGTGGTGCTTCTGGCATATGTCAACGGCCCGGCGATTATCGGACAGGACGCGACCCGTTACGGTGCTGGGGTGGTGAACGACGACGGAAACGGCACGGTGGGCGCGGGTACGACGGTCCCGGGCGGGGTGGTCGCGGGCGAGTCGGACGTGTGTCCGGGAGTGGGCGCGGTACTGCCGGGAAGCCGCGCGCCCGGTACCGCTGCGGCGGGTGCGGGCGCGGGTGCCGTGGCCGCCGCGGCGGGGCCGGCGACCATGAGGGGGGCGGGGGCCGGATCGGGTGCGACGGGCGCGAGCCCGGTGGGTACCGGTGCGGGCGCGACGGGCGCGAGTGGGAGCGCGTCGGGCATGGGTGCGGGTGCGGGTGCGGGTGCGGGTGCGGCGAGCGCGGTGGGGACCGCCGTCCTGCTCGCGGCCGCTCCCGCCGGCCGGGGCCGCGCGATGGACGCCGCCTCCGTGCTGCCGGCGCTCGCCGCCGTGCCTCCCGGCGTCCTCACCGGCACCACGGCCGCCACGGTCGTCGAACTCGCCGACCCGCTCGACCCGCAGACCGTCCTCACCCGCCTCCGCGCGGCCGCCGCGAGCCCCGGCCCCCTGGTCGTCTGCCTCGCGGGCCAGCTCCACCTCGACCGCCGCCAGCAGCTGCCCCATCTCGCGCTCGCCCGCACCACCCCGGCGACCCTCCGCTACACGGCGCTCCCCTGGCACTGGCTCGCCGCCGAACTCGCCGCACGGCAGCTGGGCACCACGACCGTCGTCGCGGACCTCGCGGCCGATCCGGACCTCTGGCAGCGCCTCACCGCCGCGCCCGGACTGCTGCACCTGGGACCCGGCCCCCTTCTCTACGGGCGGGTCGTGCCCGCCCCGCGCAGGGGTGAGCCCATCACCCCGGAGTACCTGCGCGCCTGGGCCGAACTCTGGCGCTCGGGGGCCCGGTTGGCACCGGCGGCGGCGCACGCGGAGGCCGCCGCGCGGGCGGTGACGGTGGCGCCCGCACCGGCACCGGTGTTCCTCACGCCCGGAGCCGCGCCGGCGCCGGTCTCCTCCGGGCCGGGGTCCGTGCCTCCATCGGCACCGGCGGCCGCAGCCCTTCCGGAAGCCGGGCCCGTACCCGTATCCGTACCCGCGCCCGTGCCTGCCGGCTCGGCCGGCCCGGGGATTCCGGAGGACCCACACCCCGCGATCCTCGCCGCCGCCATGGCCGGCCGTCACGGGGAAGCGGCGGCGGTGGCGGCGGCCTGGGAGCGCGAGGCGCTGCGCCGCCACGGCCCCCGCTCGGTGGAGGCCGTGCACTGGACGGAGGTACGGGCCGACCTCGCCCGCCTCGCCGGGGAACCGGCCCGCAGCTGCGAACTCTGGCTCGCCGCCGCCGAGGCCCGGCTCTCACTGTCCCAGCGCCCGGACGACCCCGATGTCGAAGGGGCCGTCGACCGGGCGCACCACCAGTGGGAGCGGATCGGCGACCCCGACCGGGCCCGCGCCCTCGGCCCCGCCCTGATCGCGCTCCGGCGGCGGGTCCCGGGCCGCCGGCCCGGCGCGCTGGCCGCGCTCACCCGCCGCATGGGCTGAGAGCCCGGACAGGGGCGGGCGGGAGCCGGCCGCACGCGCACGCCGGTACGCCGGACGTTCCGGGTCCGGCCGGGCACGGTCGGCACCGGCCGCACGCGCACGCCCGTACGAGAGCCCGAGCCGTCCCTACCCCGAAAGGCCTGCCACGTGACCTCGCTCGCCACCGCCCAGCGCTCGCTCGCCGACCCGTCCGTACGCCACCCGCTGTGGCCGCCGCTCACCCGGGGCTGCCCCGTCACCTCCACCGAGGACGTCGCGTACCCCCTCGACATCGACTACGCCTACGACCGGGTCCCCGCCGATCTGTTCACCCGCCCGGCCGCCCACGGCCTGGAACGGTGGGCCCCGCTGCTCCCGCCCCTCGCCGCGCCCGGCCTCGGCGAGGGAAACACGCCCCTGGTCCGGCTCCCCGACGGCGTCTGGATCAAGGACGAGTCCCGCAACCCCACCTGGAGCCACAAGGACCGGCTCAACCGGGTCGCCGTCAGCGCCGCCGTCGCCTCCGGCGCGCGGGGCATCGTCGTCTCCTCGTCGGGCAACCACGGTGCGGCGGCCGCCGCCTACGCGGCCCGCGCCGGGCTGCCCTGCGCCGTCTTCACCTCCCCGGACGCCCCGCCCGCCGTCGCCTCCCACCTCCGCGCCTACGGAGCGACGGTGCTGACCGTGCCGTACGCCTCGGTGCGCCCGCTGATGCGCCGCATCGTCGACGAGCTCGGCTACCAGAGCGTCAGCAGCGTCACGGACACCGCCCACACCGGGCACCCCTTCGGGCCCGAGGGCTACAAGACCCTCGCGTACGAGCTCGCGCTGGAACTCGGCCGCGCGCCGGCGGAGGTCCATCTCCCCACCGGGTACGGCGAGTTGCTCTTCGGGGTGGCCAAGGGATTTCAGGAGCTCGCGCGGCTCGGCGTCACCGACTCCGTGCCGCGTCTGTATGCCGCCGAGCCCGCCGCGGCCGGCGCCCTCACCGAGGCCCTGCGCACCGGCAGGCCCGTCGCCCGCGTCCCCGTCGGACCGACCACCGCGTACGCCATCGACTGTGAGGTCAACAGCTACCGGGGCGTCCTCGCCGTCCGCACGACCGGCGGAGCGGCCCGTACCGTGACGGACGACCAGATGGCCGCCGCACGAGCGGAATTGGCGGCGCACGGACTCTGGTACGAGACGTCCTCCGCCGCCGGGCTCGCCGGTCTCCGTGCCCAGGGAGGGCATGCGGCCGACGGCCCGGTGGTGTGCGTGCTCACCTCCAGCGGCTACAAGGACGTCGCCACGGCGAAGGAGACCTTCGCGCCGATGGCCCCGGACTGGGAGCCGATCAAGGCGGCCCTGACGGCCGGAGGCGAGCACGGAGGAGAGCGGGCGGGAGAGCGGCACTGACCGGTTCGTGACACCAGGCGGCGACACGGCGCGGCGATGCCGCCGGTCGCCGGCGGGCCCGGGACACCCGGCTCGGGCGGCTGCGATGATGGGCCGCATGCCCACAGTCCCGACCCCGAGCCCGGCCGTCGCCCCGGCGCAGGCGGAGGGGCCGCCGCTCGTCACCGAGCGGCTGGTCCTGCGGCCCGTCCGCAGCGGTGACGTGCCGACGGTGACGCGCCTGTGGACCGATCCCGAGGTGCGGCGCCACCTCGGCGGTCCCGTGATCGACTCGGTCGTCCGGATCCGGCAGCGGCGGATCGTCGGGACGGCCGGTTTCCACGCGGTGGTCCGGGCCGAGGACGGTGCCGTGCTCGGGCTCGTCACGGTGGAGGAGGCGGGGCGGGACGGGGAGACGGAGATCTCGTACCAGTTCCTGCCCGAGCACTGGGGAAAGGGATACGCGCGCGAGGCCGTCGGCGCGGCCGTGGCACGGGCGCTGGAGAGCGCGCCGAGCGTCGTCGCGGTCACCCAGGAGACGAACCACCGGTCCCGTCGGCTCCTGGAGGCCCTCGGCCTGGAGCACGCCGATTCCTTCGTCGAGTGGGACGCCCACCAGGTGCTGTACCGCCTGCGCCGATGACGGCCCTCCGCACCTCGACCGCCTCTCCCGCCGCCCGCCGGGACACCCACCCCAAGGAGCTCCGACCATGTCCTTCCTGGTGATCGGCGAGTGCGTCGCCGACATCGTCCGCGCCCCCGAGGGATCGGGCGCCGCCGACCGCGTCCACCCGGGCGGCAGTCCCGCCAACGTCGCCTACGGCCTCGCCCGTCTCGGCCGGGACGTCACCCTGCTCACCCAGCTCGCCGACGACCCCACCGGCCGCCTGATCGCGGACCACCTGAAGGGCGCGGGGGTGCGGGTGGAGCTCGGCGGTGTTCCCGTACGCACCCCGTCGGCGGTGGTGCGACTCGACGCGCACGGTCGCGCCACGTACATCTTCGCCATCGCCTGGACGCTGGAGACCGGAGCGCCGCCGGACGAGGCGCCCGCGCACGTGCACATCGGCTCCATCGCCGCCGTCACCGCCCCCGGCGCGGCCACCGTCCTCGCCGAGGTCGAACGGCTCCGTGACCGGGCCACGGTCAGCTACGACCCCAACGTGCGGCCCGAACTGATGGGGGAGCGCGCCGAGGCGGTCGCCCGCGTCGAGCGCTGCGTGGCTCTCAGTGATCTGGTGAAGGCGAGCGACGAGGACCTGGACTGGCTGTACCCCGGCGAGGAGCCGGACGCGGTCGCCGCCCGCTGGCTGGCCCTCGGCCCGGCCGTCGTCCTGATCACCCGGGGCGCGGCCGGTTCGCTCGCCGTCACCCGGCACCACACGGTCGCCGCCGAGGCGCCGCCGGTCACGGTCGTCGACACGGTCGGCGCGGGCGACTCCTTCATGTCGGCCGTCCTGGACGCCCTCGCCGGGCGGGGGCGGGAGGCTCTGGCCGGGCTCGGCCCCGAGTACCTCGCGGAGCTGCTGCGGAAGGCGGGCGCGGCGGCGGCCGTCACGGTCTCCCGGGCCGGCGCCCTGCCGCCCGACCGCGCCGAACTGGACGCGGTCGGGGCGGAGTTCGCCCCCAGGTCCGGACGGCTGAGGTGAGCGCCGGCCTGTCGGTCCGCGCCCCGGCCCTCAGGTCCGGGCGTGGGTCGTGATGTCCGAGGCGAACTGCTCGACCATCGCCGGCGTGACCGTCGGCCGGCACTCTGCGATGGCCTCCAGGTAGTCCGCCGTGCTCGCACCGGGCGCCGGGTCGTCGCCGCCACGCCCGCCGACCGCGACCAGGTCCCGTTCGAAGGAGGCCTGGGCGGCGATCCGCGCCGCGTGTTCGATGTCGGCGGGGGTGAACAGCTCGCTCGCCAGGACCAGTTCGTCGATGTCGACCTCCGGCCGCCCGTCGGTGTAACGCGACCAGATCGCCGCGCGCGCCGCCTTGTCCGGCGTACCGATCGGGATGAGGTAGTCGAACCGGCCGGGGCGCAGGAACGCCGGGTCGAGGGAGCGGATCGAGTTGGTCGCGCAGACGAGCAGCCGCTCGTCCCGCTCACGGAAGCCCGGTATCAGCTTGAGGAGTTCGTTCGTGACGCCGTGCATGCCGCCGGGCTGGGCCGGCTCCGAGCGGACCGGGGCGATCTCCTCGACCTCGTCGATGAAGACGAGGACCCGCTCGAGCTCGGCGATGCGGGCGAACGCGGACCGCAGGGCGGCCGCGAGGTTCCCCTCGTCGGCGAGGCGGGACGGCAGGATCTCCACGAAGGGCCAGCCGAGCCGGGAGGCGATGCCGCGCGCGAACGTGGTCTTCCCGGTGCCGGGCGGGCCGAACAGGCAGACCGCGCGCGGGGGCCGCACGCCGTGGCGGGTGGCCCGCTCCGGCTCGGCCAGCGGCAGCACCACCCGCCGTTCGATCAGGTCCTTCTCCCGCTCCATGCCGGCGACCTTCGCCCACAGGTCGCCCGGGAGCAGCCGGCCGCCCAGGTCGTCGAGGAGTCCGGCGGCGGGGCCGTGCAGCGGCTCCACCTTCTCGAAGTAGGCGACGGCGGGCTGGCGCGTGTACCCGGCGTTCAGCAGGCCCTCGCCGAGGAGCTCCTCCTCCGGCAGGACGTACGCGATGCGTCCGACGCGGGCCGCGACGAGCCGCCGCTCCAGCTCCACCAGGAGGGCGCTGGCGAGGCCACGGCCCCGCCAGGCCGAGGAGATCGCGATCCGCATGACCCAGGCCCGCTCGCCGGAGACGCAGGCGAGGGCCGCCCCGATGGGGGCACCCTGGTGCACGGCGACCACGGCCGGCTGACGGCTGGTGAGGGCGCCGATGCACTCGGCGAGCGAGAAGACGGACTCCTGCCCGAGCTCGGCGGTGGTGTCTATCAGATGGACGACGGCGGCGAGATCGCTCTCGCGGTAGTCGTGGATGTGCCAGTTCACCGGTGGTTCCGCCCCTCGTTCGTGCTGTTGCGGCGAGGCTAGGCGGGGCGGCGGGAGCGGGTCCTGCGCCACCGTGCACAAGGCGGCGTGGTCAAACGCTCCGTACCGGCTCTGTACGGCTCCGTACCGGACCTCTCGGGGGTCCGGAGCGGCTCCGGACGCGCGAGACCCCCGGAATGGAGCTGCCGGGGGACTCGAAGGGGGAGGATCAGAACGTCACGTCCTTCGCTTGCTCATGAGCATTCCGCCTGCCATGAGGGCGAACAGGCAGACGCACGCCCCGGTGATCACGTTGCTGAGGATCATGCCCGTGTCGGGGTTCCTCGTCGCCACCCACGGCGCGGCGATCAACCACGCGCCGAGCAGCAGGACGACGAAGTTCAGGTCCTGCGACCGCTCGGGTGTCATCGACATGCACAGGCCGAGGCCCGCGAGGGCGATGCCGACGACCAGGTTCGTGACGGCGAGTTCCGGCCGGGTGGCGGAGAAGTGAACCACCCACGGGGAGATCGCGGCGTAGACACCGGCGAGAATCACCAGTTCCTCCACGGCCGCGACGCCCCGGGTCTGGAGCATGCGGGCATATCGCTCCCGCATCTCCGGCGCGTCGGGGTGTCCTGCGATGTCACCGCGACGGTGAGAGACGTCAGACATACGACCTCGCCTCCTTCTGGCGTCATGCACGTCCGACCGCATGTGCGGCGATCGCGCCGCTGCTTCATTGTGCGCTTATATGTCCTTTATGTGTAGGTTTGCCCGGTGGGGGATGTGCACAGAAACGGGGGCGCGGAAGTGCGGGGAACCACCAAAGGGCAGCGGCGGTGGCCTACGCCGCCCCGGCGTAGCCTGGAAGTGGACTCGGGGAAATCGGACCTTCCCACCGGGGAGTGCGCGATGGCCGGCATCGTACGAAAGAGCTTCGACTCGGCGGACGAGACGCGTCCCTTCGAGGACGGCAAGGGCAGGCTCGACCTGCTCACCAACGAAGGCGGCGCGGTGGGCCGCGCAGTCTTCGAGCCGGGCTGGCAGTGGTCCAAGCACGTCAAGCCCATCGCGGGCACCGACAGCTGCCAGGCGTCGCACGTCGGATACGTGGTCAGCGGCCGGATGAAGGTCGTCATGGACGACGGCGAGACGACCGAGTTCGGCGCGGGCGACTACATGGAGGTCAAGCCCGGCCACGACGCCTGGGTCCTCGGTGACGAGCCCTGCGTGGCGCTCGACTGGACGGGATTCACGGACTACGCGCTGCCCTCCTGACGGACCCCGGCGCGGCACGCTCTGGCGCCCGCGACCGGCGGGCGCCGGGCGGCGGAGGCCCGCGCATGTACCACCGCCGTAGCGGCCCACCCGCGCATGTACCGCGCCGTGCGGCCCAGGTGCCGCACGGCGAACCTCAGGGCGCGTCCCCCGGACCTCCGTGCCGCCCTGAGGGCGCGGTCTCGTGCTGTGAGAGGCCGGTGCCGGGAGCCTCTGTCGGGTGTGGCGGCGGCGGCACGATCCAGCGGATCGCCGTGACGATCGCGTGTCCGCCCGGGCGGGCGAGCGGCAGCAGCAGCCGCGTGGCGTAGGGCAGATCGAGGCGGGCCCGGACCCACGGGGGCAGCAGCTCGACCGCCGCGGCCGCCAGGAACGCGTAGGGCAACCGCGCGGGCCACGGCAGCGGAGGGCGGGACAGCAGATAGCGCGCCGCCGCGCGCGACTGCGCGGTGGCGCGCAGCTCCGGGCGGTACTCCGCGAGCCGCGCCGCCAGCTCCGCGGTGCCCTCCGGCGGGTCAAGCACCCCGAGCCGGCGCCCGACCAGCGCCATGTCGGCGACATAACCGTCGGCCGCCCGCGGATCCAGCGGTCGCCTTCCGTACCGCTGATGGGCCCTCAGGAAACAGGCCGTCTCGGCCGCGTGCACCCAGGCGAGCAGATGCGGATCGGATGCCCGGTACGGCACGCCCTCCGGCGTCCGCCCCCACACCGAGTCGTGCACCCGGCGCACCCGGAGCACCGCGCGCTCCGCGTCCTGCGCCGTACCGAACGTCGTCGTCGCCAGGAAGGTGCTGGTGCGCTGAAGCCGTCCCCAGGGGTCGCTCTCGAACCCGGAGTGCGCGGCGACCGCCGCCATCGCGACGGGGTGCAGCGACTGCAGGAGCAGCGCGGCGAGCCCACCGACGTACAGCGCCGCGTCCGTGTGCACGACCCGGACCGGCCGCTCGGGACCGAACCAGCGCGGCCCCGGAGTCCCGTGGATGCGGGCCCGCTTCTCGTGCACGGTGGGGCCGGCGACCCGGTGCAGCAGCGCCTCACCGGCCCGCTCCCGCAAATCGCCGAGACGCGCTGGGGTCCAGACCACCCCTCCAGTGTGCGCCAGGACCGCGCCGGGCTCCAGGACGCCGGGGCTGGGCGGCCCGGTGCGCCGCCCGCTGGGAGATCGGGACACGAAGCGCGGGGCCGGCCGGCCCTCGCACGTACCAGAGGGCGTACGAGCGAATCCACGGCGCTTCCCCTGCGTCGCCGGGCAATTCGACGTCTTTGGGCGCGAGTTGTCCCGCCGCTACTCGTAGGCGTCCGTGACGCAGTCCGTGGCGCATTGCCCGTACTCGAACCGGCGACGCAGCGCCGCCGCCGCGTGGAGCCGCTCCACCCCGGCGTGCCCGTACCGCTCCTCGGCCAGCCGCATCACCGCCGCGACCGTGACGATCGCCGGTTCCCCGTCCCCGGCGGACCGGCGGGCCTCCGCGATCACGTGGTCGGCCGCCCGGTGCAGGTCCCGGGCGTACTCGCGCTGGGCGAAGGACCGTGCCCGGGAGGCGGCGAACGGCCGCACCGCCCGACCCTTCCGGACCACCCCGACGGCCATGAGACCCGCCCCCAACAGGAACAGGAGGGCCCACCCCACGAGACCGGCGTCCCACTTCATCGCCGCGGCCCCTCCTGGAGTTGGACCTCCGGGCCCTGGCCCCGGGCCCCGGGGCGCCGACCCCGGTGCCGTGCCCAGGACGGGGTCCAGGTGTCCGCCTCGGGGCGGGGCTCCCGCGCGCCGTCGAGGTGCTCGCGCAGGGCGACGAGCGCCGGATGCGGATTGTCCACGGCCCAGAGCAGCGAGTGCGGATAGACCGGCGTAGGGCTGTGCACGGCGACCCGGCGCAGGTCGTGGCCCGCGGGCCAGACGAGGCGGGTGTGCCCGCCGACGAAGGTCGCGAGTTCGGGGGAGTCCGCGAGCGTGTCGAGCAGCGGCTCGACACCGAAGTCGGGGCCCGTCACCTCGATCGCGAGCCCGAACGCGGCGGCGAGGTCGGCGTAGTACGCGGCCCACTCGGTTCCGCCGGCGGCCCCGGGCACCCAGATGCGGTGCCCGGCGAGCCGGGCCAAGGTGATCTCGCGGACGCCCGCGAGCGCGTGCGCCGGGCCGGTGAGGAGCTGGAGCGGCTCGTCCAGGACCGGCATGGCCTCGATGCCCTCGGGCAGCCGGCGGCCCGGCATCGTGACGGCCCGGAACGACGCGTCGATCGTGCCGGAGCGGAGGGCGGCGACGGCCGCGTCGGCGTCGAAGAGCGTCACGACATCGAGCTCGACGTCCGGGTGGGCCCGGTGGAAGTCCTGCAGCAGGGCGGCCGGGGCGAGCCGCCGGCCGAGCACGTCGACCCGCAGCGCCCGTCTGCCCGGCCGTACGGAGGCGACCGCGCGGGCCTCGGCGTCGAGCAGCGCGCGGGCGTGCGGCAGGAACGCCTGGCCGTCGATCGTCACCTCCGCCCCGCGCGCGGTCCGGGCGAGCAGAGACACCCCGAGCTCCTTCTCCAGTGCGGCGATCCGCTTGGAGACGGCCTGCTGGGTGATCGCCAGCTCGTCGGCGGCGTGCCGGAAGCGGCCCGCGTCCACGACGGCGAGGAAGGTGCGCACGGCTTGGAGATCCACGAGCGCCAGGCTACCCCGACAACCGGGGGTTGTGGCGAGGTCCGCCCGTGGTTGTTTGATCTCGGCGTCTGCGGCTCGCTTGGATGGCGGAGGACGACAGGCCGTTGTTCCGCGAGATGGTGGGAGGGGTACGGGCATGGCGGGCGGCACCTCGCTCGGGCGGGACTTCGGATGGCTGTGGGCGGCCTACGCGTCGAGCACGCTGGGCACCTGGCTCGCCTTCAACGCCTTTCCCCTGATCGCCCTCACCGTGTTGCACGAGGGCGCCGCCGAGGTGGCCGCGCTCGCCGCCGTCGGAGCCGCCGTCGGAGCCGCGGTCGCCGTCCCTCTCGGACCCTGGGTGGAGTTCCGCCGCAAGCGGTCCGTGATGGTGGCCGCGGACCTCGTGCGGTGTGCCGCACTCCTGAGCGTCGGCGCCGCTCACGCCTTCGACCGCCTCACGTTCACCCAGCTCCTGGTCGTCTCCGTCGTTGTCGCGGCGGCCGACATCACCTTCGGCGCCGCCTCCGGCGCCTTCCTCAAGGCGCTCGTCCGCCCGGAGGACCTGGTCGTGGCCCAGGGTCGCCTGGAATCCACGACCTGGACCGCGACCGTGATCGGTCCGCCGCTGGGCGGCGCCATGGTCATGGTCCTCGGCCCGGTGGCGACGGTCCTGGCCGACGCCGTGAGCCACCTGCTCTCGGCCGTGGGCATCCGTGCGGTCGGGAGCGAGGAACCGCGCCGGACCGGGGTGAAGGAGCCGTTCCGGCTCCGTCCCGGCGACCTCCTCGCCGGATGGCGCCACATCCTCGCCCACCCCGTGCTGCGCCCGCTCTTCCTGAACACCGTCCTCGTCAACGGCCTGATCATGGCCGCCATGCCCCCGCTCGCCGTCCTCATGCTCGGTCCGCTGGGGTTCGCTCCGTGGCAGTACGGACTCGCCTTCGCCGTCCCCTGCGTGGGCGGGCTGGTCGGCTCCCGCCTGGCCGGGCGGCTCGTGGCGCGGTACGGCCGGCGCCGGGTGCTGCGCGTCTCGGGGGCGCTGCGGGTGTGCTGGCCCGTCGGCCTGGCCTTCGTCCACCCCGGGGTCACGGGGCTCCTGCTCGTCATCGGGGTCGAACTGGCACTGATCACCTGCTCGGGCGTCTTCAACCCGGTGTTCGCCGCTCACCGCCTCGCGCTGACGGAGACCGACCGGGTCACCCGCACCCTCACCGCCTGGTCGGTCACCGGCAAGGCGTCCGTCGCGGCCACGACCGCCCTGTGGGGCCTGATCGCCGCGGCCGCCGGTCCCCGGGCGGCCCTCGCGCTCGCGGGCGTCCTCCTGCTGGCGACGCCGCTGCTGCTGCCCCGGGAGCGGGATACGGGAAGGCGGGGGGACGGCCAGGGGGACGGGGAGCCGGACGATCAGGCTGACCGACACGGCGTTGACACGTGTAAGTAGCGGTGGGAGGCTCCTGCCCGACCCCGTGTGCCCGCACCGAAGGAGCAGCGCCCCCATGAGCAGCGCCCCCACCGTCACCACCGCCCGAGGACCCGTGCGCGGCGAGCGTCGAGCGGACGGGAGCCTGCGGTTCCTGGGCATCCCGTACGCGCGGCCGCCCGTCGGTGAACTCCGTTTCGCCGCCCCCGTGCCGCCGGAGGCGTGGGCGGAGCCGCTGGACGCGACGGCGTACGGGCCGACGGCGCAGCGCCGTCCGTTCGCCGAGGTCACGACGATTCCCGAGCCGTCGATCCCGGGTGCCGGTGTGCTGAACCTGAACGTGTTCACGCCCGCGGCCGACCCGGAGGCCGGTCTGCCGGTCCTGGTCTGGATCCACGGCGGTGGGTACGTGGCGGGTTCGGCGGCCAGCCCCTGGTACGACGGGGCCGCGTTCAACAGGGACGGCGTCGTGCTCGTCTCCGTCGGCTACCGGCTGGGCATCGAGGG
Organism: Streptomyces sp. NPDC034084; assembly: GCF_055575535.1. Classification (NCBI taxonomy): domain Bacteria; kingdom Bacillati; phylum Actinomycetota; class Actinomycetes; order Kitasatosporales; family Streptomycetaceae; genus Streptomyces; species Streptomyces sp. NPDC034084. The sequence goes on from NZ_JBVISK010000003.1 coordinate 508,232, forward strand.
GTTCCTGCACCTGGAGGGCGCACCGGACAACCGGGGCGTACGGGACTGGATCGCGGCTCTGGAATGGGTACGGGACAACATCGCGGCGTTCGGCGGCGACCCGGCCAAGGTCACCATCGCCGGGCAGTCGGCGGGCGGCGGCGCCGTGCAGACGCTCCTCGCCGTCCCGTCGGCGCGAGGACTGTTCCGGGGTGCCCTCTCCGTATCCGGCGTGGTCATGCGGCCCGACGGCCCCGAGGTCGCCCGCACCGCGGCCCGGCTGTTCACGTCCCGTACGGGCGTCCCGGCCACCGTCGCCGCCCTGCGCGACCTGCCCGACGACGAACTCCTCGCCCTCCAGGACCGCATGGCCGAACCGGGTCCGGACCGCGAGGGCCTGCCGCCGATGCTGGCCCTCGCCCCGTTCGCCGACGGCGAGCTGGTCCCCGTACCCGTCCTGGACGCCCTGACGGACGGCGAGGCGGGCGCCGAGGTCCCGCTGATGCTCGGCTTCACCGAGGACGAGTTCACGATGTTCCCCGCGCCCGGACCCGGCGCCCCGCCCCTGCCCGTCCTCCTGGGCGACCTCGGCCTCGACGCCACCAAGGCCGGTGCCTTCGCCGAGGCGTACGCGGCGGGCGGCCCGGAGCGGTACTTCGGCCAGGCGCTGACGGACACGCTCTTCCGTGCCCCGAACCTGGCCGTCGCGGACGCCCGCGCAGCCCGTGAACGCCCCACCTGGCTCTACGAGTTCCGCTGGCGCTCCCCGGCCACCGGCCTCGCCTTCCACTGCCTGGACCTGCCCTTCGCCTTCGACCTCCTCGACGCCGAAGGCGTCGCTGCCGTCGCCGGTGAGGAGCCGCCGCGCTCGCTCGCGGGCGCCCTGCACCGGGCGTGGGTCGCCTTCGTCACCGATCAGGACCCGGGCGCCGACTGGCCGCGCTACACCTCCACGGAGCACACCACGAAGATCTGGGACGCGGAGCCCCGGATCGCCCAGGACCCCCTGAGCCGGGTGCGGGCACTCTGGCTCGACTGACGCCCGTCCGGGGATCCATGCTCCGCGCGTCCGCGACTGGGTAGGCTTCGGGCGCGGCGGGGACGGGCGGTACGGCCGGACGGTGCGCTCCTGCCCGCTCGACGCCGGACCGCACCACGTCGCACCCCCGCCACGGACGGATCGGAACGCCAGATGCCGAAGGAATTCGCCGACCTCTCCACGCCGCTGATCGCCGACGCCTGTGTACGGCTCGGGGAACCGCTGCGCGCCGCGCCCGCCGGGATCCTCCCCGTCGTCGCCGGACAACGCGTCGCCGGCCGGGTGCTGCCCGCCCGCCACTACGGAAGCGTCGACGTCTTCCTGGAAGCCTTCACGCACGCCGCCCCCGGGGACGTCCTCGTCATCGACAACGCGGGCCGCCGCGACGAGGCCTGCATCGGCGACCTCGCCGTCCTGGAGGCGGAAGCTGCGGGCGTCGCCGGGGTCGTCGTCTGGGGCCTGCACCGGGACACCCCGGACCTGGTCGGGATCGGACTGCCCGTCTTCTCGTACGGACGCCACGCCCCCGGCCCCGTGCGCCTCGACGACCGCGACCCCGACGCGCTGACCACCGCGCGGTTCGGCGAGCACGAGGTGACCGCCGCCGACGTGGTGTTCGGCGACGACGACGGCGTCGTCTTCGTGGCGGCCGACCGCGCGGACGCCGTCCTGGAAGCCGCCCGGAACCTCTTCCGCACCGAGCGGGAGCAGGCCCGCCGGATCCGCGCGGGGGAGACCCTCCGCGCGCAGACCCGGTTCGACGCGTACCTCGCAGGCCGCGCCGAGGACCCCTCGTACACCTTCCGCCGCCACCTGCGCCGGATCGGCGGCGCGATCGAGGAGTGACCCCGGCGCCCCCGGGCCCGAGGGTCAGCCTTCGAAGCCGACGGTGCCGTCCGGCAGGATCGCCTCCACGCGCGCGCCGTGCTCCACCGTCCGGCTGACCGTGCAGAACTTCTCGTGCGTCAGGCGCACCCCGCGGGCGAACACCTCGGCCGCCTTCGGGTTGGTGTCCGGCAGGTCGAACTCGTAGCTCACCCGGATCCGCCCCACCCGGCCGTCGTCCTCGGGCCCCGCCACCGACTCGACCACGATCCGGAGGTCGTCGTGGTCCACCGCCCGGGCCGTCCGGTCGATGACGAGCCCGCCGCAGCCGCCCATCGCCGCGAGCAGCAACTCGACCGGGGTGAACGAGGGCTGCGCGTCCGCGTCGTCGGCGGCCGCCATCCGGACCTCCGCGCCCCGGTCGTTGCGGGCGGTCCAGTTCCGGTACCCGGTGCGGACGGTCTCGATCCGGTAGTCGGCCATGGCGGGGAAACTCCTTCGTTCACGTACGTGTGCTCGTACGGTACGCGCCGGGGACGCCGGGAGCCGCGTCCCTGCGGCCCCGCGCGCCCGTGCGGGCGGGCCACCGAGCCTCTACGGGACCGCATCTGAGTAGCGCGGTACGAGAGGCTGAGTACGCCGACCGATACGGCGGCCGCCGCCCGCTGATGGACTGGGGTCATGACCTTCGACGCCCGGCGCACCCGCCCCCTCCAGCACGTCACGGCCACCGGCACCGCCCTCGCGGTGGCCCTCGGCCCGCTGGTCATCGGCGCGCTGATCGCCAAGTCGGCCGGCGGTGACCCGATGGTCTCGGTCAACGCCCTGATCGCGGGCGGCGGCCAGCGCGCCCGCATCTCCCGCGCCCAGCTCCGCTCGGGCACCCGGCTCCGCCTCACCCTCCGGCTGCGCCCCGTCGCCCCGCTCCGCTCGCGCGTGCGCCCCGGCTCAGGCGCGCGGCCTGCGGGCCAGGAGGAAGGCCTGCGGCGTCTTCTCGCCGGGGCCCGGCTCCCGCACCAACCGGGCCGACTCGACGAGTCCCGCCGTGGACAGCAGTCCCGCCAGGCGGTCGGGTGACCAGCGGTACACGTCGAGGGCGACCTCGTGGCCGTACGCGCGCTCCAGCCGTACCCGCTCGTCGTCGCCGACCTTGAAGGCGACCAGGGCGTACCCGCCCGGCGCGAGCACCCGGTGGAACTCGGCGAAGGAGGCGGTGAGTTCCTCCTCGGGCATGTGCACCGTCGAGTACCAGGAGAGGACGCCGCCGAGCGAGGCGTCGGGCAGGTCGAGCGCGGTCATGGACCCCACTGCGAAGCGCAGCCCCGGGTAGCTCGCGCGGGCGACCGCGATCATCCCGGGCGACAGGTCCACCCCGAAGGCGTCGGCGCCGAGGTCCCGCAGGTGGGACGTCACACGGCCCGTCCCGCACCCCAGGTCGCCGATCGCGCGCGGCCCACCCGCCGCCTCCACCTTCTCCACGAAGCCGGCGATCATCGCCCGGTCCAGCGGAGCCGCCGCCAACTGGTCGGCGAGCAGCCGCTCGTAGTCGACGGCGACGGTGTCGTAGGAGCGGCGGGTGGCGGTGACGTGCGCGGCTTCGGTCATGGCGGGACCCTATGACGATCCCCTGACGAAGCCTGCCCGCGGGCCCCTCGGCGCGTGGCACGCCGTACGGACCGTGCCGGCGGCGCGGGCTACGCCGACGAATCCGCCGCCAACTTCCCCCGTACCGCCGCGAGATACTCGGCCACCGCGTCCCGGTTGCGGGTCAGGCAGCGGATTCGGTCGGTCATCCGGTCCCGCTCGTTCTCCAGGGTCTCCAGCATCTCCGGGGTCGCGTCCGGGAAGTGGATCGTCCGCGGCTTGTTCAGGCACGGCAGGATCTGCTTGATGATCCGGGTCGGCAGACCGGCGTCGAGCAGGCCCCGGATCTGCATCACCCGGTCCACGTTCGACTCGTCGTAGACGCGGTAGCCGTTCGGCAGCCGGTCCGCGACGATGAGACCCTGCTCCTCGTAGTAGCGCAGCAGTCTGCGCGGTGTTCCGGTGCGCTCGGACAGCTCTCCGATCCGCATGACAAGCCCCCTCCAGGCGATCGCTTGACCCTCACATCAATGTGAGGGTTCGACCATACGGCCATGACCCACGACACGACAGTGGCGGCCGGTCCCGCCACCCCCGCGCCCGCACGCCCCGAACCCCGCCCGGCCTCCGGCCGGTTGCCCCTCCCGGCCCTCCTCGCCCTCGCCACCGCCGTCTTCGTCACCAGCCTCACCGAGACCCTCCCCGCCGGGGTCCTGCCGGCCATGAGCGCCGACCTCGGCGTCGGCGAGGCGGCCATGGGCCAGTCGGTCACCGGCTACGCCCTCGGCACGGCCCTCACCGCCGTCCCCCTGGCCGCCCGCACCGCCGGCTGGCGCCGCAAGCGCCTGCTGCTCACCTCGACGGCCGGCTTCGCCGCCGCCAACACGGTCACGGCGGTCTCCTCCTCGTACGCCCTCACGATGGGTGCCCGGTTCCTCGCCGGGGTGGCCGCGGGCGTCGCCTGGGCCCTGCTCGCCGGCTACGCCCGCCGCCTCGCCCCCGCGCACCTCCAGGGCCGCGCCGTCGCCGTCGCCATGACCGGCATCCCGCTCGCGCTCTCGCTCGGGGTCCCGGCCGGCACCTTCCTCGGCGACGCCGTCGGGTGGCGGGCCGCCTTCACCGCCATGACCGTGATCGCCGTCGTGCTCCTCGGCTGGATCGCCCTCGCCGTCCCCGACCTGCCGGGTGAACCGCGCGGCGGCCGCGCCCCGGTCGCCCGCACCCTGAAGGTCCCGGGCGTGCTCCCCGTCCTCGCCGTCACCTTCGCCCTCGTCCTGGCCCACACCGTCCTCTACACCTACGTCGCCGCCTACCTCGACCACCTCGGCCTCGCCGGCTCCACCGGCCTCGTGCTGCTGGTCTTCGGCGCCGCCTCGCTCGCCGGGATCTGGTTCACGGGCCGTCACATCGACCGCAGGCTCCGGGCCCTGATCCTCGCCGGGACGATCCTCTTCGCCGTCGCCGCCGCCGCGTTCGCCGTCCCCACGGCGAGCGCCGCCCTGGTCCTCGTGGCCGCCGCGCTCTGGGGCCTCGGCTGGGGCGGCGCGCCCACCCTCCTGCAGACGGCCGTCGCCGAGGCGGGCGGTGACGACGCCGACACGGCGCAGACGATGCTGGTCAGTCTCTGGAACGCGGCCATGGCGGCGGGGGGCGTCGCGGGCGGCCTCCTCCTCGACGGACTGGGCGCCGACGCCCTGCCCTGGAGCGTCCTCCTGCTGCTCGTCCCGGTGGTCGCCGTCGTCACCGGAGCCCGCGCCCACGGCTTCCCGGCCCGCGGGTGAACCCCGCCTGCCCCACCCGACGCACCGAGGCCCCCACCGCGCGCGGTGGGGGCCTCCGTACCGCTTCGAGCCGGGTCAGACGGCCGGCGGCACCCGGGACGGGCGGCCCGTGCCGCGCGTCAGGACGTAGCCGCCGATGCCCGCGAGCGCGGCCAGGACGCCGCCCGCGAGGGTCCACACCCACCGGTCGGACCACCAGCCGGATGACCAGCCGTCCTCCGGGGCCGCCGCCTCGACGGGGGTGGTCCGGCCGGCGTCCTCGTCCGCCTTCGCCTGGTCGGCGGTGGTCGCTCCCGGGACGAGCGGCGCGGCGAGCGAGCCGTCGGTGGCGTAGGCGCCGCCCTTGTCGAGAATGTCGGCCCCGATCCGCGCGGTGAACGGCTGGCCGAGGTCCGCGTCCGGGCCCCCGGTGACGGTCAGCCGGACGTAGTAGCTGCCGGGCAGCGGGTCGTTCGCCCAGGTGTCGGCCGAGGCCCGGACCGGGCGCAGCACACAGGCCAGCTCCACGGTCGCGGCCTCCTTCGCCGCCGTACGGGACTGCATCCCGTACATGCACGGCTGACGCCGCCGCAGCCCGTCGTACACGTCGATCCGCCAGGTGGCGGGCCCGTGCCGCAGCGCCGCGTCGGGCAGCGTGACCGTGGCCTTCACGGTCGGACGCTCCCCCGTGTCCGCGGGGAACACCCAGTACAGGTAGTCACCCGTGGCGGCCTGCGCCGTGGCCTGCTGCCCCGGGAGGAAGCGGGCGGCGGTACGGAAGGTGGTGCCGGCCTCCGTGGGGCCGGCCTCCTCGGAGGAGGACGCCGAGGGGCTGGGCGAGTCGGCCAGGGCGGCCGGAGCCGCGAGGCCGAGCAGGGCCGCGCCCGCGAGCGCGGCCGTGGCGAGCACGCGTACGGTACGCATCAGTTGGTCCTCCAGACAGCGAAGCGCCAGCGGGACAGCCAGCCCCAGAGCAGACCGGCCAGGAAGCCGGCGAGGACCAGCACGCCGAGCAGCCACCAGCCGCGGCCGAGACCGAACGAGGCGACGTCCGAGGCGGACGAGGGGCCGTCGACGACGTCCACGGTCAGCTCGACCGGCATGCCCGGCGTCGTCTTGACCGACGGGGGAGCGGAGAAGGAGTTGCTGACCTGGAGGCAGACCGTCTCGGCCGCGGGCTTGACGTCCCCGGGGCCGTCGTCGGCCTCCGGCTTCGGATAGCGCAGTCCGGTGGAGATGACGTCCGTGCGTCCGTCGCCCGCCTCCGAGCCGCGGACGATCTCCCGGCCGTGGAGCGTGACGGCCCGCAGGAGCACCCCGTAGTCGTTGTTGACGGCCCGGTCGGCCGACACGCTGACGGAGGCGCGCAGTTCCTGGCCGGGCAGCAGGTCCACCCGGTACCAGCGGTGCTCGCCGAAGGATTCGCGGTCCGTGTACAGACCGGGTTTCAGGAGGGGCGCGTCGGCGCAGCGCGCCGCGCCCTTCGTGCCGACGGGAACCACCACCGGGTCGGCGGCGCGGTCGACCAACTGCCGTACGCGGCGCGAGAGGTCCTCGGTGCGGTGGACGGAGGTGTAGGTGCCTCCGGTGGCCTCCGCGATGCACGTGAGCTGCTGCCGGGTCTTGGCGTCCGGCACGAGGCCCAGGGTGTCGATCACGAGGTGGATGCCCTCGGCTGCGATCTGGCGGGCGATCTGGCACGGGTCGACGTCGCAGGTGTCCTCGCCGTCGGTGATGAGGACGATCCGCTTGGTCGCCCCGTCCTTGCCGAGGTCGCCGGCCGCGCCGAGCAGCGCCGGGCCGATCGGCGTCCAGCCGGTCGGGGCGAGCGTGGCGACGGCGGTCTTCGCCTCGGTGCGGTCGAGCGGGCCCACCGGGTAGAGCTGCCGGGTGTCCTTGCAGCCCCGCTTGCGGTCCTGCCCCGGATAGTCGGCGCCGAGCGTGCGGATGCCGAGCCGCACCTCCTCGGGCACCGCGTCGAGGACCTCGTTGAAGGCCTGCTTCGCCGCCGCCATGCGGGACTTGCCGTCGATGTCCTTGGCCCGCATGGAGCCGCTGACGTCGAGGACCAGCTCGACCTTGGGGGATTCCTTCGCCACCGGCTCGTCGGCGGCCGCGCTCTGCGGCAGGAGCGCGGCGCTCAGGGCGGCGAGCAGCGCGCAGGCCCCGGTCGCCAGCCGTTTTCTCGTGATCATCGCCGGATCGTATTGACGATCGTCCGACAAACCCAAATCAGGTCTGGCTGTTGAGGAAGCCGATGAGGCAGGCGCCCCACCAACCGGTCTGGCTGACGGTCGCGGCCACCCCCGAGCGGACGAGCAGCCGGCGCGGGACGGTCCCGGTGCGGTGGACCTCCAGGAGCTGGCCGAGCCGGTGTGCCCAGAGTCCGTTGAGGGTGACGGCGACGACGAGCCCCAGCTTGACCAGGGTCAGGGGGGAGTGGAGGTCGGGGCGGAGGAAGAGGCCGGAGACGACGAGCCCGCCGAGGCCGGCCCAGATCGGTGTCTGGAGGGCGACGGCCGTGTCGAGGACACCGGCGAGCGGCCGCCTCCCGCTCAGCCAGAGCACGGCGAACCAGTCGACGGCGAGCACGGAGCCGAGGCCGACGACGAGGAAGGCGACGTGCAGGAAGCGGGCCGTCGTCAGGAGGGAGCCGTCCGCGTGGACGTGTCCGGCGGTCCAGCAGGCTGCCGCGATACCGGCGGTGGCGACGAGCCCGAGGGCGGTGAGGAGCCAGGAAGGCGTGAGCTCCTGCGCGGTTCTGGACATGCGTTGATCTTCCGGACGTATGAACGACATAAATTAGGTAAGGCGAAGCTAAGTGCCGCTCGGGGGCACGTCAAGCCGGTGTGGCGTACGTCCCAGGCCTCGGGAGCCTGCCTCACGCATCAGGTGCTACTGCCGGGGGGAGAGCGGGTCAACGGGTCTCATCGGGCAGCGGCCAGGCGCAGCGCCTTGGCTGCGGCGGAGCGAGCGTCCGTCCCGGCACCATTCGGCATCGTGCGAGTGGAATTTCACCCACGCATGCGCATTCATTGACCGATCCACTTTGGATCGCATTCATCATTGAATCGTGCGCGAAAGGCGCAATCCCGCCGACTTGCGGCCGGGATTGCGGAGTGCTGCTCTGGATGGGGAGTGAAGGGCGAAATGATCCGGGCCCGAATGAGTGGCGTTCAGCCGAAGTAGGGGGAGCGCGCGTCGTGTGACGGCGGTCTGCCCCGCGCGCTGCGACGACCCGCTATCGGAGGTTCACGATGACACAGGTCTCTCATGTCCGCATCCCGCTACGCCAGGTCCTGGCCGTGCTCTTGGCGGCCGCCCTGACGCTCTCCCTCTCGGTGGTGTTCACCGTTACCTCGACCAAAGAAGCAGCCGCCTCGTGCTCCGCGAGCCGGTTCAACGGAACGTGGCGCTCGTCCGACGCGAGGCTGAAGCGTATCGACGTATGGCAGGGAGAGGACTGTCACCTGTACGCCAGAGCCTGGTCCGTCTGCGAGAACGACTCGTCGCATATCTGCAGCTGGGGAAAGAGGAGAATGGGCGACAGTCCCGAGCCGAACTTCCAGTTCGTCGGATACAACTGGAGCAACGCCGATGAGGTGCTGCACCTGCGGATGAAGGACAGCTCTCACCTCTCGGTGTGGGACAGCACCGACTACCACAGCGGCAAGAAGGTCAGCTTCACGGTCACGATGTCCAAGAGCCGTTGAGCCCGCGAAGAGCGGCGACTCCGCCCGCGTTGCTACGGGACGTGAGCCCCTACCGCGACAGGTGGGGGCCTCGCCGCTCGTCCCCGCCCCGACAGGATGCGAACCGCGTCGGGGTGGGCCCGTGTTCGATCCTTCTTGCGCCTGTCCGTACGTGTCAATCCTCCGCGGCCAGGCGCCGCACCTCGGTCAGCGCCTCGCTCACTGCTGCCGGGATGTCCGTCACCGGGAAGCGCGCGTGCCGCACCGTGCCGTCACGGTCGATGACCAGCACGATCCGTTTCAGTCGCAGCAGTTGTCCGGCGCGGAAGGTAGGCAGGCGCAAGGCGGCGGCGAGGCGGAGGTCGACGTCGGAGAGGAGGGTGAAGGGGATGTCCTCCTGGCTCGCGAACACGCGCTGTTCGTCCGGGCGTTGGGTGCTGACGCCGTGCACCTCCGCCCCCGCGGCGCGGAAGTCCTCGTAGGCGTCCCGGAAGAGCCGGTTCTCCAGCGTGCAGCCGACGGTGCCGGGGATGTGTGACCAGCCCTCCGGCAGGGGGCTGGGGCTCCCGGTCGCCGGATAGCAGAACAGGACGGTGGCCACGCCGCCCGCCACCGGGTCGACCGGCGCGCCGTCCCGGTGGCCGGGCAGTCGCAGGCGCGGCAGACGCCGGCCCGTCAGGTCCGCGACGCGCCGTGCCTCCGCGCTCGTCTCGTCGGCGGTGCCGCTGAGCGAGCCGTCGCCGAAGACCCAGCGGTCCGCCCAGTCCTGCATCGACAGCAGGACCGGCAGCAGTCCCCGGCCGCTCTCCGTCAGCCGGTACTCGTGGCGCACCGGCCGGTCCTGGTACGGGACCTTCTCCAGCACCCCCGTCTCCACCAGGTGTACCAAGCGCTCGGTGAGCACCTTCCGGGAGATGCCCAGCTCCTCCTGGAGCGCGTCGAACCGGTGGTGCCCCCGCGCGGTCTCCCGGATCAGGAGCAGGCTCCACCAGTCGCCGACCACCGACGCGGCATGCGCGATCGCGCAGGTGGCGTCCCGCTCGGGAACCGACCTCATCACTGCGTCTCCACTTCTGCGCGCACGGCGGCCGCTCGTCGGGACCATCTTGCGCCATGAGGTCGGTTCCGGATAGAAACTCACCTGGAGCAAGCGAGTTCCGAAAAGAGACTAACTATCCACGGGGGGTGGTCGCCGTATGAGCGGAACACAAGCGATCCAGGAACACGACCGACGCGACGACGAACGGGAGGCCTCGTCGCCGGGGGTCTTCTGGCGCTTCTGGGCCGCCGCCACCGTCAGCGGCGCGGGTACCGCCGTCACCGCCCTCGCGCTGCCGCTCGTCGCCCTCACCGTCCTCGACGCCACCGCCTTCGAGGTCGCCCTGCTCGCCGCCGCCGGGCAGGTCTCATGGCTGCTGCTCAGCCTCCCGGCGGGCGTCCTCGCGCAGCGTGTGCCGCTGCGCCGTCTCCAGGTCACGCTCGACCTCGTACGGTTCGCGGCGCTCGGATCGCTGCCGCTCGCCTGGTGGATCGGCACGCTCACGTATCCGCACCTGCTGTTCGCGGCGCTCGTCACCGGCGCGGCGACCGTGCTGTTCGACATCGGCAACTCGACCTTCCTGCCCGCCGTCGTCCCGTCCCGGCAGCTGGCCGCCCGCAACAGCGTCATGTCCGGCACGCACGCCGTCACCGACACCGGCGGCCCCTCCCTCGGCGGCGTCCTGATCGGCGCGACAGGCCCGGTCGGCGCGCTCGTCGTGGACGCCGCCAGCTACCTGGCCTCCGCCGTGCTCCTGCGTACCCTCCCCGAGAGCCGCCCCGCGCCCCGCACCGGCGAGAGCGCGCTGCGGCTGATGCGCGAGGGATGGCGGTACGTCACCGAGCACCCGGTCATGCGCCCCTGCATGATCTGGGCGACCGCCGCCAACTTCCTCAACGCGGCCCTCGTCGCCCTCACCCCCCTCTACCTGGTCCGCGGGGCCGGCCTCGACTCCGTACAGCTCGGTCTCGTCCTCGCCATGGACGGGGTCGGCGCGCTCGCCGGCGCCGCCGTCGCGGTCCGCGTGACCACGCGCCTCGGCACCGCGCGGGGCGTCATCGTGGCCGATCTGGCCGGCGGGGCGCTGCTCCTGCTCGCCCCGCTGACCACGTCGGCAGGGGACGCGTACTGGTTCGCCCTGGGCAACGCCGGCTTCGCCTTCGGCACGGTCATCGGCTCGATCACCACCCGCACCTACCGGCAGACGCAGTCGCCCCCGGAACTGCTGTCCCGCGTGATGGCCACGGTCCGCTTCGTCTCCTGGGGCGCGCTGCCGCTCGGCGCGCTCACCGCCGGCCTCCTCGCCACCCACGTCGGCGCCCACACCGCGCTCTGGACCGTCTGCGCCGCCGCCCTCCTGCCCCCGCTCTACCTCTTCTCCACCACGGTGGGCCGCCACCGCGACCTCATCTGACGCCCTGGCGGGGCGATCCCGTGCGCGTCGGACCTGTGCGGTGAGGGTGCGCCAGGCCGCACGACGGACCTGGTCGATCCGGGCCGACGTCCACCGGACCTCCGGCCGTTTCGGCCCGTACTCAGCGGTGCTCGGGGTTCTCGAAGTCGAACCGGCAGCCGGCGTCCCACTCGGAGCGCTGGTTTCCGTGGACGGGGATGCCCCCGGCGTCCCTGAGCATGCGGGCCAGGTGCAGCTGGTTCCAGGTCATGAAAGTGGTGTTGCGGTTGGTGAAGTCGTTGTTCGGCCCGCCCGAGCCCGGGTCGAGGTAGGAGGGCCCGGGCCCGGCCTCGCCGACCCACCCGGCGTCGGCCTGCGGCGGGATCACGTACCCGAGGTGCTGCAGGCTGTAGAGGACGTTCATCGCGCAGTGCTTCGCGCCGTCCTCGTTGCCGGTGATCAGGCAGCCGCCGACCCGTCCGTAGTACGCGTACTGCCCGTGCTCGTTGAGGATCGACGAGCAGGCGTACAGACGCTCGATCACCTTCTTCATGACTGAAGAGTTGTCTCCCAGCCATACGGGTCCAGCCAAGGTGAGGATGTCCGCGGCCATGACCTTGGAGTAGATGACGGGCCACTCGTCGGTCTCCCAGCCGTGCTCCGTCATGTCGGGCCACACACCGGTCGCGATGTCGACATCCACCGCTCGCAGCACCTCGACCTCGACGCCCTGGCGCTCCATGATCCCGCTGCTGATGTCGATCAGCCCCTGAGTGTGGCTCCGCTCCGGCGAACGCTTGAGCGTGCAGTTGATCACCAGTGCGCGGAGACCGCGGTAGGACGGGCCGGTGTCGGTCATGGATGCGTTCCCCTGCGGACGAGTGGGCGGGTCGGGCGGCGCATCACGCCCGGTGCCGACGTCGTGGGGCTCCGGGTGGGGCCGACCGAGAATCCCGTCCAATCTCTCGCCTCGTCGGACGGAGTGACCGCACACCACGCCAGTGCCGACGAAGTCGCCTGTCCGATCACCCGCGTGGCCGCACAGCCATTTCGGCGCGACCGAACGCGTGAGGACCCCTCGTCCCCCACCTCAGGCGGCCGAGGCGGGCGGATCCGCCGGATCCGGACCGGACGGATCCTCCGGAGCGGGGTCGGGAAGCGGGCGGGCCCGGACCTGGCGGGAGACCTCCTGATGGGCCCCGGTCGCGAGGATGCGCACCTCGTCCCGGTCGCTGATCTCGGCCCGGATGATCCCGGTCGAGTCCGCGTAGACCGGATGGCCTCCGGATCCCGTCAGGAGCGTGCGCTCCACGACCACGACGTCCTGGGTCGATCCCGTACCGTCGGAGAACACCAGCTCGTATCGGTGTGGGCTCATCTGTCCGATTTTACGCCGATCGGCCCTGCTCACCCGCCGGCGACCGCGTCGACCAGGGCCGCCAGGGCCGACCCGAGCGCCTCGGCCCCCGGGCCCGCGGGACCACCCGGCTCGCTCATGTAGAGGTCGCGGCGGATCTCCACCATCAGGGCGCTCACCCGCGGATCACGGCCGTAGTACGCCAGGGGCACGTACGTCCCTGCGAACGGGCTGTCCGTCCCGACGCCACCGAACCCGCCGAACGCCTCCCGCGCCGCGTCGAGCAGCGCGGGAGGGGTGTGGAAGGCGTCCGTGCCGAGGCAGACCGGCGGACGCGGGCCGTCGCCGTGCAGCTCGTACGGCAGCCGCTCGGTCGGGTACGAGTGGACGTCGACGATCACCACCCGGCCCGCCACGGCCAGCCGCTCGGCCACCGCCTCCGTCATGGCACGGGCGTACGGCGTGAAATACCGGTCGAGCAGCGGCGCCGCGTCGAATCCGGCGGGCCGCAGCACCGCCCGGTGGGTGGTGCGGGTGTACACCGCGCCCATCCCGACGGAGAGCATCTCCTCACGCTCGTCCGGGAACCGCTCCGGGTCGACGACGAGCCGCGAAAGCCCGTTGACGAACCTCCAGGGTGTCGTGCGGGCCGCCGCCGCGGCCACGTCCGCGATCTCCGCCGTGTGGGCGTCCGTGATGTGGTCCAGCTCACGGGCCAGCTCCGCGTCGCCGAGCAGGATCCCCCCGCGCACGTCCGCGGGCACCTCGCGGGAGGAGTGCGGCACATGCAGGAGGACGGGAGAGTCCGGGGATCCGGGGAGAAGGCGGAAGGACGGCGGGGCGGCGGGCGACGTGCCGGACGAGGGGCCGGTCAGAGGGAGACTCATGGGGGAATCCTGCCTCCGACCCCGCCCGCGCCGTGGCGAAACCGCTGGTTACAGTGATGGGAGGTCGCGCCGCCACACCAGGCCGGGCGCGAGACCGGGCCCGACTGTCGATCACAGGGACCCGTACGACCACCCCGCCCCTGTCCCGCCCGGCCTCCGCCGCCTGCCCCGGAAACTCCGCACCCATGAGCATCGACGCCGCCCCGCGTCCCGACACCGCCCCCGGCGCCCCCACTCAGCGGGGGCCGCGCCTGCCGTGGATCGCCGGCCGCGCCCCGGCCCGTCCCGCGCCCGGCGCCGCCTTCCACAGCGTCAGCGCCGCGACCGCCGCACTTCTCGGACTCGTCGCCATCGGCGCCGTCATCCACGAGCCGGTCCTGATACCCCCGCTGGCCGCCAGCGCCGCGCTCGTCCACTGCGCCCCCGCGCTGCCCCTCGCCCAGCCCCGCAGTGTGATCGCCGGCCACCTCCTGGGCGCCGCCGCCGGGTACGCGGTGTCCGCCGTCGCCTCGCACGGCAGCGCCTGGGCCGCCGCCCTCGCCGCCGGAATCACCCTGGCACTGACGACCCTGGCCCGTACCCCGCACTCGCCGGCCTGCGCGACCGCCGTCGTCATCGTGCTCCAGGCCCCCGCACCCGCCCGGTTCGTCCCCCTCCTGTTCGGGGCCACGGTCCTCCTCGTCCTGACCGCGTTCGCCGCCTCCCGCATCCGCCGCGCCGCACCGAGATACCCCGCCTACTGGTGGTGAGCCCCGGCTCAGCGGTCGACCGTCACCGCCGCGTGGACGGTCTTGCCGTCCGGCCGGGCGTCCACCGACACCTCGCGGCACAGCCGCAGCACGATCGGCCAGCCGAAACCGCCGGGCCGCAGATCCGCGGGGAGTTCCTGGCGCGGCGGTTCCCCGCAGGCGTCGGTCACGGACACGGTGACCCGGTCGCTGCCGACGGCGATCCCGAACGACGTGACCCCGCCCGCGTGGCGGTGGGCGTTCGTGACCAGTTCCGAGGTGACGAGGAGCAGATCGTCGACCTGGGAGTCCCGCAGGGGGCCGAGTGGCGTCAGCGTGCGGCGGACCAGCCGCCGGGCCTGAGCCGGTGTCAGGAGCGGGTGCGATCCGGTCCCGCCGGCGGCCCGCGAAGCCGCCGATCCAGGGGATCGGGTTTCGCTCCGGAGCTTCATCGCAGGTCCCTTTCTTCCCGATGTGTCAAGAGCTGACGTGAAACGCCTGCCCTGACCCGCCGTTGTGATGCCTCGTACCCGGACCGGCGGCGCCGCGCGCACCCGTCAGGAGTGTGTCCGTGGGAAGGGGGTACGCGGACCTGGACCGCCGACGGACAGTGAGCAGGAGGAGGTCGACCCCGTGCGGACCGAGGTGGCCAAGGCGACGACGACGTACGTGACGAGTGGTACGGGGGAGGACCTGCCCGTTCTCGATGCCCCCCATGAACTCCCGCCCCAGGACGCGCGCGCTCTCTCGAAGGTGTTCCTCCGCGAACTCGCGGCGCGGGAGGAGGGGACACCGGAGCACCAGTACGTCCGGAACACCCTGATCGAGATGAACATGACGCTCGTGCGGTACGCGGCGGGCCGGTTCCGCGCGCGGGCCGACGAGATGGAGGACATCGTCCAGGTGGGGATGGTCGGCCTCATCAAGGCGATCGACCGCTTCGACCTGAGCCGCGAGGTGGAGTTCACCACCTTCGCCGTGCCCTACATCGTCGGTGAGATCAAACGGTTCTTCCGCGACACGAGTTGGGCGGTCCACGTCCCGCGCCGGCTCCAGGAGGCCCGGGTGGAACTGGCGAAGGCGACCGACGAGCTGAGCTCGCGGCTCGGCCGCGCACCCCGGGTAGCGGAACTGGCGCCTGTCATGGACCTGTCCGAGGAGCAGGTGGTCGAGGCCCAGCTGGCGGCGAACGGCTACAACTCGACGTCCCTGGACGCCGCGATCGGCGACGGCGAGAACGACGACGCGGCCCTGGCGGACGTCATCGGCGAGGAGGATCCGGCGCTGGAACTCTTCGAGGACTTCCACACCCTCGCCCCGCTCGTGGTGGCCCTCGACGAGCGCGACCGGCTGCTGCTGCACCTGCGCTTCGTCGAGGAGCTGACCCAGACGCAGATCGGAGAGCGCCTCGGCGTCTCCCAGATGCACGTCTCACGGCTCCTCGCCCGCAGCCTGAAGCGGCTGCGGGACGGCATGGTCGGCACGGCGATCGAGGGATGACCGAGGGGCGCGCCCTCGTGGACCTGGGCGCGCCCCTCGCTGGTCGTCCGGTCTCCGCGTCAGGCCAGGTCCGCCGGGCGGGCCGCGATGAAGGAGGGGCGCGGGACCGGGGCGGCGAAGGGCGCCTCGGGAGCGTTCTCGACGCTGTTGAAGACGAGGAACACATTGCTCCGGGGGTACGGGGTGATGTTGTCACCCGAACCGTGCAGGGCGTTGCAGTCGAACCAGGTGGCCGAGCCCGCCGGGCCCGTGAAGTGCCGGATGCCGCAGGCTTCGGCGAAGGTGGTGAGCGCTTCGTCGGACGGCGTACCCGCGTCCTGCATCCGGAGCGACTGCTTGTAGTTGTCCTTGGGCGTCTCGCCCGCGCAGCCGAGGAAGGTGCGGTGCGAGCCGGGCATGATCATCAGGCTGCCGTTGGTGGTGTGGTTCGGCGTCAGCGCGATGGAGACCGACACGGTCCGCATCCGCGGCAGACCGTCCTCGGCGTGCCAGGTCTCGAAGTCGGAGTGCCAGTAGAAGCCGCTGGCGCCGAAGCCGGGCTTGCCGTTGACCCGCGACTGGTGGACGTAGACGTCGGAGCCGAGGATCTGGCGGGCCCGCCCGACGATCCGGGGGTCCTCGGCCAGCCGGCGGAAGACCTCGCTGATGCGGTGCACCTCGAAGACGGAGCGGATCTCCTGGGAGCGGGGCTCGACGACGGCCCGCTCGTCCGCGCGTATGGCGGGGTCGGCGACGAGCCGGTCCAGCTCGGCGCGGAGCTCCTCGACCTCGTCCGGGGTGACGAGCTCGTCCACCGTGACGAAGCCGTCGCGGTCGTACTCCTCCAGCTCCCGGGCCCAGAAGGGGCCGGGAGTGCCGGGCTCGGACCACACGACGGGGTCCTTGCGCCCGATGAGTTCCTCCCGGGCGCCGCGGGTGGGGTAGAGGTCGACGGGACGGGTGGGTGCGGAGGTCATGGAACGGGGTGCTTCCTTTCGTGTACGGACTCGTCGGGGGCGCGGGCCGGTCTCAGGCCTGGCCGGGCTCGGATTCGGGCGCGGGTTCCGTCAGGAGCGGGTAGACGCCGTTCTCGTCGTGGTCCTCGCGCCCGGTGACGGGCGGGTTGAACACGCACAGGCAGCGGAAGTCCCGCTTGACCTTGAGGGTGTGGCGCTCGTGCCCGTCGAGCAGGTACATCGTTCCGGGCAGGATCGTGTACGTGCGGCCGGACTCGTGGTCGGTGAGCTCGGCCTCGCCGGCGGTGCAGACGACGGCCTCGACGTGGTGGGCGTACCACATGGAGGTCTCGGTGCCGGCGTACAGCACCGTCTCGTGGAGGGAGAAGCCGACCCGCTCACGGGCCAGCACGATGCGCTTGCTCTCCCAGGTCCCGGACGCGGCGCGAACGTGCCGCTCGGTGTTCTCCAGCTCGTCGAAGGTGCGGACGATCATGGGCGATGGCCTTTCGGGTGGATCTTCGGGTGGGGTCTCAGGCGGTGTGGCGTACGGAGCGGGCCAGCATGCCGAGGCCCTCGTCGAGTTCGTCGTCCGTCGCGGTCAGCGGCGGCAGCAGCTTGACGACCTCGCCACGCGGCCCCGACGTCTCCAGGAGCAGGCCGATCTCGAAGGCCCGTCGGCACACGGCCTCGGCGCGCTCGCCGTCCGCGAACTCCAGGCCCCACACCAGGCCGCGCCCGCGCGACGACAGGGCCGTCCGGCCGTCGTCGCCGCACAGGTCGAGCAGGGCGCGCTCGACCCGGTCGGCCCGGTTCAGGGTGCGCTCGCGGAGGGCGCCGTCGCGCCAGTAGGCGTCGAGGGCGGCGGTGGCGGTGACGAAGGCGGGGTTGTTGCCGCGGAAGGTGCCGTTGTGCTCGCCGGGCTCCCACAGGTCGAGTTCCGGGCGGAACAGGCAGAGGGACATGGGCAGTCCGTAGCCGCTGATGGACTTGGACAGGGTGACGATGTCGGGCGTGATGCCCGCCTCCTCGAAGGAGAAGAAGTCGCCGGTGCGCCCGCAGCCCATCTGGATGTCGTCGACGATGAGGAGCATGTCGTGCCGGCGGCAGAGCTCCGCCAGGCCGCGCAGCCACTCGGCCCGTGCGACGTTGATGCCGCCCTCGCCCTGGACGGTCTCGACGATCACGGCCGCCGGGTGGTCGAGGCCGGAGCCGGTGTCGTCCAGGAGCCGCTCGAACCAGAGGAAGTCGGTGACCTGACCGTCGAGGTAGTCGTCGAAGGGCATCCGGGCGGCGTGGTGCAGCGGGACGCCCGCTCCGGCGCGCTTGGCGGCGTTGCCCGTGACGGCGAGCGAGCCGAGCGACATGCCGTGGAAGGCGTTGGTGAAGGAGACGACCGTCTGGCGTCCCGTGACCTTGCGGGCCAGCTTGAGGGCGGCCTCCACCGCGTTGGTGCCGGTGGGGCCCGGGAACATCACCTTGTAGGGCAGGGCGCGGGGCTCCAGCACCGTGGTGCGGAAGGTCTCGAGGAAGGTGCGTTTGGCGGTCGTCGACATGTCGAGGCCGTGGGTGATGCCGTCGTCGGCCAGGTAGTCGAGGAGGGCGCGCTTGAGCACCGGGTTGTTGTGGCCGTAGTTGAGCGAGCCCGCCCCGGCGAAGAAGTCGAGGTACGGGCGGCCGTCCTCGTCGTACAGCCGGCTGCCGCTGGCGCGCTCGAAGACGACGGGCCAGGCACGGCAGTAGCTGCGGACCTCCGATTCGACGGTCTCGAAGACGGAGGGGGCGGCGATGTCGGTCAGGGTCACGGAGTCTCTTCTCCAGGGTGTGGTGCGGGGGGAGTGGTGCGGTGCGTGCTCGGAACGCGCGGCTCTCAGTACGCCGGGGGTGCGAGGGGGCCGATGCGGTAGAGCACCTCGGCCTCGTGGCCCGCCACGGGGAAGGAGGCGGACGGGAAGAGGACCTCGCGTGTGAGGTCCGCCCCGTGCCGGCGGGCGTAGGACCGGAACATCCGGTCGGACGCCAGGTTCCCCGGTGTGACGGTCGCCTCCAGCCGGTCGAGTCCGTGCTCGTCCGCGACTCGGGCGGACAGAGCGTCGAGCAGGGTCCCGGCTACCCCGGTTCCACGGTGCGAACCCTCCACGGCGACCTGCCAGACGAAGAGCGTCCCGGGTGCGTCGGGCCGCAGGTATCCGGTGACGAAGCCGACCGCTCGCCCGGAGGCGTCACGGGCGACGGCGGTCGTGTCGGCGAAGTCACGGCACCACAGCAGGTAGTTGTACGGCGAGTTGAGGTCGAGTTCTCCCGAGCCGCGCGCGATCCGCCAGAGTTCGGCGCCGTCCGCGATCTCGGGGCGGCCGACGGAGAGGCCGCCGACCAGGGATGTCAGGGGGGCAGTGGTCATGGGCGCCGAAGTTACCGAGCAGATCGCGGAACTTCCTCGGGCTGGGGTCTTGTTCCGGATGAGGCAGGCGTGATAGGTGCGTCGGTGCTCTCGGTGTGAGGAATCCACCTCTGACCGATCGGCAAATGCGGTTATAAACGGTCAAAATGACCGTTTATAACGGATGGATAACGCATCTGGACTGTGAGATGCCGTCTCTCAAAAACGTGAGAACATCCGGGATTTCGTGTTTGAAGGCGCCGGGAGCGGTCAGGTGTAGGGGTCGACACGACGGGAGCCGGGCCGGCTGTCACGAGCCCGGCCCGGCTCCGTCCCTTCCGTGGCGCCCGGACTACCAGATCGCCTCGACCCACTCCGGGTGGTCGATGAACGGGTTCCGGTTGTGCTGGTAGGTGGTGTAGATGACGTCGTTGCGGCGCTCTTCGAAGGTGCTCGGCGGATCCTGCTCGTTCCACTGCTTCAGGATCGCGAGGCGGCCGTGGAAGGGGACGCCGCCGTTGGCGGACGACTCGTTGGGCTCCAGGTCGGGCCAGCCGTCCCCGCCCTCGTAGCGGACGGCCATGTAGAGGATCATCCGGGCGACGTCGCCCTTGTCCGCGTCGCGCGGCTCGAAGGAGTCGCTGTCCGTGTAACTGCCGGGCGCGCCGCTGACCGCGCTGCCGCCGTTGTCCCAGTCCTTGTTGCCGCGGGTGCTGTTGACCTGCACGTCACAGGCGCGCAGATGGTGCAGGTCGGTGCCGGGGCCGGCCGACGTGCCGAAGTCGCCGTGGGACTGGGCCCAGGTGTGCTCGCGGTTCCAGTTGCCCGTGGAGCCGCCGTTGAGGGACTTGGCGCGCGAGACCCCGCTGTAGAGCAGGATGACGTTGTTGGTGTTGCTCGGGTCCTGGTCGGTCGTCTTCAGCGCGTTCCAGACCGCGTCGTACGAGATCTTGCTCTGGCTGCTGATGATGGTGTGCAGCGAGGACTTGAGGCTCGCGCCGGTCTTGCCTATCGCGTTCTGGTAGTAGGTGGCGTCGTACGCGGTGGTCGTGGCGCTCGCGGGGGTCGCGGTGACCGCGGGGAGCGTGACGCCGACGAGGGTGGCGGCCACGGCCGCCGCCCACGCCTTCCATCTGCCGATCCGCACAACGGACATGGGGGGCCCTTTCCCGGGGACGGCACGCGCGGGGTGACGGGCGCAGGCTCAACGCCGCCGTCATCTACGCGTGTTGACTTCGTGTCATCCGGGAGGGTGGCACAGGTCAGGTACCTGTCATGTAACGGGGAGGAGGCTGTTGCGTGACGTTCCGGCATAGGGCGCGACCTCGGGGCGCCGGGATCCTCAGGCGCCGCCCCGGACGTCCACCGGCATCCCCTTGGGCTCCTTGATGCGCTTCATGATGATCTGCGAGTTGACCTCGGTGACCCCGGCCAGCGTCGTCAGGCGCTCGATCCAGAGCCGCTCGTACGCCGCGAGGTCCGCCACCGCGATCCGGAGCAGGCAGCCGGGGCTGCCGAACAGCCGGTACGCCTCGATCACGTCCGGCACGTCCTGCAGCGCCTCCTCGAAGGCCTCCACCGTCTCACGGTCCCGCCGCACCTCCACCGAGACGAGGACCTCAAAGCCGCGCCCCACCGCCTCCGGGTCGATGATCGCCCGGTAGCCCTGGATCACCCCGTCCTGCTCCAGCTGGCGCACTCGGCGCAGACAGGGGGAGGGGCTGAGTCCGACCCGCTGGGCCAGCTCCTGGTTGCTCAGCCGGCCGTCATTCTGGAGCTCGCGCAAGATGTGGAGATCAATCAGGTCCATGGCGCAATTATCCACCACGACGGAACAGGCGAGGGGCTGATTTCGCAATCGTCTTGCGCGCTCCCTGTCCTATTGTTGCGGCGCAGGAGAAATGGGCACGGAGTAAGGACGGCAGGCATGAAGCGGACGAACGACGGAGGGGCACGCCGGATCGTCGTCATCAGCACCGGCGGCACGATCGCCAGCCGCTGGCAGGGCACCGGTTACGCGGCGGACGCCTCGGGCGACGACGTCCTGGCCACCGCGCCCCTCCCCGAGGACGTCACCGTCGAGGTCGTCGACCTGTTCAACGTGAACAGCTCCCGGATGACCTCGGCCCACCAGCTCGCCCTTCTCCGTACCGTCCACGAGACCTTCGCGGACCCCGGCGTCGACGGCATCGTCGTCACCCACGGGACCGACACCCTGGAGGAGACGGCCTTCTTCCTCGACCTCCACCACGCCGACTCCCGGCCGGTCGTCCTCACCGGCGCCCAGCGCCCCTTCGGCACCGGCGACGGTGACGGCCCCGGCAACCTCTACGACGCGCTCCAGGTCGCCGCCTCCGTCCGCGACCTCGGCGTCCTCGTCGTCTTCGACGGACGCGTCCACGCGGCGCGCGGCACCGTGAAGACCCAGACCCTGGCCGCCGACGCCTTCTCCGACCCCTCCGCCGAGCGCCTCGGCCGCGTCGGGTTCTCCCGCGTCGACATCGAGCGGCAGCCGGAGCGCCCCGCCCCGCTGCCCCTGCCGGCCGCCGCGCACACCGCGATACCCGGGGCCACCGGCCCCGACGCCACCCCGCTGCCCAGGGTCGACATCATCACCCACCACGCAGACGGCGACCCCTTCCTCCTGAACGCGGCCGTCTCCGCCGGCGCCCGGGGCATCGTCCTCGTCGCCACCGGCGCGGGCAACGCCACCCCCGAGATCGCCGCCGCCGTGGCGGACGCGGTCGCCCAGGGTGTCCTCGTCGCCGTCACCACCCGCGTCCCCGCGGGCCCGCTGGCCGAGATCTACACCGGCGGCGGCGCGGTCGACCTCGTCGCCGCCGGCGCCCTGCTCACGGGCACCCTCCGGGCCGGCCAGGCGAGGATCGCCCTCCTCGCCACGCTGCTCGCCGAAGGTGCCACCGCCGCGGGCGACCCCGCCCGCGGCACGGCTCTCCTGCGCCGCCTCCTCGAAGGACCCGTCCGCGCCGAACCGGCCCTCGCCACCGGCGGCTCCCGCTCGGCCTCCGCGGTCGCCAGCCGGGCCTAGGGTCCGAGAAACACTCGCCGACCCGGCACATCCCCCGAACCCCGGCTCGCGGACGGAGCACCCCCCCGGCCCGCCCGCGAGCCGGAATCAACCTCCCCCATCGGCGCACCGCGCCCGCCGGGCCCGCCCGGCGGCTTCGCCCTGCCCGGAACCGGCCGCCGGGGCCGTACGCGCACGCGTGGCCACCGGACGGGCGCTCCGGCGCCGCGCACCTCCCGCACCCCACCCCCTCCTCTCCCCAAGGACGGCCCCTCATGATCCCCGCACCGGCCCCGCACGACGTTCCCGTCCGCCGCGAGCACGATCTGCTCGGCGACCGGGACGTCCCCGCCGACGCCTACTGGGGCGTCCACACCCTGCGCGCCACCGAGAACTTCGCCATCACGGGGACGCCCATATCGGTCTACCCGCTGCTCATCGACGCGCTCGCCGCCGTCAAGGAGGCCGCCGCCCGCGCCAACGAGGAACTCGGCCTGCTGTCCTCCGACAAGGCCGACGCCATCGCCGGGGCCTGCCGGGAGATCCGTGCGGGACACCTCCACGACCAGTTCGTCGTGGACGTCGTCCAGGGCGGTGCGGGCACCTCCACCAACATGAACGCCAACGAGGTCGTCGCCAACCGGGCCCTGGAACTCCTCGGCCACACCAAGGGCGACTACGCCCGGCTCCACCCCAACGAGGACGTCAACCTCGGCCAGTCCACCAACGACGTCTACCCGACCGCGATCCGGATCGCGGCGATCGGCGCCGGCCGTGAGCTCCTCAAGGCCATGGCCGTCCTCCAGGACGCCTTCGCCGCCAAGGCCCTGGAGTTCCGCGAGGTCGTGAAGATGGGCCGCACCCAGCTCCAGGACGCGGTGCCCATGACGCTGGGCCAGGAGTTCTCCACGTACGCCGTGATGCTGGAGGAGGACCGCGGACGGCTCGCCGAGGCGATCGAGCTCATCCACGAGATCAACCTCGGGGCCACCGCCATCGGCACCGGCCTCAACGCCGCCCCCGGCTACGCCGAGACCGCCCGCCGCAGGCTCGCGGAGCTGACCGGCCTGCCGCTCGTGACCTCCGCCAACCTCATCGAGGCCACCCAGGACTGCGGCGCCTTCGTCCAGCTCTCCGGCGTCCTCAAGCGGATCGCGGTCAAGCTCTCCAAGACCTGCAACGACCTGCGGCTGCTCTCCTCGGGGCCGCGCGCGGGCCTCGGCGAGATCAACCTGCCGCCGGTGCAGGCCGGTTCCAGCATCATGCCCGGCAAGGTCAACCCGGTGATCCCCGAGGTCGTCAACCAGGTGGCCTTCGAGGTGATCGGCAACGACATCACCATCACCATGGCGGCCGAGGCGGGACAGCTCCAGCTCAACGCCTTCGAGCCGGTGATCTTCCACGCCCTCTCGAAGAGCATGCTCTCGCTGCGCGCCGCCTGCCTCACGCTCGCCGAGCGCTGCGTCACGGGCATCACCGCCAACACCGAGGCACTCCGGGCCGCCGTGGAGAACTCCATCGGTCTCGCCACGGCACTCAACCCGTACCTCGGCTACACCGCCGCCACGGCCATCGCCCAGGAGGCACTGGCCACCGGCCGGGGGGTCGTCGAACTCACCGTGGAGAAGGGCCTGCTGCCCGCCCAGCGGCTCGCCGAGCTCCTGACCCCCGAGCGCCTCACGGGAGCGCCCGGCATGACCTCGGCCTGACCGCTCGGGCGGCGCGTCCGCACAGAAGTTACCCGTCGGTTTAACGTGACTTCCCCGACGGGCGACAGTAGAACATGTTCCCATTCGCTCACGAGTGAGGAACATCACATGAGTGAACACCCCTTGCCCGCCAAGAGAACCGGCGGTGTCAGCCGCCGCCGGTTCCTCGCGGGAACAGGTTCTCTTCTCGGTGCCGCCGCCCTCGTCGGACAGGCCACCCCGGCCCACGCCGAGACGCGCCTCGCCACCACCCCGATCCCCACCGGCGCCCACGTCCCGGCACTCGTCGTCGGCACCGGATACGGCGGCTCCGTCGCCGCGCTCCGCCTCGCCCGCGCCGGGGTCCACGTCCACATGATCGAGATGGGGATGGCCTGGGACACCCCCGGGCCCGACGGCAAGGTCTTCGCCAACACCACGCGGCCCGACTACCGCTCCTTCTGGCTGCGGACCCGCACCAAGCAGCCCCTCAGCAACTTCCTCGGTTTCCCCCTCGACAAGGACGTGCCCCGTCACACCGGCATCCTGGACGCCGAGGACTTCGCCGGCATCACCGTCTACCAGGGCCGGGGCGTCGGCGGCGGCTCCCTCGTCAACGGCGGCATGGCCGTCACCCCGCGCCGCGAGAACTTCGCCGCCGTCCTCCCCACCGTCGACGCGGCGGAGATGTACGCCAGGTACTACCCGCGCGCCAACGCCGGACTCGGCGTGACCGCCGTCGACCAGGCCTGGTGGGAGAGCGCCTCCTGCTACCAGTACGCCCGCGTCGGCCGCAAGCACGCCGAGCGTTCCGGCTTCCCCTTCGTCTTCGTGCCCAACGTCTACGACTGGGAGTACATGAAGCAGGAACTCGCGGGGGACGTCCCCAAGTCCGCCCTCGAAGGCGAGGTCATCTACGGCAACAACCACGGCAAGAAGAACCTTCAGAAGACCTACCTGGCCCAGGCCGCGGCGACCGGCCGCGTCACCGTCTCCGCCCTGCACAAGGTCACCTCCGTCACCCCGGCGCCCGGCGGCGGTTACACCGTCTCCATCGACCAGATCGACACCACCGGCGCCACCCTCACGAGCAAGACCGTCACCGCCGACAAGGTGTTCTTCGCCGCCGGCAGCGTCGGCACCAGCAAGCTCCTCACCCGCCTCAAGGCCACCGGCGCGCTGCCCGCCCTCAACGACCAGATCGGCAAGGGCTGGGGCGACAACGGCAACGTCATGTGCGGGCGCGCCAACCACATGTGGGACCCGACCGGCAAGCTCCAGTCGGCCATGCCCACCGCCGGCATCGACAACTGGGACGCGGGCGGCGCCTTCGCCGAGGTCGCCCCGCTGCCCACCGGCATCGAGACCTACGCCTCGTTCTACCTGTCCATCACCAAGACCCCGCACCGCGCCGAGTTCACCTGGAACGCGGCCACGGGGAAGGTCGACCTGAGCTGGGACAGGGCCTGGAAACAGACCTCCATCGACGCCGCCAGAACCATCTTCGACAAGATCAACGCCAAGGAGGGGACGATCTACCGCACCGACCTCTTCGGCGCGTACAAGATCTGGGGCGACCACCTCACCTACCACCCGCTCGGCGGCGCCGTCCTCGACCGGGCGACCGACAACCACGGCCGACTCCACGGCTACACCGGCCTGTACGTCATCGACGGCTCCCTGATCCCCGGCAACACCAGCGTCAACCCGTTCGTCACCATCACGGCCCTCGCCGAACGCAACATCGAACGGATCATCGCCGAGGACCTCTGACCCCGCGTACGCGAGAGGGGCCGGCCGGAACCCCGGCCGGCCCCTCTCGCGGTCCTCAGCGCGTCGGCAGCACGCACACCGTGTCGAGGCCGAGCACCCGGTTGAGCCGCCCGAAGGCCAGCCACGACCCCAGGCTCATCGTCAGCTCCACGATCTCCGCCTGGCTGTACCGCGCCGTCATCCGCGCCCAGAACTCCTCGTCGAGGCCGTGGTGGTCGAGCGCGTACCGCTCCGCGTACTCGGCGGCGAGCCGCGTCCGCTCGTCGAAGGCCTCCGAGACCTCCGTCTCGCGCCAGCCCGCGACGAGCTCCTCGAACCCCTCCTCGACCTTCACCCCGTCCCGGTCGGTACGCCAGTCCAGACAGAAGCCGCAGCCGTTGATCTGTGCGATCCGCAGCCGCGCCGCCTCGAACTCGCGCAGCCCCAGGGTCGTGTGCGCGTACACCGACAGCGAGAAGTTCGCCGCCGCCGTCCCGATTTCCGGGACCATGTCGCCCCATACGTACCCGATCGGCTCCTGGCCCTCGGGAATGTCGATGATCACCGCGGTCTCCTTCCCAGCTTCCCGACCGCCGGCCGCAGCGGCACGTCCAGCGCGTCGTACAGTCCCGGCTCCGCCGCCGCCAGCCACTCGATCGCCCCGACGAGCCGTCCCACCGCCGTGGCGTTCCCGCCCGCCGACCGGTTCTCGCACTCGTCCGTCGCCGCCACCGTCACCTCGATCCGGGGACTCCCCTCGACGACGACCCGGTGCGCGCCCGCCCCGTCCGGCGGCACCGGCCAGTCCGGCGCGCATGAGGGGTGGATCCGGGTGACGTGCTCGATCACGATGCGGGGCTCCCCGCCGACGATCCCCTGCACCTCGAAGCGGACCGCCCCCTGCGTCCCCGCCTCGAAGACGCCCATGCTCCGCGTCGTCACGGTGGACTCCAGCGGGCGTCGCTCCAGCGTCTCGCGGATCTCGTCGAGTTCGGCCCCGAGCGCGCGGGCCATCAGGCGTATCTGCCCGCCCCAGATCATGGTCGGCACCGAGGGCCACAGCATGGGCGGTTCGTACGCCATCGGCCGGCCCATCCCGACCAGTTCGCGGACCGACTCCTCCTGCTCGTACGTGGAGTAGTCGAAGATCTCCTGGCAGCGGATAACGTCCACCGTGGCGGCGAGCCCGCTCACCAGGAGCGGCAGTACGTCGTTGCCCCAGCCGGGATCGACGCCCGAGACGAAGAGCGAGCCGCCCCCCTCGGCGACCGCCGCGAGCACCGGATCCCGGAACTCGGGCGGCGCGTTGCGCTGGTCGTACAGCGGGTACAGCGCGGGCGTCACCACCACCGCACCCGCCGCCACCGCCCGCGCCACGTCGGCGAGCGCCCCGTCGGGCCGGGTGTCGCCGGAGGCCGCGTACACCACCGCCCCAGGCCGCCCGTCGAGCACCGCGCCGACGTCGTCGCCCGCCGCCACCCCGAGATCGCGCCCGAGCCCCGCGAGCCGGCCCGCGTCACGCCCCACCTTGGCCGGGTCGGACACGAGCACGGCCGCGAGCTCGAGACCCGGATGGGCGTCCACGGCGCGAATGGCCGCGCGCCCGACGTTCCCGGTACCCCACACCACCGTCCGAATCATGCGCGGAGGGTAGCGCCGGGCCCCGAAGGTTCCCAGACCCGCGACGCAATCGACTGACGAGCCGTCAGAAACGCGTGCGTCAGGCCAGGCGCAGCGCCACGAACGCGATCGTGTCGCCCGGCAGGACGTACCGCTCCACCTCCGTGAAGCCGCGCGCGCGGGCGAAGCGCAGACCCTCCTCGTTCGAGGCGAGAACCACCGTCTCCACGCCCTCGTCGCTCAGCGTCCGCGCGTACGCGAGCCCCCGCTCGTACAGCGCCGTACCGAAACCCCGCCCCCGGTACCCGGGCAGCGTCCGTGCGATCACGGTCGCCGCCGGGGTCTCCTCGTCCGGCGGACGCACCGTCGAACAGCCCACCGCCACCTCCCCGAGGTACGCGACGTCCAACCGGTTCCGGCCCGCGCGCTCCCGCACCTCCTCGGGGGAGAGCACCGCCGTCGGGATGATCGTGTTGTGCACGGCCCGCCAGTCGGCGAGCTGCTCCTCGGTCCGCGCCCGTTCGATACGAAGATCACTCATCTCCGCAGGAAAGCCCGCCCCACGCGACCGGTCAACCCCTTTCCTCGAGGGAGGCGTCCGTGCGGGGAAGCGGCGGGCGCGTCCGTACGGGGGAGGGGCGGGCGCGTCCGTACGAGTGACGGCGCGGTCGTGGCGGCAGCGCCGCCCGTCGAGCGGGTACGGATCGCTGCACTGCCCCCGGCCAGGAGGATGCCGTCCCATGCCCGTCCGCAAGGGCGCTCCCGCGCTGCTGAGCGCCGGCACACTGTGCGCGGCCCTGTTGCTCAGCGGCTGCGCGAGCCCCGTCCCACCCGCGCCCACCGCCCGCACCTCGCCGTCCGCGTCCGCCGCCGGCGACAGCCGCCCCGCCCCGGGCCCACCCGGCACGGCCGCCAACGACCTCGCCTCCGCCCCGGTCCCCGCGCCCCGGCTCCCCGGCGTCGGCCCCGCCACCCACGCCCACGTGCCGGACGCCACCACCCAGGCCCTCGTCGTGACCGGTGCCACGGCCGACTCCCACCGGGCCACCGCCACCTTGTACCGTCGCGACCCGGCCGGTCGCTGGACCAAGGCCGCCGGGCCGTGGGCCGCCCACAACGCCCTCCAGGGCTGGACCGCCGACCACACCGCCGGTGATCTGCGCACCCCGATCGGCGTCTTCCGCATCGGCGACGCGGGCGGCCTGCTGCCCGACCCCGGCTCCCGGCTCCCGTACGACCAGGACGAGGAGTTCGACATCAGCGGTACCGGCTTCTCCGGGGAGCCCCTGGAAGGCTCCTTCGATCACGTGATCGCGATCGACTACAACCGGGTGCCGGGCCGCACGCCGCTCGACAAGGAACGCCCCCTCGGTGAGGAGAAGGGCGGCGGTGTCTGGATCCACGTCGACCACGGCGGACCGACCCAGGCCTGCATCGCCCTGGAGCGAGAGGCGCTGCGCGAACTGCTGCGCGCCCTCGATCCGGCCGCGGAGCCGGTTGTGGTCATGGGGCCGGCCGCCGAACTCGCCCGCTGAGGGCCCGTGCGGCGCCGGGGAGAACAACCCCGGCGCCGCACGCGTCAGTTCCGGCCGCCCGTCCCGACCGCCCCGCGGAACGAGGCGGTGTGGCTGCGGACCTGCTCCGGCGTCAGGTACGCGTCGGTGTACTCGAAGTCCCGCAGCGTCCCCGCCTTCGAGGCCAGGAACCCGGTCCGTACGTAGTCGTCGCCCGCGACGGCGTTGAGCAGCCAGTTCGTCATCACCCGGGTCTTGGCCACGTTGGTCCGCAGCGCCGCCCAGTGGTAGCCGCGGGCCACGGCCTGGGCGGGGGCCCCGTGCAGCTCGACACCGAGCGGCTTCGACACGCCGTCCATGCCGCCCAGGTCCACCACGAGCCCCAGGTCCTTGTGCGTGTACGGGTGGGTCCGCTCGTTCCGCAGGGTCGCCACCAGGTTGTCGGCGAGGGCCTTGCCCTGCCGCATCGCGTGCTGCGCCGTAGGCGGGCAGATCGCCCCCGCCTCGCCCTTGGCGAGATCGGGGACCGCCGCCGCGTCGCCGAGCGCCCACACCCCGTCGAGCCCCGGCACGTTCATCTCCGCCGAGACGACGAGCCGGCCCCGGAGGGTCTCCGTGCCGAGCGTGCCCATCAGCGGACTCGCGGCCACACCGGCCGTCCAGATCAGCGTCCGGCTCGGCAGCACCCGCCCGTCCGTGAGCGTCACCGTCTTCTCGTCGACCGAGGCCACCGACACGCCCAGCGACACCTCGATGCCGCGCCGGGTCAGGATCGACAGGGCGGCGGCGCCGAGCTTGTCTCCCAGCTCGGGCATCAACTTCGGCGCGATGTCCACCAGATGCCATTTGATCAGGTCGGGGTCGAGCCGGGGGTACCGCTTGACCGCGTTCTGGGTGAGCAGCTGGAGACAGGCCGCCGTCTCCGTCCCCGCGTAACCTCCGCCGACCACCACGAACCGCAGCCGCGCGGCCCGCTCCTCCTCGTCGTTGCTCGCGTCCGCCAGGTCCAGCTGGGCGATGACGTGGTCGCGGATGTACACGGCCTCCGCGAGCGTCTTCATCCCGCGCGCGTGCTCGGCGAGCCCCGGGATGTCGAAGCTGCGGGTCACACTGCCGGGCGCCAGGACGAGATGGTCGTACGGCTCGTTCACGTACTCGCCGGAGATCGTCCGCACCACGCAGACCTTCGCCGCCGTGTCGATCCCGACGACACCGCCCGGGACGATCCGGGTCCGGTGCCGCTGGCTGCGCCGCAGGGACAGCGCGACCGACTGCGGGGTCAGCACCCCCGCGGCCACCTGGGGGAGCAGTGGCAGATAGAGCTGGTACGAGAACGGCGAAAGGAGCGTGACCTCCGCCTCCCGCTCGGTAAGCCGCCGTTCGAGCCGCCGCACACAGCCCACTCCGGCGAATCCGGCGCCCACTACGAGAATCCTCGGTCGCGTCACGCTGTCCGCCCTTCCGAAATGCGCGTTGGTCCACCCTTTTTATCGTGATTGCTGACGGATCGCTCCTCGGTGCCCTGAGGCCCCGTCTCTTCGGTGCCCTGCCGTCCCGGCGCCGAGGCGCTGCGGCGGCACGGCGCCGTGGCGCCTCAGAGGACCGCGATCCCCAGGGGCCGTGAGCCCGCGACAAGGCGTCGTGTGTCGCCCGTGCCGAGGTCCACGACCGTCAGACCGTCCCAGTACCCGCTCCGGGTGAATCCACCCGTCACATAGGCGGTGCGGCCGTCCCGCGACACGGCCACGCTCTCGTGCGGGCCCTCCAGCGGGTAGACCCGCTCAGCGCCGCCCGGCGCGCGCACCGTCAGGGACGGTCCGCGGTCCCCGTCGGGGTCGATCGGCCCGGTGCCGACGGCCAGCAGCGTCCCGTCCGCGGTCACGGTCGCGCCGTGCTGGTGGGTGTTCGCGGTCATCGGCTCGATCGTCGTCCGGCCCGTCCGGGGGTCGACCACGGCGAGCCGCTCGCCCTCGAAGGGCAGCAGGAGCTTTCCGTCCGAGGGCCGCACGGCCGTGTAGTGGGGCTTGAGCCAGGAACCGAGCCCGCCCTCCGTGCCGTACGGGGCGACCTCGATCCGGCGCGGCTCCAGCGTCCGCGCCGTGACCACCGTGACGTCGAAGGAGTCGTGGTTCGTCGCGTACACCTCGGCGCCGTCCCGCGAGACGTCCACGTCGAAGGGGCGCCGGCCGACCGGGACGGTGTCCGTGACCTTCAGCGTCGCCGTGTCGATGACCTCCAAGGCGCCGTTTCCGCCGGGCACGTTGACCCCCACGTACACCCGGCGTCCGTCCGGCGCGAGGGCGATGCCCATGCCGCCGCCCCGGTACTCGCCCGAGGTCGCCGGCCCGGTGGCCGTCCGGTACGGGATCAGCGCGAGGCGTGCGCGGCTCGCCGTGTCGACGACCGCCACGCCCTCGGCGGTCGCCACCCAGGCCCGCCCGTCCGCACCGACGACCAGACCGTACGGCGCGGTGCCGACCCGTACGGAACCGGTGGCGCCCCGTGCGGGGTCGACGAAGGTGACCGTGTCGGAGCCGAAGTCGGTGACGAGGAGTGCGCCCGGGGCGACCGCCCCGCGCGGGTCCGGCGTCACGGTGCCGGGGGTGGCCCGGGTGGGCTGCCCGGCCGTGGGGGAGGTCGTGGCGGTCGCCTTCGTACCGGTGGCGGCGGCCGTCCCGCCCGAGCCCTGGGCACAGCCCGCGAGCAGGACCACGGCCACCGCGCCGGGCAGGAGCACCCGGGTGGCACGGGACGGGCGGCGGAACTTCGGCATGACGGACTCCTCGGTACGGCGACCGCGCGGACGGCCCCGCCGGGGTCCGCGCCCTGCCCCGATCCTCCGCCCGCACCCGCGTCCGCACGGTCCACCGCGCGGCCCGTCGGATCCGGCCGAACGGCCGACCCGCGGGTCCACCGATCGGCTGACCCGGCCCCACCGCGAGGTCCCCGGGCCCGCCCGGGGATCACCCCTCGCGGCCGTCCAGGAAGCGCAGCACCCGCTCGGCGCACAGCGCGGCCGCCTCCGGCACGTGGTCCGGCGTGCCGCGCTCCGCGAACAGGTGGGCCGTCCCCGGGTACAGGAACAGCTCCCGGTCCCCGGCGCCCGCGACCAGCTCGCGCGCCGCCGCCAGGTCCCCCTCGCCAGCGAAGTACGGATCGGCCTCCATGCCGTGCACCTGCGCGGGTACGCCCTCCGGCCAGGCGGCGCCGAACTCGGTCACCGGTACGCAGGCGCTCAACAGCAGCGCTCCGGCGGCCCCGGAACGGGTCTGCGCCAGCTTCTGCGCGGGCAGCACGCCCAGCGAGAACCCGGCGTACACCATCTCCTCGGGCAACTCCTCGGCCGCCCGCTCGCCCCGCGCCACGAGGGTGTCGAACCCGATCTCCTGGGCATACCGGCCGCCGGACTCCAGGTCCTCGAACGTCCGCCCCTCGTACAGATCGGGAACGTGCACCGTGTGCCCGGCGCGCCGCAGCCCTTCGGCGAACGCCTCGACGCCCGCGGTCAGTCCGAGCGCGTGGTGGAAGAGCAGTACCTCGGCCATGTCGTCGTCCTCCGTGTCACCGTACGAGGCCCGAGCGCATCGCGACCCGGGCCACCCCGGAAGGCAGCATGACGCACGGCACCGACAACGGCCCCGGAACCCAGGACCGGTGCGCGGGACGCGGTCAGCGCATCGGGCGGTGCGGGACGACGGCGCCGGCCTGGCCCAGCATGCCGCCGGCTCCGCCGATGCCCATCGGGCCGCCGGCACCGGGGTGGGGGGCGCCCGGGTGCGCGACGGAGCCCTGCGGCGCCTGGAGGCCCTGCGGAGGCAGCTGGATCACACGGCTCAGATCCCGCAGAACCTCTTCGGCGACCTGGCGGACGTCACGGGGAACGTCCCCCCGTTCCCGTATGAGCTCGGCATAGATGGGTGCCGTGCCGTCCGCGTGATTCATGGGACTCGCTTCCTTCGTCTGGGCCGGTTCCGTCACCGACGGGCAGACGGCGAGTCTACGGGGCACCACCGACACGCCCGGGATAGGGGAGCCCGCTCGGCACCCCGTCCCGCATGCCCCACCGCGAAATTCGGTGTCCTGCCCGGCCTTCCCGCCCGAGAATGGATCACCGAACACACGGGAGGGACCCCATGAGCCAGGAGACCCTGACTCTGCACGACCTGATGCCGTCCGACGAACTCGCCGCCGCGCTCGCCGACGGGCACGTCACGCGCAAGCACCACCCCGAGCTGCCGCTGTCGATCTACACGTACACGCGCGCGTGCCAGTACGCCCAGCACTGGAACCGGGCCACCACCCGGTGCCGCGGACTCGTGGCCGACGACACCACCGGGCGGATCGTCGCGCTCCCCCTCCCCAAGTTCTTCAACCTCTCCGAACACGCCGGCGGCCGCCCCTACGCGCCCCCGCTGCCCGACGAACCCTTCGAGGTGTACGACAAGGTCGACGGCAGCCTCGCCGTCGTCTTCCACTACGCCGACCGCTGGCACGTCGCCTCCAAGGGCTCCTTCACCAGCGGCCAGGCCACCTGGGCCCAGCGCCGCCTCGACGCCGCCGACACCTCGGGCCTGACCCCCGGCGTCACCTACCTCGCCGAGATGGTCTACCCGGGCAACCGCATCGTCGTGAACTACGGTGAGCGCCGCGACCTCGTGCTGCTGGCCGCCTTCGGCCCCGACGGCACCGAGCTGCCGCTCGCCGAGGCCGCCGAGGGATGGCACCCCCTCGGCTCCGTCGTCCGCGCCTGGCCCGCTATGCGCGTCGCCGAGCTCGTCGCCCTGACCGAGTCCAACACCCTCCCCGGCGGCCGCACGGCCACCGGCACCGACGCCGAGGGCTTCGTCCTGCGCTTCGCCTCCGGCCTGCGCGCCAAGGCCAAGCTCAGCGAGTACGTGCGCCTGCACAAGGTGCTCACCGGCGTCACCGAGCGGGACATCTGGCGCAGCCACGGCATCCAGCGCTTCGCCGCCCTCCCGGCCGGCGAGCTGGCCAAGGGCCTCGGCTGCTCCGTCACCGACGTCGAAGCCTCCGGCGGCAAGCCCCTCGACGCCCTCCTCGAACAGGTCCCCGACGAGTTCGACGCCTGGGTGCGCGAGGTGATCACCCGGCTCGAGACGGCCGCGGCGGACCGCGAGCGGGTCGTCGACGAGACGTACGCCCGCCTCGCCCACCTCGCGGACGACCGGGCGGCCTTCGCCCGCGCCGCCACGGGCCTCACCGACCACGCCCTGCGCGCCCTCCTCTTCCTGCGCCTCGACGGCCGCCCGACCGACCTCCTCGTCTGGCGTCAGGTGCGCCCCGAGGCCACCGACCCCTTCGCCCACGACGAGGAGAACTGAAACCGTGCCTGTCGTCCACCTCATGACCGGCCTCCCGGCCTCCGGGAAGACGACGGCCGCCCGCGCCCTCCAGGCCGCCGCCGAGGGCCGGGTGCGCCGCGTCAACCTCGACGACCTCCGCGCCATGCTCGACCTCCCGGCGGCGACGACGGAGCGCGGCCGCTCCCACACGCACGAGCAGACCGTGCTCGGCATCCAGGACGCGGCGGTCCGCGCGGCCGTCGACGACGGCTTCGACGTCGTCGTCGACAACACCCATCTGACCCCGCACGTCCCCAAGCGGCTCAAGGCGGCCGTCGCCGGCCTGGCCACCTTCGCCGTCCACGACTTCACCGGCGTGCCCGTCGACGAGTGCGTCCGCCGCGACGCCGCCCGCGACCGGCCCGTCGGCGAGGAGATCATCCGCATCCTCGCCGCGAAGCACGCCAAGGCCACCCGGGGCGGCTGGCGCCTGACCGCGGACTGGCTCAACGACCACCCCGCCGTCGAGCCCTACGTGCCCGACCCGGCGCTCCCCACCGCCGTCATGTGCGACATCGACGGCACCCTCGCGCTGCGCGTCGACCGCGGCCCGTACGACTTCACCCGCTGCGACCGCGATCTGGTCAACCCCTCCGTGCGCGACGCCCTGCGGGCCTTCCGGCACTCCGAGCGCGACCGGATCGTCCTCCTCTCCGGGCGGAGCGAGGACCACCGGGCCCTCACCGAGAGCTGGCTCGCCCGCCACGAGGTGCCCTACGACGAACTGTGGATGCGCGCCTCCGGCGACGGCCGCGGCGACGACCTCGTGAAGGCCGAGCTGTTCGACGCCCATGTGCGCCACCGGTACGCGGTCCGGGTCTCGCTGGACGACCGCGACCGCGTCGTCGCCCTCTGGCGCCGGATGGGGCTCCCCACCTGGCAGGTCAACTACGGCGCCTTCTGACCGGCCCGGGAACCCTCCCCGGCCACGGGGTCGGGTCGGCCCGACCCCGTGGCCGTGTCAGGATCGTGGGATGGTGGAGAAGATCATCGCGGCGTGCGACGGCGCGTCGAAGGGAAACCCCGGCCCCGCGGCCTGGGCATGGGTCATCGGCCGCGCCGACGGAGCGATCGACCGCTGGGAGGCGGGCCCCCTCGGCCGGGCGACCAACAACGTGGCCGAACTCACGGCCCTGGAGCGCCTCCTGGAGGCGCTCGACCCCGCCGTGCCCGCCGAGGTGCGGATGGACTCGCAGTACGCCATGAAGGCCGTCACGACCTGGCTCCCCGGCTGGCGCCGCAAGGGCTGGAAGACCGCCTCCGGCACCCCGGTCGCCAACAAGGACCTGGTCGTACGGATCGACGCGCTGCTCACCGGCCGGGACGTCGACTTCGTGTACGTCCCCGCGCACCAGGTCGACGGCGACCCCCTCAACGACGCCGCCGACCGCGCGGCCAGCCACTCCGCCCGGACCCAGGAGCCCCTCGGCTCCGAGGGCGGCTCCGA
The DNA here is from genome assembly GCF_055575535.1 of Streptomyces sp. NPDC034084. Taxonomy (NCBI): domain Bacteria; kingdom Bacillati; phylum Actinomycetota; class Actinomycetes; order Kitasatosporales; family Streptomycetaceae; genus Streptomyces; species Streptomyces sp. NPDC034084. The sequence continues at coordinate 543,742 of NZ_JBVISK010000003.1, forward strand.
GCTGCCCCCGGCGGAGCCCGGCGCACGCGCCTCCACGCCCCGGACGCGCTCCTCCGCGCCCCGTACGGGCTCCGCGAGCGGCGCTGGGGGATCCGCCCGCAGGACTCGTCCGTACGGCGGCACCCTGAACGCGAAATTCCCGGGCCGCTGCCGTTGCGGTCGTGCCTACGACAAGGGCGAGACGATCGCGAAGAACGCCGACGGCTGGGGCCATCCCACCTGCGTCTGAACCGGCGGGCCGTCCGACTGGCGGGCGGCTCCGTCCGTCCCGTGAGACCGCTCGAAGGGGGCCTGCGGCAGGCTTCACCCGCACGTGGACGCGGGTTCTCCCGGGGTTCTGTTCTCGGAGCGGTTGTGGCTGCATACTGATCCTCCTCGCACCAGGTGACGGACCGTTCTACCTGCTGTTTTGTCGTTCTCACGACACCTCCGGCACCGGGCGAGAACCCCCTCCTGCTGCCGCCGCGGACACTCCGCGGCGGGAGTCGTCCCTGCCCGTGAAAGACCCGAGGATCCGTGCCAGTACCTGTTCTCCTGACCGGGCGCTCCGTGCGCCTGGAGCCGCTGGCGATGCGGCACGCCGAAGCCCTCGCCCGGGCCGGCGGGGCGGACCGATCGGCCTACGCCTTCACCCCCGTCCCCGACGGCCTGGAATCGGCCTTCGACTACGTCGCCCGCGCCCTGACCGATCAGGCGGCAGGCCGGTGCCTGCCCTTCGCCCTGGTCAGTACGGCCGACGAGCGAGTCATCGGCTCGACCCGCTTCCTCGAACTCGACTACTGGCGGGGCCCGCTGGTCTGGCCGCCCGTTCCCGGCATGCCCCACGGCGATCCGCTGACCGCCGTCCCGGACGCCGCCGAGATCGGCAACACCTGGATCGCCGGCGACGCCCGGGGCACCGGCATCAACACCGAGGCCAAGTTCCTCATGCTCCGGCACGCCTTCGAGGCCTGGGGCGTCCGCCGCATCACCATGCGCGCCGACGCCCGCAACACCCGCTCCAGAATCGCCATCGAACGCCTCGGAGCGACCTGCGAAGGCATCCGCCGCGCCCACTCCCGGGGCCTCGACGGCGCCGTCCGCGACACGGCCTTCTACTCGATCCTCGACGAGGAGTGGCCGACCGTCCGGGACATCATCGAGCTTCGGCTCTCCACCCCGCGGCAGGTGCGCGTCCCCCAGGACCTGCTGCCCGCCTGAGGCACCGGTGCCGGGGCGTGGTGCCCGTGACCACGCCCCTCCACCGGCGTTCGCGTCGCCGTTCCGCCGGTGGTTCCATGGAGGTGACGGGAAGGACTCGGCGTGAGGACGCGGAGTAGCGGCCGTCGCCGACCGCGCACCGTGCAATCAGGATCCGCGAGAAGCGGATGAGTCCTTCCCGCCCCTCCACCCCGTCCCGGGCGGGTGCGGCGCGCCCCGGTACGGTGGCCGGGACACAGAGCCGTGCCACCCGAAGGGACCGAGTGATCGTGCCGACCGGAACTCCCGACGTGCTCCTCCGGACGGAGGGCCGGGCCGGGTTCCTCACCCTGAACCGGCCCCGCGCCATCAACGCGCTCACCCACGCCATGGTCCTCGCCGTCGACGCCGCGCTCACCGCGTGGGAACACGACCCGGCCGTCACCACCGTCGTCATCGAAGGCGCCGGGGAGCGCGGTCTCTGCGCCGGCGGCGACATCCGTGCCATCCACGACGACGCGCGCGCCGGCGGCTCCGCCTCCGCGGCCTTCTGGCGGGACGAGTACCGGCTCAACGCCCGCATCTCCCACTACCCGAAGCCCTACGTCGCCCTCATGGACGGCATCGTGATGGGCGGCGGCGTCGGCGTCTCCGCGCACGGCTCCGTCCGCGTCGTCACCGAACGCTCCCGGGTCGCCATGCCCGAGACCGGCATCGGGTTCGTCCCCGACGTCGGCGGCACGTACCTCCTCGGCCGCGCCCCCGGCGAACTGGGCACCCACCTCGCCCTCACCGGAGGGCACGCCGGCGCCGCCGACGCGATCCTCACGGGCCTCGCCGACGCCTTCGTACCGTCCGCCGAACTGCCCGCCCTCGCCCGCGACCTGACGGACCTCCCGGCGGAGGAGGCCCTCGCCCGGCACGCCGCAGCGCCGCCCGCGGGCGTCCTCGCCGAGCAGCGGGAGTGGATCGACGCCTGCTACACCGCCCCGACCGTCGAGGAGATCGTCGAGCGACTCTTCGACACCGGAGTGCCCGCCGCCAAGGAGGCGGCCGAGACCCTCCTCGCGCGGTCCCCGTCCGCCCTCAAGGCGACCCTGGCCACGCTTCGCCGCTCCCGTGCCCTCACCACGCTGGAGGAGGCACTCGACCTGGAGTACCGGGTCTCCCGCGCGGCCCTCGCCACCCCCGACCTCGTCGAGGGGATCCGCGCCCAGGTCGTCGACAAGGACCGCGCCCCGCGCTGGGCCCCGGCCACCCTCGCCGAGGTCACGGAGGTCGACGTCGCCCGCTACTTCACCGAGCCGGCCGACGGCGACCTCGGCCTGGCCGCCGCGGCCCGCACCTCCACCCGCCGGCTGCCACGGGGCGGCGGCGCGTGACCACGCACACCTCCTTCCAGCCCGTCCTCGACCGCATCGCCGAGGAACTCGCGGAGCTGACCGACCGGGGCACCCCGGCCGACTACATCCCCGCCCTCGCGGCCGGCGACCCGCGTGACTTCGGCATGGCCGTGGCGGAACTCGACGGCACGGTCTACGGAGTGGGGGACTGGCGCCGCCCCTTCTCCACACAGTCCGTCACCAAGGTCTTCACCCTCGCGCTGGCCCTCGCCGGAGAGGGCGACGCGCTCTGGGCCCACGTGGGCCGGGAACCCTCCGGCGACCCGTTCAACTCCCTCGTCCAGCTGGAGTACGAGAACGGCATCCCGCGCAACCCGTTCATCAACGCCGGTGCCCTCGTCGTCACCGACCGGCTGCACCGCCTGACCGGCGACGCCTCCGGGAGCCTGCTCGCCTTCCTGCGCGCCGAGAGCGGCAACCCCGACCTCGCCTTCGACGCCGACGTCGCCGCCTCCGAAGCGGCCCACGGCGACCGCAACGCGGCCCTCGCCCACTTCATGGCCTCCTACGGCAACATCACGGGCCCCGTCCCCGCCCTGCTGCGCGAGTACTTCCGCCAGTGCTCCCTTGAGGCATCCTGTGGCGACCTGGCCCTCGCCACCGGCTTCCTCGCCCGGCACGGGCTGCGCGCCGACGGAAGCCGCCTGCTGACCCGCAGCCAGGCCAAGCAGGTCAACGCCGTCATGCTCACCTGCGGCACCTACGACGCGGCCGGTGACTTCGCCTACCGGGTCGGGCTCCCCGGCAAGAGCGGCGTCGGCGGGGCGGTCGTCGCCGTCGTCCCGGGCCGCTGCACCCTGTGCGTCTGGAGTCCCGGCCTGGACAGCCGGGGCAACTCGGTGGCGGGCGTGACCGCGCTCGACCGCTTCACGACCATCACGGGCCTGTCGGTCTTCTGAGGGGCGACGCGGGGTCGCCCCCGGGTCAGCGCGGGCAGTCGGGGGCCGGGTCCTCGTCGAGAAGGGGCCGGAGGGCCCCCACGACCGCGCCGACGCACACATCGCGGAGTTCGGCGGCCGTGCAGGTCTCGTGCGTCAGCCAGTCCACGCACAGCACCTGCACGAAGACCAGCCAGCTCTTCAGGACACCCGACACGGCGGCCCGGGTCCGGTCCTCGACCGGCGGCATCACCCCGAGCAGGCGTTCCCGCAGGGCGTCGAGTTCGTCGTGGATGATCGTCTGGACGAGACGGTCGCCGGCCAGCACGCGGTTCGCCGCGAGGACCGTGTTGCGGTGCGCCGCGAAGTACCCGATGTGCGCGTCGAGACCCTGCACCAGCTGTTCGACCAGGGTGTCGGCGGGGTCCAGCCGCGTCTTCGCGAGCAGCTGCGCGGAGACCTCCTGGTAGAGCGCGGCGAAGAGGTCGCGCTTGCCGGGGAAGTGCTGGTAGAGCAGCGCGCGGGAGACCCCGGCCTGCTCGGCGACCTCCTCCATGCGCACCTCGTCGTACGGCAGCGCCGCGAAGAGGCGGGCGGCCACGTCCAGGAGCTGGGCGCGGCGTTCGGCGGGGCTGAGGCGTCTGCGGGGAGGCACTCCGCCATGTTACTTGACATGTGTCCAGTAGGCGGTCGTACGCTGACCCCCGCGCCCGTTACTGGACGCGTGTCTACTTGATGGGGGTCGCGGACATGACCAGAGCCAAGGCACTTCGGGGGCTCGTCCTCGCCATGGGGTACGCCTCCGTGGCGATCGGACTCCTCCACGTCCTGCTGGGCAACGCCGCGATTCCGGGCGCCGCGTCGGCCGGGCCGACGATCGACAGCCTCGGCCGGTTCCTCGGCGCGATCTTCGCCGGTTACGGGCTCGCCTGGCTCTGGGCGGCGAGGCAGTCGCCGATCCCCGCCGCGGCCGTGCGCGGCCTCACCGCCGCGTTTCTGCTGGGGGCGCTCGGGAGACTGCTCTCCCTCGCCGTCGAGGGCCGGCCGCACTGGTTCCAGCTGGCGCTGGCAGCCCTCGAACTCGCCCTCTCGCCCGTGCTGTTCCTGCTGGCGGACGCGGACGCGGTCGAGAAGGCGCGGGCGGAGGGTGGGATCGCCTGACGAATGGATTCAGTCCCGCCGCCCCCTCGTACGCGGCACGGTCGCCGGTCCTTAGTCGCCGAGGGCCGCCGGTTCGCCCAGGGCCCCTGCCGCGGTCCGCCACGCCTCGGTGACGGCCCCGTGCGCGAGGCGCGTCGCGGCGGCCACGTCGTCGGGCAGGCGCAGCGGCGTGCCGATGTGGACGTGCAGGCCGGGCCTGCGGACGGGGGCGGTGAGCACTCCGGCGAGCTGCTTCGCCCGCCCGCCCGAGGTGATCCGCCGGGCCCCTGCCTGGCCGATCGGCACGACCGGCGCGCCCGTGTCCCTGGCCAGCCGCGCGAGGCCGCTGCGGAACATCTCGGGCGGGTTCTCGGCGGCGTCCCGGCGCGGCGGGATGCGCCCCTCCGCGTACAGCATCACGTGCCGCCCCGAGGCGAGCGCGACCGCCGCGTGGTCCAGGGCCGCCGCCGCGCGCGCCGAGTTGCGGTGGACGGGGACGTGCCCCTCGCGGGTCAGCGCCCGGCCGAGGACCGGGACCCGCCAGAGTCCGGCGGTGGCGAGCAGGACGGGCTCGACGGCCAGGCACCTGCGGAGCGCGGCGAGTACCAGCGCCGGGTCGGCGAGGGACGTGTGGTTCACGACGAGGATGCTGCCCGGCTCGACACGGGACCCGGGGTCCGAGGTGACGGTCAGCCGCCCGAAGAAGGGGACGACGTGGGCGGCGATACGGCTGAGCACGGGAGGCCCCCTGGAGCCGAGGCGGAACGGTGACGGATTCATCGTCCCGGGACCCCACGGCCCGGACATGAGCATCCGTACTCAACCGCCGGGCGCGTGCCCGTACTCAAACGCCGTGCGGACCGGGCGCGGGAGCCGTGGTCCGAAGGAGACGGCCCGTCCCCCCTCCTCGTGCGGAGGGCTGACGGGCCGCCGCCCGGGTCACGGCTTGTCGAACCAGGAGAGGGCCGCGATCCGCCAGCCCTCAGGCGTACGGACGAACTGGATCGTCTTGGTGCCCTCGCCCTCGTAGGGCTGTCCATCGAGGAACCCGGACTTGCGGTAGGTGCCGAACCGGGAGGCGATGTCTCCCTCGATCCGCGTCTCCTCGGAGGTCTCCCACTCGGAGAAGTCGACGAGCCGTCCTTCGGAGAGCAGGCGCTCACGTGGCAGGACGAACTCCTCCACGGAGTACGCGGTGAACGTGGGCGCCGTGCAGACGATGACGCCCTGGGGCAGGACGAGCCGCCGGATCCGGTCCACGTCCGGGGCCTTGCCGCCCCGGTTGTCGAACGCACCGTAGAACTCGGCGGTCACCCGGTCGATCTCGGTCTTGGACATGACATGACCCTACGCCTCGCCCCAGGCCCTCCGGCGGCTTCCGCTCACGGCGTCCAGTAGGCGTGGACCGGGTGGACCTCGGGCTGGGAACCCTGGGGCAGGCCCATCTCCTGGGCCACCGGCATCACGACGCCCATGAACTTCTGCATGGCCTCCTCCGACTCCCACAGGTCGTGGATCACCAGGCCCGAGTCGGTCGGGACGCAGACATGAGACAGACAGCCCTCGAAGGGGTTGCCGGGCAGCGCCTGGAGCTTGCTGTTCAGGGCGTCGTACTGATCGGTCGTCACACCCGCCAGCTCGGCCTTCACCAGAATCGCCATCGAGATCTCCTTTGTGTGCGGTCGGTCCCCGGCACCCGACAGGGTGACGGTGCGTGTCGAAGGTGACACACACCGTACTCGCGCCGGTGGGCGGCGAAGGGCGTGACCCGCCCCCCCCGCCGGACGCGTCGCCCGGCGAGGGGGGGCGGGTCACGTCAGGCGAGTTCCGCCTCGATCAGGTCGGCGGCGCGGGCCGTGCCGCCCTCGCGGGCCATCGAATCCTGGATCTCCCGTGCCCGGCGCGCCACTTCGGGGTCGCCGGTCAGGGCGAGCACGGCCTCCCGCAGACGCTCGGGGGCGGCCTCTTCCATGGGCAGGTGCCGGGCCACGCCCAGGGACTGGAGCATGTCGGCGTTCCCGAACTGGTCGACGGCCTGCGGCACGGCGACCATGGGCGTGGCGGTCGCGAGGCCCTCCTGGCTGCCGCCCGCGCCCGCGTGGGTGATGAATGCGTCTGCCTGCCGGAGAATCGCCAACTGGGGTACCCACGTGTGCACTTCGACGTTGGGCGGCAGCTCGCCGAGTTCGGCCGGGTCGACGAACCTGCCGATCTGCAGCACGACGTGCCAGTCCGGCAGGCCGGCGAAGGCCTCGGCGCAGTCCCGGTAGAAGCCGGGCTGCTTGGTGAAGGCGGACCCGAGCGAGACCAGGACCACCTTCCCGGCCCCCTCCGGCCGCTGCCAACCGCCCTGCTCGGCACGGGCCCCCTGGCAGGCGCCGACGAAGGTGTAGACGGACTCGTCGACCCGGTCGGCGTGCGGCTGGAGAGCCCGGGGGATGAGGACGAGCGCCCGGCGCGGGCGGGCGACGAACCGGTCCGGGTCGGTGTCCACCCCGTGCCGGGCGAGCCACTCCTCGAAGCGCGCGTAGTAGGCCTTGCCGCGCGGCGAGGCCTTGAGCTCGGCGAACATCGGCTCGGCGACCTCTTCCTCGTACCCCTCCCACGGCACCAGGTTCGGCCACAGCGAGACGGCCGGGACGCCCCAGGCGTGGGCGAGGACGGGGGCCGGGTAGGCGGTGATGTCGTGGAGCACGAGGTCCGGCCGGTCCTCGTCGAAGGCCTTGGCGAGCTGCGGCAGCGCCTGCATCGCGTCGGCGAGGAACGGTTCGAGGTTGTCGATCAGTTCGGTGCCCCAGGCGTCCGGGTCGTCGTCGGTCGGCAGCGTGGAGGTGTAGACGACCGGCGTGGCCCCGGTCTCCGCGACCTTCGCGGCGAAGGAAGCGGGGACGGCGTAACTTACGCGGTGGCCCCGGGCGACGAGCTCACGGATGACCTCCAGACTCGGGTTCACGTGCCCGTGGGCGGCGATGGAGAACATGGCGATGTGCGCGGGGGAAGCGGAAGTGGTGGGCATGACGACCACTGTAGGCGAGACGATACGTATCGTCTAAGCGTTTCTCCGGCCCGCTCCGCGTTCAGGCGGTTCTCCGCTCCAGGCTCGGCGGTGTCCAGTCGGCGTGCCGCAGGATGGCGCGCAGCGTCACGCCGTCCGGCGCCCACCGCAGAGCCGCGTTGCGTACGGAGACGGCGACGGGGTGCGAGAGCCGCTGCCCCATCCGGCCGGCCTGGCGGGCGGCGCGGGCGACGGACTGGCTGCGCGGGCGCCGCTCCGCGTCGTACCGGGCCAGGGCCGCGTCGACGCCGGACGCGGTGGCCAGCGCGGCGGCCAGCGACACCGCGTCCTCCAGGGCCTGGCAGGCGCCCTGCCCGAGATGTGGCGTCATGGCGTGGGCCGCGTCACCGAGCAGGGCGACCCGGCCCGCGACGAAGGACGGCAGGGGAGCGGCCAGTTCGTGGATGTCGTGGTGGAGGACGGCCTCGGGACGGGTCGCCGCGAGGAGGGCCGGAATCGGCTCGTGCCAGTCCCGGAAACGCCGGCGCAGCACCTCCAGGGAATCCGAATGGCGCACGCCCGGCCGGGAGTTGAGCACGGCGTGCCACTCGGCCCGCCCGTCGGCGAGGGCGATGTGCCCGAACTCGGCGCCCCGGCCCCATGTCAGCTCGAAGTCGGAGCCCGGCGACACGGGGGAGTCGGTGAGGGCGCGCAGGACGGTGGACCCGCTGTACACCGGACCCGGATGGCCCGGGAACAGCAGACCCCGGAGGGCGCTGTTCACCCCGTCGGCGGCCACCACCAGGTCCGCTTCCCGTACCCCCTCCCGGGTGACCACCCCCACCCGGCCCCGAGCGGCCAGGTCGAGGGAGGTCACCTCGGCCCCGACCGTCAGGGACCCGGCGGGGAGCGCCGCGCGCAGCAGCCTGTGCAGTGCGGCGCGGGGGATCCCGACGATGGGGGTGCCGAGCGCCCGCTCCAGCGCCGCCCCGTCCATCCGGGACAGCCAGCCGCCGCCCGGCACGCGCGTGCCGCCGGTGTACTGGGGCCGGGCTGCCTCCCGTATCCCCGCGCCGACCCCCAGCGCGTCCAGGGCGCGCATGCCGTTGGCGTGCAGGGAGATGCCCGCGCCGGCGTCGCCGAGGGTGGCGGCGCGCTCCAGGACGGTCACCTCCCATCCGGCCCGCCGCAGTCCGATCGCCGCCGCGAGGCCGCCGATCCCGCCACCCACGACCACCGCGTTCCCGCCGTCCATGCCGAACACCCCTCTGTACGGTTCTTCTACAGCTGTAGAAGAACCGTACTCCTGCTCTCTACAGGTGTAGAAAGGGGGGATGCCCGCCACCGACTCCGCCGCCGCCCGCCGCGCCCTCCTCGCCGACACCGCCATCGACGTCCTCGCCGAGCACGGCATGCGCGGGCTCACCCACCGCGCCGTCGACCGGGCCGCCGGCCTGCCGCCAGGTACCACCTCCGCGTACCACCGCACCCGCCAGGCGCTCCTGTCCGCCCTCGTGCTCCGCCTCGTCGAGCGCGACCAGGCCGAGATCGAGGAGGCGGGGCGGCGGACCGGGACGCCCCGCGACGCCGAGGAACTCGTCGCCGGGCTTACGGCGTTCGCCGGTCTCCGGCTCACCGGGGAAGGGCGCCGCCGCTCCCTCGCGCGCTACGCGTGCGCCCTGGAGAGCGTCCACCACCCCGAGCTGCGGGAGATCCTCGTGCCGCGCGACAACGCGGCCCGGCGGTCCGTCGAGGACTTCCTCGCCGGCCAGGGCCTCGCGGACGCCCGCGAGCGCACGGTCACCCTGCTCACCTGCGTGGACGGCCTGGTCTTCGACCGTCTGGTCAACGGCGGGAGCGTCCCGGCGGAGGAGCTCCGCCGTCTGGTCGCGGCCGCGCTGAGGTAGGGGCGCGCGCGGGGATGGCCAACCGGGGGTGGCGGCCGGGTGAAGGCTTGCCCCGGTGGCTCCCGCGCTCTCGCCTATCTGGGATGTGCATGTCAATATTCGGTCGGCCCATGCCCACCGACCCAGGGGGACGCAGTGAAGACACAGGCGTACGCCACCAGGGGCGCGCTCGCCCTCGCCGGAGCCCTCGCCCTCATCATCGCCCTGCCGGGCAGCGCGCTCGCCGCGCCGCCCGCCGCCCTGCCCGGCAACGCCGACGGCCTGGAGCAGACCTTCCAGCCGGCGTACGACTACGACACGGACGGCTGCTACCCCACCCCCGCGATCGGCCCCGACGGGACGCTCAACGGCGGCCTCAACCCGTCCGGCGCGCTCAACGGCCAGTGCCACGACGCCTCGGACCTCACCAACACCAACGGGTACGCGCGCGCGAAGTGCAACAACGGCTGGTGCGCCATCCTCTACGGCCTCTACTTCGAGAAGGACCAGGCGGTGGCCGGCAGCAGCCTCGGCGGACACCGCCACGACTGGGAACACGTCGTGGTCTGGGTGCAGAACGACCAGGCGCAGTACGTCTCCACCTCCGCCCACGGGAACTTCGACATCTACGGCCGCGATCGCATCCGCTGGGACGGCACCCATCCGAAGGTCGTCTACCACAAGGACGGCATCGGCACCCACTGCTTCCGTCCGGCGAACTCCAACGACGAACCGCCCGAGAACCACCAGCACACCTGGCAGTTCCCCAGCCTGGTCGGCTGGAACGGCTACCCCGCAGGCGTCCGCGAGAAGCTCACCCAGGCCGACTTCGGCAGCGCGGTCTTCGGCCTCAAGGACGGGAACTTCGCCGCCCACCTCGCCAAGGCGAAGCCGGCCGGCATCCCCTTCGATCCGTACGCCTGACCGGCGGGTCCCCCTGGTCCGGCCGGGACCGATCAAGAAAGGGGGCGCACGGCGGCAACCTTCCACGGCGCTGCGGCGACTACGGGGTGCCCGCCCGCAACGGCGCGGGCAGCACCCCCCACATACGGAAGGAAGCACGACGTGAGTGAGACCCGCAGCAGGGCGAGGCACCGCAGGCGCGGAAAGGCTCTGGTGATCGGTGTACCCGCCGTCCTCGCCGCCGCAGGGATCCTGGCCTACGGGACGGCCTTCGACCTGTTCGGCGCGGACGCCCGCCCCCGCGCCGGCGCCGCCACCGCTCCCGCCTGGGCGCGGGCCGCCGCCGACGGCTTCGCGTCCGTCGACGCCCTCGGCCAGAAGGGCACGTACGGCGGTCGCGACGGTGCGACGGTGACCGTACGGACCCTCGCCGACCTCGAGAAGTACGCCACGGCGCCCGAGCCGTACGTCATCGTCGTGGCCGGGACGATCACGATGAACCCCGTGGGCAAGGAGATCAAGGTCGCCTCCGACAAGACCATCGTCGGCTCGGGCACCTCGGGCCACATCGTCGGCGGCGGCTTCTTCCTCGGCCCCGGCGTCCACAACGTCATCATCCGGAACCTGACGATCCGGGACGCGTACCAGGGCGTCTGGAACGACAAGGACCACGACTTCGACGCCGTCCAGATGGACGGCGCGCACCACGTGTGGATCGACCACAACGACCTGCGGCACATGGCCGACGGCCTCATCGACAGCCGCAAGGACACCACGTACGTCACCGTGTCCTGGAACCGCCTCGGCAACAACAACAAGACCTTCGGCATCGGCTGGACGGAGAACGTCACGGCCGACCTCACCCTGCACCACAACTGGTTCCGCGAGACCGAACAGCGCAACCCGTCCACGGACAACGTGGCCCACGCCCACCTCTACAACAACTACCTCCAGGACGACCCCGGCACCGCCATCACCTCGGCCTACGGCAACTACGCCCGCGGAAAGACCCGGATGCTCCTGGAGAACAGCTACTTCCAGGGCATGAACAACCCCGTGATCAAGGACGCCGCCGCCGGCCTCGTCCAGCGCGGAAACGTCTTCTCCGGCACGAGCGGCCGCAACGAGAGCGGCGGCACCGCCTTCGACCCGAGGGCGTACTACCCCTACACCCCCGACCCGGCGGCCGCCGTCCCCGCTCTGCTCAAGGCCGGCGCCGGACCCCGCGGTTCCATCGGGACCACCACAGCCGCCGCGTCCCCGGCCACGACGACTCTGACCGTCGCCAAGGACGGCAGCGCCGCCTACACCACCGTGCAGCAGGCCGTCGACGCCGTACCGGCCGGCAACACCTCCCGCGTCGTGATCCGCGTCAAGCCCGGCGTCTACCGCGAGACCGTCAAGGTCCCCTCGAACAAGCCGCACATCACGATCGAGGGCACCGGCGGCAGCCGCAAGGACACCCTCATCGTCGAGGGCCACGCCTCCGGCACGCCCAGGCCCGACGGCTCGGGGACGTACGGCACCGGCGGCAGCGCAACCGTCTCCGTCGAGGCCGACGACTTCCAGGCCCGCAACCTCAGCATCTCCAACGACTTCGACGAGGCCCGCAACCAGCACATCAGCGGCCACCAGGCGGTGGCCCTGCGCACCGCCGCCGACCGGATCCTCCTCGACGGCCTCATCGTCAGCGGGGACCAGGACACCCTCCTCCTCGACTCCGCCGCCCGGGACAGGACCGGCCGCGTGTACGTCACCAACTCCTACGTCATCGGCAACGTCGACTTCGTCTTCGGCCGGGCCACGGCCGTCATCGACCGGTCGGTCCTCACCGTCAAGAAGCGCTGGGACGGCACCTCCGCCGGATACGTCACCGCGCCGAGCACCCCCGCCGGACGCAACGGCTTCCTCATCACCCGCTCCACGGTGAACGGCGACGTCACCGCCGCGAGCTTCTTCCTCGGACGCCCCTGGCACGCGGGCGGCGACGCCACGCTCGACCCGCAGACCACGGTCCGCGACAGTGTGCTCGGCGCCGCCGTCAAGGCCACTCCGTGGACGGACATGGGCGGCTTCTCGTGGAAGTCCGACCGCTTCGCCGAGTACCGCAACAGCGGCCCCGGCGCCGGACCGGCCGGCGGCGAACGGCCCCACCTGACGGACGCCCAGGCCGCCGTCCAGGACACCGCGCACTGGCTCGGCGGCTGGACCCCCACCGCCGGCTGACCTACGCCGCCGGAACGGAGGGCCTGCGGGCCTCGATCAGGGTCCGCGCGGAGTGCGCCACGAACGGCCCCTCCGCGCGGACCCCCGTGTCCAGCTCCCGCAGGCGCGGCATCTGGTCCTCGACCGTGAACCCGGCACGGCTCCTTGCGGCCTCGCCGTCCCGCCCGGCCTCCCGGGGCCGGCCGGAACGGCCCCCGCGGTCATGACGTACGGCGCGCCCGGGCCGCGAAGGAGGTGACGCGGCGCCGCCGCTCCGCACGCTCCCGCGTGTGCCGGTCCAGTTCCTCCAGGAGGCGGCGGCCGCGGTGGTCGGGATCGAGTTCGTCCAGGACGCGGTCGATCTCGGCGAGCAGCGCGCCGTAGAGCTGCCAGCGCCGCGGATCGTGCGCCGCCTCGCTCTCCAGCAGCCCGGCGGTGTGGTCACGGGCGACGCGGGCCGCCGCCAGGTCCTCGCCGAGCCGGTCCTCCGCCGTCTCCGCGCCCGCGCTCGAATGCGAGGTGACGAGGTCGGCGAAGCTCACGAGGGTGTCCGCGAGGTGCCGCAGCGTCTCCCGCAGGGCGAGACCGGTCTCGCGGCGTACGAGCGCGGCTCCGTCCCGTTCCTTCGCGAGGTCCGTCAGGGAACGGGCGAGGACGCGCAGCACGACGGCGCAGATCTCCAGGGTGTCGAGTCCGGTGCGCAGCACGATCCTGTGCAGCAGGCCCTCCTTCACGCGCGGGTTCAGCCGGAGGCTGTCCTCCGCCTGCCGGAGCGCCCCGTCGACATCGGCGACGTCGTTGTCCAGGCGCCGTGCCTCGTGCAGCCGCGCCGCGGCCCGCTCCACGGAGGCGAGGGGCGGGGCCGCCTCCGGCACCGGGGCCGGCTCCGGCCGCGCGTCCGGGTCGGCGAGCTCCTCCCCGATGTCCAGGAGCAACCGGCGCATCCGGCGGGCCAGGTCCCCGATCGAGTCCCCGGCGGTGTCCACCCAGACCGGCGGGACGAGTACGACGTTGAAGAGCAGGCCCACGACCGCGCCGATCAGCGTCTCCAGGACCCGGTCCCACGCGGTGTCGGCGACCTGCGTGACACCGAGGACCAGCATCGCGCTGATCGCCACCTCGGGGACGAACTCCTCCACCCGCACGAACCGGCCGACGACGAGCGACGCCAGGATGACGAGGGCGAGGCTCCACCAGGTGAGGCCGACGAGCGCGCTGAACGCGATGGCGATGAGCACGCCCACGACGACCGAGTTCACCCGCCGCAGGCTCGTCGTCAGCGTCGAGTACAGCGTGACCTGGACGACCAGCAGCGCCGTGAGCGGCGCGGTGAGCGGCGCCGGTTCCGTACTGAGCTGGAGGGCGACGACGTACGAGATCGTCGCCGCCGCGGTGGAACGCAGCGTCTGCACCACCGACGGGTCCCGGCCCCAGCGCTGCCACCACTTCCACCGGCGCCAGGGGCGCGGCAGGACGTGCGGCACGGAGCGGTGCGGCATGGTGTACTCCTCCTCCGGTCGTCGGTGCCCCGCCCTCCGCCGGGCGGGGACGTGCGGACGCGTGCCCGCCCCGACGCCATCGAATCGCGATGCTCCGTGCTCCCGCCCCCCGTGGCGCGCCGACGCGCCGGAGAACCGGCGAATCCTCCGGCCTTACCCTCGGCACATGACCGAGAACGAGATCCAGCTCAAGGCCATCGCCGCCCTCACGGCCCTGCGCGGTGGCGTAGGGACGGAGTACGTCTCCGGCCTGCTCGGCGAGGTCATCCCGACCCACTTCCTCGTCCCCGACAGCGAGGATCCCGCGGAGGTCGGTCTCGCCGTGCTGAACCAGCTCTCCGAACCGCTGAGCGCCCTGATCAACGGCTTCCTGCTGGCCTTCGAGACGGTCGCGGAGGCGTACGACCGGACGGACCCCGACGTCCCCACCGACGCGATCCTGCAGGCGCTGGCCCTGGGCATCGCGCGCGACCCCGAGTGACCCCGGCGATCGTCGTGGTCGGGACGGAGGACGTCACAGGCCGTCGATCCTCAGCCCGGCACGCGCCTTCGCCATGAGGTCGTCGAGGTTCCGGGCCGCGTTCTTCCCGCTGGGCACATCGACCCCCAGGGTGATGCGTTCCTGGTTGGAGGTGACGAGGATCAGGGTCTTGTACATCCGCCGCGGCGTGCCCTCGGTGGGGGCGCTGTACGTCTCGCTGATGACGGCCGCGTCGCGGCCCTGGTGGGTGGTGGATTCGACCGTGGTGACGGGCGCGGAACCGCCGGACGGCGGTACGGACGTCTCGTGTTCCCGCTTCCACCGTTCGGCGATCGCGCGGGGCGTCTCGGTCGCCTGCGCCTTCCGGTCCACCAGGATCCAGGTGTCGCCCTTGGGCGCGGTGTAGCGGGTGCCCCGGTAGGCGCCGTTCGTGCTGTTCAGATCGTCGGCGACGGTGATCTCCCAGTCGGCCGGTGCCGCGACGGACAGGTGCATCCGGTACTCCTCGTACCGCCTCCAGCCCTCGGGGGCATCGTCGTCGCCGCCGAGGAGGAGGACCGTCGCCGCGATCAGCGCGAGGACCGTCGCGGCGGCGGCCGCGATGCCGTAGCGGCTGCGGGCCAACCGCGCGAGGGGCGAGGCGGGCGGGGTGGCGGGCGGGGCCTCGGCCAGGACCGTGGGCGTGCGCACGGCCGCCGTGCGAGGCGGCGGGGCGGCGAGGGCGCGCAGCAGGGGACGGGCCGCCTGCGCGGTCGTACGGACTTCCGGCTCCCGCCGCAGCAGGCCGGTGATCAGGGTGGTCATCTCCGCCGAGTGCCGCGGCGGCGGCAGCTCGGCGAGGAGGACCGCCTGCAGGGTGGAGGGCGTCGTCCGGCGCCGGAACGGCGAGACGCCTTCGACCGCCTGATAGAGCATCACACCCAGCGACCACAGGTCGGACTCGGGGCCGGGACGCCGGCCCAGCACCCGCTCGGGGGCGAGGTACTCGGGAGAACCGATGAAGGCCCCGGTCTCGGTCAGCTTCTCCTCGCCCTCCACCAGGGCGATGCCGAAGTCGGTCAGGACGACCCGCTCGTGACGGCCGATCATCACGTTTCCGGGCTTGACGTCCCGGTGCAGCACGCCCGCCTCGTGCGCGGCGTGCAGGGCGTCAAGGACGGCGAGCCCGATCCTCGCCGCCTCCGGCGGTGCCAGCGTGCCCTCGTCCAGGACCTCGGCGAGGGACTTGCCGCGCAGCAGCTCCATCACGATCCACGGCCGGCCGTCCTCGGTCACCACGTCGTGGATGGTGACCACCGCGGGATGGTCGATCCGGGCCGCGGCGCGAGCCTCGCGCTCCATGCGGAGGAAGGCCGTCCGCCGTTCGGCCGCGGAGAGGTGCTCCGGGACCCTCGGCTCCTTGACGGCCACGTCACGTTCCACCACCTCGTCGCGGGCCCGCCACACCGTTCCCATCCCGCCGGAGCCGAGGCGTTCGAGCAGCCTGTACCGCCCACCGACCAGCCGTCCGGCCCCCGCCTCGGCACCGGCCGCGTCACCGGAGTTCGTACCGGCCCCTTCCCCGGCTCCCGTACCACCCGGCCTGCCCGCCGCTTCACCGGGTCGCGCCGGCCCGTCCGCCGCCCGGGTCTCCCGCTCGGCCGGCCCGGAGGGGTTCGCCGGGACGGGCGTCACGGGCCGGGGAGCCGGCACCGGTGGCCTCAGCCCGTAGCTGGTCGGTTCTTCGCCCCCGAGAGTCGACATCTGCCTGCGTACTTCCTTCCTCGTGCGGCGCCGCGGCGCGCTACCGGGCCCCCGCCCGACCCTAGGGGCCGGGACGCGGCGCGGTCGTCCTGTCGTGGAATGAACCGCGCCTGCAACCGGCGCGGTAGCGGCCGTACCCGTACACCCGGCGGGTACCGCGCGGGTTTACCCCGGCCCCCGGTACCGCCCCCGGATTCAACCCCCTGCGGGATGACGGGCCGTCGTCGAGTTCGTAGCGTCCTTCCCGTCGCACCCTGTGCGGCGACACCCCGGGGCGCCGGCGCCCGCACGGCGCTCCCGGGGCTCGACGGGGGCGCGGAGTGAGACCCGCGGGCATCGCGGGTCTCACTCCGCGGGCCGCACGGCGCGCCTCACCCCCGCGGCGGCCAGGGCCTACAACCTTCGCGGTATGACGTCGGGTTGACGCCCGCCCCAAGGCACCTGGCTAGGCTGCGGACATGCAGCTCCACCCCCTGCGCGGCCCCCTCGTCAACGCGCTCATAGGACTCGCGATGACAGGGCTGGCCCTCGTGCTGGGCCAGGAATCCGCCGCCCAGGGATGGCCGGCCCTCGACCCGGTCGGCTTCGCACTCGTCGTCCTGGTCAACCTCCCCGCCGTGGCACGGACGAGGTTCCCCACCTCCGTGTTCGCGATCAGCCAGTGCGGCTTCGCGGTGTACGTGGCCCTCGGGTACTGGCCCGTGGTGAACTCCCTGGCCACGCTCCTGGCGACGTTCACGCTCGCCGCGTACCGTCCCGCCCGGATCTCGGTGCCCGGCGCGACGGTGACCGGACTGTCCTGGCTCGGCGCCGGTGTCCTCGAACGGGTGAACGGAGGCCACGGCTCGCTCGCGTCCGTCGTAGGCCAGGCCGTGGTCTTCCCCGCCGTGCTGTGGTGGTTCGGCGCACTGTCCCGCCGGGCCGACGAGCTGACCCGGCGGCTCGCCGCCGAACAGGAGGAGCGGGCCCGGCGGGAGGTCTCGGGCGAGCGGCGCAGGATCGCCCGCGAGCTCCACGACGTGGTGGCCCACCACATGGCGGTCATCTCCGTGCAGGCGGGCCTCGCACGCTTCGTCTTCGAGAGCGACCCGCCCACGGCGCGCGGCGCTCTCGACACCATCGCGGACACCGGCGCCGAAGCGCTCGACGAACTCCGCCGCATGCTGCTGCTCCTGCGGGAGGGCCCCGAGCCGGGGACGCGGGACCGTCCCATGCCCGGCCTGGCGCGGCTGGACGAACTCGTCGGCCGCGTACGCGCCGGTGGCACGCCGGTCGAGCTGACGTTCACCGGCACGCCCCGTCCGCTCGGGCCCGGGGCCGACCTGTGCGCCTACCGCGTCGTGCAGGAATCCCTCACCAACGTCCTCAAACACGCGCCCGGAGCCACGGCCCGGGTCGTCGTCCGCTACGAACCGCACCATCTCGAAGTGGACGTCACCGACGACGGTGGTGGTCCGGATCCGGCCGGAATTCCGGCGGGAAGCGGCCACGGCTTGATCGGTATGCGCGAGCGCGTCAAGCTGTACGGCGGGCGGATCGACATCGGCCCGCGCGACGGCGAGGGCTTCGCGGTGCGCCTGACCCTGCCTCTCACGGCACGGGCCGGCGCACCGCCCGCCGCCGAACGTCGCGACGGCCCCGCTCCGGACGACCGGCTTCCCCCGGTGGTCCGGGAGGGCTGAGTCCGCCGCCAGCACAGGAGACGCAGCTCTCGCATGAGCCAGGTGATCAGGGTCCTCGTCGTCGACGACCAGTTCCTCATCCGCGCCGGCCTGGTCGGACTGCTGAAAGCGGCCCCGAACACCGAGGTGGTGGGAGAGGCCGCGGACGGTGAGGAAGCCGTCGCCCTCGCCGCACGGCTGCGCCCCGACGTCATCCTCATGGACGTCCGCATGCCCAACGGCACCGGGATCGAGGCCACGGCCCGCATCCTCGCGGAGGCCGCCGACCCGGCGCCCCGCGTCCTGATCCTCACCACGTTCGACCTGGACGAGTACGTCTACGGTGCGCTGCGCGTCGGCGCCTCCGGCTTCCTCCTGAAGGACTCCGGTCCCGAGCGCCTCCTGGCGGCCGTGGCCGCCGTCGCGGGCGGCGACCACCTCTTCGCCCCGAGCGTGACCCGGCGGCTCGTCGAAGCGTTCGCCCAGCGCGGCCTTCCCGCCGCGGAGGAGCCCGGCCGGACGGTCCCGCCTCCGGGCCTCGAGGTGCTGACCGGCCGGGAGCGAGAGGTCCTCGAACTGACCGGCAAGGGCATGTCGAACCGGCAGATCGCCGAGGAGCTGTACATCAGCGAGGCGACCGCCAAGACCCACCTCAACCGCACCATGAGCAAACTCGGCCTCGCCAGCCGCGCCCAGGCGGTCGTCCTCGCGTACGAGACCGGCCTCGTCGTACCGGGGGCCTGACCCCGCGTCCGACCCGGCTCGCGCTCCCTTCGCGAGACGTGCGAAACGTGAACGGGTGTTCTTTCCGCGGCACCGAGCGCGTAACGGGCCTGCGAGTGGATAAGCGGTTTCGGGAGAGGTCATAGTGCTCTGGCTGCGTATGCCCGCACATGCACCTTTCGCCGTCCGGTACGGCGCCTGACCCACCGCACCGCCCCCAAGGAGCCACATGTCCATGAAGGTGTCCGACTTCGTACTCCAGCGGCTGCGCGACTGGGACGTCGAGCACGTCTTCGCGTACGCCGGCGACGGGATCAACGGCCTGCTGGCGGCCTGGGGCCGCGCCGAGAACCGCCCCAGGTTCATCCAGTCCCGGCACGAGGAGATGTCGGCCTTCGAAGCCGTCGGCTACGCCAAGTTCTCCGGCAAGGTCGGCGTGTGCGCCGCCACCTCGGGGCCCGGTGCCATCCACCTGCTCAACGGCCTCTACGACGCCAAGCTCGACCACGTCCCCGTCGTCGCGATCGTCGGCCAGACCAACCGCAGCGCCATGGGAGGCTCCTACCAGCAGGAGGTCGACCTGCTGAGCCTGTACAAGGACGTCGCCTCCGCGTACTGCGAGATGGTCACCGTCCCCGAACAGCTGCCGAACGTGATCGACCGCGCGATGCGCACCGCGTACGCCCAGCGCACCGTCACCGCGGTCATCATCCCCGCCGACGTCCAGGAACTCGACTACTCGCCGCCCACCCACGCGTTCAAGATGGTTCCCTCCAGCCTCGGCGCCCCCTCCTACGCCCCGCTGCCCGCGCCCGCCGAACTGACCAGGGCCGCCGAGGTGCTCAACGCGGGCGAGAAGGTGGCAGTCCTGATCGGACAGGGAGCGCGCGGGGCCCGTGCCGAGGTCGAGGAACTCGCGGACCTCCTGGGCGCCGGTGTGGCCAAGGCGCTGCTCGGGAAGGACGCCCTGGCCGACGACCTGCCGTACGTCACCGGCTCCATCGGCCTGCTCGGCACCCGCCCGTCGTACGAGATGATGCGGGACTGCGACACCCTGCTGGTCATCGGCTCCAGCTTCCCGTACTCCCAGTTCCTGCCCGAGTTCGGCCAGGCGCGTGCCGTGCAGATCGACATCGACCCGTTCATGGTCGGGCTGCGCTACCCCTTCGAGGTCAACCTCGTGGGCGACGCCGCGGAGACCCTCAAGGCCCTGCTGCCGCAGCTGAAGCGGAAGAAGCACGGCTCCTGGCGCAAGAAGATCGAGAAGGACACGGCGCGCTGGTGGGAGGTGATGGAGCGGCGGGCCGCGGTCGAGGCGGACCCGATCAACCCCGAGTACGTCGTGCACGCCCTGGACGCCCTGATGCCCGAGGACGTCATGCTGGCCGCGGACTCCGGATCCTCGGCCAACTGGTACGCCCGGCACCTGCGCATGCGCGGTCTCATGCGCGGCTCGCTCTCGGGGACGCTGGCCACCATGGGGCCGGGCGTGCCGTACGTCATCGGCGCCAAGTTCGCCCACCCCGGCCGGCCGGCACTGGCCCTGGTGGGTGACGGCGCCATGCAGATGAACGGCATGGCCGAACTGATCACCGTCGCCAAGTACTGGCAGGACTGGCAGGACCCGAGGCTGGTCGTCGCCGTCCTCAACAACCAGGACCTCAACCAGGTCACCTGGGAGATGCGCGCCATGTCCGGCGCCCCGCAGTTCCTGCCCTCCCAGGCCCTTCCCGACGTGCGGTACGCGGACTTCGCCCGGTCCCTGGGTCTCGACGGCGTCCGGGTGGAGGAGCCCGGCGGCGTCGAGGCCGCCTGGCAGCGGGCGCTGGCCGCCGACCGTCCCTTCGTCATCGACTTCCGCACCGACCCCGCCGTACCGCCGATCCCGCCGCACGCCACCCTCGACCAGATCGAGGCCGCCGCCTCGGCCGTCCTCAAGGGGGACAGCGACCGCGGCGCCATGGTGCGTCAGGGCCTCAAGGCGAAGCTCCAGGAGATGCTGCCCGGCCACCGTCACCAGGACGAAGGCTGAGCGGAGAAGGGCGGTCGACCGACGGCGACGGGCTCAGACCGGGCCGGACGTCCAGTCCCAGCCGGTGAGCGCCGCGTGCATCAGGCGCGCGGCGCCCGTGCAACGGCTCCCGGGGTGCCGCAGCAGGGTGAGGGTACGCCGGCAGTCGGGGCCGTCGACGCGGACCCAGGCGACGGGGGTGCGGGTGGCGCTGCGCCGGGCCATCTCCGGGATGAGGCCGATGCCGAGCCCCGCCGCGACCAGAATCGCGGTGGCGCCCGGCTCGTCGCCCTCGCAGACGATCCTCGGCGGCGCCAGACCGTTCCCGGCGAAGAGCCGGTCGAGAAGCCGGCGCTGCCAGTGTCCCGTGCGGGTGGAGACGAAGGGCTCGGCGGCGAGCTCACCGACCGTCACCGAGGAGCGGTCCGCCAGGGGGTGGCCCGGCGGAGCCACCACCCACACCTCCTCGTCGAGCAGCCGCACCGCTTCGAGGCCCTCGGGCGGGAAGGGCTGCGAGGCGACGCAGAGGTCCACCTCCTGGGTGCGCAGGCAGCGGGCCATCTCCTCGGCGGCCATCTGGTGGAGTTCGACCTCGACGGCGGGATGCGCCCGTTTGAACGCCCCGAGAGGACCGGTCAGGGTCAGGAAGGTCTCCGAGGCCAGCCGTACGGTGCCGAACTCCCCGCTCGTGATGGAGGTGACCGCCCGGCGCCCCGCGTCGAGCTCCCCCAGAGAGCGCTCGACATGCCGGAGGAAGACCTTCCCGGCCTCGTTCAGCCGGAGCCGCCCCGCCCGGTCGAACAGCGGCGCGCCCAGCTCACCCTCCAGGCGCGCGATGGTCCGGCTCAACGACGGCTGGGCCACGTGGAGTTCCTCGGCGGCGCGGCTGAGGTGCTCGAGCCGGGCCACGACGACGAACTGCCGCAGTGCGTGGAGATCCATCATGCCCCCAGGGACATAGCCCCATAGCGATATTGATCTTGGACAGGATAATGCCCCGGTCATAGCGTCGTGAGCGTTCCCGCACCGACAACAAGGAGGAGGGCATGACATGTTGAGGGGCGTGTGGCGAACCGTCGTCACGGCGCACGTGGTGGCGGTCTTCGGCCAGCCGGTGTTCGCCGGTGTCTATCTGAGCGGCGACTTCGACGGACTGGGCATGCACGGGGCGGGCGCCGACGTCGTCACCTCGCTCTGCCTCGTACAGCTCGGCGTCGCGGCGGTGGTCTGGGCGCGGCTGCGCCGGTCCTGGCCGTTCTTCGTCACCCTCGCGCTCGCGGTCGCCGAGACCGTGCAGTACTTCGCCGGGACGGCCGGGGTGCTGTGGCTGCACATCCCCCTGGGCGTGTTCACCGTCGCCGCCGTCGTCGTGCTGTTCGCCGCGGTCTGGCTGCGGCCGTCGCGCCCCCGGGAGGCCGTCGATGCCTGACCTGACGAGGCGCCGGGTCCTGGCCGTCGGCGGAGCGCTCGGCGCCCTGGCGGCGGGCGGTCTGACGGCCGCGGCCGGCCTGTCGAGCCGTCCCGCGACCACCGGCGCCGCACTGCGCAGCGCCGTACCGCTGCCGCCCCCCTTCCAGGTGCCGCTGCCCCTCCCCGCCGTCCTCGAGCCGGTCGCCACGTCCGGCGGCGCGGACCGCTATGAGATCGTCCAGCGCGAGGCGACGGCGGAGATCCTGCCCGGGGTCAGGACGCGGCTGTGGACGTACGGCGGATCCTTCCCGGGCCCCACGATCGAGTCGCGGCGCGGCCGGCCGGTCACCGTGACGCACCGCAACGAGCTGCCCGTGCCGACCGTCGTCCACCTGCACGGCGGCCGCACCCCGGCCCACTCGGACGGCTACCCGACGGACCTCGTCACACCGGCGGGCTGGGCGCCGGCGGCAGCGCACGGCGGCCACCCGGGTGGTGCCGGTGACACGGGGCACGCCCCCGGTCACGCCATGCACGACCCCCGGGCCGTGACGACCGAACTGACCCGGGACTACACCTTCCCGCTCGACCAGCGCCCCGCGCTGCTCTGGTACCACGACCACCGGATGGACTTCACCGCCCCGGCGATCTGGCGCGGCCTCGCCGGGCTGCACATCGTCCGCGACCCCGCCGAGGAGTCCCTCGGCCTGCCCGCCGGGCCGCGCGAACTGCCCCTGATGATCGCGGACCGCGCCTTCGCCGCCGACGGCAGTCTCGACTACCCGTCCCTCGACCCCACCCTGCGCGGCCGCCCGGGTGTCCGCGAGCCGTACGTCGCCGGGGTCCTCGGCGACGTGATCCTCGTCAACGGCGCCCCCTGGCCCGTCCACGAGGTCGACGCGGCCCGCTGCCGCCTGCGCCTCCTGAACGCGTCGAACGCCCGGCACTACGAACTGGAATGGGTCGACGGCGACGGCAGGCGGCTCCCCGTCGTCCAGATCGGTTCCGACCAGGGCCTGCTCGCCTCGCCGGTCATCCTCTCCAGCCTGCCCGTCGCCCCGGCCGAACGCTACGACGTGGTCGTCGACTTCGCGCACGTCCCGGTCGGGGGGCTCGTCCGCCTCGTCAACCGCCTGGGCTCCGGTCGTACGAGGGAGGTGATGGCCTTCAGGGTCGCCCGCAAGGCCACCGACACCAGCAGGATTCCCCGTACCCTCTCCACCGACCTCCCGGCCTGGCGCCGCTCGGACGCCGTCCGGGTGCGCGACTTCTCCTTCCGGGCCGGACGCGTGGGCGAGGACGACCGGCACGGCTGGCTGATCGGCGGCCTCCCCTTCGACCCGGCCCGTACGGACGTCACTGTCCGGCTCGGCGACGTGGAGGTCTGGCGGCTGGTCGCCGACGTGCACCACCCCGTCCACCTCCACCTGACCGGCTTCCGCATCCTCTCCCGGGGTGGCGGGCAACCCCTGCCCCACGATGCGGGCCTGAAGGACACCGTCTCCCTGCGCCCCGGTGAGTCGGCCGAGATCATCACCCGCTTCGACGGCTATCGGGGCCGCTACCTCTTCCACTGCCACAACGCCGAACACGAGGACATGGGCATGATGGCCAACCTGGAGGTGACGTAGCGGGCTCACGCCCCAGCGGCCTCGCCCTGCGTGGGCGCCGCGGGCCGGATGGTGCCGTCCTCGCCGAGGGGCGGGTGGAGGACGCTAGGGGTCCGGCTCCACCGGAACCCCCACCACCACCGGCTCCCCGACCGGCTCCGCACTCTCCTGGCTCATGCGCCCATCGTGGCGGCGCTCGTGTGTCTCCATCACGTTTCACGTACCAGGACCGTGCGGAACCGGTCGTCCGCGTGCCCGTCCGGGGCACGCGGGTCAGTCGTCGAGGGCGTCCAGGACCGTGCCCAGATCGACGAACTTGAAGTCGGTCGACGGGCGGTCGCCGTCACCGGGGGAGTCGTGGCCGTCCTGGACGACGAGCAGCCCGTTCGGGTACGCGGAGCCGAGCGGCGCGTTCAGGGCCGCCGCGCCGTCGCACTCCTCGGAGCCGTCCAGCGCCCCGCCCGCGGCCGCGACCCGGAAGCCGCCCTCGTACTCGTTGTCGTCCTCGACCTCGCGGTCGTAGGCGGCGAAGGTGTTGTCACCCTGGCTGGAGGCAAGGAGGTAGCCGTCGCCGTCCGGTTCGGTGACCAGCGTCAGGCCCTCGACGTCCGCGGTGACCTTCGTGCCGCCGAAACCGGGGTCGGCGCCCGGCGTGCACTCCTCGGTCTCCTCGTCGTAGACCCCGGGGACGCCGTACTCGCGCACCTTGTCCACCAGTTGAGGCGTGCCGGTGAGGTCGGCGCGCAGGCGCCAGATGCCGATGTCCTCCTGCCCGGCGTAGAGCGTGCCGTCGGCCGGGTCGACGACCATGCCCTCGACCTGCGGCAGTTCGCCGGGCTCGGCGCAGGGAGACCACGAGGTGCCGTCGGGCAGCCGGAAGGAGGAGGGCAGGTCCAGCGTGCGGACCTTGCGGTACGTGACCTTGCCGCCGGCGGCGGGGAGCAGCTCCAGAAGGGCGATGCTGGTGCGCTCGCGGCGGCTGACCAGGGCGTAGGACTTCCCGGACGCCGGGTCCGTCCACGTCGCCAGGCCGTAGGCGGTCCGCTGCTCGTCGACCTCGGCCTGGTCCCGGGAGAACACGGCCGGCGCCGCAGGGTCGGTGACGTCGGTGAGCGGGCCGCCGGCACGGTCACGGTCGATGCGGTAGAAGCGCAGCCGGTCGTTGCCGCGGTCGCTCGTGACGGCCAGATCGGCGCGGCCGGAGGACAGGCGCAGCCCCTGGACGAGGTCCACGTTGTTGAACCGGCCCGGGGCGTGGTCCGGCCCGGCGGCCGGCGGCGCGGCTATCGACTGCACCGGCCGCGCGTCCAGGTCGTAGACACGCAGGCCGCCCTCCTTGGCGGTCGCGATGACGAGGCTGCGGCCGGGGGCGGCGGCGTTGCGCCAGATGGCGGGGTCGTCCGCGTCCGCGTTGCCGCCCGCCTCGTCGTCGTGCAGCGCCGGCGTCTCCGAGCGCGGGGTGACGACGGGCAGCGAGCCACCCGCGGAACGGTGGTGCCCCTGTGCCTCGGCCTGGGCCGGCACGGCCAGCGCCGCCGCGGCGAGGGCCGTGCTCAGGGCCAGTACGGTCGAACGGGCGGTGGTGGAGCGCGTCACGCGAGTCTCCTCGTACGGGGGGTGCTTGGTCCCGCGTGAGCGTGGTCGGCCTCCGTGTCGGCACGGCAGCCGCCGGGAGGCGGGTAACCCCACGTCTGGGTGTACGTCCGATGAACGACCCCTCCGAACCCGGACCGCCCGCAGGTGAGTCGGGGGTCTCGCGGGACGCGCGGCCGGCTCCGCCCCGTCCACGTACGGCGGCTGTTCACTCGTCACGGTGGACTCGGGCCGAGCCGCCACCCCGCCCCTCGGGGCTCGGGCACCGTGACTCCCATGCCCGCCCGCCGCACGACGTTCCTCCTGCTCATCGCGCTCCTCACCACCGGGTGCGTGGCCGTCCCGCACGGCTCGGCCCCGGCCCCGCCGGCCCGTTCCGGCGCACTCGCCCCGGCCGCGGACCGGCCGCCCGCCCCGCTTCCCACCTGGCCGGTGCCCACGGAGCCCGCGCCGCGCGAGGCGCTCACCGCCACCGACCCCCGCCCGGCTCCCCGGCCGACCCCGGCCCCCGGCCGGAAGGCCGGCGGTGCGGCCGCAGAGGCATCCGCCGCCCGCCGCCCGCACGCTCAGCGAGCGGCCCCGAACCACCCGCACACCTCGGTGGACAAGCCCAGGAAGCCCGCGAGCAGGAGGCCGCCCGGTGCGAGGACCACCCTCCGCTCCCCGCAGCGGAACCGGCCCGCCCCCGCCCGGCCGCGACCGCGGACGGACGTCCGGACGCCCGAGATGCGTCACCTCTGCCGCCAGGCCGAGGACATCCAGGCCCCGATGGGCGCCGCCGACCTCTGCCGCACGTTCTACGGCAGCTGATCCCGACGGTCACCGCCCGGCGAAGGCCCAGGACTCGATGTCGCGATAACGGATCGGGCCCGGTCCGCGGCCGAAGTCGCTGCCGACGAGGTGGAGGCGCTGGGCGGGCCATCGGCGGCCGGTGAACCCGGCGAGCCCGGCGGCGGCCTCCCCTACGGACGCCGGATCGTCGCGGCGGGCACGGGCGAGCGTCAGGTGCGGACGCAGCGGCCGGTCCTCGAAGGGGATCCCGCACCCCTTGACGACGGCCCGCACCTCGGCGGCGACCTCGTGCAGCGCGTCGAGCTCGCCGTCGACCCCGCTCCACAGCACCCGGTCGTCGAAGTGCCCGCCGCCGCGCAGCGCCAGCTCCACGGGCCGGCGCGCGGCCGCGAGCTCCGCCAGCGGCGCCCGGAGGAGGGGGACGATCGCCACCGGCAGCTCCCCGAGGAACGCCAGGGTGATGTGCCAGTCCTCGATCCGGTTCCACCGCATGCGCGGGTACGCCTCGTACGCGGGGCGCAGCGCGCGCTCCAGTTCCCCCTTGGCGTCGTCCGGCGGGGCGAGCGCGACGAACACCCGTACGGTCGCGGCCCGCGTCCCGCCGTCCTCACCGGACTCCGTACCCCGCCCGGGCGCCTCGGCCATCTTCCGTTCCCTGCCCACCCTCTGCCCCCTGTCCCACACCTTTCGGAGGCGAGGGTACGCGGTGCCTGGACCCGGCGCGCCCCGCGCGCTCCTCCGCCGGGGTGGTCCCCGGGGGCCAGTGGAGGGCAGTGGGGCCCGGTCCGCGCTACCACGGAACGATCCGGTACGAAGCTGGGCGCTGCTCCCTGTTCACCTGCGAAGACGGAGGATCGTCCACCCATGACCCACGCACTTCTCAGACCGGCGGCTCGGCGCCGCGGGCCCGGCGGAAGGGGCGGGGCCCCGGCCGCGCTCGGGCTCGCGCTCGTCCTCGCCCTGCCCGGCACGGCGTTCGCCGCCCCCGGCGACCTGGACCCGACCTTCGGGTCCGGCGGCCGGGTGACGACTCCCATCACGGGGTACGCGGAGGGTCACGACATCGCCCGGCAGGCCGACGGAAAGCTGGTCGTGGTGGGGACGAGCGAGGCCGGCTTCGCGCTCGCCCGCTACGACACCGACGGCAGCCTCGACCCCACCTTCCAGGGCGACGGCATCGTGAGCAGCGACTTCGGCGGCGGCAGCCACTCGGCGAACGCCGTCGCGATCCAGCCGTCGGACGGCAAGATCGTCGTGGCGGGCACCACCGAGGTGATCGCGGAGGAGGGCGGAGGCTGCTGCTTCTTCTCCGTGGCCCGCTACAACACCGACGGCAGCCTGGACACCGGCTTCGGCGACGGCGGCCTGGTACGGATCGACGAGTTCGGCGGCTCCGCCGACGGCGCCGACGTCGCCGTCCAGCCCGACGGCCGGATCGTCGCCGTGGGCAAGGGCGCCGGCAGCGGATTCGCGCTCGTCCGTCTCCTCGCCGGCGGCAGCCTCGACCCCAGCCTCGGCGGCGACGGGGCCGTGGTCGCGGGCTTCACGCCCACCTCGCCCCAGGACGCCGGAGGCATCGCCCGGGGCATGGCCCTCCAGCCCGACGGCAAGATCGTCTCCGTCGGCTACGTGGGCAGCACCGCCTTCGACATCGGCGTGGCCCGCTACAACAGCAACGGCACCCTCGACACCACGTTCAGCGGCGACGGCATGGTCACCGCCGACTTCGGGGGCACCGAGTTCGGCAACGCCGTGGCGGTCCAGCCCGACGGCAAGATCGTCGCCGCGGGCGCCGGCGGCGCCGGCTACGCCCTGCTCCGCTACAACGCCGACGGCAGCCCCGACGCCGACTTCGGCACGGCCGGCCGCACCTCCGTCGCCTCCCCGGGCGACGGCGGCGTCGCGTACGCCATGGCGCTCCAGCAGAACGGCAAGATCGTGCTCGCCGGCCGCGCCGACGACCCGAACAGCGCCGAGGCCAACGACTTCGGCCTGGTCCGCTTCCAGCCGAACGGCACCGTCGACACCGGCTTCGGCGGCGACGGCTTCCTGGTCACCGGCTTCAACGACTTCGACGAGGCCCGCGGGGTGCTCGTCCAGCCCGACGGCAAGATCGTCGCGGCCGGCTACGGGGCGGGCTTCGCCTTCGCCCTCGCCCGCTACCAGGGCGGCGACGGCACGCCTCCGCCCACGCCCTACGCCGACCTGTCGGTGACGAAGTCCGGCACCACCACCCTGAGCATCGGCGACCGCGCCACCTACACGGTGACCGTCACCAACGCGGCGTCCTCCACCACCACCGCGACCGGCGTCACGCTCACCGACACGCTCACCGGCACCGGCGCGACCCTCATCTCCGCGGTCCCCGCGCAGGGCACCTGCACGACCACCGCGACGGGCGCCACCTGCGCCCTCGGCTCCCTCGCCCCCGGCGCCGCCGCGAGGGTCACGGTGACGGCCGAACCCCGTGCCACCGGCACCCTCACCAACACGGCGAGCGTCAGCGCCGCCCAGCCGGACCCGGTGAGCCCCGGGAACTCGGCCACCGCGACCACCTCGGTGAACAACGCCCGCGGTTGCACGATCATCGGCACCAGCGGTGCGGACTCCCTGACCGGGGGCTTTTCCAACGACGTCATCTGCGGGCTCGGCGGCAACGACACCATCAGCGCCGGCTACGGCAACGACACGGTGTACGGCGACTACGGCAACGACAACCTCGACGGCGGCTTCGGCGACGACATCATGAACGGCGGCCCGGGCAACGACACCCTGACCGGCTACTACGGCAACGACCGCCTCACCACCACCGACGGCCTCGCCGGCAACGACACCGCCAACGGCGGTATGGGCACCGACACCTGCACCACCGACCCGGGCGACATCCGCGTCAGCTGCCCCTGATTCCCCATCCCCCCGGTGCCGTCGGCGCGACCCGCGCCGACGGCACTCGTCCGTCCGTGGCGGTCGGCTCAGGAGACGGACCTGCCGAAGGTTCAGGTCATGTCGAAGTACGGGACGGGCCCGGCCGGTTGCGCGGCGGTCACGCGGCGGATCACAGCGATCGCCAGGTCGGGTGGACGCCGCGCAGACGGGACTTTCGAAACACGCCCTAGCCGCGGCCGCCCGTGGTCAGGCGCCGTCGTCCGCCGCACGGTACGGGGCGGCCGCGCCCGGGGACCCCGGGGGCGGCCCGATCGGCTGGTCCGGGTCGAGCTTGATCCCCAGGCGCGGGGTGGCGCCCGCGAGGACGCCCCAGAGGGCGTCGCTCAGGAAGTGGGTGAGCTCGTCGGGGGAGCTCCTCGACTCGGGGTGGGCGGCCCACTGGTTCACCACGCCGTCCACCAGGCCGACCATGCCGAACGCGAGGTTGAGGCTGAACCCGGTGGGCGCAGGCTCCCCGTCGAGGAGCCGCTCGGCGTAGGCGTCCAGGAGCCGGGCCAGGTG
This sequence comes from Streptomyces sp. NPDC034084, assembly GCF_055575535.1. NCBI lineage: Bacteria > Bacillati > Actinomycetota > Actinomycetes > Kitasatosporales > Streptomycetaceae > Streptomyces > Streptomyces sp. NPDC034084. The sequence continues at coordinate 573,301 of NZ_JBVISK010000003.1, forward strand.
GAGGGCGACGGCGGTGCGGGTCCCGGTGACCGCGCGGGAGCCGGGGGCGGGCTGCCCGGCGGCGCCGGTGCCGAGGAACCGGTGGAGGTGGGGGTGGAGCGCCACCCAGCCCACGTACGTGGCCGCGGCGAGTTCGATCGCCTCCCGGATCGTGCCCCTGGGGTCGAGGGCGGGCGCGAGCGCGGCCATCAGGTCGTCGGTGATGCGCGCGCGGATCTGCTCGTCGAGGTCCTCACGGCTGCGGAAGATCCGGTAGACGACGGAGCGGGGCATGCCGGCCTCGGCGCCGATCGCCGCCACGCTGACCGCCGTTCCGTCACGCCCGATGACCGCGAGGGCCGCGGTCAGGACCTGGTCACGGCGCTCGGCGCGGTGGCCGCTCCAGCGTGTGTCGCGGCCGTCTGGGCGCCCGTCGCTGCGTGTGTGTCTGTCCTCGGCCACGGCGTGGATCGTACCCGGCCGCCGTCAGCGAGCGGGCCGCGAGGGGTGGCGCAGCTCACGTTACCGCCGGTATCTTGGACGCGGTGACACAGGTAAATTCTGGTGCCTGGGGGAGAATGCGCACCGCCACCGGCCACAGAGGGGACGCACATGGAGAACGAGCACGTCGACGTGCTGATCATCGGCGCGGGACTGTCCGGGATCAGTGCCGCCTGCCACCTGCTCGCCGGGAACCCGGGGACCACGTACGCGATCATCGAGCGGCGCACCGGGATCGGCGGCACCTGGGACCTGTTCCGCTACCCCGGCATCCGCTCGGACTCCGACATGTACACCTTCGGCTACGGCTTCCGCGCCTGGCACGGCACCAAGGTCCTCGCCGGCGGCGGTGACATCCGCCGCTACATCCGCGCCACCGCCGAGGAGCACGGCGTCACCGACCGCATCCGTTTCGGCCGCAGGGCCGTCCGGGCGGACTGGTCGAGCGACGACGCCCGCTGGACCGTCGAGACCTTCGACGAGGCCACCGGCGAGACCCACGTCCTCACCGCCCGTTTCCTCGTCGGCGCCACCGGCTACTACGACTACGACGCCGGCCACCGCCCCGAGTTCCCCGGCGAGGAGCGCTTCCGGGGCACCCTCGTCCACCCGCAGCACTGGCCCGAGGACCTCGACCACGCGGGCAAGCGCGTCGTGGTCATCGGCAGCGGCGCCACCGCCATCACCCTCGTCCCCGCGATGGCCCCCGATGCAGCGCACGTCACCATGGTCCAGCGCTCACCCACGTACATCCTGGCGCTCCCCGCCGACGACCCCCTCTCCGTCCTCCTGCGCGCGCTGCGCGTCCCGGCCGCGCTCGTCCACCGGGTCGGCCGCGCCCGCAACATCGCGATGCAGCGCGGCCTCTACGCCCTGTGCCGCAAGGCCCCCCGCCTCATGCGCACCGTGCTCCTCGCCGCGGTACGGGCACGGCTCGGCAAGAGCGTCGACATGAGCCACTTCACCCCGGCGTACAAGCCCTGGGACCAGCGGCTCTGCGTCGTCCCCGGCGGCGACCTCTTCACCACGCTCAGGAGTGGTCGGGCGTCCGTCGTCACCGACCACATCGAGACGTTCACCGAGACCGGCGTCAAGGTCCGGTCCGGCGAGGAGATCCCCGCCGACATCGTCGTCACCGCCACCGGCCTGCGCATGCAGCTCGCCGGCGGCATGGACCTCGCCGTCGACGGCAAGCCCGTCGTCACCCGCGACCACCTGCTCTACAAGGGCGTGATGCTGGACGGCGTCCCCAACCTGGCGATGATCATCGGCTACACCAACGCCTCCTGGACCCTCAAGGCCGACCTCGCCTCCGCCTACGTCAGCAGGCTCATCGCCCACATGGACCGGCACGGTCTCACCGCCGTCACCCCCGTCGCCGGGGAGGGCGACCGCTCCTCCGTCTCCGTCATGGGCGAATCGCTGACCTCCGGCTACATCGCACGCGGCGACGCGATCATGCCCCGCCAGGGCACCCGGGACCCGTGGCGGATCTGGAACGACTACTACCGCGACCGCCGCGCGCTGCGGCGGTCGCCGATCGAGGACCCCGCGCTCCGCTTCGACCGCGCGGTCCCCGACGGGCGGCCCGCCGGCCGACGGCACCCGTCCCCGGCGGCCTGAACCCGCTCCCACCCCGCACCTCCCGACGGCCCACCGCGAGAGACCGAGGACGACGAATGACCAGCGTGCAGAGCTATCACGAGAGGCTCAGGACCCTGTCCGAGGCCTCGGTGCACCTCCACTTCGACGCGTTCACCGACATCGACTGGGACCACCCCGACTTCGCCATCGACCCCGCCGACCCCCGCTGGGTGCTCCCCGCGGCCGACCCCCTGGGCGGCCACCCCTGGTACCGGGAGCAGCCGCTGGAGGTCCGCACGCGCATCGGACTGTGGCGGTACGCCAACATCGTCAAGGTGGGCATGCAGTTCGAGAACGTCCTCATCCGCGGGGTGATGGACTACGTCTTCGCCCTGCGCAACCAGAACCCGGAGTTCCGGTACCTCACCCATGAGGTCACGGAGGAGTGCCACCACACCCAGATGTTCCAGGAGTTCGTGAACCGGGCCGGGGCCGACGTGCCCGGCGGACGACGCTCCTTCCGCGTCCTCAGCCGCTTCCTTCCCCTGGCCGGCTCGCTGGTCCCCGAGTCGTTCTTCACCGGCGTCCTCGCCGGGGAGGAGCCCATCGACCACCTCCAGAAGGCGATCCTGCGCGGCGGCGAGGACATCCATCCGCTGATGCGCCGGCTCATGCAGATCCACGTCGCCGAGGAGGCCCGGCACATCTCCTTCGCCCACGAGTTCCTGCGCGTCAAGGTTCCCGGCTACGGCAGGGCGCGCAGGGGCGCGCTCTCGGTGGCCTTCCCGGTGATCATGCGGGTGCTCGGGGACGTCATCATGGTCCCCGACCGGAAGACCGCCGAGGCGATAGGCGTGCCGCACCGGGTGATCAAGGACATCTTCTGGAAGTCGCCCGACGGCGAGAAGATGCTCCGCGACCTCTTCTCCGACGTGCGGATGCTGGCCGAGGACATCGGTCTGATGAACCGGGCCTCACGACGGGTCTGGAAGGCGCTGCGCATCGACGGCCGGCCGTCCCGCCACCGCGGCGAGCCCGCCCCGTACGCCGCCTGACGCAGCCGGCCGGGCGGCCGTGCGCACCCAGCCTGGCCCGCGACGGCCCGCCGCCTCACCGGTCCCGTGAACGGAGAACCATGACCTACGTCGTCACCCGGTCGTGCTGCGCCGACGCGTCCTGCGTCCTCGCCTGCCCGGTGAACTGCATCCACCCCGCCCCCGGCGAACCGGGCTTCGGGCAGACCGAGATGCTGTACGTCGACCCCCGCACCTGCGTCGACTGCGGCGCCTGCACGACGGCCTGCCCGGTGGACGCCCTCAAGCCGCACACCCGGCTCACCGAAGCGGAGTTGCCGTTCCTCGAACTCAACCGCGCCTACTACGACGCCCATCCGCACGAGGACCGCACGCCCATGGCGATCGTGCCCAAGCAACGCCGCATGACCGCGCCCGAGTTGCGGGTCGCCGTCGTCGGCGCCGGGCCGGCAGGCCTCTTCGCCGCCGACGAACTGCTCCGGCACCCCGGCGTGACGGTGACCGTCCACGACCGGCTGCCCACCCCGTACGGTCTCGCCCGCGCCGGGGTGGCGCCCGACCACCAGGACACCCAGCGGGTCGCCCGGCTGTTCCGCGCCGTCGAGAGCCAGCCCGGCTTCTCGTACCGGCTCAACACCGAGATCGGCCGCGACCTCCACCACGAGGAACTGGCCCGAGACCACCACGCCGTCATCTACGCCGTGGGCGCGGCGACGGACCGGCGGCTCGGCATCGACGGAGAGGACCTGCCCGGCAGCCACTCCGCCACCGACTTCGTCGCCTGGTACAACGGCCACCCCGACCACAGCTCCACCTCGTACGCACTCGACGGCGAACGGGCCGTCGTCATCGGCAACGGCAACGTCGCCCTGGACGTGGCCCGGATCCTCACCGCCGACCCCGACACCCTCTCCCGTACCGACATCTCCGACCGCGCGCTCGCCGCGCTGCGGACGAGCCGCGTCCGCGAGGTCGTCGTGCTCGGACGCCGAGGCCCGGCCGAGGCCGCGTTCACCCTGCCCGAACTGCTCGCTCTCGCCGCGCTCGACAGCGTCGATGTCCTCGTCGAGGCCCGGCCCGCGGACCTGCCCACGAACCCCACGCCGAAGACCGCCGTCCTCGCCGACCTGGCCGCCCGCACCCCCGTACCGGGACGGCGCCGCATCGTCCTGCGCTTCCGGACCCGCCCGACGCGGATGCTCGGCGACGACAGGGTGACCGGTCTGACGGTCGTACGGAACGAACCGCCGCGCGCCGACGACGGCGCCCCGCCGGCCGCGCGCGCCCCCGAGACCGAGACCATCGCGACCTCGCTCGTCCTGCGCGCGATCGGCTACCGCGGGCGGCCGGTCCCGGGCCTCCCGTTCGACGAGACGACCGGCACGGTGCCCCACGAGCGGGGGCGGGTCCGGCCCGGCGTGTACGTGGCCGGCTGGATCAAGCGCGGCCCGAGCGGCTTCATCGGCACCAACAAGTCCTGCGCCCAGGAGACCGTCTCCGCGCTCCTCGACGACCTCGACGCCGGCCTGCTCACCGCCCCCGCCGACGGCCCGGTGTCCGGCGGGCACCCGGACGCGGTCGGCCTCGACGGGTGGCGGGCGATCGACGACCACGAGCGGACGGCGGGACGCCGCGAGAGGCGACCCCGCGTGAAGATCGTCGACCGGGACGCCCTGCTGGACGCGGCCCGCTCAGCCTCGGGGCGCCGCCGAGCGGGCCGCGGTCGGAGGGGCGGGCTCTAGGGGGCGGGTCCGGCCACCCCGGGACCAGCGCGCCGGAGTCCTGGGCGCGGTCGGATATGGTCCTGGTCGCCGATGGCCCGACCGAGGAGTGCAGGTATGTCTGACAGAGAGCCGCCGCTCGGCGGTGCGACGACCGCGACCGCCGACAGCGCCCTGGCGGACGAACGGATCCACCGCATTCGCCGGCGCCTGGAACGGCTCATCGGTGTCGCGGCGACCGAGGGAAACGCCGTCCGTCCCCTGCGCAACGGGGACGAGATCTTCGCCGCGATGCTGGACGCGATCGGCCGTGCCCGGCACACCGTCGACATGATGACCTTCGTCTACTGGCGGGGCGACATCGCGCGGCGCTTCGCCATGGCCCTGTCCGACCGGGCGCGCGCGGGTGTGCGGGTGAGGCTGCTGCTGGACGGCTTCGGCAGCCGCCTGATAGAGCGGGACCTGCTGGACCGGATGAGCCGGGCCGGGGTCGAGATCGCCTGGTTCCGCAAGCCCCTCTACCTCTCGCCGCTCAAGCAGAACCACCGCTGCCACCGCAAGGTCCTCGTGGTCGACGAGCAGACCGCTTTCACCGGAGGCGTCGGGATCGCCGAGGAATGGTGCGGTGACGCGCGCAACCCCCACGAGTGGCGGGACACACACGTCGAGGTCCAGGGCCCCGCCGTGGACGGCATCGCCGCCGCCTTCGCCCAGAACTGGGCCGAATGCCATGCGGAGCTCTTCGACGAGCGCGACCGTTTCGTCGGCCACCGCCCGAGCGGGAGCGCCATCGTGCAGGTGGTCCGCGGCTCGGCCAGCTTCGGCTGGCAGGACATGCAGACCCTGATGCGCGTGATCCTCGAATCGGCCGAGGAACGGGTCCGTCTGGCGACCGCGTACTTCGCCCCCGACAGCTACTTCATCGACCTGCTCTGCGCCACGGCCCGCCGCGGAGTGGAGGTCGATATCCTGCTGCCCGGCCCCTACACGGACAAGCGGGTGTGCCAGCTGGCGGGGCAGCACCGCTACGAGGAGCTGATCGCCTGCGGCGTGCGCATCCACGAGTACCAGCCGACCATGATGCACGCGAAGGTCATCACCATGGACGGCGTCGTGTCCCTGATCGGCTCCACGAACTTCAACCGCCGCTCCCTCGACCACGACGAGGAGGTCATGCTCGCCGTCATGGACGCCGGGTTCACCGCCGCCCTCGACGCGCACTACGACGAGGACCTCGAGGTCAGCGAGCTGATCCGCCCGGACCGCTGGAAGCGGCGCTCCCTGGTGCAGCGCGCCCGGGAGACCGCGGTGCTCCCCATCCGCCGCTACCTGTAGGAGGAGGCGGTGCCGGCCTCCGCCGGCGCCTCGCGGGTCCCTTCCCCGGTCCGCGCGAGCACGGCGTTGAACTGGGCGCCGGCGAGCAGGGCCAGGTTGCTGAACCACAGCCACACGAGGAACACGATGACCCCGGCGAGCGAACCGTAGAGCCGGCTGTAGGTCCCGAACTGCGTGTAGAGGGTGAAGAGCGCCGAAGCGCCGAGCCACAGGAAGGCCGCCAGGGCGCCCCCCAGAAATCCCCGGCGCGCGCCGCGGGCTTGGACGGGTCCGGTCCGGTAGAGGATGAGGATCAGTGCCGTGACGATCACCAGGAGCGCCGGCCACCGCAGGAGGGCCATGGCGTCCGTGCCCGAGTGGCCGGTGGCCGCCGCGAGCCGGCGGGCCACGGGGCCGGTCGCGACGAGGCTCGCGGCGCCCGCGACGAGCAGGGCCAGCAGCACGCCGGCGGTGAGGACGAGGACGTGCGCCGCACGCAGCGGCCGCCGCGTGTCGGGCAGCCGGTGCATCACGTGCAGCGCGCGACGGAAGACCGCCAGGTAACTGGACGCCGACCACAGGGCGCTCAGGACGCCGCTGACGAGCAGCGCCCACAGGGAGGACGGCGCCGAGGTGAGGCCCTCCAGAGCCTCCCGCAGCACCTGGGCCGACTGGGGAGGGGCGTAGGAGGTGAGATCGCGGATCAGCCGCTCGCGGGTGCCGGTCCCGGCCAGGCCCACCAGGGAGACCGAGACGAGCAGGGCGGGCACGAGTGCCAGCACCGCGTAGTAGGTGAGGGCCGCCGCGTAGTCGGCGATGTTGTCGTCCCAGAGGCGTACGGCGGTGGTGCGCAGGTGCGCGCGTGCGCGTCCCCACAGCTCGACGAGCCGGCTTCCCGGAGTGCTCCGGTCCGTGCGGAGAGTGTTCGAGGTCACGGTGCCCTCCTGCCCGGCGTCACCGCTCTCATCCTCCGTTCCCCACCGACGAAGCCGGTGAAGGTGATGAAGCCGACGGCGCCGAAGAGGACGGTGGCGGTTTACCCCGCGCCAAGCAGGTAACACGGCGTCAATGACGAACCCACACGGGGCGGGAGCCAGACCGGGCCGCCCGCTCCTGCTGCTGCCCGTGCAGGCGGCCGCGGTCGTCGCGCTGGGGCTGCTGGTGACCGGGCCCCTCGCGCACCGCTGGCCGCTGTCGGCGGAGGAAGGCGTCAACCGCGCCCTCGCCGCCCACCGCACCCCCTTCGCCACCACTCTCACCGACTGGGCGTCGCTGCTTGCGAACACGGGTAGCGTGATCCTCCTCACCCTCATGTGCACGGCCGCCCTGCTCCTGGTGCCGCACGTGCCCCGGTGGCGGGAGGCGGCGTTCCTCGCCGGGTCGGTAGCCGCGCAGTCCGCCGTCTTCCTGCTCGTCACCCTCGTCGTGAACCGCGAACGCCCCGACGTGCCCCACCTGGACCCGGCGCCGCCGACGTCCAGCTTCCCCTCCGGCCACGTCGGCGCCTCCGTCGCCCTCTTCGGGGGGCTGGCGGTCCTCGCGACCCGGCGCCTGCACGGCGTCCTGCGACACCTCGTGGTGGGGCTGCTCCTCGCGATCCCGCTGCTCGTGGCGGTCTCCCGGGTGTACCGCGGCATGCACCACGTCTCCGACGTGGCGGCGGGGCTGCTGAACGGCGCCTGCACGCTGGCCCTCATGGCGGCCGCCCTGCTGCCGCGCCACCGGGACGAGGAGGCGGAAGAGGAGTCACCACCCGCCCGGGGCCCGTCCGGGCTCGGCAGGCGCCGGGTCCTCGTGGTGCGCCACCCGCGCGCGTGCGGGGACGAGACCGCCACCAAGGTCCGGGCCGTACTGCGCGACCACGGCTACGCGGAGCAGCAATGGACGGAGACGACGGCCGGGGACCCGTCCGGTGCCCTGGCCGCCCACCTCGGAGGGACGGACACCGATCTGGTCGTCGTCTGCGGCGGGGACGGCACCGTACGCGCCTGCGCGGACGTGGTGGCCGGGACCGGGATCCCCCTGGCGATCGTGCCCTGCGGCACGGGGAACCTCCTCGCCCGCAACCTGCGGCTGCCGACCGAGCCCGTGGCCGCTCTGCGGGAGGCCCTCCAGGGGCAGGCCGTCGGACTCGACGTGGGGCGCATACGGGGCGACGGGATCGCGCCGACCCGGTTCGCGGTCATGGCGGGTGCCGGGTTCGACGCCGCCATGGTCCGGGACGCCTCTGCGCGGCTCAAGGAGAGCCTGGGCTGGGCCGCGTACGTGGTCTCGGCCGTACGGCATCTGGGGGACGACCGGATGCGGCTGACGATCCGGCTGGACGGAGGCGCCCCGCTGGAGCGGCGGGCCCGCATGGTCGTCATCGGCAACGTCGGGACCCTCCAGGGCGGGCTGCCGCTGCTGCCGGAGGCCCGGCCCGACAGCGGCAGGCTGGAGGTCGTCCTGCTCGACCCGCGCGGGGTGACCGGCTGGCTCGCCGCCGCCGGGTACCTCGCCTCCCGCGTACCGGGCGCACGGCGGCGACGCGCGCCCGCCACGGGGGAACGGTCCCTCGCGCACGGCGCACTGGAGTACTTCGGCGCGGCCCGGATCGACCTCCACTTCGCCCTGCCCCAGCCGCGCGAGCTCGACGGTGACGTCTTCCCCGCGGGTACCCGGCTGACCGCGGAGGTCGAGCCGGGGGCGCTGCGGGTGTGCCTGCCGGCCCCGGCGCGGACGGGAGCCCCGGCGGGGGCGACGGAGGAAGGAGGCACCCATGGGCACCGCGACACGCGTACCGCAGCGCAGTGAGGTCAAGGCCGTGGAGGCAGAACTGCGGCTGCGGGGAGACGTCCTCTCGGGCGAGGAGGCCTGGGCCGCGCTTCGCCACTACGGAGGCTGGGCCCTCGTACGGGACTCCTTCGTACGCTTCCGCTACGCCGACGGGTTCAGTCACTCCCGGGCCCTCGCCCTGCAGACAGTCCTCGCGATCCTTCCGCTGGGCATCGCCGTCATCGGGCTGTCCGGAGTGCTGCACACCGAGGACGTCGGGCGGATCGCCGAGCTGACGATCCGCCGGATCAGCGGTCCGAGCCAGGACGTCGTGGACGACGCGCTGCGGGAGAGCCGGCGGCACGCCGGGGAGGGCGGCGCGGCGGCCCTCTGGTTCGGCCTGCTGTTCTCCGTCGCGAACGTCACCACGGGCATGTGCCAGGTGGAGCGCGGCGCGAACCGCATATACGGCGTGGAGCGCGACCGGCCGTTTCTCCACAAGTACGCCCGGGGGCTGGTGATGGCGGTGCTGGCCGGGCTGCCCCTCGGACTGAGCTTCTGCGTCACGGTCCTCGGATCCGACCTGAGCCGGGCCCTGATCGAGGTCTACCACCTGGAGCCGGCCACGTCCCGCGCGTGGGACGTGCTGCGCTGGCCCGTGGGAATCCTGTTGGCGGTGATCGCCACCAGTGCCGTCTTCCGCCGCTCGCCCCGGCGCGCCCAACCGGGCTACACCTGGCTCGCCTTCGGCGCCGCCGTCCATCTGCTGCTGTGGCTGGGCGCGACGTGGGCACTGAGCCTCTACGTCGGCTCCGGAGGCTCCTTCACCACCGTGTACGGGCCGCTGAGCGCGTTCGTGGCGCTGCTGTTGTGGTCGTACCTCACCTCGATCGCCCTGTTTCTGGGCCTTTCCTTCGCCGCCCAGCTGGAGGCCGTACGGGCGGGGGTGGGGACGCCCATCACCGAGGACCCCGGGGTCTGAGCCGAGCGGCGCTCCCGACACCTCCCCGACGGAAAGGAACCGTACCGACCATGACTGAGCCTTCCCCCCGGACCTGGCGGCACCGTCTCGGGCGAAGCGTGACCGGCCACGGCGGGCCCGACACGCGGTTCGGCACGCGGTTGGTGGCGGGCGCGGCCCTCACCGCCCTGGCGGCCGTCCCGTTCTCCCTCGCCCTGGTGCTGGTGGAGTCGCACTGGACCCCGCTGTACCACCTCGACCAGGTGGTGGCCGAGCGGCTGCACCGTTCCGCGCTCGGCAGTCCGGCCTGGGTACGGGTGCTCGACTTCCTCACGCAGGTCGCGTGGGGGCCGCTGACCATGCGGCTCCTGGTGGCCGGTGTGGTGGTGTGGCTCCTGCGGCGGCGGGCGTTCCGCCTCGCCGCCTGGGCGGCCGTCACCGCGACGACCGGCGGGCTGGTGGGACTGCTGGTCAAGAACGTGGTCGAGCGTGCCCGGCCGCACCTGCCGGATCCCGTCGCCCACGCGCCCGGCTTCTCCTTCCCCTCCGGGCACGCCATGACGGCCACCACCTCCTGCGCCGTCCTGCTGCTGGTCCTGCTTCCCCTGGTCCCGCGTGCCTGGCGGCCGCTGCCGTGGGTCCTGGCGGCGGTGGCGGTGCTCGGTGTGAGCTACACGCGGGTCGCGCTCGGGGTGCACTGGGTGAGCGACGTGGTCGGGGGCTGGCTGCTGGGACTGGCGGTGGTGACCGCGACCACGCTCGCCTTCGAGGCGTGGCGCGGCGACATCGGCCGCTCCCGCACCACCCCCGCCGAGGGCCTGGAGCCCGAGATCGTGACGGACTCCCCGGAGCCGGTGGGCCGGCCCGGATCCGGCTGACGCGGGGTCGGCCGCCGGGCGGACCCAGGTCGGCTACGAGCGGAGGAAGGCGCGGACGCCCTGGGAGACGGTGGCGTCGCCGAGGAGCTCGTTGTGGTCGAGGCAGCCGGCGCCGTTGTTGGCGGCGCCGGCCAGCGGCACGCTGCTGTCGGGGTTGATGACCTCGTCGCATTCCGACCACCAGGTGGCGTAGCGCACGGCTCCGGGCGTCTCGTCGCCCTCAGCGAGCTTCTTCTGGACGTAGGAGCCCGGGGTCATGTCGCGGCAGGCCTGGTCCCACAGCGCGCACGCCCATGCCGTACCGGTGCCGTGGTTGGGGCCGGCGAGAGAGGCCCAGTGGGCCACGGAGGACTGGCCGGCGGGGTCGAACTTCACGTACCAGCGGGTGACGAGACTGCCGAAGGAGTGGGCGACGAGGTCGACCCGGCTCGCCCCGGTCCGCCGCTTGACTCCCTCGACGTACGCGGCGAGTTCGCCGGACAGGACCTCGTTCACGGACCGGTGGGTGTCGTAGCCGAAGGAGAAGAGCTCGGCGTCGGTGTAGCCGTCGGCTTCGAAGTCCGCGCGCAGGCCGCCCCACACCCCGGGATCGGCGTTGTAGCCGTGGACGAACACGACGGGGGTACGGGCGGACGCTTCGGGCCCGGGCTCCTCGGCCCGCACGGGCGCCGCCGACAGGAACAGGGACGCCACGACGGCGAGCAGCGGAACGGTGATCCGGCCACGGATTCTCAACACGCTCTCCCCTGGAGTGAGTTACGCACGAGTAGACAGCAGCATGGTGGGGGTTGAGGGGGCGCATGAACAGCCCCTTGCCGTGGCTTCGTCGGGCCCTGCGGTCCGTTGTGGCGGACTCGGCACCGCGACGCCGCTGAATCCCGAGGCCTGTGTGACGGATTGACCCCGTTCGGGGGCGGCCTGTCGGCCCCGGAGGGCAAGTGATGCCACCCAAAGGCTTGTCAGTGCAATTTCACATTACTATGTTACAGCGCACACGGTCTGATGAACGTTCGTCATACGCCGTGCGAACACGGCCAGTTCGCGAACACATCCCCGCGCCACCCCCCTCACCAGCAGGAGTTCCCCTTGTCCCTCCACAGACGTGTGCGCTCGTCCCTGCTCGCCTCCGCCGTCGCCGTCACCCTCCTCGCCTCCGCCGGCCAGGCCGGTGTCGCCGCGGCGGGCACGGACGACCAGCCCGCCACCGCCCCGGCCCTTATGCTCGGCGCGCCGGCCCCGCAGGCGCAGCCGGGTGCCAACCCCTTCGACGAGGTCGAGCACCCGGCCTCCGCCCCGCGCACCACCTTCGGGCCGGCCCCCGCCCCCGGCGGCCTCGCCGCGGGCCGCGTCCCCGGCCGGGCACCGGCCGCCGCCACCGCCAAGGCGTACGCCGCGACCGCCGCCGGTACCACGGCGGCCGGCGTCCCCTGCACCCTCGACGGGATCAAGGGCCTCACCCCCGAGCAGTTCGCCGACTTCCTCGCCGACCCGGCGGTCACCGCCGACGGCTGTCTGCGCAACCTCATATGGACCTGGGACGCCCGGCTCGCGCCCGTGATGTCCGACGCCCACGTCCAGGCCGTCGCCCGCCGCATATCGGGCCTCGCCGCCTCCCACGACGGACGGAACGCCTCCCATCTGGAGGAGATGTTCACGTACCTGCACGCCGTCGCCTACCACGACTACGCGCGCGACGAGATCGACACCACCGACGCCCCCACGATCGACGCGATCCGCCGGGCCGTCGCCGACTTCGCCGCCGCCGCGCACACCTTCGACGTCACGAAGAGCAACGCGAACACCCTCCGCGAAGCGCTCTACGCGGCCAGCGCCCCCGGCCTCCGCCAGCACCAACTCGGGCTGATCAAGCGGGTCCTGGCCACCATGGACCCCTCGCACCCCGCCACGAACCTCGACCCGGCCTGGGCGGGTGCCGCGCTCGCCGGCCTCTCCGTCAACTACCTCGGCGTCTACCCCGGCAACCAGGACACCGCGTTCCACACGGCCGTCGCCGCCGACCCGGCCTACCGCGCCGTCTTCAAGGCCTTCGCCGGCTACGGACACCTGAAGGGCACCGCCAACGCCTGGGTCGCCCGGGACGCCCTCGGCGAGTACGGCCGCTTCGGCCAGATCGCGGGCCTCAAGGACGGGATCGTCGCCGACCTCGGGGCCCTGCTCACCACCGTCGTCGGCACCTTCGGCCAGGGCAGCCAGCCGTGGGCGAAGGTCGTCTCCTGGCTCAACGTCTACGAGGCCTGCAAGCCGTACGGCGTGTGCAAGGAGGACATCGAGAAGCAGCTCTTCCCGTACACGTACACCTACGACAACGGGGCCATCAAGGTCCGCACCGCGCTCGACCGGGCCACCGTCGACCAGCTCTACTACGCGAGCAAGCAGGTCAAGGCGCAGTACCACCGGGTCCTCGGCACCGACAAGCCGCTCGCCGGTGACCCCAACACCACGCTGAACATCGTTTTGTACGCCTCCCGCGCGGACTACGAGAACTACCACCCCATCCTCACCGGGATGGACACCAACAACGGCGGCATCTACATCGAGCGCGGCGCCACCTTCTACACCTACCAGCGGCGCGTCCCGCAGGACTCCACCCTGACCCTGGAGGAGCTCTTCCGCCACGAGTACACCCACTACCTCAACGGCCGTTACGCCGTGCCCGGCTTCTTCGGCGAAGGCCCCTGGTACCAGGGCGACCGCACCACCGCCATGGACGAGGGCACGGCCGAGTTCTTCGACGGAGCCACCCGCGACAACGGCATCGCCGTCCGCAAGTCCCTGGTCCGCAGCGTCATCAGCGACACCGCCGGCGGCGGACCCCGGATGAACCTCCGCCAGATCCTCAACGCCACCTACGACGGCGACGGCTTCCGCTTCTACGGCTACGCCGGAACCTTCTTCGAGTTCCTCTGGACCGAGAAGCCCTCGCTGCTCCGCGAGATGTACACCCACCTGCGGGCCAACGACGTGGCGGCGTACGACGCGTGGCGCAACCGTCTCGGTTCCGAGGCCGGCCTCCAGCGCGACTACGACCGCTTCCTCGACACGCAGATCGCCAAGGTCGACCAGCTGTACGTGCCGAACACCACGTACACGCCCAACGCCCAGCTCCGCGACTCCGCCCTCGCGTCCGTGAAGTCCTCCTTCGCCGCCGCCACCTACAGCACCCCCGACTGCGTGGAGAACGGCGACCCCGGCAAGCGCCGCTTCGTCTGCACCGGGCGGATCACCGCCAACCTGTCCAACTCGGCCAGCGCCGACCAGAACTTCAAGGACATGTCCGAGACCGTCGACTACTTCCTCCTCGACCGCGCCGGCGCCGTCTCGAACAACCTGGCCGACATGAACTGCAGCTTCGGCCCCGTCGAGATCTGGTCCACCAAGGTCGCGGGCACGTCGAGCTACAGCTGTGAGGGCCCCCTCCGCAGCTGACCGCACCCGCCGTCCGGGCCGGTCCTTCCGCGGGGGAGGGGCCGGCCCGGCACCGTGACCCCCCTTCTGGAGGCCGCACTCCGTGAACACCAGCCCGCACCCGGTCCGCACCACCGACTACCACACCGCAGGCGAGCCCTTCCGGATCGTCGACGAAGACCTCCCCCCGATCCCCGGCGACACCGTCGCCGAGCGCCGCGCCCTCGCCCTCCGCCTCCGGCCGCTCGACGGACTGCGCCGCCTCCTGGTCCAGGAGCCGCGCGGACACTCCGGCATGTACGGCGGGTTCATCGTGCCGCCCGACGACGACGGCGCCCACTTCGGCGTGCTGTTCTGGCACAAGGACGGCTACTCCACCGCCTGCGGCCACGGCACGATGGCCCTCGGCGCCTGGGCCGTCGACACCGGGCGCGTCCCCGCCCCCGAGGACGGCGACGTCCCCGTCCGCATCGACGTGCCCTCCGGGCGCGTCACCGCGACCGTGCACCGCGCGGGCGGCCGGACCACCGGCGTCACCTTCCGCAACGTCCCCACGCGCGTCCTCGCGCGCAAGGTCCCGGTGAACACCACGTCCGGCACCGCCGACGTCGACCTCGCCGACTCGGGCGCCTGCTACGCCTCCGTCCCCGCCGCCGCCCTCGGCCTCGACACCACCCGGGCCGCCCTGCCCGCACTCGTCCGGGCCGGGCGGGAGATCCGCGCCGCGTTGCCCGCGTACGAGATCTACGGCGTCATCCTGTACGAGGAGCTGCCCGACGCTCCCACCGGGCCGCGCCAGCGCAACGTCACCGTCTTCGCCGACGGGCAGGTCGACCGCTCACCCTGCGGATCGGGCACCTCCGCGCGGCTCGCCCTGCTCGGCGAGGACGGGCGCCTCGCACCCGGCGACACCCTCACGCACGTGTCGGTGGCCGGCACCGTGTTCACCGGCCGCCTGCTGCCCGGAGGCGTCACCGAGGTCACCGGAACCACCCATCGCACCGGCACCCACACCTTCGTGCTCGACCCGCACGACGACCTGGGGACGGGATTCCAGCTGTGACCCCCACGCCTGCCCAGTCCGCCACGCCTGTCGTGACCACTGCGTCTGCCGTGACCACCACGGCCGACCTGCTCCGGATCGACGCCCCGGCCATGACCCGTCTCCTGACCCCGGGGGCCACGGCCGACGTCCTCGCCGACGTCCTGCGGGCCGGCTTCGACCCCGAGACCGCACCGCCCCGCACCGCCGTCCCCGTCCCCGCCGGTGAGCTCCTCCTCATGCCCGCCGCCCTCGGCCCGTACGCCGGAGTGAAGATCGCGGGCGTGGCCCCCGGCAACCCGGCCCGCGGCCTGCCCCGCATCACCGGCTCGTACCTGCTCCTCGACGGCGAGAGTCTCCGGCCCCTCGCCCTCCTCGACGGAGCGGCGCTCACCGAGCTGCGCACCCCGGCCGTCTCCGCGCTCGCCATACGCCGTCTGACACCGGACGACCGGCCCCTGCGGCTCGTCCTGTTCGGCACCGGACCCCAGGCGTACGGGCACCTGGAAGCAGTCCTCGCCGTGCGCGAGGTCGCCGAGGCCGTCGTCGTCGGACGCGACGCGGTCGGCGCCCGCGCCCTCGCCGGATACGCGCGGACGCTCGACGTGCCCGCCCGCGCCGGCACGCCCGGCGACGTGGCAGGGGCCGACCTCGTCGTCTGCTGCACCACGGCCCGGGAACCGCTCTTCGACGGCACCCTGGTGGCCCCCGGCGCCACCGTCGTCGCGGTCGGCTCGCACCAGCCGGCCGCCCGTGAGACCGACACCGCGCTCGTGACCCGCGCCCAGGTGTACGTGGAGGCGCGCTCGGCGGCGCTCCGCGAGGCGGGCGACCTGCTCGTCCCGCTGGCCGAGGGGGCGATCGGCGCGGACCACATCGCGGGCACCCTCACCGACCTCGTGAACGGCCGCGCCCCCTCCGGTCGCGCCTCCCGTGACCCCGCGTCCACCGGCCGCGCGCCCTCCGGCCGCCCGCGGCTCTTCAAGAGCGTGGGGATGGCCTGGGAGGACCTCGCCGTCGCCGGCGCCCTGTACCGCGCGGCCCGCGATACCGCCTGAACACACCGACGCCGGCACCGCTCGGGCGAGGCGGTGCCGGCGTCGCTGTGTTGGGGGAGCCCGTCACGCCCCCGTCCCTGGCAGGCGCGCGGGTCGGTTCGCCGCCCGCCGGTGCCTGAGGTTGACGACCGCCGCCCTGGCCACCACCGCGGGGTTCAGGAACCGCACCGGACCGATGAGGCGGGACGCGAACAGGTGCATGTGCCGGGCCAGGGACGCGTCCCGCGCCGCCGCCGAGAACATCAGCCGCTCCACCGGATTGAACGGACGCCCCTTGGCGAAGTCCGCCGCCAGGTACTGATGTCCGCTCAGGCGCCGCCGGTGCCTGCGCGCGTACACCGCGAGCGCCCGGTCGAGGTCGCCGTGACCGGTCACGACGGGGGCGACCGCCTCCGCCAGCCACCGCGCGGACTGCAGGGCCCACCCGCATCCGACTCCCCACAGGGGATCGCCGGTCAGGGCGGCGTCACCGATGAGCGCGAGGCCCGGCGCGGTCGGCCTGCGGGTGTGGAGCGGGTAGTCGACCGTGCCGGTGATCTTCGTGACGCGCTCGGCGGAGTCGATGGCCGGTGCGTCGGGCAGCGAGCGGACGAACTCGAGGAAGCTGCCCTCCAGATCCTCCCGGAAGGCCGGCAGCCGCGTCTTGTCCGGGAGCACCGCGACGACCGTCACCCCGTCGTCGTTCGGGAACGCGTAGGCCATGTCCGGCACCAGGAACCAGGCGTGGCTGATCCCGTCGCGCAGCGGAAGGTTCCGGTAGTGCGCGAGATAGCCGAACCGCGCGTTCTGGTGCCGCCGGGTGGGCACCCCGGCGAACGAGGCCACGGCCGAGTCCTTGCCGTCGGCGCCGACCACCAGACGGGCCCGGAACTCGCGCTCGCCCTCGGGGGTGGAGGCCCGCACCCCCACGGTCCGCCCGTCCTCCTGGACCAGCCCCGTCACCTGGTGGCCGAGGAGTACGTCGACGCCGGGGGTCTCGGCCGCACGGGAGCGTATCAGCGGGTCGAGGGTGCTGCGCCGGACGTTGTAGCCGTACGGCAGCTCGGGACCCGGCGCGGCCCTCGGCTCGATCCATCCCCAGGGGGTGTACCAGCGGGCCTCGTTGCGGACGGCCCCCGCCTTCTCCAGGGCGGGGACCAGGCCGAGTTCCTGAAGGACCGGGGTGGCGTTGGCCGTGAGGGAGTGGGTGCACAGCGTCTTGTACGCCCCGGGGCGCGAGCGCCGCTCCAGGAGCGCGACGCGGGCACCGCGGCGGGCGAGCAGGATCGCCGCGGCGCAGCCGGCGAGGCTCGCGCCGCTGATGACGACGTCGTAGTCGTGTCCCGCGCTCTCGGGCTGGGTCATGCGCTGATCGTTCCCCTCGTGGTGCGGAGCCACTTCTGTCAGGAACATGAGGACGAGGAACGTGAGCGGTTGTCAAGAGCGGCGGTGTGCCCTCACCCTCCCTCCGGGCTCTCGGGGAAGTGGCAGGCGACCTGCCGGGCCTCGCCCGGGGTGGCGATCCGCAGTGACGGCGCCTCGGTCCGGCAGAGCTCCCGGGCCTTCGGGCAGCGCGGGTGGAACGTGCAGCCCGGCGGGGGAGCGGCCGGACTCGGCGGGTCGCCGAGCAGCGTGATCCGCTCCCGGACCCGCTCGGCCACCGGGTCGGGCAGGGGTACGGCGGAGAGCAGCGCCCGTGTGTAGGGGTGGGCGGGCGCCGCGTACACCCGCTCCTTCTCACCGATTTCCACGATCCGGCCGAGGTACATCACGGCGACCCGGTCGCAGACCCGCTTCACCACGGAGAGGTCGTGCGCGATGAAGAGATAGGCGAGGCCGAGCTCGCGCTGGAGCCGCTCCATCAGATTGACGATCTGCGCCTGGACGGAGACGTCCAGGGCGGAGACCGGCTCGTCGGCGACGACGAGCCGGGGGCCGGTGGCCAGCGCGCGGGCGATTCCGATGCGCTGGGCCTGCCCGCCGGAGAACTCGTGCGGATAGCGGTCGATGTGCTCCGGGATGAGCCCGACCAGCTCCATCAGCTCCACGGCCCGCTTGCGCGCCCCGGCGGCCGAACTCCCCTGCACGAGCAGCGGATCGGAGATGATCCGGGCCACGGTCTGCCGGGGGTTGAGGGAGGAGTGCGGATCCTGGAAGACCATCTGGAGGTCGCGGCGGAGCGGCTTCAGCTCCCGCCGGGACAGATGGCTGATGTCGCGTCCGTCGTACGAGACGGAACCCGCGGTCGGCTCCAGGAGCCGCACGATCACGCGGCCGGTGGTCGACTTCCCGCAGCCGGACTCGCCGACGAGCCCGAGCGTCTCGCCCGCCGCCACGTCGAACGACACGCCGTCGACGGCCCGGACGGGCGCCGAGCGCGCCCGGCGCCCCGGAAACGTCATGGTCAGGTCCTGTACGCGGAGGAGGGGCGGGGGCGTGGTGGTCATGAGGGAACGCCTTCGTACGCGGGGAAGTGACAGGCGGCCGGGTGCCCGTCCGGGCCGTCGAGGAGCGGGCGTTCGGCCGCACAGCGGGCCCGCTCCTCCTCGGAGCCGGCGGCGGCGCGGAGGCAGCGAGGGGCGAACGCGCAGCCCGGCGCCGGGTCGAGCAGGGACGGCGGGCTGCCGGGGATCGCCCGGAGCGGCGCGTCGTCGTGGTCGTCGAGCCGGGGCAGCGAGTCGAGCAGACCCCGGGTGTACGGATGGGCCGGGGTCGCGAACAGCGCGTTCACCGAGGCGCGTTCGGCGGCCCGGCCGCCGTACATCACCAGGACGTCGTGGGCCACCCGGGCGACCACCCCCAGATCGTGCGTGATCATGACGACGGAGAGGCCCCGGTCCTCCTGGAGACGGGCGATCAGCTCCAGGATCTGCGCCTGGACGGTGACGTCGAGCGCCGTCGTCGGTTCGTCGGCGATCAGCAGATCCGGCTCGCAGACGAGCGCCATCGCGATCATCACCCGCTGGCGCATCCCGCCCGAGAACTGGTGCGGGTACTCGCCGGCCCGGCGGCGGGGCTCGGGGATGCCGACCTCGCCGAGCGCCTCGACGGCCCGCGCGCGGGCCGCCGCGCGACGGGACCCGAAGTGGACCCGGTGGTGCTCGGCGATCTGCTCGCCGACGGTGTAGTACGGATGCAGGCTGGACAGCGGGTCCTGGAAGATCATCGCCATCCTCCGGCCGCGCAGCCGGTTGAGCTCACGCTCCGGCAGGCCGATCAGTTCGCGGCCGTCCAGGGCGACGGAGCCGGTCACCTCGGCGCCGGTGAGCAGGCCCATCACGGCCAGCGAGGTGACGGACTTGCCGGAGCCGGACTCGCCGACGATGCCGAGGGTGCGCCCGTGCGGGACGTCGAAGGAGAGGGAGTCGACCGCCCGGACGGGGCCGCGCCGGGTGGGGAAGGTGACCGTGAGGTCGCGTACCGACAGCAGGGAGGCGGAGTCGCCCATCAGTACCTCACTCGCGGGTCGACGACGGCGTACAGCAGGTCGACGGCCAGGTTGGCGACGACGATGAAGGTGGCGGCGAGCAGGGTCACCCCGAGGATCACCGGCTGGTCGCCGGTCGACAGGGCGCCGTAGAAGAGACGCCCGATGCCCGGGAGCCCGAAGAGGGACTCGGTGATCACCGCACCCGCCAGCAGACCGCCCAGATCCATCCCGAAGATCGTCAGGATCGGCGTCAGGCCCGCGCGGAGCCCGTGTTTGACGACCACCGTGCGGCGCGGCAGCCCCTTGGCGCGCGCGGTGCGGATGTACGGCTCCGCCATGGACTCGATCATCGAACTGCGGCTCTGACGCGCGTACATCGCGGCGTACAGGATCGCGAGCGCGAGCCACGGCAGGAGCAGGTTGGTGGCCCAGGACAGGGGGTCGGAGCCGAAGGGCACGTACTGCGGATAGGGGAGGAGTCCGGAGACGCGGATCAGCCCGTAGATCAGCAGCACCGACGTGAAGTAGACGGGCAGCGAGGCGGCGGCGACCGCGCCGACCATCAGGGCCCGGTCGGTGAGCGTGTCCTTGTGCAGGGCGGCCGTGACACCGGCGGAGAGCCCGAGCAGCAGCCAGATCACGGCCGCGCCCAGGGCGAGGGACGCGGAGACCGGCAGCCGGTCGACGAGCAGGTCCCACACGCTCTGGCTGTTCTCGTACGAGTAGCCCAGGCAGGGGAAGTCACAGTGCAGGGCGTACTGTCCGCTGCCCACCGTGCGGCCGGTGAAGATGCCGGTGACGAAGTCGGTGAACTGCCGCCACAGCGGGGCGTCCAGGCCCATGTGGGCGCGGATCGCCTCCAGGCGTTCGGTGCTGCACGACTTGCCGCATGCCGCGGCGGCCGGGTCGGAGGGCAGGACGTAGAAGATGGTGAAGGTGACGGCGGCGATGGCGACGAGGACGCCGAGCACGCCCAGGAGCCGGCGGCCGAGATAGAGGATCACGTGCCGCTCCCTCGCGGGTCGAGGACGTCGCGCAGCGCGTCGCCGAGGAGCGTGAAGGCGAGCACGGTGAGGAAGAGGCAGAGGCTCGGGACGAGGAAGTACATGGGATCCGTGTCGTAATAGGCGACGCTCTCGGCGATCATCTGGCCCCAGGAAGGAGTGGGCGGGCGGACGCCGACGCCCAGATAGCTGAGGGCCGCCTCGGTGGCGATCATCCCCGGAATGATCAGGGTGGTGTACGCGATGACGGGCCCGGCGACGCCCGGGAGGATGTCGCGGGCGAGGATCCGCCAGGGGCCGGAGCCGCCGACGCGGGCGGCGTCGACGTACTCGCGGTGCTTGAGGGAGAGGGCCTGGCCGCGGACGACCCGGGCGATGCCGGGCCAGCCGAAGAGGCCGATGACGGCGGTCATGAGGACGATCCGGTTGACGTCCCTCGCCACCGACATCATCGCGATCATGAAGATGAGCGAGGGGAAGGACATGGTGAGGTCCATCAGGCGGGAGAGCACGCTGTCGGTGCGGCCGCCGAAGTAGCCGGCGGCGATGCCGGCCGCCGTTCCGGCGACGACGACGATCGCGGTCGCCGAGAAGGCGATGAGCAGCGAGACCTGGGCGCCGTGCACGACCCGGGCGAACAGGTCGCGTCCGGTGACGGGTTCGACGCCGAGCCAGTGCTCCGCCGAGACGCCGCCGAGCGGACCGATCGGCTGGCCGCCCAGGTACGGATCGACGGCGCTCTTGTCGAACTCCTCCGGGCCCCAGCCGCCCAGGGAGCCGATCAGCGGGGCGGCGACGGTGAGCAGCGCGAAGAACGCGACGACGGCGAGCGAGACCTGCACGGAGGTGCGACGGCGCAGCTCCCTCCGGGCGAGTCGCCAGGGCCCGCTGCCCGCCCTCACGGGCGGGGAGGTCGAGGTGGTGGTGGTCATGGCCGCCTTCAGCTCGCGCTCTTCGACGGGTCCTTGAGGCCGACCGTCGCGAAGTCGATCTGCCCGCCGAAGGAGGTGTGGCCGAAGGCACCGGCGATGTTCGTGCCGAGCAGCAGGGGCCTGCGCTCGACCACGACGGGCGCGGTCGGGGCCTTGGCGAGGATCTGGCCGTCCAGCTCCTGCCACGCCTTGTTCGCCTGCGCGGAGTCGGTCATCGCGGCGATCGCGTCCATCCGCTTCATGGTGGCGTCGTCACGGAAGAGGGAGTGGTTGCCGGAGTTGCCCTTCTCCTTGATGTAGCGGCCGTCGAAGACGAAGGGAAGGAAGGTCGATCCGGAGGGGAAGTCGGGGCACCAGCCGGTGTAGACGAGGTCCGTGCGGTTCTTGGTGTCGCCGATCGTGTCGTAGAAGGCGGAGGGGTCGACGGTCTCGATGGTGACCTTGATCCCGGCGCGGCCCAGGGACTGCTGGATCGCCTCGCCCACCGACTTGTCGCCGTTGGAGACGGTGATGCTCGTGGGGAAGCCGTCGGCCTTCCCCGCCTCCTTCAGCAGCCGCTTCGCCTTCTCCACATCACCGGTGAGCGGGATCTTCAGGGTGTCGGGCTGCTTGCCGCCGAAGAGGGAGGCGGGCATGAGCGCGGTGGCGGGGTCGTTGAGGGCGGGGCCGCCGGAGGCGGTGAGGATCGCCTCGCGGTCCAGCGCGTACTGCACCGCCTGCCGGACCCTGACGTCGTCGAAGGGCGCCCGGCCGGTGTGCATCTGGACCATCTCGGTACAGCTGCTGGACTCGGCGAGGAGCCGCGCCCTGACCTCGGGCCTGGTGAGCACCTTGGGGGTGGACTCGGGGCGGAGCTTGTCCCAGGAGACCGCGGAGGCGTCGGCGCCGGCGGCGGCGATGAGCCGGTCGTCGATCTGGTTGGCCTTGAGCCCCATGGTGACGACGATCCGGTCCGGGTACGCCTTGCGCACCGTGTCGGACTTGGGGTCCCAGTGGGTGTTGCGGACGAGGACGAGCTGCTTGTCGCGGGCGTACGAGTCGATCTTGTACGGGCCGGAGGAGAAGGGGCGGCTGTCGTACTGGGGGCCCTTGTCCTGGGAGGCGGGGACGGGCGCGAAGGTGGGCAGCACGGTGGTGTAGGGGAACTCCGCGAAGGGCTTGCGGAGTTCGAAGACGAGGGTGCGGGCGTCGGGCGTCTTCACGGAGTCGAGGTGCTTGCCCTTGGCCGGGCCCTGGTAGCCCTCGGCGCCGACGAGGTAGCGGGCCGCGTAGTCGGGACCGCCGGGCAGATCGGGCGAGAAGGACCGCTCCACGTTGTACTTGACGTCCTGGGCGGTGATCGGAGTGCCGTCCTCGTACTTCAGCCCCGGCTTGAGCCTGAACGTCCACGTCCTGGCGCCGTTGGAGGAGACGCCGAGGTCCTCGGCGAGGTCGGGCGCCAGCACCCCGCCCTTCGCGCCGGGCTCCGCCCTGTACGTCAGGAGGGTGCGGTAGAGCAGGCGGGTGCCGAAGTCCATGTCGCTCATGACCCAGTTGCGGGCCGGATCCAGGTGGGTGAAGTCCTGGTTGGACAGGACCGTCAGCGTGCCGCCCTTCTGCGGAGTACCTCCGACGATCGTGCCGTTGGTGGAGGCCGCGGGGTTCTTACGGTCCGGGGAGCCGCCGGACTTCTCGCCGCCGGAACAGCCGGTGACGCCGAGGGCGAGGGTCGTCACCAGGGCGGTGGCGAGGGTGCGGGTGCGCTTGTTCATGGGTGGTCACTCCGGTGGTACGGCGGTGGGGCAGCCGTGGGACAGCCGTGGGACGTCGGCGTCGGCTGGAATGTGACCGGTAACATAGTAATGTGAAATTGTACTGACAAGGTGTCGGGGGCTCCGTTATCCATCCGTGTCCGTATGGCGAGAACGGGTGCGAGAGGCAACTGCGAAGCTCTCCACGGGTCTTGGCAACCACAGTGCCATGTGAAATATTACTGCCGTGCCCACGAGAACGCCCACGAGGAACACCTCGGATGTCATCGTCGTCGGTGCCGGCGTCGTCGGCGCGGCCTGCGCCCACTACGCCGCCCGAGCCGGTCTCTCCGTCACCGTCGTCGACCGCGGTTCCGTCGCCGGCGGCACGACGGGAGCCGGTGAGGGAAACCTCCTGGTCTCCGACAAGGAACCAGGTCCCGAGCTCGAACTCGCCCTGATCGCGACAGCGTTGTGGCGAGAGCTGGCCGAACAGCTGCCGCCGCAGGTCGAGTACGAGGCCAAGGGCGGCCTCGTCGTCGCCTCGGACGAGCCCGGGATGCGCGCCCTGCGCGACTTCGCGGGCCGCCAGGAGAAGGCGGGCGTCACCAGCCGGGAGATCCCCGCGGACCGGCTCCACGACCTGGAGCCCCACCTCGCACCCACCCTGGCGGGCGGTTTCCTCTATCCCCAGGACGCCCAGGTGATGCCCGCCCACGCGGCCGCCCGACTGCTGCGCGCGGGAGGCGACCGGATCCTGCTGCGCCTGGGGGAGGAGGTCACCGGCCTGCTCACCGGCGCGGCCGGGGAGATCCGCGGCGTGCGGACCACCGACGGCGAGATCCACGCCCCGTACGTCGTCAACGCCGCCGGAACCTGGGGCGGCGCCCTCTCCGCCCTCGCGGGCGTCCATCTTCCCGTACTGCCCCGCAGAGGCTTCGTCCTCGTCACCGAACCGCTCCCGCGCGTGGTGCGCCACAAGGTGTACGCCGCCGACTACGTGGCCGACGTCGCCAGCGGCTCCGCCGCGCTCCAGACCTCGGCGGTCGTCGAGGGCACGCCCTCGGGCCCGGTCCTGATCGGTGCCAGCCGGGAACGGGTCGGCTTCGACCGGACCCTCTCCACCGAGGTCCTGCGGCGGCTCGCCGCCGGTGCCACCACGCTGTTCCCCCTCCTCGGCACCGTACGCGCCATCCGCACCTACCTCGGCTTCCGCCCGTACCTGCCGGACCACCTGCCCGCGATCGGCCCCGACCCGCGCGTCCCAGGACTGCTCCACGCCTGCGGCCACGAAGGAGCGGGCATCGGACTCGCCCCCGTCACGGGCCGGATCGTCGCGGCCTGCCTGACCGGCGGTGAACCGCCCCTCGACATCCACCCGTTCCGGCCCGAGCGGTTCGCCGACACCGGAACCGTCGCCGACACCGCGCCCTTCACCGGCACCGCGCCCTGAGGTGCGCGCACCCACCGTCACGAGAGGAGGGCCCGTGGCCCGCACCCCCGCCGACCTCGTCGGCGCACAGCCCGATCCGCCGTTCGACATCACCTTCGACGGCCGTCGCGTCACCGCCCTGCCGGGGCAGACCGTCGCCGCCGCCCTCTGGGGCGCCGACATCCTGGCCTGGCGCACCACCCGGGACGGTGGCCGCCCGCGCGGCGCCTTCTGCGGCATCGGCCAGTGCTACGACTGCCTCGCCACCGTCAACGGCGAACCCAACCTGCGCGCCTGCCTGGTCCCGGCCCACCCCGGCGACGCGATCACCACCCAGGAGGGACACGGTCATGAACACCTCACCGTCTGAGCCCGAGGTGCGCGGCGAGACGTACGACCTCGTGGTGGTGGGAGCGGGATCCGCCGGACTCTCCGGCGCCGTCACCGCCTCCGAACTCGGCCTCTCCGTCGCCCTCCTCGACACCTCCTCCCAGACCGGCGGGCAGTTCTACCGGCACCCGGCGCCCGCCCTGGGCGCCGTACGGCCCGAGGCCCTTCACCACGACTGGTCCGCCTTCACCGACCTCCGCCGACGCCTCGCCGGCACCGGCCTCGCCCACCTCGCCGGGCACCACGTCTGGTCCGTGGTCCGGGAGGGTGACGGGACCTGGACGGTGCACGCCGTCACCGGAGCGGACGGAACCGCCGAGCGGCCCGTACGGATCCGGGCGCGGGCGCTGCTGCTCGCCACCGGCGCGTACGAGCGGCAACTCCCCTTCCCCGGCTGGACCCTGCCCGGAGTCGTGGGCGCCGGCGGAGCGCAGGCCATGCTGAAGTCCGGGCTCGTGCTGCCGGGCCGTCGCGTCGTCGTGGCCGGCAGCGGCCCCCTGCTCCTCGCCGTCGCCTCCTCCCTCGCCGCCGCCAGCGCACGGGTGCCGGCCGTGGTCGAGGCCGCCGGCTACCTGCGGTACGCCCGTAACCCCCGGGTGCTCGCGGCCAACCCCGGGAAGGCGGCCGAAGCCCTGCTGCACGGAGCCGCGCTGCTCCGGCACCGCGTCCCCGTACGGTTGCGCAGCGCGGTCACCGAAGTGCACGGCGGCGACCGCGTGGAGGCCGTCACCGTCAGCCGCGTGGACGCCGACTGGCGTCCCGTGCCGGGGACGGGACGCCGGATCGTGTGCGACGCCCTGGCCGTCGGCCACGGCTTGATCCCCCAGATCGAGCTGGCCACGACGGTCGGCTGCGCCACCCGGAGACTGCCCGACGGAACCCTCGGCCTCGCCCTGGACGGCCTCCAGGAGACCTCGGAGACCGGCCTGTGGGCAGCGGGCGAGACAGGCGGCGTGGGCGGCGCGGAACTCGCCCGCACGGAGGGTGAGCTGGCCGCCCGCGCGATCACCGCGCGACTCCTCGGGCGCCGCGCGGGCGAGGGCCGGATCGCCGAACTGCGCCGCCGCCGGGACCGGATGCGCGCCTTCGCCGACGTGATGAGCGCCGCCCACGCCCCCGGCCCCGGCTGGCAGGACTGGCTCAGCGACGACACGGACGTCTGCCGCTGCGAGGAGGTCAGCGCAGGCCGCGTCCGCGAGGCGGTCGCCGAGCTCGGCGCGCGGGACGCGCGCACCGTCAAGCTCCTCACCCGGGCCGGCATGGGCTGGTGCCAGGGCCGGATGTGCGGGACGGCCGTCGCCTGCCTCGCCGCGCGCGGCGACACTCCCGAACCACCTGCGGAGCGCCGTCCGTTCGCGGTGCCGGTCCGGCTCTCGACGCTCGCCGGGCTGCCTCCCACAGATCCGGACGCCGGAGCGTCCTAGCGCCCGGCGGAGAGGCCCGTGGGTCTCTTCTTCCCCAGCTATAAAATGTCACACACTACAGAAAGGTCATCGACATGACCGTCACCGCCGCCACGACCCGGACCACCGACCGCCCCTGGCGCGGCATCATGGTCGCCACCACCCTGCCGTTCCGCGACGACCTCTCCGTCGACCACGACGCCTACGCCGAGCACGTCGCCCGGCTGATCGCCGAAGGCTGCGACGGGGTCGTCCCGAACGGCTCCCTCGGCGAGTACCAGACCCTCACCGACGCGGAGCGCGCCCAGGTCGTCCGCACCGCCGTCGAAGCCGCCGGAGACGGAGCGCGGGTCATGCCCGGCGTCGCCGCTTACGGCAGCGCCGAGTCCCGCCGCTGGGCCGAGCAGGCCGCCGAGGCCGGCTGTGGCTCGGTCCTCCTCCTGCCGCCCAACACCTACCGCGCCGACGCGACGGCCGTGCGCGCCCACTACGCCGAGGTCGCGGGCGTCGGCATCCCGGTCGTCGCGTACAACAACCCCTTCGACACCAAGGTGGACCTCGTCCCCGACCTGCTCGCCCGGCTGTACGGCGACGGCAGCATCGTCGCGGTGAAGGAATTCAGCGGCGACGTCCGCCGCGCGTACGAGATCGCCGAACTCGCCCCGGATCTCGACCTGCTGATCGGGGCCGACGACGTCCTGCTGGAGCTGGCGGTGGCGGGCGCCGTCGGCTGGATCGCCGGCTACCCCAACGCCTTCCCCGCGAGCTGCGCCGCGCTGTACCGCGCCGCCGTCGCGGGCGACCTGGCCACGGCTCTCCCGCTGTACAAGTCCCTGCACTCCTTGCTGCGCTGGGACTCCAAGACGGAGTTCGTCCAGTCCATCAAGCTCTCGATGGACATCGCCGGCCGGCCCGGGGGCCCCACCCGGCCGCCGCGCCACCCGCTCACCGGCACGGTCGAGGCGGCGGTGCGGACCGCCACGGAGAAGGCCGTCGCGGACGGCCACCACTGACACCCGGCTCCGCCGACGGCGGGCGCTGAGGCCCACGCGCGCCGCCGCCCACCGACGCCCACCGCCGATGGCCGCGGCCGCCCGCCGTCCCCGCCACACTCGATCCGTCCCCTCCCACCCCACGCCCCTCTTCCGGAGGCCTCCTCCTGTGACCGACGTCCTTCCGACCCTCACTTCCCGCAACCCGGCCGACCCGGCCGACGTGCTCCTGCGGATCCCCGCGCCCGGGGCCTTCGCCGCCGTCGACACCGTCGAACGGGCCCGTGCCGCGCAGCCCGGCTGGCTGCGGGCCGGCGCCGCCGCCCGGTCGGCCGCCCTGGGCACGGTCGCCACCGCCGTGGAGGCCGCCGCCGGTGAACTGGCCGAACTCGCCGTACGTGAGGTGGGCAAGCCGCTCTCGGAGGCCCGAGCCGAGGTGACGCGTACCGTCGCGATCTGGCGCTACTACGCCCAGGCCCCCTTCCAGCCCGCCGGTGCCGTCCACGAGACCGCGGCAGGGGAAGGACTGCTCCTGACCCGCCGCCGCCCCCACGGTGTGGCGGCACTCATCACGCCGTGGAACTTCCCCTTCGCCATTCCGACCTGGAAGGCGGCGCCCGCGCTCGCGGCCGGGAACACCGTCGTCCTCAAGCCCGCTCCCGAGGCCACCGCGTGTGCCCAGCGCCTCGCCGAGATCGTGCGCCGGGTCGTGCCCGAAGCGGTGTTCACCGTGCTCCCCGGCGGTGCCACCGAAGGCAACGCGCTCGTCTCGGCCGCCGACGTCGTCTCCTTCACCGGCTCCACCCCCGTCGGCCGGGCCGTGGCCAGGGCCGCGACCGCCCGGGGCATCCCGGCGCAGGCCGAGATGGGCGGCCTGAACGCGGCCGTCGTGCTGCCCGACGCGGACATCGAGCAGGCGGCGGGTCACATCGCCGCCTCCATCGGCGGGTACGCGGGCCAGAAGTGCACCGCCACCAGCCGCGTCATCGCGGTCGGCGCCGCCCTCGGCCCGCTCCGCGAGGCACTCGCCGAAGCGCTGAGGGCCCTCCCCGTGGGCGACCCCGCCGACCCGGCCACCGTGTGCGGGCCGCTCATCCACGAAGCCGCCCGCGACCGGATGGTCGACGCCTGCCGCGGCCTCGCCGCCCTCGCCGGAGGCACCGCGCTCGAGAGGACCGGTTGGTACGCGGCCCCGACCCTGGTCGAGAACGTGGCCCCCGGACACCGGCTGCTGCGCGAGG
The DNA here is from genome assembly GCF_055575535.1 of Streptomyces sp. NPDC034084. Taxonomy (NCBI): domain Bacteria; kingdom Bacillati; phylum Actinomycetota; class Actinomycetes; order Kitasatosporales; family Streptomycetaceae; genus Streptomyces; species Streptomyces sp. NPDC034084. The sequence continues at coordinate 602,086 of NZ_JBVISK010000003.1, forward strand.
AGGTCTTCGGCCCCGTCGCTTCCCTGCTCGCCGCCGACGACGTCGCCCACGCCATCCGGATCACCAACTCCGTCCCGTACGGCCTGGTGACCTCGGTCCACACGGCCGACCTGAACACGGCCCTGCACGGCCTCGATCTGCTCGACACCGGCATGATCCGGATCAACGCCCCCTCCACCGGCGTCGACTTCCACCTGCCCTTCGGCGGATCGAAGGCCTCCAGCCACGGCCCGCGCGAACAGGGCGGCGCGGCCCTGGAGTTCTACACGGCCGGCCGGACGTACACGCTGGCGCCGGTGGGCCCGGCTGCGTGACTGCGTACGGTGGTGAGGCGGAGCTCGAAGGGACCGGCACCCGACCCGCCCGCCACCGTACGCACCATGGGCAGACACAGGTGATGTCCCTGACCGGTTTCACCGACAACCCGCTCTTCGCCGTCCTGCGGGAGACCCTGTACGGGCGGGGCGAGGGGCCGACCGGCTGGGCGGCCGCCCGCGCACGGGCCGGCTTCCCCGAGTTCACCGAGGGCGCCGACCCTCTCCTGCTCACCGGCGAGATGACGTACCCCTGGACGTTCCGCGAGATCAGGGGCCCGCGCCCGTTCGCGCAGGCCGCCGACCTCCTGGCCGCGCACCGACCGGCCGCCCTTGTACGACCCGTGCCGCCTCGCGGCGAACGAGGTGCCGCTCGCCGCGATCGTCTACCACGACGACATGGACGTCGACTCGGGCCTCTCCTCGGGACGACGGCCTCTCCGCCTCGCGCGGCCGCGTCCTCGCCCTGCTGATGGACACGGCGGCCGGCCGGGCCTGACCCGTCCTAAGGACTGACCGCCGGGGCCGTCGCGGCTCCGCCGCACATCGCCTGCCCGTACAGCTTCTTCATGGCGCCGTCGATGGGGTGGGGCTGTGGCTTCCCCGAGGCGTCCGGCTTGTTCCAGCGGATGAGGTTGACCGCCACGGACATCTGCCGCTTGCCGTCCGCGCTGGTCAGCGACATCGTTCCGGCTCCCCAGACGGTCCCGTCGTGTCCCCAGAAGGTGCCGCAGGGGGCCTCGACCCGGTGCAGCCCGAGGCCGTACCGGATCATCGACCCGTCCAGGGCGCGGACCGGGATCGTACGCTGCATCTCCGCGAGCGACGCGCGGCTGACGATCTCGCCGTCGAGCAGCCGGGCGTAGAAGCGGTTGAGGTCCTCCATCGTCGACACCAGCGCCGCTCCCGTCCCCACCCAGGACATGTCGTACACGCTGTAGTCACGCGGCGGGTCGATCAGACCGTAGAACGACTCGTACAAGCGCGAGTGCGGCCCCTCGACGCGCGGGCCGGTGGGGAAGCCGGTGTGGCGGAGTCCTGCCCGCGCGATCACGTTCCGGGTGATGTACTCCTCGGCCGGCACGCCGGTCACCTTCTCCAGGAGTTCGCCGAGGATCAGCCAGTTGGTGTTCGAGTACACCCCCGTGGGGCCGCCGGGTTCGCCGACGGGAGGTGCCGAGAGGCCCATCGCGATCAGCTCGGACGGACGGAACCTGCGGAACCTGTTGTCGTCCAGACTCTCCGTCGACACGTCCGAGAGGGAGGGGAAGCCCCGCAGGGACGGGAACGCGTACGGGAGGTAGTCCGGGATGCCGCTCGTGTTGTTGAGCAGCATCCGGATCGTGATCTTCCTGCCCCGCTCGCCCGGCACGAGGTCCGGCAGGTAGTCCCCGACCGGCGCGTCGAGCCGGACCCGCCCCTGCTCGACCTGCTGCATCACGGCGGCGGCGGTGAAGGTCTTGGTGACGCTGCCGACGCGGTGCCGCATGTCGGCCCTGACGGGACGGCCGGTCTTGAGGTCGGCGACCCCGGAGGCGCCGCGCCAGGTCCGGCCGTCGTCCCGCACCTCGGCGAACACGCCCGGCACGCCCGCGCGGTGGACACCGTCCAGGGCGGACTGCAGCTCCGCGGGATCGAGGCCGGCGGACGCACGCGTACTTCCGGCGGGAGCGGACCTCGGGCCGCCGGGGGCGGCCGCCGCGGTGACCAGGCCCGCGCAGACGCCGAGCGCGGCAACGCTTCCCACCAGCATCAGTCGTTTCTTCATGACATCAGTCCTTTCGTGATCGATACAGGGGAGGGGGTGTTCGGGCTCAGCCGGCGAGGGCGCGGCGCAGGACGGCGCCGAGTTCGGCGTTCTGCCGCTGAGAGACGTCGGCGGAGACGATGGCCTGCGACCCGTGGAACGTGCCGGGCCACTGGTGGAGTTCGACGGACACACCCGCCTGGAGCAGACGGACGGCGTAGGCGATGTCCTCGTCGCGGTTCGGGCAGAACTCGGCCGAGGCGACGTAGGCCGGCGGGAGTCCGGACAGATCGGTGGCACGTGCGGGAGCGGCGTACGGCGTGGCGGCCCGGGAGCCCAGGTAGTGCTGCCAGGCGGCGACCGCCTTCCCGCGGTGGAACCAGGGAGTGTCCGTGAAGTTCCGTGCCGACCAGGTCTCCAGGCGGTCGTCGAGCCCCGCCTGGTTGAGCAGCTGGAAGCGGATCGGCGGGCCCTGCTCGTCACGCGCCCGCAAGGCCACCGCCGCGGCGAGCCCGCCGCCGGCGCTGTGGCCCCCGACCGCGATCCGCGCCGGGTCGACGCCGAGTTCCTCCGCGTGCTCGACCGTCCACTTCAGTACGGCGTAGGCGTCGTCCAGGGCGGCCGGGAACGGATGCTCGGGGGCCAGCCGGTAACCGACCGAGACCACCACCGCCCCGGAGCTCTCCGCGATGCGGGTCGCCCACGGGTGCTCGGTGTCCACGTCACCCATGACGAATCCGCCGCCGTGCAGCCAGACCACGGCCCCCTGGGCCCGGCGCGGCCGGTAGATCCGGACCACCACGTCCGGATCGGCGGGCACGACACGGTCCTCCACCTCCATCTGCGAGGTGTCCGGCGCCGGTACGCCGGCCGCCAGGCCGGCGAAGTAGGCGCGGGCGGCGACCGGGTCGGAGAGGTCGGTCTGCGGGAAGAACGGTATGAACGCTTCGAGTTCGGGATCCATGGCGACCATCCTCCGCGGCGGCCACCCGGGGATCACCCGCCATCCGTCGCGCATCCCGCCCCGATCACGCGCCGAACGGCGCGCTCCCGTCCTTCTATGCTTCTGCCATGGAGGCACTGGCCGTACGGCTCTCGGGACTCGATCCGTACGTGGACGGTGCGATGCGCATCGTCGCGTTCTACGACACCCTGATGCGCCGTCGGGTCGACCTCCCGGCGCTGGCCCGCGCCTCTGCGGGCCTGGCCGAGTGTGTGGCCGGGATACGGCTCCACGGCACCGGCCGCGCGACCCGCGTCTCGCCGCACGGCACCCAGGCGTCGACCCCGCCGGCACCCGTCTCCACCGAGGCGCCGATCACCCTCGACGAGGAGGAGATCGGCACGGTCTGGCTGGAGCGCACCGGCCCGCCCAACCCGCTCGACGAGGTCCTCCTCGACCGCTTCGCCCTCGCGGCCGCGGCCGCCGCGGAACGCTACGGCCCCGCCCGTACCACCATGGCCGACCCGGCCCTGGTCGAACTCGCCGTCAGCGCCGACGGCGACGACGCGGCCCGTGCGCGGGCGCTGCGCCTCCTCGGCTTCGCACCCGGCCTCCGCGTGCACGTCGTCGCCGTCCGCACCCGTCTCCCGCTCGACCGCGTCGGCGCCCTGATCTGCCCGGCGCGGCCGGTGAAGGCGGCCCCGCTCGCCGATGTCGGCGTCATCCTGGCCGGCACCCTGGACCGTACGGGGTTCCCCGCAGGCGTACGAGCGGGCATCGGCGCCGCGGAGAGCCCCGACCGCTCCTGGCGCCAGGCCCGCATGGCCCTCCGCTTCACCACCCCGCGCGAACCCGTCGTCCACCACAGCGACCTGGGCGCGCTGGCCCTCCTGGCGGACATCCCCGAGGACGCCGTACGGGACAACCCGGACGTGACCGCGATCGACCGCCTGTCAGCGGAGGACCTGGAGACCCTGGACACCTACTGCGCCACCGCGTCCGTACGGCGGGCGGCCGACCTCCTCCACCTCCACCACAGCAGCATCGCGCGCCGCCTCGACCACATCGGCAGGGCCCTCGCCCTGGACCTCACCGCCCCCAGGGGCCTGACCCGCGCCCGTCTCGCCCTGACGACCTGGCGCCTGCACAACGGCTGAGCGAGCAGCGGGGGCGCGCGTTCATTTCATGATCACGGGCCTCTCCTCAGGGGTGCCCCTGAGGGGGTCGATCCGGGGGAATGGGGGTCGGCTCCGGGTGATCACGGATGGCCACCGGACCGCAGGGACGGGAGAGTTGAGGGTGTCAAGGGGCGCAGTGCCCCCCACCGCCTCAACAGAACGGAGCAGCCCGTGCGCGTCCGTCCGACCCGTCTTCGCCGCCTCGCCGTGGCATGCCTCGCCGTATCGGTCCTCACGATCGGTGCGGGCGTCCCCGCCGCGACGGCTCTCACCCCGGCACAACCGCCCACGACGAACACCGGGTCTACCTTCGACCCCGAGCCCCTGCGGAAACTGGTCACGCCCCTGCCGACATACCAGGCCGGCGTACTCGTCAGAGTCGACGGACCGGGCCGCGGCCCCCTATGGACCGGTACCGCCGGTCCCGTCACCGCCGACGACCACTTCCGCATCGGCAGCGTGACGAAGGTCTTCACCCACACGGTGGCCCTGCAACTGGTCGCCGAGCACCGCATCGGCATCGACGACCCGGTGAGGCACTACCTCCCGGAGCTGATTCCGCCGGACTACGGCACGGTCACGGTGCGGCAGTTGCTCGACCACACCAGTGGGCTCCCCAAGCCGGCCCCCACCCCCGGCCCGCCCGCGCGCCCCGGCGAGGACCCGGGGTGGTGGCTGAAGGGCGTGGCGCCCTCGGAGGGAGTCCGGGACACGTTCGCGCTCGCCGCGCGGGACCACCAGGGAAACGAACAGCGCCCCGCCCCGGGCACGGTCCAGCAGTACAACGGGATCAACACCGTGATCGTCGGCCTGCTCGTGGAGAAGGTCACCGGCCACAGCTTCCGGCACGAGCTCGACCGGCGGATCCTGCGCCCCCTCCAGCTGCGGGACACCAGCCTGCCCGCCGCCGACGACATCACCCTCCCCAGCCCGCACACCCGGGTGTACGTCGACGGCGACGACGTCACCGAGCAGAACCCCTATCCCTGGGCGGAGGGCGGGATGATCTCCACCGCCGCCGACCTGGACCGCTTCATGACGGCCCTCTTCCGGGGCCGACTGCTTCCGCCGGCCCAGCAGGAGGTGGCGTTCTCGGTCCCCGCGGTGCCCAACGCCCAGGCCAACAAGAACTGCCTCAAGGCCGGGGCCGCGTGCTTCGGTCCCGGCGGGATGATGCGGCTCACCCTGAAGAACGGCGTCACCGTATGGGGCAAGACGGGTTCCCGCCCCGGCTGGGAGAACGGGATGTTCGCCACCCGTGACCTCGAACGCCGCCTGGTCTACTCCTTCAACCCCAACGGCACCGGGGACGGCAGCCAGTACGGCGACTACATACAGAACATCGCCGGTGCCGCCTTCACCGGCGTGAACGAAGCGCGCTGACCGCCGGGCCGGCCGCCGGCCCTCAGAGGCGCTTCGCGCTGCGCAGGGACTTGGCGCAGAAGCCGTTGCCGTCGAGGCGGGAGACGCCACCGATGTCCCCGATGGTCGGCCCGTTGACCTCCTCGCGGCTGGAGACGAAGACCAGGTGCCCCTCGGTGCATTGGCCGAGGACCATGCCGACGCGGTCGAGGCGTTGCCCGGTGCGCTGGTCCAGCTTGAAGAACACGACATCGCCCGGCTGCGGCTGGTCGATGGCCGCCGGGCGGTCTTGGGTCACGATGCCGATGCGCGGCAGGCCGTCGCCCGACTTGTCCGAGGACATCAGCGGGTAGCGGGCACGGTAGCCCAGCACCCTGCGGATGTGACCGGAGCAGCCCAGCGACCTGGCCCGCAGCCCCGCGGAAGACTCAGGAAGCCGCCAGCTCGGCGTTCGCACGTTCCGTGAGGAGGGTCAGCACGCGGCCCGCGACCGCGAGGTCCTCGGCCGGGATGCCGGTGTACAGCCGGGCGGAGATCTCGGCGGTCTCGGCGGTGGTGGACTCGTACAGCTCCCGCCCGGCCTTCGTGAGCCGCAGCCGGGACGCCTGTGCCGGGTCCTGTTCCAGCAGCTTCGCCGCCGTCAGCTCGTCGATCACCCCGCGTACGACGGACTCCTCGGCCTTCAGCGAGCCGACGACGTCGGCGACGAGTGCGTCCCGGCCGACGGAGTCGCCCGCGACCACGACGGCCCGGAGGGTCACGTTCTGCTCGAAGGTGATGCCGTGGCGGGTCAGTGCGCCCTCGAGGAGGGCGCGCGCGGCGTAGTGGGCCAGGGCGATGACCCGGCCGTTGGTCGTGGGTGCGGTGGTGGTGGTCATGACTGCTCCTCGTCGTTCTCGGCGGACGGATCAAGAGGTGCTTCGAGCAGGGTCGCCAGCTCGCTGGTGAACTCCCGCGCGCGCGGGCTGTGCTGCCCCCCGAGCGGTTCGAGGAGCTGGTCCAGGAGGCCCTGGACCACCTTGATCGCGCGGCGAGTGACGTCGTGCCCCTGCTCGGTGAGCGACAGTCGCATGGCGCGCGGGTCGTCCGGGTCACGGGTGCGGGCGACGAGCCCGGCGGCCTCCAGCGCGCGGGCGAGCTTGGAGACGTACAGCGGTTCGAGCCCGGTGTGGTCGGCGAGCTGCCGCTGACTCGGTTCCCGCCCGGAGCGCGCCATCCCGTACAGGGACCCCATCAGCGCGTACTGGGCATGGGTCAGGCCCAGGGGCGCGACCGCCCGGTCGACGGCCACCCGCCACTTCATCGACAGGCGCCAGACCAGGAAGCCCGCCGTGGCGCTCTCGGTTGCTGAACTCATACGAGACACAGTACATGGCTACTATGTACATGGCTACTATCCGTTCCCGGTCAAAAGGGCTCCGGCTGTTCGACCCGGGATTCCGGCATGTGGAGCGGCGGTAAAGCGCGGGAAAAGTCCTGGCGGACGGGGTGCGGTTCCCGTACGGAGCGATTCCGCCGTCCTCGGGCCTCCTTGGCGCCCCCTTGGCCCGCCGAACGGGGTCGCGGCGACGGATTCCGCAGCAGGCGAGCCATTGACCTGCGGTTCCGCCCAGGCTTCCATTCAGCCCGGGAGCCCACGGAACCACCTGATCACCAGCCGCCTCGGAGGCGATACCGCTCCCGCCCAGAATCACCGCTCGCATCGATCGGAACCGCCTGATGACCGACACCCTCAGCGCCCCGCACGCGTTGGCCCCCCCGACCGGCCCCGTGCCCCAGAAGCTCAAGCGTTCCATCGGTGTCGTGGGCGGCACGCTGCTCACGCTGTCGTGCGTGACGCCCGCCTCCACCCTGTTCGTGGTCGTGCCAGACCTGTTCGGCGGAGCGGGCACGTACGCCGCCCTCACCATCGCGATCGGCTCGCTGCTCTGTATCGGCGTGGCGTTCTGCTACTCCGAGCTGGGCACCCTGATCCCCAGCGCGGGCGGCGAGTACGCCATCGTCTCCACCCTCTCGGGCCGTCTGGCCGGCTGGCTGGTCTTCGTCCTGTCGCTGCTGGTCGTGATGATCGTGCCACCGGTGATCGCAATGGGGACCGCCGACTACCTCGCGCCCCTGGTGCACATCCCCGCCCCCCTCGCCGGCGCCGGTGTCATGCTCCTCGCCACCCTCGCGGGCCTCCTCGACCTGCGCGCCAACGCCTGGATCACCGGCATCTTCCTCGTGCTTGAGGTGGTCGCGGCCGGCCTCGTCGCGGTCCTCGGCTTCTCCCACTCCGAGCGGGGCGTCGGCGCGCTGATCCACGGCCAGGTCGCGGCCGAGGGCGGCACGCACTCGCTCGTCACCGGCGCCATGGTCGTCTCCGGCCTCGCCATCGCCCTCTTCATCACCCAGGGCTTCTCGACGGCCGTCTACCTCTCCGAGGAGCTGGAGAACCCGCGCAAGACCGTGGCCCGCACCGTGCTCGCCACCCTCGCCATCTCCACCGCCGTCATCCTGGTGCCCGTCGTCGCCATCACCCTCGGCGCCGGCGACCTGGAGACGCTGACCGGCGGCGACATCAGCGGCATGATCGAGGCCTGGTCCAACTCCGCCGTCGGCACCTTCATCAGCCTCTGCGTCGCGCTGGCCATCATCAACGCCGGCATCGTCATGGTCATCCAGAACTCCCGCGTCCTGTTCGCCTCCGCCCGCGACAAGGCCTGGCCGGAGCCCGTCAACAACGCGCTGTCCCGCCTGGGCCGCTTCGGCTCCCCGTGGGTGGCCACGCTGGTCGTGGGCGTCCCCGGCGCGGCCCTGTGCTTCGTCAACCTCGACACGCTCTACGGCGTCACCGGCGTATCCGTCACCGGCATGTACCTGCTGGTCGCCGTGGCGGCGCTGTTCAGCCGCCGGGGGGCGCACCGCGAGGTCGCGGCGTGGCGCATGCCGCTCTGGCCGGCCGTCCCGGTGGCGCTGATCGGCGTCCTCGCCTACGTCCTGTACATGCAGGACGCCGAGTACCTCCTGTGGACCGGCGGCATCACGGCGGTGGCCACCCTCTACTGGGCGCTGTACCTGCGGCCGCGCAAGGACTCCCGCTGGCTGGTCAGCATCCCGGAGGACGAGCAGGTCTGATCCTGCCGAGACCGTTCCCACCGAGGGCCGGGGCGCTTTCTGCCGCCCCGGCCCCCGGGCGTTTCCCGGCACGGGGGCCGGGAGGGGCGTGCGCGGTACGACGCCGGGCGGGCCGGGCGGCGATCACTCCGTACGGGGGGCGGACGGTACCTCCCGCGTGTCGTGACGGGCGACGTGGGCCGCGTAAACGTATCTGTGCATGCATGACCGCTGACATGGAACACCTGTTGAACGTACGTCTGTGCGAGCACTTCGGTGACACGGCCGACTGGGCCGAGGTCACGTCCTTGACCGCCTCCCATCTCCGGGTCGTCGTCTCGGCGCTCGGTCCGGAGGACGCCATCACCTTCCTGGCGGCCGCGCGCCGAGCCCTCGACGAGGAGGAATCCCGGGCAGGAACGATTCATCTGGGCTTCGGTGCCCACCTCTGGACCCACCTCGAAGAGATCCCCTGGGGCGCGTCACCCCTGGCCAGGACGTCGGCCTGGGACGCGATGCTGACCATGCACCGTCTTTCCGTACTGGCCCCCGACCCAGGCCTCGGCGCTCATCTCGACGCCGCACTGGAAGCCTGCCGACTCCATCTCGTACCGGCCGCGGCAGGGTGCTGACGGGAGTCTGACCGGGACGTACGAGGGCATCCCGGGAGCCGTCGGCCCAAGGGCGGGCCCGTTTCCGGGATCGACCAATCGTCCGCACCCTGATCGAAACTCGATCAATCGACGAGAACGCATTGACTCGATCACCGACCGCACCTAGCTTCTGGCCGCACCCGCCCGCCAGAGAGGTTGTCGCGTCATGACCATCAGAGCTCTGCCCGCACGGCAGTCGACGGGCCGTGGGCTCGTCGCCGCCGCGCTCGTGTTCACCGGAAGCGCCGTCCTCGCCGGCTCGCCAGCAGTGGCCGCGGGAAGCGTCACCTACGTGGACTGCTCACGGACCGCCGCCGGGGACGGGAGCCAGACCGCGCCGTTCAACAGCATCGGACAGGCCAACGGGAAGACGTACGGCCCCGGAGACACGCTCGCCTTCGCCTCCGGAAGCGTGTGTACGGGTTCCCTCGCCCCGCGGGGCAGCGGCACCGCCGCCGCCCCGGTCGTCCTCACCAGGTACGGCACCGGCGCCCTCCCCGTCATCGACGGCGGCGGTGCCCCCGACGCGGTCTCCCTGACCAACCAGGACCACTGGCGGATCAGCGACCTCACGCTCACCAACCCCGCCTCCACGCTCGCCCGCCGCACCGGACTGCGGATCTCCGCCACCGACGGAACCGCGCACCGCGGCTTCGACATAGGCAACCTCGTCATCGACCGGGTCGCCGGCCAGACGAACAAGAACAGCCTCACCACCGAGGACTTCATCCAGTCCGCCGGCATCGTCACGGGCGCGAGCGGCACCGACTCGACCCTCCACGACGTCCACGTCCACGACAACCGGATCAGCAACACGGGCGGCGGCGGCCTCAAGATCCGCGTCGGCTCCATGTCCGTCAAGGGCAGCGGAGTCCTGATCGAGAACAACACCGTCAAGGACGTCGGCGGTGACGGCATCATCGCCAGCTACGCCGACGCGCCCCTGATCCAGTACAACAACGCCTCCGGCGTCGGCAACGGCGTCTATCCGTTCTCCGGCGGCAACTTCGCCGGCATCTGGGTCCTCGGCGACCACGACCCGACCATCCAGAAGAACGCCGTGTACGGCATCACGCGCATGTCCGTCGCCGACAGCCAGGCGTTCGACTGCGACTGGGGCAACACCGGCACCTGCACGATCCAGTACAACTTCAGCCGCGACAACATCGGCGGCTTCTTCCTCGACTGCGACGGCTGCGGCACCATCGGCGGCGCCCGGCAGATCATCCGCTACAACATCTCCGAGAACGACTGCCGCATGAGCAGCGTCAGCGCCGGACGCTCCGCTCTGCACCTGTACAACAACGTCTTCTACTGCACGGACAAGAGGTTCAGCATCACGCTCCCCGACGAGAGCGTCGTCGAGAACAACATCTGGGTGGGGACCACCGACTCCCGGCTTCCCACGGCGGCCGGGATCTCCTGGCTGTGGAACGTCTTCCAGGGAGTGCCCCGGCCGACCGCCAACGGCATCGCCGGCGACCCGCGGTTCGTCAACCCCGGCAGCGGCGGCGACACGATCCACTCCGCCGACGGCTACCGACTGCGCTCCACGTCCCCCGCCCTCGACAACGGCGCCGTGATCAGCGGCAACGGAGGCCGCGACTACTGGGGGAACCCGGTGAGCGCGACCACGAAGCCCCACCGCGGCGCGTACAACGGACCGGGGCTGTAGGCCGTGTGTCGAAAGGGCCCGGGCAGAGGCGGTCGGGGCTGTGAAGTGCTGCCTTCCTGGGCGTGGCCTGCTTGACCCGCCGGGCCGCCGCCTGCACAGTCGGGATGCGGCACCGTGGCGGCGCCGCACCCCTCTGCCGGCCGGCCCCAGTCCCTGGGCGGCGGACGGCCTGACGCCCGGGAGCGACTGGTCCGATGGTCCTCGAACTGGTGGTGATCGGTACGGCCATCACTCTGGGGCCCTTGCACAACAGCGCCTTCATCCTGCTGCTCTCCTCGCGGCGCGGCGTCCGTAAGGGGCTCGCCTTCCTGTTGTCGTGGCTGGCCAACCTGATCGCCGTGATCGCGGTCGTGGTACTGCTGACCGGCGGTCAGCCCCCGGCCCGCCACAGCGCGCCCTCGACCGCCGCGATCGCCGCCAAACTCGCCATCGGTCTGGCGCTGGTGCTGTACGGCGCGCACCGGCGGCACCGGCCGCCGCGACCGCACGGCCCACCGCGCTGGGCCGCCCGGATCGACGACGCCTCCTGGGCCACGGCAGCCGGCCTGGCGTGGCTGCTGCAGCCCTGGGGACTGGTCGGCGCCGGTGCTGCGACGGCCCTTTCGGCGAACCTCTCCACCGCCGGCGACTGGCTCGCGCTGACCGGCTACTGCCTGCTGGCCACCCTCAGCCTCATCGTCATGGAGATGTACGTGGTCTGGGCACCTGCGGCCGCGGAGGCCCGGCTTAACGCCCTGCGGACGTGGTTGGGCCGGCACCAGGAGCAGCTGATCGTCACACTCTCGCTCCTCGTCGGCCTGTGGCTGACGGCCGCGAGCATCTACGAGCTGGTCGCCTGACGCGGGCGGGCCCCCGCCGCGATCACCATCGTCGTACCAGTGCCTCGCGACCGCTGAGCGCGTGGACCTGATCGACGGGCGGCGTCTCGGCGTCGGTCCCGGAAGGGACGGGGACGCCGGTGGGAGGGGAGTAGTCGTCCGGGTCACCGGTCCACTCCGACAGTGGACTCAGCCACGTGGCGTCCTGAAGCCGGTTGACGGCCGGGAAGCCCGACGGGCCGCTGGCCGTGTACCGGACGATGATCCAGTTCACGGCGGTGGGGGTTTTCGAGTCCGGGCCGACTCTAAGAGCGCCACCTGCCTCCCGCGCGGCGAGCCCGCCGAACGGGTGGCGCGGACGGAACGGCCCCATGGTCCGTACTCGACGGGGACATCTCCTCCCCACGGAACACCGGTCCGCACCTGGAGCGGGATGCCGCCGACCCCGTAGAGAGGCCGAGGACGGGGGACATCCGGGCCTCGCTCACGGCGCCACGTGGTAGTACCGGGTGCAGGCGAGGACCATGCCGTCGTCGGCGATCGTGAAGAGATCGGCGAAGCGCAGATCCTGCCCGTCCGTGCCCGGCACCACACGGCGCCCCGTGGCGACCACGCTGCGGCCCTGCCCCATGACCCGGTCGATCTCGTAGTGGGCCCGCGGCAGGGTGCGCCCGAAGTGCGTGTGCAGGACTGCCGCACGGCCGTGGACCGGCGGCAGACCCGGCAGTTCGAGGACCACGCCGTCGTGCAGAAGCGAGGCGCACGAGTCCAGGTCACCGGCGTCGAGGTAGTCGTAGACCAGGCGGACGTGGTCGATTCCTGCGGCGGTGACCAGGTCGGCCGACCCCGATAGCCCGGCGCTCGTGTCATCTTGGCGGTTCAACGGCTGAGCCCCTTTCCCTCTCGGCCAGGATTCTGGGGGGAGCCGCCAACTCCACGTTATCCCCCCTCTATCTCCGACCGGGATCTTCACGGCATGGACAGGGCGGGGGTGGTTGTGGAGACTGTCCTCACTCGGACCTGAGGTGTCAACTCGTTTCTTTGGTGGGGGAATCGGTGACGGACGACATCGGGGACAGATCCCAGGAACTCCCGGACATGTCACCGCTTGTCTTCCGGGTCCTGGGACCATTGCAGGTCCACGGCCCCGACGGGCCGCTGCGGCTTCCTCCCGGGCGCCAGGAGGTGATCCTCGCGGCGCTGCTCCTGGAGACGAACCGGGTGGTCAGCACCCCCCACCTGGTGGACCTCATCTGGGAGGACAACCCGCCCGAGACCGCCCGCACCCAGGTGCAGATCTGCGTCTCGCGGCTGCGGAAGCTTCTCGCCGGAGCGGACGGCGAGGTCTCGATCACCACCCGGCCCCCGGGGTACATCCTGCACACCGACGCGGCGAACGTGGACGCCGCGCTCTTCACCGGCCTCGTCTTACGGGCCCGCCGACTGCGCGAGCGCGGCGAACTCGACGGAGCGGTGCTGCTGCTGAGGAACGCGGTGACGCTGTGGCAGGGCGACTGCCTGTCCGGCCTCGACAGCGGCCCGCTCGCGAACAAGGCGCGCCAGCTCAACGAGGAACGCCTCGCCGCCGTCGAACTCCGCATCCAGCTCGAACTCGAACTCGGCCGGTACGACGGCCTCGTGGGCGAACTCCAGCGCCTCACTCGCGAACACCCGCTCCGGGAGAAGCTGCACGGCCAGCTGATCCAGGCGCTGTACTGGTCGGGCCGGCAGGCCGAGGCCCTGGAGGCCTTCCGCACCGCGCGACGCTTCCTCGCCGAGGAACTCGGTCTGGAACCCAGCCGGGAGCTCAGGGAGCTGGAATCGGCGATCCTCGCGGGCCGGCTCCAGGCGCCCGCCGGCGCCGCACCCGTCCGCGTACCGGCGGAGAAGGCACCGCCCGGGGAAACGGCACCGGACCGCGGGGAGACAGGGGCCGCGGGAGAGGGCGAGGCGGCCGAGGAGAGGTCCGCAGCGGCCGCCCCGACGGCTTCGACGCCCCCGGACGCGGCACGGCAGGACGCCGTACCGCACCAGCTGCCCGCCGCCGTCGCCGACTTCGTCTCCGACGCCGGCCAGGTCGCCGCCCTCGAAGAGGCACTGACCGGACGGCCCGGCCGCACCACCGTCGGACTCGCCGCCATCACGGGAAGGCCGGGCACCGGCAAGTCGACCCTCGCCGTGCACGTCGCCCACAGGCTCTCCGAGACCGGCTTCCCCGACGGACAGCTCTACTGCGACCTGCGCGGAACCACCGGCACCCCGGCCACCCCAGAAGAGGTCCTGGGACGGTTCCTGCGCGCCCTCGGCATACCCGGCCAGCTGATACCCGAGTCCCTGGACGAGCGGGCCGAGATGTACCGCACCCGACTGGCCTCGCGCCGCGTCCTGGTCGTCCTCGACGACGCCGCCGGCGAAGGACAGGTGCTGCCCCTGCTCCCCGGCAGCCGGGGCTGCGCCGTCCTCGTCACCGGCAGGGCCCGACTCACCGCCCTGCCCGGCGCGCACCGCGTGGAACTCGACGTGCTCTCCGAGGACCGCGCGCTCGAACTGCTCTCCCGGATCATCGGACGGGAACGCGTCGCGGGCGAGGCCGCGGCCGCCGAGGCCCTCGTCCGCACGGTCGGCCGGCTCCCGCTGGCCCTGCGGATCGTCGCCGCCCGGCTCGCGGCCCGCCCGCACTGGACCCTGGCGTCCATGGTGCAGCGGCTCGCCAACGAGCGGCACCGGCTCGACGAACTCACCCACGGTGAGATGACGATGCGCGCCAGCCTGTCGCTGACCTACGAGGGCCTGGCGACCGAGGACCGCCGGCTGCTGCGGCTCCTGAGCATGGCGCAGGCACCGACCCTGCCGAGCTGGCTGGCCGGCGCGCTGCTCGACGACCGCCGCCCCTTTCCCTCGGACCTGATGGAACCGCTGGTCGACGTGCAGATGCTGGACGTCGCCGGAGTGGAGCGCACTGGCGGCTTCCGCTACCGCTTCCACGAGATCATCCGCGTGTACGCGCGGGAACAGCTGGCCGCGCACCACACGCCCGAGGGGCGGCGGGAAGCGCTCGCCCGCATGGCGGGCGGCTGGATGCACCTGGCCCAGCAGGCCCACCGGCAGGTGTACGGAGGGGACTTCACCGTCCTGCACGGCGACGCGCCCCGCTGGGAGCCCCCGGCCCCGTACACCGACGAGGTACTCGCCGACCCGCTGGCCTGGCTCGACGCGGAACAGGCCGCCCTGTGCGGGATGGTCGAACACGCCGCCGACGCGGGGCTCCACGACCTCAGCTGGGACCTCGCCACCTCGCTCGTCACGCTGTTCGAGGTGCGCGGCCACTACGACCTGTGGGAGCAGACCCATCTGAGCGCGCTGGCCGCCGTCCGCAAAGCGGGGAACCTGCGGGGCACCGCCGCCGTACGGGCGTCGCTCGGCTCGCTCTACATGAGCCGCAACCAGTTCGACACGGCCCGGCAGGCACTGAACTCGGCGCTCGACGTCTTCCAGGCACTCGACGAGCCGATGGGCGAGGCGCTGTGCCGGCGCGACATGGCGCTCATCGCGCGCACGAACGGCGACGACTCCTCGGCCCTGGAGCTGTACCGGAGGTCCCTGGCCGACTTCGACCGGGCGGGCGACGTGGTGGGCCGCGCGATCGTCCTCACCCAGAGCGCGCACATCCGGATGCGGCAGGGTGAGATCGCGGCGGCGCAGAGCCAGCTGGACGAGGCGCTGGAGATCTACGAGGGGGTCGGCTACACCGGCGGCCGCGCGAGGACACTGCGGCGGGTCGGGCAACTGCTGCTCGAACAGGGCCGGAGCGACCTGGCGGTCCTGACCTTCACGGAAGTACTGGAGCTGTGCCGCGATTCCGGCGACGTGATCGGAGAGGGCCATCTGCTCCGCGACCTGGGCCACGCATTCGCCGTCATGGGCCGTCCCGACCGGGCCAGGGACTTCTACGACCGTGCGGTGACCGCACGGGAGGGCGTCATGGATTTTGGCGGGGGCGCGCTGGCGCGCCTTGACCTCGCCCGTCTCCTCGACGCGGAGCCGGGCCGTTCCCGGGAGCTGCTCGTCCCGGCGGTCGAGGTGTTCCGGGAGCGCCGCATGGGGCGGGAACTCGCCGAGGCGGAAAGGCTGCTCGCGACCGGCTGCTGAGCGCGCGGACGGTCGGCCGCGGGGGGACAGGGCAGCGCGGGTCAGTCCCAGGGGTTGTTGTCGCTGCTGCACGGGGTGGTGGTGCCACCGGTGGTCGTGGTGCCCGAGGTGGTGCCCGTCGTGCCCGTGGTGGTGCAGACCGGAGTCGTGCCGGTGGTGGTGCCCGTCGTCCCGTCGGCCCAGCTCGCCTGCACACCGACCCCGGTCAGTACCACGATCAGCGCGGAGGTGACGGCGGCGCGGAGGGACGTGCGGGCGGCGGCGGTGGTGTGCGACATCGGATTCTGCCTCTCGGTTGTGTGCGGCGTTTCCTTCTGACCACCAACCTAGGAACACGCGGATTCACCACACCGCTCGCTGCCTTATCACCCCGCTATCACGGAACAGCGCCCCTCCCGCCGCGCTATCACGGGCCCCGCACCGCTATCACGGCCCCCCGACCCGCCCTTAGTGACGGGATGCCCCCTGAATAGTCGCGTCCGGACGATGGGTCCCAGCAGACGGCGAGGCGCAGCCCCCGGTCGGCGGCCCGACCGGGCCCTCGGCCGGAGGCCCGCCCCAACTCGACGAGCGGGAGCTTCTCATGACGACCAGTCTCTCCCCCGAGGACACCGTGACGGCCACCGCCGCCCTCGGCACCCTCATACGCGGCCACCGGCTCCGCATCGGCCTGACCCAGCAGGAGCTGGCGGACCTCTCCACCATCAGCGTCCGCGCCATCCGCGACCTGGAGAAGGGGAAGGCGCAGCGGCCCAGAGCCGACACGATCCGGCTGATCGCCGACGGCCTGCGCCTCGGCCCCCGGGCCCGCACGGTCCTGGAGGACGCGGTACGACGCGGACACCGCGGCGGCATCGGAACCCGGCACCTCGCCGACGAACGGCCGGCGCCGCCGGTACCGCTGCACCCGCTCATCGAGAGAGACGCCGAGTCCACCGTCCTCACGGACGAGCTGCGCTCCGGAGCCGAACGGCTGATCACCGTCGTCGGCCTGAGCGGCGTCGGCAAGACCCGCCTGGCCCTGGAGACGGCGGCCCGGCTGTACGATGCCGGCTTCCCGGTGCTGTGGCACACCGCCCCCGGAGCCGTCGCCGACTGCCTGCCCTCATGCGACGGCCGGCTCGCCGCCCTGACGGCCGACTGCGCGGCCTACCTGCACGGCGAAGGCGAGGCCCACGACCTGGCCACCGACCTGGCGGGCGCCCTCGGCGACCGGGCGGTGCTCCTCGTCCTCGACGGCGTCGACACCGCGCTGCTCGACTTCCACCGCCTCAGCCGACTGCTGCGCGAGCTGCCCGGACTCCGCCTCCTCGTCACCGCCGACGAACCCTGGGACGTCCCCGGCGAACGCCTCTTCCTGCTCTCCCCGCTGGAGGCGCCGAACCCCTCCGACGGCATCCGTCCCGACGCGCCCGCCGCCCGGTTCCTCCTCAGCCGGCTCCGCCACGTCCGGCCCGACATCGTTCCCGACGACCGCGTCCTCGCCGACATCGCGTGGGTCAGCCACCGGCTCGACGGTCATCCGCTCGCACTGTCCACCGCGGCCTCCTGGCTCACCGTCTGCGACCTGACCACCCTGCGCGGCATCGTGGAGTCCGACCCGGCGTCGCTGCTCGACCACCTGGCCGACGGCCGGTCCGGCTCCCGTCTCCGCGAGCGCGTCGCCCGGACGCTCGCCGCCCTGCCGGGCGGCCACCGGGTGCTGATCGGCACGCTCTGCGCCGCGCGGGGCGACGAGTTCGTCCTCGAGGACGTCGTACGGCTGACCGGCATGCCCCTGCCGTCCTGCGGCCGGATGGTCCGTGACCTCCTGGTCAGCGGCGTGATCCGGACCGACACGGACGGTGGCCGCTCCGCGTTCCGCGTGCTGCGGGTGGTGCGTGCCCTCGTGATGACCACATCCGAGTCCCCGACGGCGGCCGTGCTGCCGACCCCCGCCCGCTGAACGGCATCCCGGACGCGTGGCGCACTCGGCCCCCGCGACTGCCGGAACCGCTGCCGCCCGACTGCCGCTCCGTCGCCGAACCGCTGACGTACCGCCGGATCAACTGCCGCTCCCCGCACCGGCCCACGGGTTGTATGGCGACTGCCCCGCCGAGTCCTCCTCTCCCTCACCTTCCTCCTCCGTCGTGACCTCCACAGGAGCCCCTCATGCCGTTCGACACGCCCGTCGCACCCGCTCCGGCCGCCGTCCGGCTGCCGCTCTCGGTGGCCCAGCGTGACATCTGGACGGCGCACGCCCTGGACCCCACCGGCCTGAAGTACAACGTCGCCGAATGCCGCGAGATCAACGGCCCCGTCGACCCGGAGCTGATGGCGGCCGCCTGGCGCCGGCTCGTGGAGGAGGCGGACTTCCTCCGCATCCGCCGCTTCGAGGACGACGGCGAGCAGGTCTGGCAGCTGGTCGACGCCGGCGTCGGCTCGCGCAGCCTGCCGTTCACCGACGTGAGCGCCACCGACGACCCGGAAGCCGAAGCCTGGCGGCTCATCGACGCCCTGATCTGCGCCCCCTTCGACCTCACCGACCAGCCGCCCGTCCGCTGCGCGCTGATCAGGCTCGGCGAGGAGAGGTACTTCTACTTCTACGGTTTCCACCACCTGGTCGTCGACGGCGTGGGCGTCTCGATGGCGCTGGCGCGACTGATCGAGCTGTACGAGCGGGCCGTCGCCGGCGAACCCTGGGGCCCCTCCCCGTTCGGGAGCCTGGCGGAGCTGCTCGCCGAGGACGCGGAGTACCGCCGGTCCGAGGAGGCCGCCACCGAGCGCGCCGCCTGGCGCGAGCACCTCGCCGGAGCCCCCGACGCGCCCGCCGGGCTCGTCCGGGGCACCGGGCGGGCGACGGCCGCGCACGGCGGCCTGCCCTTCGCCCGCCGGAGCGTACGGGTGTCCCCGGCGGACGCCGACCGGCTCCGCTCGGTCGCCCGCGGCGAGCGCGCCTCCTGGTCCGTCCTCCTCGTGGCGCTGTTCGCGGCCTACCTGCACCGCGTCACAGGACGCACGGAGCTGGTGATCGCCCTGCCGGTGACCGGCAGGACGTCCCGACTCGCGCGCAGCACCCCCGGGATGTCGTCGAACGTCGTCCCGCTGAGGCTCCGGGTCCGGCCCGACGAATCGCTCGGCGCACTGGTCCGCTCGGTGGGAGCCGAGGTCAAGCACGGGCTGCGCCACCAGATGACCCGGTACGAGGACCTGTGCCGCGACGCGGGTGTCATCGACGGCGCACGCGGCCTGGCGACTCCCGTCCTCAACATCATGGGCTTCCACGCGGAGCTCACCGTGTGCGGCCACCCGACGGTCAACCACAACGTGAGCAACGGCCCGGTCGACGACCTCAGCGTCGCCGTGCTCGACCTGGGCGCCGCGAACGGCCTCCGCATCGACTTCGACACTCCGGTCGACGGTGTCGACGTGACGGCCGTCGCCACCCACCAGGACCGGTTCGCCGCCTTCCTCACCACCGCCCTCGCCGCCGAGCGGCCGACCGAGCGCGGGGTCGCCGACCTGGACGTGCTGTCGAGCGCGGAGCGCGAGCTGCTGACCGGCCGGTGGTCCGGGCCGGTGGCCGACGCGGTGGAGACGACGCTCGTGGAGCGCTTCGAGGAGCAGGCGGCACGGTACCCCGACGGCGTCGCGCTCATAGACGGGGCGGGCGAGGTCACGTACGCCGAGCTCAACGCCGCCGCCAACCGCTGGGCCCGCCACCTGCGCTCCCGCGGCCTCGGACGCGGCGACATGGCCGGCGTCCTCTTCGAGCGCGGAACCCGCTTCGCCACCGCTCTGCTCGCCGTCCTGAAGACCGGCGCCGCGCACGTGCTCCTCGACCCGGACTTCCCGGACGACAGGCTCCGTTCGGCGGCCGCCGACGCCGGCATCAGCCACCTCGTCACCCGCCCGGTCCTCGCCGAGCGCGTCGAAGGTCCCTGGGCCACCCACACCGAAGCCCCGGGCGAACTCCTGTCCCACCACCCCGGCAACCTCGGCCTGCCGCTCGGCCCCGACGACCCCGCCTGCCTGATGTTCACGTCCGGCTCCACTGGTCGGCCCAAGGCCATCCTGTCCTCCCACCGCAACCTGGCGTCGACCCTCATCGGACAGCCCTACCTCCCCGCCGGCCCGGACCAGGTCTACCTCCAGTGCTCGCCGGTGTCCTGGGACGCGTTCAGCCTGGAGTTCTGGGGAGCCCTCCTCCACGGCGGCACCGCCGTCCTCCAGCCGGGACAGAAACCCGAACCGGTCCTCGTGACCGAGCTCGCGCGCCGGCACCACGTCACGACGCTCCTGCTGTCCGCCACCCTCTTCAACTACCTCACCGACGAACACCCCGAGGCCTTCGAGACCGTCACCACCGCCTTCACGGTGGGCGAGGCCGCCTCCCCGGCGCACGTCCACAAGCTCCAGCAGCTCAGGCCCGGCATCACCGTCCTCAACGGCTACGGGCCCGCCGAGGTCATGATCTACGCGACCACCCACACCGTCGAGGCCGGAGAAGAGCCGCACGCGGTGATCCCCATCGGCACCCCGCTGGTCAACAAGCCGGCCTACGTCCTGGACGCCCGGCTGAACCTGTGCCCGCCGGGGGTGACGGGTGAGCTGTACGTGGCGGGCGAGGGCCTCGCCCACGGATACCTGGGGCGGCCCGATCTGACGGCCACCCGCTTCGTACCGAACCCCTACGGCACCGGAGGCGGCCGGCTGTACCGGACGGGGGACCTCGCCCGGTTCGACCAGGACGGACACCTCCGGTACGAGGGCAGGGTGGACGACCAGATCAAGATCCGCGGCTTCCGCGTCGAGCCCGGTGAGACCGAGGCCGCGCTCCTGACACACCCCGCCGTCACCCAGGCCGTCGTCACCGTCCACGAGAAGCGGCTGGCCGCCTACGTCGTCGCCACGGACGGGCGGACAGACCCCGACGACATCCGCCGGCACGTCGCCGACCGGCTCCCCGACCACCTCGTCCCCACCTACCTGACCACACTCGAACGCCTGCCGGTGACGCCCAACGGGAAGATCGACAAGCGGGCGCTCCCGGCGCCCACGGCGAGCCAGGGAACCCAGCGCGCCCCGCGCGACGAGACCGAGGAGATCCTGGCCGCCCTGTTCGCCAGGACCCTGGAGACGGCCGGCCCGGTGGGCGTCGACGACAGTTTCTTCTCCCTCGGCGGCCATTCGCTGCTGGCGGCCCGGTTGACGAACCACATCGCCGACGCCTTCGGCGTGCGGCTGACGATCCGGGACGTGTTCGGGCGCCCGACGGTGGCGGGGCTCGCGGAGCTGCTCGGTGAGCAGAGTGGTGTACGGGACGTCCCGCCGCTGGTCGCGGGGGAGGGGGCCGGCGAATCGGCTCCGGCGTCGTTCGCTCAGCGGCGGTTGTGGTTGTTGTCGCAGCTGGAGGGGGACAGTGCCGCGTACAACGTGCCGATGGTGGTGCGGTGTGAGGGCGGTGTGGACGTCGGGGCCTTGGAGTCCGCGTTGAACGATGTGGTGGAGCGGCATGCTCCGCTGCGGACGGTGTTCGAGTCGGTGGAGGGCGAGCCGCGCCAGCGGATCCTGGCGCCCGAGCGCGCGGGCGTGTCCGTGGACCGGCGGAGGATCGACTCTGCTTGCCTGGAAGGGGAGTTGGCTGCGGCCGCGAGCCGGGTCTTCGATCTGGCGGTGGAGCTTCCGCTGCGGGCGGTGGTGTTCGAGCTGGGTGACGGTGCCGTGGTGCTGTCGTTGGTGGTGCATCACATCGCGACGGACGGTCTGTCGAACGGTGTGTTCTTCGCGGATCTGGAGCGGGCTTACGAGGCCCGGGTCGCGGGGGCGGAGGGAAGTGTCCTTGAGCCGTTGGCTGTGCAGTACGCGGATTACGCGGTGTGGCAGCGGCGGGTGTTGGGTGCGGCGGATGATCCGGAGAGTGTCCTGGGCCGGGAGCTGGCTTTCTGGCGTGGGGCGTTGGCGGGTCTGCCGGAGGAGCACGGGCTGAATCTGGACCGTCCGAGGCCGGCCAGGGCCACGCATCGTGGTGGTGAGGTCGAGCTGGACCTCGGTGCGGACCTGTTCGAGCGCATCGCGGTTCTCGCCCGCTCGGAGGGGTGTACGCCGTTCATGGTGGTGCACGCGGCGCTGGTCGCGGCGCTGTCACGGCTGGGTGCGGGGGCGGATCTGGCGATCGGTACGCCGGTGGCGGGCCGGGGTGAGCGGTCGGTGCAGGATCTGGTCGGGTTCTTCGTGAACACGCTGGTGCTGCGGACGAGTAGTACCGGTGACCCGAGCTTCCGTGACTTGCTGGGCCGGGTGCGTACGGCGGACCTGGACGCGTTCGCGCATCAGGAGGCCCCGTTCGATCTGGTCCTCGAAGCGGTCAACCCCACCCGGAGCCTCGCGCGACACCCCCTCTTCCAGATCTGCCTCGGTTTGGAGACCGATGGTGGCGTCGCCTTCCGGCCAAACGGTGTCCGCACCGGCCCGGTCGAGAAGTTCGCCAATGGGTCCGCCAAGTTCGATCTGGAGTTCTTCCTCCGCTCCGACGACGCCAGGGAGTTGCGGGCAACCGTGCTCTTCGCAGCGGAGCTGTTCGACGAGCCCACGGTACGGCGCATGCTGACCGTCCTCGGCGAGGTGCTGGCCCAGGTCCTCGACGAGCCGAACCTGAGGCTGTCGGATCTGGAGGTGCTGTCGAGCGCGGAGCGCGAGCTCCTGACCGGCCCGTGGTCCGGGCCGGTGGCGGAAGCGCTGGACACGACCCTGGTGGAGCGGTTCGAGGAACAGGCGGCGACGTTCCCCGACCGGGTGGCGTTGGTCGGCGAGAGCGGCGAGGTCACATACGCCGAGCTCAACGCCGCCGCCAACCGCTGGGCCCGACACCTGCGGTCCCGCGGCCTGGGCCGAGGCGACATGGCGGGCGTGCTCTGGGCGCGTGGGGTGGAGTTCGCGGCG
This sequence comes from Streptomyces sp. NPDC034084, assembly GCF_055575535.1. Classification (NCBI taxonomy): domain Bacteria; kingdom Bacillati; phylum Actinomycetota; class Actinomycetes; order Kitasatosporales; family Streptomycetaceae; genus Streptomyces; species Streptomyces sp. NPDC034084. The sequence continues at coordinate 624,942 of NZ_JBVISK010000003.1, forward strand.
GCGGTGATCGGGGTGGTGAAGACGGGTGCGGGTTATACGCTTCTCGACCCGGACTTTCCCGACGAGCGGCTTCGCTCGGCGGCGACCGACGCCGGCATCAGCGTCCTGGTGGCCGAGCCCCGCCTCGCCGCGCGCCTGACCGGACCCTGGGACACGGCGTCCTGCTCCCCCGACCAGCTGGTCGACCTGAGCGGGGAGAACCTCGGCACGGAACTGAGCCCGGACGATGTGGCGTGTCTGATGTTCACGTCGGGGTCGACGGGCCGGCCGAAGGCGATTCTGTCCTCGCACCGGAGTCTGGTGTCGACGGTGTCGGGTCAGTCGTACGGGCGGTTCGGTGCGGGGGAGGTGTTCCTGCAGTGCTCGCCGGTGTCGTGGGACGCGTTCAGTCTCGAGTTCTGGGGCGCACTGTTGCACGGCGGTACGACGGTGTTGCAGCCGGGGCAGCGGCCGGAGCCGGTGCTGATCGGTGAGTTGTCCCGTAAGCACGGGGTCACGATGCTCCAGCTGTCGGCGAGCCTGTTCAACTTCCTCGTCGACGAGCATCCCGAGGCCTTCGCCACGGTCACCGTCGCCTTCACGGGCGGTGAGGCGGCGTCCCCGGCGCATGTACACAAGCTCCAGCAGCTCAAGCCCGGCATCAAGGTCGTCAACGGCTACGGACCGGCCGAGTCCATGGGATTCACCACGACCCACACCGTCGAGGCCGGCGACGAGCCGCTCATGGTGGTTCCGGTCGGCGCTCCTCTGGTGAACAAGGGCGCGTACGTCCTTGACCCCCACCTGAAGCTGTGCGCGCCGGGGGTGACCGGTGAGCTGTACCTGGCCGGTGATGGTCTTGCCCACGGGTACCTGGGCCGGTCGGATCTGACCGCCACGCGCTTCGTACCCAACCCCTTCGCGGCGACCGGCGAGCGCCTCTACCGGACGGGCGACCTGGCTCACTTCGACCGGCAGGGGCAGCTCCACTACGACGGTCGTGCGGACGACCAGATCAAGATCCGGGGCTTCCGGGTCGAGCCCGGCGAGGCCGAGGCGGCGCTCCTGACGCATTCCGCCGTCTCGCAGGCCGTCGTCACCGTCCACCACGAGCAGCTCGCCGCGTACGTGGTGACCAGCCGGCCCACGGACGCTGACGAGATCCGTCGGCACGTGGCCGGGCTGCTGCCCGAGCACCTCGTCCCGACGCATGTGGTCGTCCTGGAGCGGCTGCCCCTGACCCCCAACGGCAAGGTCGACAAGCGCGCTCTGCCCGAACCGGCTCCCGTCGCCTCCCTCGGGCGTGCCCCGCGCACCCCGCTGGAGGAGACCCTCCTCGCCCTCTTCGCCCGCACCCTCGACACCCCCGCCGACCTCACCATCGACGACGACTTCTTCCACCACGGCGGCCACTCCCTCCTGGCGGCCCGGCTGACGAACCACATTGCCGAGGTGCTGGGTGCCCGGCTGACGATCCGGGACGTGTTCGGACGTCCGACGGTGGCTGGGCTCGCGGAGCTGGTCGCGGGGCGGGAAGAGGGAGACGCTCTCCCGCCGCTGGTCGCGGGGGAGGGGGCCGGCGAGCTGGCTCCGGCGTCGTTCGCTCAGCGGCGGTTGTGGCTGTTGTCGCAGCTGGAGGGGGACAGTGCCGCGTACAACGTGCCGATGGTGGTGCGGTGTGGGGGCGGTGTGGACGTCGGGGCCTTGGAGTCCGCGTTGAACGATGTGGTGGAGCGGCATGCTCCGCTGCGGACGGTGTTCGAGTCGGTGGAGGGCGAGCCGCGCCAGCGGGTCCTGCCGCCCGGGCGGGCGCGGGTGCCGGTGCAGCGCCGGCGCGTCGCCGCCTCCGACGTCGATGCCGAGCTGGCGGAGCTTGCCGGGCGGGTCTTCGATCTGGCGGTGGAGCTTCCTTTGCGGGCGGTGGTGTTCGAGCTGGGTGGCGGTGCCGTGGTGCTGTCGTTGGTGGTGCATCACATCGCGACGGACGGTCTGTCGAACGGTGTGTTCTTCGCGGATCTGGAGCGGGCTTACGAGGCCCGGGTGGCGGGGGTCGAAGGTTGCGTCCTTGAGCCGTTGGCTGTGCAGTACGCGGATTACGCGGTGTGGCAGCGGCGGGTGTTGGGTGCGGCGGACGATCCGGAGAGTGTCCTGGGCCGGGAGCTGGCTTTCTGGCGTGGGGCGTTGGCGGGTCTGCCGGAGGAGCACGGGCTGAATCTGGACCGTCCGAGGCCGGCCAGGGCCACGCATCGTGGTGGTGAGGTCGAGCTCGATCTCGGTGCGGACCTGTTCGAGCGCATCGCGGGTCTCGCCCGCTCGGAGGGGTGCACGCCGTTCATGGTGGTGCACGCGGCGCTGGTCGCGGCGCTGTCACGGCTGGGTGCGGGGGCGGATCTGGCGATCGGTACGCCGGTGGCGGGCCGTGGTGAGCGGTCGGTGCAGGATCTGGTGGGGTTCTTCGTGAACACGCTGGTGCTGCGGACCAGCAGCGCGGGTGACCCGAGCTTCCGCGAGTTGCTGGGCCGGGTGCGTACGGCGGACCTGGACGCGTTCGCGCATCAGGAGGCCCCGTTCGATCTGGTCCTCGAAGCGGTCAATCCCACCCGGAGCCTCGCGCGGCACCCCCTCTTCCAGATCTGCCTCGGCCTGGAAGTGGGCGGCGTTCCGGAGCTCCACCTGCCCGGGGTCCGGACCACCGAGATATCCGGCCTCGGGAATGGAGCGGCGAAGTTCGACCTCGAGTTCCTGCTCCGCTCCGACGACAGCAGGCGTCTGCACGGCGCGATCCTCTTCGCGGCCGAGCTGTTCGACGAGGCGACGGTACGGCGCATGGCCTCGGTACTCGGCCAGGTGCTGGCCCAGGTGCTCGACGAGCCGAACCTGCGGCTGTCGGATCTGGAGGTGCTGTCGAGCGCGGAGCGCGAGCTGCTGACCGGCCCGTGGGCGGGGGTCGTCGCCGAGGTGGGTGACGCCACCCTTGTCGAGAGGTTCGAGGAGCAGGTGGTACGGCGACCGGAGGAGACGGCGCTGCTCGACGGTGTCCGCGAGGTGTCGTACGCGGAGCTGAACGCCGCGGCCAACCGGTGGGCCCACCACCTGCGCGCCCACGGACTCGGCCGAGGCGACATGGCGGGTGTGCTCCTCGAGCGCGGGGTGGAGTTCGCGGCGGCGGTGATCGCCGTGGTCAAGACGGGTGCGGGTTATACGCTTCTCGACCCGGACTTTCCCGACGAGCGGCTTCGCTCGGCGGCGACCGACGCCGGCATCAGCCACCTCGTCACCGCGCCGGCTTTCGCGGGGCGTGTCGACGGACCGTGGCAGACCCACACCGAGGCCCCGGGCGAACTCCTCACCCGCAATCCCGGCAACCTCGGGCTGGCGCTCAGTCCCGACGACCCGGCCTGCTTGATGTTCACGTCGGGGTCGACGGGCCGGCCGAAGGCGATTCTGTCCTCGCACCGGAATCTGGTGTCGACGGTGTCGGGTCAGTCGTACGGGCGGTTCGGTGCGGGGGAGGTGTTCCTGCAGTGCTCGCCGGTGTCGTGGGACGCGTTCAGTCTCGAGTTCTGGGGCGCACTGCTGCACGGCGGTGTGACGGTGTTGCAGCCGGGGCAGCGGCCGGAGCCGGTGCTGATCGGTGAGTTGTCCCGTAAGCACGGGGTCACGATGCTCCAGCTGTCGGCGAGCTTGTTCAACTTCCTCGTCGACGAGCATCCCGAGGCCTTCGCCACGGTCACCGTCGCCTTCACGGGCGGTGAGGCGGCGTCCCCGGCGCACGTGCACAAGCTCCAGCAGCTCAAGCCCGGCATCAAGGTCGTCAACGGCTACGGACCGGCCGAGTCCATGGGATTCACCACGACCCACACCGTCGAGGCCGGCGACGAGCCGCAGACGCTGATCCCGATCGGCGCGCCGCTCGTCAACAAGGGCGCGTACGTCCTCGACGCCCACCTGAAGCTGTGCGCGCCGGGAGTGACCGGTGAGCTGTACCTTGCCGGCGAGGGCCTCGCGCACGGATACCTGGGCCGCTCCGACCTCACCGCCACCCGCTTCGTAGCGGATCCCCTCGGTTCCGTGGGCGGGCGCCTCTACCGGACGGGCGACCTCGCTCACTTCGACCGGCAGGGGCAGCTCCACTACGACGGTCGTGCGGACGACCAGATCAAGATCCGGGGCTTCCGGGTCGAGCCCGGCGAGGCCGAGGCCGCGCTCCTGACGCATTCCGCCGTCTCGCAGGCCGTCGTCACCGTCCACCACGAGCAGCTCGCCGCGTACGTGGTGACCAGCGGGCCCACGGACGCCGACGAGATCCGTCGGCACGTGGCCGGGCTGCTGCCCGAGCACCTCGTCCCGACGCATGTGGTCGTCCTGGAGCGGCTGCCCCTGACCCCCAACGGCAAGGTCGACAAGCGCGCTCTGCCCGAGCCGGCTCCCGTCGCCTCCCTCGGGCGTGCTCCACGCACGCCCCTGGAAGAGACCCTCCTCGCCCTCTTCGCCCGCACCCTCGACACCCCCAACGACCTCACCATCGACGACGACTTCTTCCACCACGGCGGCCACTCCCTCCTGGGAGCCCGCCTCACCAACCACATCGCAGGGGCCCTCGACGTGCGGCTCACCATCCGGGACGTCTTCCAGCACCCCACCCCCGCCCGGCTCGCCGAGCACATCGAATCCCTGAAGACCACGCCGGCCAGGAAGGCCCGCCCCGCCCTCCGCCGCCGCACCAGGGCCGAGACGGTCAACCCGACCGAGCCCGGCAGCGCGACCGCGCCCACCAACGAGACCGCTACAGAACGGATCAGCTCATGAACCACTCCCTCCCGACCCCCGCCCCCGAGGACGTCGTCTGGGACCTGCCCGGCGACCTGCCGCACCGCCTGTCGCTGCTCGTCCTTCCGCACGCCGGCGGCAACGCGCACGCGTACAGCGCGTGGCGCGAGCACCTCCCGGCCGACGTGCGGCTGCTCATCGGCCAGTACCCGGGCCGAGGCGCCCGCTTCAGCGAGGACCTGCCGGAGTCCGTCGACGACCTGGCCCTGCCCGTGGTCGACGCCCTCCCCGCGGACACCGGCGCCCTGGTCGTGCTCGGGCACAGCATGGGCTCCCTGGTCGCTTTCGAGGTGACCCGCGCCCTCCAGGCCGTGGGCCGCACCCCGCAGGGCCTGATCGCCTCCGCATGCCGGGCGCCCGTGCTGCCCAACCAGTGCCCGGTGCACCCCGAGCGGCTCGACGACGACCAGCTGGTGGCGGCCATCAAGGAGCGCGGCGGCACCGACGACGGCATCCTCGACGACGAGGAGCTCCGCGAGATCGTCCTGCCCTCCATCCGCGCCGACTTCGCCATCGACGACGCCTACCGCTGCACCGCCCCGGCCGTACGCGTCGACTGCCCGGTCGCGGTGTTCGGCGGGGACGTCGACCCGATCGTCCCGACCGACATGCTCGACGGCTGGTCACTCGTGGCAGGACACCCGGTCGTGCCGGAAGTTCTGGCCGGGGACCACTTCTACTTCCAGCAGGACCTGCCCGGCTTCTTCGCCCGCCTGAACCCGGTCCTGGAGACGCTGCACGCCGCCTCCGCTCCCAGCAACGCCTGACCCCTCCTCAACACCCGACCCCCGACAGGGGATCCCAGGAGCCCACCATGACCACGTACGCCCAGCCCTCGGTCACCGCCGGCGTCACCGCCGTCCGGGAGCCCGGCAAGCCGGCCCTCGTCCGGACGCCCGCCTTCGACACCATGGCGGAGGCCACCGCCTGGCTCTCCGCCCAGCTCCCCGCCATCCAGGCCGAACTGCACCGCTCCGGCGCGGTCATGCTGCGCGGGCTTCCCGTGACGGACACGGAGACCTTCGCCGAGGCGCGTGACGCGCTGATCGCCCAGCGCGCCGGGTACAAGGAGAAGGCCACTCCCCGCAGCGACTTCGGCGAAGGGGTGTTCTCCTCCACCGACCTGCCGGCGGCCCAGGCGATCCGCCTGCACAACGAGAACAGCTACACCCTGGACTTCCCCGGTGTGCTGCTCTTCGGCTGCCTCACCGCCCCCGAGACCGGCGGTGCGACGACCGTCGGCGACATGCGCAAGGCGCTCGCGATGCTGCCGCGGGACCTGGTGGCCCGGTTCGCCGAGGCCGGCTGGCTGCTGGTGCGCAACTACTCCGATCTGGCCGGGATGCCCTGGCGCAAGGCCTTCTCCTCGGAAGAACCCGCGGGCGCGGAGGAGTACTGCGACGCCCACGCGATCGGCTACGAGTGGCTCGACGAGGACACCCTGCGCACCCGTCAGCGCCGCTCCGCGATCATCAGCCACCCGGTGACCGGCGAGCGGTCCTGGTTCAACCACTTCGCGTTCTGGAACGCCCGCAGCCTCGACGAGGACGTCCGCGAGGTCCTCACCGACACGTTCGGCGCCGACGGGCTGCCCTTCGACACCCGCCTGGGCGACGGCACCGCCCTCACCGACGCCGAGGTGGACGCGATCAACGACGTGTACCAGGCGGTCACCCTCCGGGAGAGCTGGCAGGCCGGCGACCTCATGCTCGTCGACAACATCCTCTGCGCGCACGGCCGGGAGTCGTACACGGGAGACCGGAAGATCGTCGTCGCCATGGGCGAGCCCGTACGGCTGTCCGACTGCTCCCCGACCTCCGCCCCCTCCACCACCCTGTACGGAAGGTGAGCCCCGCCATGACCGCCGTCCTCCCCGAGCGCTCCACCGCGGCCCCGGCCTCGTCCGCCCCGTCCGCCTCTTCCGTCGACACCGCCGTCTGCGCCGCCGCCGGCACCGGCGCGGCCGACCTGCTCGCCCGGCTCGCCACCGCTCCCGGCGGGCGCACCGCCGTCGTCGCGGGCGACGACCGCCTCACCTTCGACGAGCTGCGCGCCGAGGCCGCCGTGATCGCCGCCCGGCTCGGCGCCCTCGGCGTCGGCCCGGAGAGCGTCGTGGCGCTCTGCCTGCCCCGAGGCGCCGCTCTGGTCACCGCCATCATCGGCACTCTCACCGCCGGAGCCGCCTACCTGCCGGTCGACCCGTCGCTGCCCGCCGACCGCCGCCGCTACCTGATAGAGGACTCCGGCGCCGACCTGGTGGTCGTGGACGGCGCGGACGGCTCTCCGGCCCCCGCGTCCCGGGCCGTGACGGTCGCCGAGCTGACGGCCACCCCGAGCGGGGACCCGGACCCGGCCCCGTACACGCCCGTCCCCGTCACCGGGGAGACGCTCGCCTACGTCATCTACACCTCCGGGTCCACCGGCCGCCCGAAGGGCGTGGAGATCGGTCGCGCCGCCGCCTCCCTGCTCCTGAAGGAGCTGGAGGAGACGGGCGCCGCCACCGGTGAGGGCGGCCGGGTCGGCTGGAACGCCTCCCCCTCGTTCGACGCCTCCGTCCAGCAGTGGACGCGGCTCTGCCGGGGCGACACCCTCGTCATGATCGACGAGGAGACCCGCCGTGACCCGGCCCTCCTCGCTGCGTTCGTCGACGAACAGGCCCTCACCGACCTGGACATCACCCCCTCCCACGCCGACCCGCTCCTCGACCTGCTCACCGCGGACGGCGGCCCGCGCCCCCTGACCCTCCTGGTCGGAGGCGAGGCGATCAGCCCGGCGCTCTGGGACCGGCTCGCCACCGCCCACCACTCCGGTCTGCTGCGCGCGCTCAACGTGTACGGGCCGACCGAGTGCACCGTCGACGCCACCGCCGGCTGGATCGAGGGACCCGGGGAGCCGCACATCGGCGCCGTTCTGCCGGGGCTCCGGATGCGCTTGCTCGACGAGAACCTCGTCCCGGTCGGGCCGGGGGAGTCCGGCGAGCTGTACCTCGCGGGCCCGCGCGTCGGCCGCGGCTACCGGCGCCGGCCCGGACTGACGGCGGAACGTTTCGTCGCAGACATCGCCACCCCCTGGGACACCGCCACCGCCGGGGACCACGCCCGTGGCGCCCACGCCCCCGGCGGCCGCATGTACCGCACGGGCGACCGCTGCCGACTGCTGCCCGACGGCAGGCTCGTCTACCTCGGCCGCGCCGACGGCCAGGTCAAGCTGCGCGGCCACCGCATCGAACTCCCCGAGATCGAGGCCGCCCTGACCCGGATCGACGGCGTCGCCGAGGCCGCCGTGATCCTCGGCGAGGACGCCGGCGGCACCGCCTCCCTGATCGCCTACCACCGGGGCGGGAACGCCGCCGCCCTGCGTGCCGCGCTGTCGGACAGCCTGCCCGCCTACATGGTGCCGAGCGCGTACGTCGCGGTGGACCGGTTCGCCACGACGCCCAGCGGCAAGCTCGACCGGTCCGCCCTGCCCACCCGCCTCGAGGCATCGACGGAGACGTTGCCCCAGGCCACCGGGACCGAGGGCACGGACGCCCTCGAGGGCCGCGCGGAGGAGCTGATCGCCCGCGTGTGGACGCAGGTCCTCGGCGCCGCGTCGATCGGCCCGGACGACAACTTCTTCAAGCTCGGCGGCCACTCCCTGCTCGCCATCAAGCTCGTCTCCCGCGTGCGGGCCGAACTGTCCGTCGCGCTCCCCGTGAAGGCCGTCTACGCCCACCCGCGGCTGCGTGACCTCGCCGCCCACATCGAGGAGCTGCTGGCCGCACGGGATGCCTGACCGCGGACCCTGCCCGTCCCGCCGCCCCTGTCGCCGGCCCACCCGCCCGCCCCCGCCACTCACGAGGAGCAGCAACCGTGATCCCCCTGTCCTACGCCCAGCGCCGCCTGTGGTTCCAGAACCGGCTCGAGGGCTCCTCCCCGGCCTACAACGCGCCCGTGGTGCTCCGGCTGGGATCGATGCCCGACCCGGCGACCCTCGAGGCGGCGGTACGGGACGTGGTGGAGCGGCACGAGGTGCTCCGGACCGTGTACCCGGCCCGGGACGAGGAGCCGTACCAGAAGATCCTCGACGCCGCCGACGTACGCTTCGAGGTGGAGGAGTGCGGCGCGGGTGAGGACGTGGAGGCCCGGGCGACGGCGTTCGCCCGGCTCCCCGTGGACGTGACTCGCGAACTTCCCCTCCAAGTGCGGCTGTTCAAGGTCGACGACGGGACGGCCGTCCTGGTGCTCCTCCTGCACCACATCGCCACGGACGGCTGGTCGGTGAGCTGCCTGCTCGCCGACCTCGACACCGCCTATCGCGCCCGCGCCGGAGGTCACGCCCCCGACCGGGAACCGCTCCCCGTCCAGTACGCGGACTACGCCCTGTGGCAGCGGGACATGCTCGGTGACCCCGAGGACCCCGAGAGCACCGCCCACGAGCAACTCGCGCACTGGCGCGAGGCCTTGGCCGGCATCCCGGCGGAGACACGGCTGCCCGCCGACCGGCCCCGGCCCACGGAGCCCAGTCACCGGGGCGCCGTCGTCGCGGCGGAGCTGGACGCCGGCACCCACCGGGCCCTCGCCGCCGTCGCGCGCGCCCGGCGCGGGACGCTCTTCATGGTGGCCCGGGCCGCCCTGGCCCTCGCCCTGCGGGCGGCGGGCGCGGGTGACGACGTGGTCGTGGGCACGGCGGTGGCGGGCCGGCCCGAGGAGGACCTGCACGAGCTCGTCGGGTTCTTCGTGAACACCCTGGCCCTGCGCACCGACCTCTCGGGAGACCCCGGGCTCGGCGCGCTCGTGGACCGCGTCCGCGAGACGGACCTCGCCGCGTTCGCACACGAGGACCTGCCCTTCGACCTCCTCGTCGAGGACCTCAACCCGGAGCGCTCCCTAGGGCGCCACCCGTTCTTCCAGGTCATGCTGAGCGCGCAGCCCCGGCAGCAGGACCGGACCGTCCGGCTCGGTCCCGTCCCCGCCGTCCTCGACGACGCGGACCTCGCCACCGCCAAGTTCGACCTGAGCTTCCACTGCCAGGAGACGCCCGACGCCGGAGGCGAACCCGGCGGGCTGCTCCTCGGGCTCCAGTACGCGACGGACCTGTACGACGAGGACACCGCCCGGCTCCTGCTCGCACTGTTCCAGCGCGCCCTGAGGGCCATCGCCGAAGAAGGGGAGAGCACCCCTCTCAGCCGGATCCACCTCGTCACGGACGAGGAGCGCACCGCCCTCGACCGCCGCCACCGGGCCCTCTCCGAGGCGGCACGGGCCCGCACCGCCGGCAGGCACGAGGAGCGCGAGAGCGGGCGCACCGGCTCCCGCACCGTGGAGGACCCCCGCGAGGAGATCCTGAACGGCCTCTTCGCGGAGATCCTGGACCGGGACGGCGTCCGCTCCGGCGACAACTTCTTCAAACTCGGCGGCCACTCCCTGCTCGCCGGCAAGCTCACCAACCGCATCCGGGGCGCCCTCGGGCTCCAGGCCGCGATCCGTGACGTCTTCCTCGCCCCGACCCCCCGCCAACTCCTCCGCCGCCTCGCGGGACGCGGCGACGGCCCCCGCCGCCCCGCCCTGCGGCCGGTACCGGCCGGACACCGCCCCGACCCGCTCCCCCTGTCGTACGCCCAGCGCCGGCTGTGGTTCCTCAACCGGCTCGAAGGCTCCTCCCCGGCGTACAACGCACCCATGGTGCTCAGCCTCGACGCCCACCCCGAGACGGCCGTCCTGGAGGCGGCCGTACGGGACGTGGTCCACCGCCACGAGGTGCTGCGGACGATCTGTCCCGTACGGGACGGGGAGCCGTACCAGCGCGTCGTCGACGCTCCGGACGTACGGGTCGAGGCCGAGGAGTGCGCCACGCGCGAGGAAGCGCGGGCGCGGGCGACCGGCTTCGCCGGGATCCCGCTCGACGTGACGACCGAACTTCCCCTCCGCGTCAAGGTGTTCAAGGTCGCGGACGGTACGGCGGTGCTCGTTCTCTCGGTCCATCACATCGCGACCGACGGCTGGTCGGTGGGCTCCCTGCTCGCCGACCTCGACAGCGCCTACCGCGCCCGCTCCGAGGGCCGCGCCCCCGACTGGGAGCCGCTGCCCGTCCAGTACACCGACTACACCCTCTGGCAGCGCGAACTCCTCGACGGCGAACACGGCATCCGTGACGACCAGCTGGCGTACTGGCGCAAAGCCCTGGACGGGATCCCGGCCGAGACCCGGCTGCCCGCCGACCGGCCACGGCCCACGGAACCCAGCCATCGGGGCGCGGTGGTGACGGGTGAGCTGGACGCCGCGGTCCACAAGGCGCTCGCGGGAGTCGCCAGGAGCCGCCGGGTCACGTTCTTCATGGTCGTCCGGGCCGCCCTGGCCCTCGCCCTGCGGGCGGCGGGCGCGGGTGACGACGTGGTCGTGGGCACGGCGGTGGCGGGCCGGCCCGAGGAGGACCTGCACGAGCTCGTCGGCTTCTTCGTGAACACCCTCGCCCTGCGCACCGACCTCTCCGGCGACCCCACCCTCGCCGAACTCGTCCGGCGCGTGCGGGACGGCGACCTCGCGGCCTTCGCCCACGACGATCTGCCGTTCGACCTCCTGGTCGAGGACCTCAACCCCGAACGTTCCCTCGGCAGGCACCCCTTCTTCCAGGTGATGGTCAGCGCGCAGACCGCGCAGTCCGCGGGGGACACGGCCGTCCGCCTCGGCGGCATCACCGGCGTGACGGACGGTGCCGACCTCGCCGGAGCCAAGTTCGACCTCGCCTTCCACTGCGTCGAGACCCACGACACCGGCGGCGAACCCGGGGGAGTGCTCCTCGGACTCCAGTACGCGACGGACCTGTACGACGAGGACACCGCGCGACTTCTCCTCTCCCTCTTCCGGCGCGCCCTGACCACCGTCGCCGAGCGGACCGGCGACACCCCGCTGAGCGGGATCGAGCTGCTCACCGGCGAGGAGCGCCAGGGGCTCGACCGCCGACACGACGCGCTCGCGCACACCCGCGCTCTCGCTCTCGACGAGCGGAGGCGCGCCACACGGGGCGACCGGGGGACGGCGGCACTTCCCCCGGCAGACCCCCGCGAGGAGATCCTCCGCGGCCTGTTCGCCGAGGTCCTCGACCGGGACGAGGTGCGGCCCGGGGACAACTTCTTCAAGCTCGGCGGGCACTCCCTGCTCGCCGGCAAGCTCACCAACCGCATCCGGGGCGCCCTCGGGCTCCAGGCCGCGATACGTGACGTCTTCCTCGCCCCCACGCCCCGGCAGCTGCTCCACCGTCTCGACGAGCGCGGCGACGGCCCCGCCCGTCCTCCGCTGCGGCCCGTCCCCGAAGCCCTGCGCCCCGCACGCGTCCCGCTGTCCGCCGCCCAGCTCCGGCTCTGGTTCCTCAACCGGCTCGAAGGCCCCAGCGCCACGTACAACATCCCCGTGGTGACCAGGCTCCACCGCCCCGTCGAGCCCGCCGTCCTGGCCGCCGCCCTCGCGGACGTCGCCGACCGCCACGAGATCCTGCGCACCGTCTACCGGACGGCGGACGGCGAGCCGTACCAGCACGTGCTGACCGGTGCGGCGCCCGTGCTCCAGCAGGTCACGGCCGACGGCCCGGACGCCCTGCGCGCGGCCGTCGACGCGGCCGCCGGACATGTCTTCGACCTGGCCGCCGAGATCCCCTTCCGGGCCTGGCTGGTGACGGACAGCGCCGGCGACCAGGTGATGGTGCTCCTCGTCCACCACATCGCCGGCGACGGCTGGTCGACGAACTGCCTGCTCGCCGACCTGGACACCGCCTACCGCGCCCGCTCCGAGGGCCGCGCGCCCGACGGGGAGCCGCTGCCCGTCCAGTACACCGACTACACCCTCTGGCAGCACGACCTGCTCGACGGCGAGCACGGGGTCGCGGGCGAACAACTGGCCCACTGGCGCGAGGCCCTCGACGGCCTGCCGCCTCTCCTCGCCCTGCCCACCGACCGGCCGCGCCCCGCCGAGAGCGACGGAGCCGGCGCCCTCACCCCCTTCGAGGTGAGCGCCGCCACCCACCGTGCCCTGCTGCGCTGCGCCCGGGGCAGCGGCGCCACCCTCTTCATGGTCGTGCAGGCCGCCCTCGCCGCCCTCCTCACGCGGCACGGCGCGGGCACCGACCTCGCGATCGGCACCACCGTGGCGGGCCGCGCGGACGACGCCCTGCACCCGCTCGTCGGCTTCTTCGTCAACACCCTGGTCCTGCGCACCGACACCTCCGGCGACCCCGACTTCACCGAGCTGGTGCGCCGGGTCCGCGAGTCCGGGCTCGCCGCGTACAGCTACCAGGACCTGCCCTTCGACCGCCTCGTCGAGCACCTCAGCCCGCACCGCTCCGCCGCGCACGCCCCGCTCGTCCAGGTGATGCTCCAGGTGCACGCGGCGGCCGCCGGGACCGGGACGTCCCCCTCCCCGTCCGTCCTCGACGGTGAACCGGTCGCGTTCAGCGCGGTGGGCGCCAAGTCCGACCTCACCTTCGCGCTCACCGAACTGGTGGACGCGGACGGTGCGCCCGCCGGCCTCCGGGGCGCCCTGGAGTACGCCACCGCGCTCTACGACGCGGACACCGCCGCTCTCCTCGCCCGGCGGCTGACCGAGACCCTCGACGCCGTCGCCGCCGACCCCGGGACCGTGCTGTCCGGCACGTCGCACGGCCCGGGGGCACCCTCCGGCCGGGACATCGTCCTGGACGAGCGGGGGCGCCCCGCGCCGATACGGGTGCCCGGCGAAGTCCACGAGCGGACACCCGGCGGCGGTCTGCGCGCCACCGGCCGCCGGGCCTACGCCGACGCCGACGGGCGTCTGCGGCCCGTGGCCACGCTCACCGTCGGGGGCTACCCGGTGGAGCCGGGCCACGTCGAGGACGTGCTCGGCCGGCACCCCGACGTGACCGGTGCGGCCGTCACCGTCCGCGAGGACCGGCTGTACGCCCATGTGACCTGTGCGCCCGGTGGTGCCGACGGGGCGGCGCTGCGCGCCTGGGCGGGCGAGCGACTGCCCGAGTACCTGATCCCGGCGCGCGTCGTCGTCGTGCCCCGGCTGCCCGCGGCCGGCGAGCCCGCCGACGTCCTGCCCGAGGCGGAGCCGCGGGTCCGCCCGGACGGGCGGGAGGAGCGCCTCCTCGCGGTCTTCCGGGACGTGCTCGGCGGCCGCCCCGTCGGCCGGGACGACAACTTCTTCAAGTCGGGTGGGCACTCCCTGCTGGCGGTCCGGCTCCTCAACCGGATCCGCGCGGAATTCGGCCAGGACCTGACGCTGCGGGACGTCTTCCGCAACCCGACGGCGGCGGGCCTGGCACGCCGCCTGGGCGACGCCGGTCCCGTGCCCGCCGGGAGTGCGGCCCCGGCCCTGCGCCGCCGCACAACGGCCGGCACCCGCCGCCCCCTCTGAAGCCAACCGAGCCCGGCGGCGCGACGGGCGGCGCCGCCGACCCCGTTGTGGGCAGTCGTTCGGCCGGAGCGATGGGTGCCCCCCTGCTCGAGCGGGCACAACGACGGCGCTCCTTGCCGTGCCTGGGCCTCCGCGCCTGAACCCGCACCGCGGCCGCGACGTACCCGGTGGTGCGGGTCCGGGCTCGGAAGGCGGAGGCGCCGCCAGGGGCGCCGTCCCGTGTGCCCACCCTCCCGCCCAGCGGGACGACTGCCCATACGGGCGGGGGCGCCGCCCCGGCCGGGGCGTTCCATGAGCGGGCCCCCGCACCGGCAGCCCCTCGTGCTGGCGTTCTGCCGATCCGAGCTGCCGGGCCGACTGCCCCGCCCGGCAGGACCCCGCGCCTAGCGTGAAGGGCACGGAGGCGAGAGGAACCGTTCGCCCCGGTCTCTCGGCCCTATACCGGAGGAACTCAGCATGCCCCCCAGCAGAACGGAAGACCTGCTCGACGGCGGACCCTCTCCCGCCCCCGCGCCGCCCGTCCTCGACCTGATCGCCCACCAGACGCGCACCCGGCCCGACGCCCCCGCCCTGGTCCACGCCGACACCCGCCTGACCTACGCCGAGCTCGACGCCGCCGTACGGGACCGGGCCCGGGAGCTCACCGCCCAGGGCGCGGGCCCCGGCCGCCTGGTCGCCCTCCACCGGCCCCGCGGCGTCGCCGCGATCGTCGGCCTCCTCGCCGTCCTGACCACCGGCGCCGCCTACCTGCCCCTCGACGTCCAGGCCCCCGACGCCCGCAACGAGGCGATCCTCAAGGACGCCTGCGGTGACCTGGCCCCCGCCCCCGCCGACGTGGCCCGCCACGGCGAACTCGTCCTCGGCGGCCCGGGAGCGGAGGAAGGCGCGGCGTACGTCATCTACACCTCCGGCTCCACCGGCACCCCGAACGGCGTGGTCGTCGCCCACGACTCCCTCGCCCACTTCGTCGCCGGCGCCACCCCGGCCTACGGCATCGGGCCGGACGACGCGGTCCTCCAGTTCAGCCCGCTGCACTTCGACGCCAGCATCCAGGAGATCTTCGCGACCCTCGGCGCCGGCGGCACCCTCGTCCTGCGCACCGACGACATGCTCGACGTCGCCGAACTCCTCGCGGGCTGCGCCCGGCACGGCGTCACCTATCTCGACCTGCCCGCCGCCTACTGGCACGAGCTCGTGTACGTCCTCACCACGGGCTCCGTCCGCCTTCCCGACACCCTGCGCACCGTGATGATCTACGGCGAGGCCGCCCTGCCGGAGCGCGTCGCCCAGTGGCGCGGCCTCGTCGGCGACCGGATCCGCCTCCTCAACGGCTACGGCCCCACCGAGACCACCGTCGTCGCCACCGTGGCCGACCTGAGCCGCCACGAGTCCGGGCCCATCCCCATCGGCCGGCCGCTGCCCGGTGTCCGCGCCGCCGTCGTCGGCGGCGAACTGTGGCTGCTCGGCGGCGGCCTGACCCGCGGCTACCTCCACCGGCCCGAACTGAACGCACGCCGCTTCACGGAGCTCGACGGTGAACGCGCCTACCGCACCGGTGACCTCGTCACCATCGGCGAGGACCGGCAGATCCTGTACCACGGCCGGCTCGACGACGAGGTGAAGATCGGCGGCCAGCGCATCGACCCCGCCGCCGTCGACTCCGTCCTCGCCGGCCACCCGGCGGTCCGGGAGGCCGCCGTCGTCGCCCAGCAGGACGGCGACGGCGTCAAGCGCCTCGTCGCCTTCGTGGTGACCGAGGGCGGCACCGGCGCGGAGGAGCTGCGCGACTGGGTACGCGCGCGCATGCCGGCCGCCGCCGTGCCCGCCGTCTCGATCGTCGTCGCCCTGCCCCGTACCAGCTCCGGAAAGATCAACCGCAAGGCGCTGCGCACGGCCGACCCGCGCCTGCCCGTCGTCGACGAGGAACCCCTGCCCGCCGAGGACCGCGTCCCCCTCTCCCACGCCCAGCGCCGGCTGTGGCTGGTCGGCCAGCTCGACGGACCGTCCGCGGCCTACAACATGCCGATCGTCCTCCACCTGGAGACGGCCCCCGACCGGGCCGCGCTCGCCGCCGCCGTGGCCGACGTCGCCGAACGGCACGAGGTGCTCCGCACCGTCTTCCTGGCGCCCGAGGACGAGCCGTACGCGCACGTCCTCGCCCCCACCGCCGTCCGGCTGCGGACCGTCGAATGCCCGGCGGGGGAGCTCGGCACGCGGGTCGCCCGGTTCACCGCCGAGACGTTCGACCTGGCCCGCGAACTCCCGCTGCGCGTCGCCCTGTTCCTGTCGGACGAAGGGCCCGGCGCCACCCTGGCCGTCCTGCTCCACCACGTCGCCGGCGACGGCTGGTCCCTCGAGCCGCTGATGACCGACCTCGCCCACGCCTACACCGCCCGCGCCGAGGGCCGCGCGCCCGACCGGGAGCCGCTGCCCGTCCAGTACGCCGACTACACGCTCTGGCAGAACGACCTCCTCGGCGACGCCGGCGACCCCGACTCCGTCATCGCCCGCGGCCTCGCCCACTGGACCGCCGCCCTGGACGGTCTGCCCGCCGCCACCGACCTGCCCCTCGACCGGCCCCGGCCCGCCGTCCGTGACCACGACGGCGGCCTGGTCACCACCACCGTCGAACCGGACGTCCACGCACGGCTCGTCCGCCTCGCCGAGGAGCACGACGCCAGCCTGCTCATGGTGGTGCAGGCCGCGCTCGCGCTCGCCCTGCGCGCCTCCGGCGCCGGAGAGCGCACCGCCGTCGGCACCCCCGTCGCCGGACGCGACGACGAGGCCCTCGACGAGCTGGTCGGCTTCTTCGTCAACACGCTGGTGCTGCCCACCGACACCTCCGGCGACCCCGCCTTCACCGACCTCCTGCACCGGGTCCGCGACACCGACCTCGCGGCCCTCGCCCACCAGCGCCTGCCCTTCGACCTCCTCGTGGAGCACCTCAACCCGCCCCGCACCGCTGGCCTCCACCCGCTCTTCCAGGTGATGCTCACCCTGCGCACCACGGGCCCCGACGGCGGTCCCTTCCGTCTCGGCCCCATCGGAGGCCGCTTCGCCGGCGAAGGACCGGCCACCACCAAGTTCGACCTCACGGCCGCCTTCGAGGAGCTGCGGAACGCCGACGGCGCCCCCGCCGGACTGCGCTGCGGCCTGGAGTACGCGCGCGACGTCCTCGACGAGGGGACCGCCCGTATCCTGCTCACCGCCCTGGAGCGCGCCCTGCGCGCCGCGGCCGACCACCCCGAGGCCCCCGTGCCGGACACCGGCCTCGTCGGCCCCGCGACCCGGCGCGCCCTGGACGAACGGCGGGCCCGCGCCGTCGAGACCGCGGCGGCCGCGACCCCGCAGGCCGGCTCGGAGCCCCCCGCCGCCCACACCGACACCCTGCGGGAGCTCTTCGCCGAGGTCCTCGGGCTCGACCGGGTCGGCCCCCACGAGGGCTTCTTCACCATCGGCGGCCACTCCATGAGCGGCGTACGCCTCGCCAACCGGATCCGCGCCCGCCTCGGCGCCGACGTCCAGGTCCGCGACCTGCTCCTCGCCCCCACCCCCGACGCCCTCGCCCGGCGCATCGCCGCCCGCTCCACCACCCCGCACGCCGACGGCGAGCCCGGCCCTCGGGAGCCCGCGCCGCGCCCCCGCCCGGTGCCGCGAGCGGACCGGCCCGCACGCGTCCCCCTCTCGTACGCCCAGCGCAGACTGTGGTTCATCGACACCCTCGAAGGCCCCAGCGCCTCCTACAACATCCCCCTCGTCCTCAGGGCGGCGGAAACCCTCGAGACCGGCCCGCTGGCCGAGGCCCTCACCGACCTCTGCGACCGGCACGAGGTGCTGCGCACCCGCTACCGGACCGTCGACGGCGAACCCCACCAGGAGATCCTGTCCACCGTCCGGCCCCCTCTCGACGTAAGGCGCGTCCCCGCCGGGCTGCTCCAGGACGCCGTCGCCGAAGCCGCGGGACACGTCTTCGACCTGGCGGGGGAGACGCCCCTGCGGGCCACCCTCCTCACCCCCGACGACGGCGGCGGCCAGGTCCTGGTCCTGCTCGTCCACCACATCGCCGCCGACGGCTGGTCCACCGGGCCCCTCCTCGCCGACTTCGGTACCGCCTACCGTGCCCGCGCCGAGGGCCGCGAGCCCGGCTGGGCGCCGCTGCCCGTCCAGTACGCCGACTACACCCTCTGGCAGCGCGACCTGATCGACGGCCCGGCCGCCACGGCCCACCTCGAGTTCTGGGAGCGGACCCTCGCCGGCGCCCCCGCCGTACTCGAACTGCCCTCCGCCCGCCCCCGCCCCGCCGAGGCCACCCACCGCGGCGGACGCGCCCCCGTCAGCCTCGACGCCGCCACCCACCAGGCCCTCGAAGCCGTGGCCCGGCGCGGCGGCGCCACCCTCCTCATGGTCCTCCAGGCCGCACTGGCCGCCGTCCTCACCCGCCACGGCGCCGGCACCGACCTGCCCCTCGCCACCATGACCGCCGGACGCGACGACGAGAACCTCGGCGACCTGGTCGGCTTCTTCGTCAACACCCTCGTGCTGCGCACCGACACCTCAGGCGACCCCACCTTCGCGGAACTCCTCGAACGCGTCCGGGAGACCGACCTCGCCGCGTACGGGCACCAGGAACTCCCCTTCGACCGGGTCGTCGAGCATGTCAACCCCGTCCGCACCACCGCCCACCACCCGCTGGCCCAGATCGTCGTCCAGCTCCACCACGACTACACCCGCGACGCCCCCGGGGCGGCCGCCGCGAAGAACCTCTTCCAGGAGGGGGGACCCGCGCTCCTCGACACCGTCTCCACCAAGTTCGACCTGACCTTCGCCCTGGAGGAGCGGCGGGACGCGGACGGACGGCCCGCCGGCATGGCCGGCGGCCTCGAGTACGCCACGGACCTGTTCGACGCCCCCACCGCCGCGCTCCTCGCCGCCCATCTGGAGCACACCCTGCGGGCCGCGGCCGCCGATCCCGGTGTACGGATCGGGGACGTGGACCTGTTGACCCCGGCCGACCGGTTCCGGCTGGTCAGTGAGTACAACGACACCGCCACCGT
Source organism: Streptomyces sp. NPDC034084 (assembly GCF_055575535.1). Lineage (NCBI taxonomy): Bacteria > Bacillati > Actinomycetota > Actinomycetes > Kitasatosporales > Streptomycetaceae > Streptomyces > Streptomyces sp. NPDC034084. Next base: position 644,173 of record NZ_JBVISK010000003.1, read on the forward strand.
GGTTCCCGGCGACCCGGAGACCATCCACGGGCTGATCGCCCGGCGCGCCGCCCGCACCCCCGACGCCCCTGCCCTGATCACCGACGAGGAGGCCGTCGGCTACGGCGCGCTCGACGCCCGGGCGGACGCGCTGGCCGCCCGCCTCCGGACTGCCGGAGTGCGCCGCGGCGACACCGTCGGCGTCCTCCTCGAACGCGGTGTGCCGCTGGTGGTGACGGCCCTCGCGGTCCTCAAGTGTGGCGCCGCCTACCTCCCCCTGGACCCGCGCCTTCCCGGGGCGAGGATCCGGCTGATGCTGGAGGACGCCGGGGTACGGGTGGTGGCGACCGACGCGGACCACGCCGCGCGGGCCGGGGAAGCCGTACCGACGCTGCTGGACGTGGACGCGCCCGACACCGGAGAGCCTCACGACGAGGAGCCGCGCGCCACCAGTGACGACCTGATGTACGTGATGTTCACGTCCGGTTCGACGGGACGGCCGAAGGGCGTCGGCGTCACCCACCGCAACGTCGTGGAGCTCGCGCGCGACCGCGACGTCCGCGCCGGCGGACCGTGCCGGATGCTGGTCCACTCGGCGACCGGATTCGACGCCTCCGTCTTCGAGATCTGGGTCCCGCTGCTCAACGGCGGCAGCCTCGTCCTCACCCGGGGCGACGGCACCGACCTGGCCGAGACCGCGCGCGCCGTCCGCGAACACGGCGTCACCACCGCCTACTTCACCGTCGGCCTCTTCCACGTCATGGCCGACGAGGGCCTGGACACCCTGCGGCTCCTGCGTGAGGTGTGGACCGGCGGCGACGTCGCCAACCCGGCCGCCGTCCAACGGGTCCTCACCCACTGCCCCGACACCGTCCTGGTCCACTCCTACGGCCCCACCGAAACCACCTTCGCCTCCCACAACCAGTGGTTCGGCACAGGCGAACGCGCCCTCCGGGGCGCCGGCCTCCACCTCGGGCGGCCCATGGACAACACCCGCAGCCACGTCCTCGACGACGCGCTGCGCCCGGTCCCGCCGGGCGTCCCCGGCGAGCTGTACATCGCCGGTTCGCACATGGCCCGCGGCTACGTCGGCCGGGCAGGTCTGACCGCCGAACGGTTCGTCCCCGACCCGTTCGAGGGCGACGGCAGCCGCATGTACCGCACGGGCGACCGCGTGCTCTGGACCCCCGCCGGTGAACTCCGGTTCCTGGGAAGGGCGGACGGTCAGATCAAGCTGCGCGGCGTACGGATCGAACCCGGGGAGGTCGAACGGGCCCTCGCCGGGCACCCCTCGGTCGGACAGGCGCTCGTCGTGGTCCGGGAGGACCGACCCGGCGAGAAGAGCCTCGTCGGCTACGTCGTCCCCCGCGCGGACGCGTCGGTCACCGAGGCCGAGATGCTCGCCGAGGCGCGCGCCACGCTCCCCGAGCACCTCGTGCCGTCCGCCGTCGTCGTCCTCGACGCCCTGCCGCTCACCGTCAACGGAAAACCCGACCGCGCGGCGCTGCCCGCACCGCACCGCCCCGCCGCCGCCGAGGGCGGCCGGCAGCCCCGCAACCCGCGCGAGGAGGTGCTGTGCACCCTGTTCGCCGAGGTCCTCGGCGTTCCCCGGGTCGGCATCGACGACAACTTCTTCGCCCTGGGCGGCCACTCGCTGCTCGGCGTCCGCCTGGTCAACCGCGTCCGCGGCGTCCTCGGCATCGAGCGCACCGTCCGCGACCTGTTCCGCCTGCCCACCCCCGCCGGGCTCCTCGGACTGCCCGAGGAAGGCGACGGCACGGCCGCCGCCCTGGGCGTCCTGCTCCCGCTCAGCACCCGCGGCACCCGCCGACCGCTGTTCTGCGTCCACCCCGGCACCGGCGTCGGCTGGGCCTACGCCGGGCTCGCCCGTCACCTGGGCGACGACCAGCCGCTGTACGCGCTCCAGGCCCGTGCGCTGAGCGAGCCCGGCCACCGGCCGCGCAGTGTCGAGGAGATGGCCGACGACTACCTGGAGCAGATCCGGCACGTCCAGCCCTGGGGCCCCTACCGCCTGCTCGGCTGGTCCTACGGCGGTCTCGTCGCCCACGCCATGGCGGTACGGCTCCGCGAGGCCGGCGAGCGGGTCGAACTGCTCGCGCTCATGGACGTCCACCAGACCGGGCCGGGCAGCGTCTCCGTACTCCCGGCCGAGGAGCGGACGGTGGCGGCCGGGCCGGCGGAGGCCGGGGACCTCACCGCGGCGATGGAGGCGATCCGCCGCGAGGACCCCGTCCTCGCCGGGTTCTCCGACGCCGAACTCCGGTCGGTGCTCCGCGCCTCCGAAACCCACGCCGCCCTCATGGCGCGGCACGTGCCGGGCGTCGCCGACACCGACACGGTGTTCTTCACCGCCCGTCGGCCGGGGGAGCCGGAAGGTGCTCTCGCCGCCACCTGGATTCCCTTCACCGAAGGGGTCATCGAGCATCACACCGTCGAATGCGGTCACCTTCAGATGGCCGAACCGGAACCTCTCGAAAAAATCGGAAGAATAGTCGCGGAGAAACTCTCCGCGCTCCAGAAGGAAGAAACGAGGAGCCAGTCATGAGCGAGTCCGTCAACCCGTTCGACAACGCCGAGGGCACCTTCCACGTCGTCGTGAACGACGAGGGCCAGCACTCCCTCTGGCCGGCCTTCGCGGACATCCCCGCGGGCTGGACCAGCGTCTGGGGTGCCGGGGGCCGCGCCGAAGCCCTGGAGTACATCACCGCCCACTGGACCGACATCCGCCCGCGCAGCCTCGTCGCCCAGTACGCCTGACCCCGCCCGGCCGAAGCGCCGTGCCCCGCAGCCGATGCGGGGCACGGCGCTTTTCCGTGCCCCGCCGACGCGATGCGGAACCGGTATTTCCGGAATGAAAGTGCCGGTCCGTGCTGCCGGTCCTCCTTCCCCTTCCGGAGTCCCCGGAAATCTATTCTCGACCCATGAAGATACTTCTGAGCGGAACCGCATCGGATTCCCATACGTGGAATCTCGTGTACCTCCGTCTCTTCCTCGAGGAACAGGGCCACGAGGTCGTCGGGCTCGGTCCCTGCGTGCCCGCCGAGCTGCTGGTCGCCGGCTGTCTGCGACACGCCCCCGACGCGGTGGTGCTCAGCAGTGTCAACGGGCACGGCTACCGCGACGGACTCGCCGCCGTCCGCGGGCTGCGCGCGGAACCCGCCCTGACCGGCCTCCCCGTGGTGCTCGGCGGCAAGCTCGGCGTCGTCGGGCACCGCCAGGAAGCGGACGTGGCGCGGCTGACCGACGCCGGCTGTGACGCCGTACTCGGCGAGGACCTGGACGCCCTGCGCGCGTTCCTCGCCGCCCGCTCCCGCAGGGGGGTGCCGGCTTGACCGCCCCGGCCCCCGACTTCGGCGGCTTCGTCGCGGCCTCCATGGCCGCCGGCCGGCTCGTCGTCCAGCCCCGCATGGGTTTCGGCGAGCCCAGCCGCATGCGAGCCGGGCTCGCCCGGACCAGGGCCGCCACCGCCCACACCGCGGGCACCCTGACCGTCGACAGCTACACCCGCGTCGGCGACCTGGCCGCCGCCCGCGCCGCGGTGGCCGAGGGCAGCCGTCTCAACGGCTACCCGATCGCCGCGCACTCCCCGGCCACCACCCGGACCGTCCTGGACGGGCTGTTCGACGCGGACTTCCCCGTACAGGTCCGGCACGGCTCGGCCCGCCCCCTGGCCATCGTGCGGGCACTCACCGAGGCGGGCCTCGACGCCACCGAAGGCGGGCCCGTCTCCTACTGCCTGCCGTACGGCCGCACCCCCCTCCGGGAGTCCGTCACGGCGTGGGCCCGCGCCTGTGAACTGCTCGCCACGGGGGCACGTCCCGGAGCCGTCCCCCACCTGGAGAGCTTCGGGGGCTGCCTCCTCGGCCAGCTCTGCCCGCCCGGCCTGCTGGTGGCCACGAGCGTCCTGGAGTGCCTGTTCTTCGCCCAGTTCGGGCTGCGGAGCGTCTCGCTCAGCTACGCCCAGCAGACCCACCCGGCCCAGGACGAGGAGGCCCTGCGCGCCTTGCACCGACTCGCCGCCGAGTTCCTGCCCGACGCCGTGGACCACCACGTCGTGCTCTACACCTACATGGGCGTCTTCCCGCGCACCGAACAGGGCGCCACCCGTCTCCTGGAGGCCTCGGCCCGGCTCGCCGTGCGCTCCGGCGCCGGCCGCCTCATCGTCAAGACCACCGCGGAGGCCCACCGCATCCCGACCGTCGAGGAGAACGTCCGCGCCCTGGAGACCGCCGCCGCGGCCGCGGCACTCGCCGGGCCCCCGGCCCCCGACCGCAGGGCCGGAGAGGACGACGAGGTGTACCGGGAGGCCCGCACCCTCATCGAGACCGTCCTGGGCCTCCACCCCGACCTGTCCCGGGCGCTGCCGACCGCGTTCGCACGCGGGCTGCTCGACGTGCCCTTCTGCCTCCACCCCGACAACGCCGGCCGCTCCCTGGGCTTCGTCGACCCCGAGGGCCGGCTCCGCTGGGCACGCACCGGCGCCATGCCGATCCGCCCGGACGCGGCGGCCGACGCCGCGCCCCTCACCTCGGGCGGCCTGCTCACCGCCCTCCACCACGTCGCCGACCACTACGACGACCCGCGGCACCGCGACAGCGGCGGCGCCCACGACCGGCCCGCGGCCACCCCGCTCACCGTCTGAGCCTCCTGCGCCGGCCGCACGCGCGGCCCGCTCCCGCGAACACCGCATCTCCCGCGCGCCCCACCGCCCGACCACTCCCGCCCACCCCGAACAGGAGCCCCGCCATGGACCAGCACCAGCCCGCCGGCGTACCCGCCGCACCGCCCCCGCTGGGCGAACACCTCCGCTCGCCCCGGCTGCGCGCCGCCATGCTCGTCCAGCAGGAAGCCCTCCACGCCGCAAGGGAGTTCCTGCGCGGCGAGGGCTTCACCGAGCTGCTGCCCCCGCTCGTCGGGCCCGTCACCGACCCCGGAGGCCGCGGGGCCAAGGCCCTCGACGTCGACTACTACGGCCACCCGTACAAGCTGATGACCAGTGCCATCCTCTACAAGCAGGCGTCCCTGCGCGGCTTCCCCCGGCTCTTCTACATCGCCCCCAACGTGCGCGTGGAACCCGAGGAGACCGCGACCACCGGCCGTCACCTCGTCGAGTTCCACCAGATCGACGTGGAGATCGCCGACGCGAGCCGCGAGGACGCCCAGGAGATCGCCGCGGGCCTCCTCACCCATGTCACCGAGCACGTGTGGACCGCCGTCCCCGGGATCCTCGGTGAACTCGGCCGCGTGGAGGCAGACTTCGCCGACATCCGCGCCGGCAAGTACGACGTGCGCACCCACGACGACGCCGTGGCCCGTCTCCTCGCCGCCGGCCACCCGCAGAACCCCGACGGCGAGATCGACTGGGCCGGCGAGCGGATCCTCTCCCTGGAGAGCGACCGCCCCTTCTTCGTCAACGACTACCCCAAGGGCTCCCGCGGCTTCTACGACCGGGAGGACCCCGAACGCCCCGGCGTCCTGAGGAACTTCGACCTGATCGCCCCGCACGGATACGGCGAACTCGTCTCCGGCAGCGAGCGCGAGGCCGACTACGCCACCATCGTCACCCGCATGCGGGAGAGCGGCGAGAACCCCGCCAAGTACGCCTGGTACCTCAAGGAGGCCCGCGACGGCATGCCGGCCAGTGCCGGATTCGGCATGGGACTCCAGCGACTCGTGCGCTTCCTCACCGGCCTCGACGCCCTGTGGCAGGTCAGCGCCTACCCGAAGCTCCCCGGGGTGGTGGCCGCGTGACCGCCCTCGGCGCCCCCGGCTTCCCGGAGCGGGCGATCCGCGCCCGCGCCCGCAACGGCACCGCGGAGGTCTTCCCCGACCCCGCCACGTACGGCACACGACTGTACGGACCGAGTACGGGGCCCACGGCCGCCGACGACCTCGACCGGGCGCGCATCGTCCCGCCCGTCTTCATGCCCCGGCGCCTCGAGAAGCTCATCGACCTGGCCCGCGAACCGGAGTTCACCGACGTCGACCTCGGCTCCCGCGTCGGCGGCTTCACCGCCCGGCTGCCCCTCTACCTGTCCGCCTTCGGTTCCACCCGCGCCGGCAGCGGCGACCTCGCCGTCCACGCGAGCCGGCAGGCCGCCCGCCTCGGCATCCCCATGGTCATCGGGGAGAACATGGTCCCCGTCCACGGCTACCGTCGCACCGGCGACGCCACCCGCTCCGCACTCCTCGCCCGCGTCGAGGCCTATCTCGACGCCGCACCCGGCGGGGCCGGCGGCGTCGTCGTGCAGCAGTCCACCGAGGACGCCGACTCCGAGGTCTGGAACCTCCTCTACAGCGACCCCGCCTTCCGGCCCCTCCTGGAGACCGGCCGGCTCGCCTTCGAGCTGAAGACCGGTCAGGGAGCCAAGCCCGGCCTCGGCGGGATGACCGTCGTCGACCGCGCGGAGGCCGAGCTGCTCGCCCGCCGCTTCGCCGTCCGCAAGGTCCTCGACCCGGACGGCGAGCGCCAGCTGCGCTGCGCCACCCCCGGGACCTTCACCGAGGAGATCCTCCGCCAGCAGCTGCGCTTCATGCGGAACAACTTCCCCAAGGCCCGCACCTGGGTGAAGTTCCACCCGGGCCGCGACATCGCCCACGCCGCACGCACCGCCTGGTCCGCCGGAGCGGACGCCGTCACCGTCGACGGCGCCGAGGCCGGCACCGGCTGGGCCCCCGGCGTCTTCCTCGACCACGTCGGTCTGCCCCTCGCCGCCTGCCTGCGCCGCATCGGCCGCCCCGACGGCTGCCTCCTCGCCACCGGCGGCATGTGGGAGGGCGGCCGGGCCGTGCGCGCCCTCGCCCTGGGGGCCACGGCCGTCGGGCTCGGCCGCGCCGCCCTCGTGGCCGTCGACGAGGACCCCGAACACGGTCTGGAGCGCCTCGCCGACAGCATCGCCCTCGAACTGCGGCTGCTCATCTCCGCGGTGGGCAAGTACGCCGTCGCCGACCTGGGCCCCGAGGACCTGTGGTGGCCCGACGGCGACGCCCACCCCGCCGACCGCGTCACCGACCCGGCGGGAGCGACACCGTGACCGCGCACCGGAGGCGCGGCGGAGACCGCGCGGTCCACGCCGTCCACGCCTGCTTCGACGTCCGGGAGATCCCGGGCATCACGGTGGCGGTCTCCCACGACGGGACCGGCCTTGCCGCCACGGCTCGGCGCACGGCCCAGCGCGCCCTCGCCGAGGCGGGCCGCGGCTACCTCGGCGGCCGCGTCGAGCTCCGTACGCCCCGGAGCCCCGCCCAGGTCACCTCCCGGCCCGGCCTCTTCGGCACGCGCCGGCGCCGCGCCGTCCGCCGGGCCGCCGACCGCGCGGTCGCCCTGGCGGTCGCCGCCACCCTCCGCGGCGAATCCGCCGACATCCGGATCCACGTCCGCCCACCCCTCTGAGGGGTCTTCGCCGCGCCCCGTCCCTCCCACCGCTTCTCCCGGCACCCCCTCCCGCGACCACAGAAAGCCGACCCCATGGGAACGACCCCCGCGACCAGCGCACCGGCAGGCAAAGATCCCGCCGTCGACTGGCGCCGCGTCAGCAGTCTCGTCATCGGCCAGGCCGCCGTCCAGGCGGGCAGCTTCGCGCTCCTGATCGCCATGAGCTGGACGGCGGTCCAGCTCGGCGGCCGTGAAGCCGTCACCTACGTCACCCTCGCCGCCACCCTCCCGCGCGCCCTGCTGCTCCTCTTCGGCGGAGCGCTCGCCGACGCGCTCGGCCCCCGCGCCGTCCTGCTCCGCGCGACGAGCGTCCGTGTCCTCGTCCTCGCGGCCGGAACGGTGGTGACCGCCACCACCGAGAGTCTGTGGCCGCTGATCGCCGTCGCCCTCGTCGACGGCGTCCTCCTCGGACTCACGGGCCCCGCCTCCGGCGTCCTGCTGCCCCACCTCGCCCCCCAGGACCAGCTCGGCCGGGCCAACTCCCTGTTCTCCATGGTGCTGCGGCTCGCCCCCATCGCCGGATCACCCCTCGGTGCCTGGCTGGTCGTGATCGGCGGCCTGCCCGTCGCCATGAGCGCCGCAGCCGTCGGCTGCGCCGTCTGGCTGGCCTGCGCCGCCCACGTCACCCACGGCATGCCCCGGCCCGAGCGCGCGCCCCAGGGGCCCTCCCTGCTGCGCCGCTCCGGCGACGGCTTCCGGCTCCTCGCCGCCCACCCGCGCCTGCGGTGGATGTTCGTCGCCTGCTTCTGCATGGACCTGGCGTTCCTGTGGCCGGCCGAGGTCGCCCTGCCCCTGCGGGCCGCCGAGGAGGGCTGGGGCGTCGGGGCCGTCGCCATGGTCCTGGCCGTCTTCGGCGCCGGGGCGCTGGCGTCCGCCGCCCTGGGGGCGGCCCTCGCCCACCGCATCCCGGCGCACACCAAGCTCGTGGTGACCGGAGTCGGCCTCGCGGTCGGCATGGCCGCGATGGCCCTCGTCCCCTCGCCCGTCGTCCTGGCCGGCACGGCGGGCGCCGTCGGCCTGCTCTCGGGACTCAACGGGCCGGCTCTGGTCACCGCCTACCAGCAGGCCGTTCCCGAGGGCCGGATGGGCGCCGCGATGTCGACCTTCGCGCTCTCCGGGATCGGCGCGGCGCCCCTGTCCCTGGCCCTGTTCAGCCCCGTCTCGCTCACCCTCGGCGTGACCGGGACCTGGCTGCTGTGCGCGGGCCTCGCCCTGCTCTCGCCGGTCGCCGCGGCCGTCGCCCTGCGCGGTGGGGCGGCCGCCGCCACGCCACGCGCCGAGGCCCGTACCCGTACCGCACCGGAGCCCACCGCCACTTCCGTGTGAGGCAGACATGATCCCGCTGGTTCCCGCGCCGCCGACAGCTCCTCCGGCCGGCCCGCTGATCCCGACCACGCTCCCGCCCCTGACCACCGCCCTGCCACGACTGCCCGGCCTGCCCCCCGCACGGCCCCAGCTGTGGCTGGTGGCCACCGACGCCCACCAGGACACCGTCACCCGGTACGCGCCCCTCGTCCTGGACGCCACCGAACTGGCCCGTGCCGAGGAGTTCCGCCGGTCCGGCGACCGTGCCACCTACCTGTGCGCGCACGTCGGACTGCGCCGACTGCTCGGCGCCCACCTGGGCATCGCGCCCCGCACCGTGTCCGTGGCCCGGGCGCCCTGCCCCTGCTGCGGCGAGCCGCACGGGCGCCCCGTACTGCCCGACGGGCGCCTGCACTTCTCGCTCTCCCACTGCGAGGGACTGAGCCTGATCGCCCTCGCGTCCACCCCGGTCGGGGTGGACGTCGAACGGGTGCCGGCGGCGCACACGGTCGCGGAGGCCTCGGAGGTCCTCCACCACGCCGAGGCGGCGGAGCTCGCCGCCGCGCCCCCCGTCCTCCGCCCGGTCGCGTTCGCCAGGGTGTGGACGAGGAAGGAGGCCTATCTGAAAGGACTCGGCATCGGCCTGGGTGCCGACCCCTCCGCCGAGTACGTGGGCGCCGGCCCGGTCCCCTCCGCGCCTCCCGGCTGGCTCCTGAGGGACGTCACCGTCCCGGACGGCCACCACGCCGCCGTGGCGCTCCGCGGGTGAGCGGCGCACGGCCGGGCCGCGGTCACGGCTCCCGGGGCGGCACCTCGGTCCGGCTGCCGGGTACGTGGATGTCGAGGACGCAGATGTCGTCGCGGCGCCCCGCGCCCGTCGCGGCGAGCGTCCGGGCGAGCAGGGGGTGACCGCCCGCCCGCACCAGTCGCAGCGCCTTGGCGGCGAGCCGGGCGAGGCCCGCCGAGAGGTCCTCTCCCGGCTCTTCCACCAGGCCGTCCGTGTAGAGCAGCAGATGGTCCCCGGGGAGCAGCTGGACCGTGGACTCCTCGTACCGGGACTCGTGCGAGGCGCCCAGGAGCGGGCCCTCGGGCTGGGGCAGGAAACACGCCTCGCCGTCGCGGATCAGCAGCGGCGGCAGATGCCCCGCCCGGACCCAGGTCAGGCGGTGGTCCCGGGGCTCGTAGCGCCCCATGACCATGGTCGCGGTGGCGCCGCGCTCGTCGTGGGCCGTGTGGAGGAGGAGGGCGTTGAGCCTGCGGAGGGCGTCCGGAAGACCGGATCCCGTGATCGTCATGCCCTTGGCGGTGAACCGGAGCTGCGCCATGGTGCCGACGGCCGCGAGACCGTGCCCGGCCACGTCGCCCACGACGAACAGCGCGCTCTGGTCGGGCAGTTCGATCGCGGAGTACCAGTCACCCCCGACGTTCAGACCGCGGTCGGCGGGAACATAGGCGACGTCGACGCGCAGACCCGCGAGCTCCAGCGACTGCTCGGGGATCGGCAGCAGCGTGTCCTGGAGCCGGGCGCCCAGCGCCCGTTCGGCCTTGAGCATGCCGCGCTGGACGAGGTTCTCGCGTTCGCTGTCGCGCAGGGCGAGTTCGGCGCCCTTCTGCGCGCTGAGGTCCTGGAAGAAGCCGTGGACCTCCACGGTGGCGCCGTCCACGTCCCGTTGCGCCTCGGCCACGATCCGCAGATGCCGTACGCCGTGCGCGGTGGTGATGCGGAAGGGCTCGTCGATGGCCAGGCCGTCGACGAGAAGCCGCTGGACGGCCGTGCCGAGCCTCGGCACGTCCTCGGGCACCGGATGCTCTGGCAGTTCCTCCAGACGCAGCGGGCCCAGGGCCGGGTCGCGGTCGAAGATCACATACACCTGGTCGGACCAGGTGATCGTCTCCGTGACGAGGTTCCAGCCGGCCCAGCCCAGGTTTCCCAGGCGCTGCATGTCGGCCAGCCGGCGCGTCTCGCGCGCGCTCGTGTCGTGGCGGATCCATGAGACCACGAGACGTTCACCGAGCCGGGAAGCCCGGACCGAGTACACGGACTCCTGCTGGACCCCCGCGGTCACCTCCTCGTACGTGAACGGCTCACCCTCATAGACCGACCCCGTGACCAGGGTGTCCAGATATCCGTCCCAGAGGGCGGTGCCCGCCACGGTCGGGTACGTCTCCAGGATCCGGCGGCCCACCAGCTCCTTGCCGCGACGCCCGGCCACGTCGACGGCCTCCGGCGTGGCCGCGTCGATCCGGTAGTCCTCGACGTCACCGGTCTCGGACCGCAGCGGGGTGAGCAGGACCGCGGGCCCCGGCAGGGCGTCGAAGACCGTCTGGACGGCGGCGACGTCCGTCTCGGGCGATTCGGATCCGAGCGGACCCCGGTCCTCCCGCAGGGGCCCGCCGCACAGCCGGACGGCCCGCCGCAGCAGCGTCCGGGTCCGGGCGTCGAAGGGGCCGGGACGGGCACGGAAGAAACCGACGACCGTCGTCCTCGGCACGCGCCCCGGCACCGGAAGCCAGGCACGGGAGAGCCATCGCTCGGGCGGGTCCCCGATCAGGAGGTACCGGGCGCCGTCCCGCGCCATGTCTTCGAGCCAGACCGCTTCCTGCGCGTCGACGGCCTCCAGCGCGGCGACACCGCTGAGGGGCGGGATACGGCTCCACTGCTCGGCGAACGACTCGCCGACGCCGGCGCTGCCGACCAGTTCCAGGTTCCCGGCCGCCGCCACGGTATAGATCAACACCGCGTTCACGCCCGCCGGCTCCTCCAGAGTCGCCACGAGGAGTTCCGCGACATGGTCCCCGGTTCGCGCGTCCGTCAGCCCCCGGGCCAGCTGTGCCAGTGCCATGCCGTGCCCGGCCGGCCGGGCACGGCCGACGTCGGGACGAAGGGTGTCGAAGGGCGACGGATCATCCTGCTCGGGCAGCCCGGAGGCGACCGGCGCGGGCAGCACGGGTGCCGGCGCGTGGCCGTCCCCGATACGGCCCAGGGTGATCCAGCACTCCTCCAGGAGGGTTCTCCGGTGCTGCTCGGCACGGTCGACCAACAACTGGTACGCGGCGTCCGCCGACCCACCCGCCCCGGCCATCACCACGCCCTTGGCCCGTTCGAGGACAGCCGCCATCGCGGCGCTGCTCTCCAGGTCCGCGACCTCGGCCCGCAGCCGTGCCACGACCTTGGCCAGAGCGAGCACCTCGGGTGCCGCACCCTCACGTGCATCGGGGGCCACGAAATCGCCCTCCATACGTCTGAGCATGCCACGCGGGACCCGGAGTGCACTTTGGCCGGGCCGTTCCGCTCGTGACGATCAGTGCACCGGGACGGCACCGTACCCCGTCCGCGAGGGATGGTGAAAGTGCGCCGGTGTCCACCGTGGACGGATCGGACGGGCTGCGTCGCGGCCATCCGGGGCACCGAAACCACCAGGCGTACGCGCTGCGACTGCCGGTGAGGGACGTTTGCACCGATAATGTCCCTGCCGCCCTCTGCCGTGCTCTCACGATGCCGAGCGTCCTGCGGCAAGGGGCGGGATCCGAAGCAGGAGGAGCCATGCTCATCAGGCATCGGGTCGAGGAGGGCGTCCTGCACCTGGCGCTCCTGCACGACCTGGACGTCCCCACGCGCGCCGCGGCCGCGCTGCAGATCGAGACCCTCCTCCTCGCACACCGGCCGCGCCTGGTCAGGATGCAGCTGCCCACCGCGGACCCCTCGCCCGCGTCACTCAGCGCCCTCGCCCGCGCCCGCCGGATGTGCGAGGGCCTGGGCATCCCGCTGACCGTCGTCGGGCCCGCCCCCGCCGTCCGGCCGTCCGACGCCGCCGGTGCGCCCTGACGGCCGGTCGGCGCCATGAGAGCGCCGGCCCCGGGGCGGAACCCGAGGCCGGCGCGACGGATCATCTCCTGAGGCTCACCACGTGACCGTACGGCCGCCGAAGGTTACGACGAGCCGGCCGTCCGAGGCGTACGACCAGGTCAGCGCCCCCGTGTAGGAGGAGCACCGGGATCCGTTCGAGCCGGCCCAGAACTGGTTCGAGCCGTCGGCGTCACCGATGGTCCGGTCGTTCGTGCCGCTCGCGGTGCTGCGGCAGGAGGTGTTGCCGCGGAAGACCGAAGTGCCCGCGTCGAAGGAGAAGTTGCGCTGCGCGTTGTCGACGGCGAGGTTGTTCGAGACCGTCATCGAGCCCGGGTTGCTGTTGTACGTGAAGCCGTGCTTGCCGTTGTGGAAGGCGATCGTGCGCCGCACGACGTGGTCGACGGCGATGTCCTCGCCGCCGAGCTTGAAGCCGTTCCGGTCGCCGGCCCCGGCCTGGGACCCGTCGCTGAGGGTGCCGTTGTCGTACGCGAGGGAGTCCTCGATGGTCACGGCCCCGATGGGTCCGGTGTCGGTCTTCGTGTAGAGGTCCCAGCCGTCGTCGATGTTGTGGTGGGACACGGCGTAGCGGAAGACGTTCCCCGCGCCGACCGTGAGCTTCGCGGCGAAGCCGTCGGCGTCCTCGCCGTCGGAGTCGGCGTTGTCGTGCGACTCCGCGCTCAGGACGAGGTTGTCGGACGGCCACTGCTCGCGGGGCGTGGTGGAGGCGGCGCGGCCGAGCTGGAGGCCGGTGTCGCGGTTGAAGCGGGTGACCGTGCGTTCGATGACGTTGTGGCTGCCGCCCACGTAGATGCCGTTGTCGCCGGCGCGCTCGACGACGACACCGTTGATGTGCCAGTACGAGCCGTTCACGGCGAGTCCGCGGTTGGCGGGGTCCTCGGTCATGGCGGAGAAGTTCAGCACCGGCGTCTCGCCGGGATAGGCGGACAGGGTCTTCGGCGCCCCGGCCGCACCGCTGTTGCCCGGCGGGATGGTGACCGTCGTCGAGTGGCGGTAGGTGCCGCCGCGGAGGTAGACGGTGCCGCCGGCGGTGACGCGACCGAGGGCCGAGGTGAGCGTCGTGGGGTCGGACTGGGTCCCGGACGCGCCGTCCGTGCCGTTCGGGGCGACGTACAGGGCGCTGCCCGTCGGGGGCGGGGCGTCGGCGGCCGTGACGTTCAGGGAGTCGATGTTGGGCAGGCCGGCGGCGGTGGTGGGGGTGAGCCGGACGGTGTTGGCGCCGGCCTTCAGCGAGACGGTCAGGGTCTTGGTGGTCCAGGCGGACCAGGTGCCGGTGGTTTCGAAGGAGGGCGTCTGCACGGTCGACCCGTTGACGACGAGGCCGGCGGGCCGGGCCGTGGTCGTTCCGTTGGCGAACCGTACGGCGAGCGTGGCGGTTCCGGCGGCGGGGGCGTTCACCGTGAACTGCGCGGCGGCGCCGATGGCGTTGGTGCCGTTGCAGAAGCCGCTGCCGGTGTAGCCGGGCCAGTCGGAGTCCACGGTGCCGCTGCATACGGCGGGGGAGGCCTCGGCCTCGTACAGGGTGGACGCCGCCTGCGCGGTGTTCATGTTCACGGACAGGGCGACGAGCGTGCCTGCCAGCAGGCTGAGGCAGGCCGTGGCGGATCGCAGATGCATGTGGGGGCTCCAGAAGGGACGGAGGGCGGTCCGGGGCTGGACGGGAAAGCGCTTTCTCCGGAAGCTAGAGGGGGAGTCGTCGGCACGTCAATGGTCGTGTAGGTGACCGTCGTTCACATGACTGAACATTTACGGGAGGATGTGGGCGCGACTGACCCAGGTGACGGGAAGCGGCCCCGCGCCGGCTCGCCCGCCGGAACCTGGCCGTCCGTCGTCGCGACGCGCACCCCGCTCGTGGCGTCAGCGTGTTCCATCGCCGACACGGGCGGGTGATCATTCGCCGCCAACCCCTCCATGGGACAGGACCGGCCGCGTGCCGCCCCTAGACTCCCCGCACATGTCGCTCTGGCTGCTCAATCACTTCAGCACCTTCACGTTCGCCGTGGTCACCGTCGGCGGGACCGTCGTCCTCGCCGTGGCCGGCAGCGTGCTGCTCCGCCGCAGGTACCCGTCGCTGGCCCGGGGCGAGCACAACGACATGGTCGGGGTGACGCTGGGCATGTTCGGCGCGATCTACGGGATCATCCTCGCCTTCGTCATCGTCACCCTCTGGACCCAGCTGGACAACACCCAGACCATCGTCGCCAGCGAGGCCACGGATGCCGCGCTCATCGCCCGCGACGCCGCCGCCTTCCCGCCCGCCGTCCGCGCCGACCTCGACGCGGCGCTCAGCGGCTATGTGCACGCCGTCGTCGAGGACCAGTGGCCGCGCATGCGCGCCGGGCAGCCGAGCTACGGGACCACGGAAAAGCACCTCCGGGCCGCCTTCGACGTCCTCCAGACCTACGACCCGAAGTCCCCGCGCGAAGAGGTCTTCTACGAGGAGGCCGTCACCCACCTCAACGACGTCGCCGCCCAGCGCCGCGCCCGTCTGACGATGGCCCAACAGGAACTCCCGCCCCTGCTCCAGGTCCTGGCCTTCGGCGGCGCGATCGTCCTCGTCCCGCTCACCTTCCTCTACGGCATGCGCAAGCTCCGGATCCAGCTCCTCTTCGTCGCTTCGGTCGCCGCCCTCATCGGTTTCAGCCTGCTCCTGGTCTTCGTCCTCGACCGGCCGTTCGCCGGCGAACTCAGCGTGAGCCCCGCGCCGTACCGCGAGGGCGCCCTCGCCCAGTACTGGAACCGGTGACCGCCGAGGCGCGCGACGCCGGGTCAGCTGACGCTGATGACCACTTTGCCGAAGGAAGCGCCGTCGGCGTAGTGACGGTAGGCGTCCACGGCCTCCTCGAAGGGGAAGGCGCGGTCGATGACGGGCCGGATGCCGTGCTCCGGAGACGGCGCGGGCCGGGCCGCGGGTGCCCGCGCGAGCCTTGCTAGCCTGCGTCGCATGATCGAAAGGCACCCCGGGCCGCGGATATCCGGATGGCTGGGTCCAAGCGGTCCGCAGCGTGCCCTCATCGTCGCGAGCTTCGTCAGCCGCGTGGGCAACGGACTGTTCAACACCACTGCGGTGCTCTACTTCACGTTGGTGGTGCACCTGCCCGCCGCACAGGTCGGCGTCGGCCTCACCGTCGCCGGTCTTGTCGGGCTGCTGGCCGGGATCCCGGCGGGGAACCTGGCCGACCGATACGGGCCGCGCACCGTCTGGCTCGCGTCCCTCGCGGCGCAGGCGGTGACGATGGCCGCCTTCGTCCTCATCGACGACTGGTTCACGTTCACGCTCATCGCCACCCTGGACCGGCTGGCGGCGACGGCGAGCGGCGCCGCGGGTGGTGCCCTCATCGCCCGTGCCGGCGGGGAACGCCCGGCCGCGTTCAGGGCGAGACTCCGCACGTTCGTCAACCTCGGAGTGGTCCTCGGCACCCTCGGCGCCGCCTTCGCCGTGTCGGTCGACACCCGCCCGGCGTACACCGCGCTGATCCTCGCCAACGCCGCCAGCTTCGCCTGCGCCGGACTCGTCGCCCTGAACGGCCTCCCGAACTACCGGCCCCTGCCGCAGCCCAAGGAGCACCGCCGCTGGGCCGTCCTGTCCGACCGGCCGTACGTGTCCTTCGCCGCGATCTACGGTGCGATGGGCCTGCAGTACCAGACCGTCTCCCTGCTCCTGCCGATCTGGCTCTCCGCCCACACCGACGCACCCCGCTGGACGGTGGCGGCGGTCTACGCGGTCAACAGCGGGGTGTGCGTCCTGCTCCAGAGCAGGATCGGCTCCCGGGTGGAGACACCGCGCCAGGGCGGCCGGGCGTTCCGCCTCGCGGGGCTGCTCTTCCTGGTCAGCTGCCCCTTGATGGCCCTGACCGCGGACGTTCCGGTCTGGATCGCGCCGGCGCTCGCCATCCTCGCCGTCTGCCTGCACAGCCTCGGCGAGGTGTGGGAGTCCTCGGGCGGCTTCGCGCTCGGCTTCGGTCTCGCCCCCGACCACGCCCAGGGGCAGTACCAGGGCTTCTTCGGCATCACCTTCCACGCCGGGCAGGCGCTGGCCCCGGTGGTCCTCACGACAGCGGTCCTCGGCCTCGGACACGCGGGCTGGCTGTTGCTCGGCGTCTTCTTCGCCGCTCTGGGCGTCGCGGGCCCACCGGTGGCCGCGTGGGCGGAGCGCACCCGCCTCCCGAGCCGCGCCACGGCCGACGCCACACAGCCCCGGCCCGACGATGCCCCGCTTCCGGACTCCGCCTAGTTCGGGACCAGATGGTGAGTGCTGCGGTGATGGTGGAGAGATGGATGTAGCCACGTTCGTCGTAGCGGATGGCCACTGTCGTTGCCACTTCAGCCGGTTGACGGTCCGTTCGATGGCGTGGCGCTTCTTGTACCGCTCCTCGTCGAGGGCGGGCGGCCTCGCTGTCGGACTGCTCCGGCGGAATGAGTACGACTACTCAGGCGGCCGGTGGCCACGGGCCCGCAAGGTACCGACATGCGATCGATTCTCTTCCCGAAGCCCCTGCTCACCGCCGCACTCGGCAGCGTCGTCGTCCTGGGGGCCGTCGGCACCCAGAGGGCCTACGCCACCACGACCCGCACCTCCGCCACCCCCTCCGCCTCTCCCGCCGTCCGCGCCGCCTCCCGCGTCTCCGCCGCGCGGACCGCCCGGGCGGTCACCGTCGTGACGAGCGCCCGCGAGGCAGAGGCGCGGTTCCTGGAGCTGGCCGACCTCATCGCGCAGAGCTGCGAGCCGAAGGTCCTCAGCGCCGTGGGCCACGTGACCTCGGCACCGGCCCCCGACCCACCCTGCCCGTCCTGGCCGACCCGGTGCCGCTGACTCCGACGGAGGAGTGCGCCGCCCAGAGGCACCAGCTCCGGATCAGCAAGGCGTTCTCCGGAAAGGAGACGGCCACGTACGAGCAGATGCGGGACAGGCTGACGACCCTGAAGTACCCCGGAGCGTGGATCCACCACATGCCGGACTTCGCGGGCAAGCCCGTGTCGAGGCTCGGCCTGCGCGTGGGAGCCGAACACCTGGCCCTGGAGGTCACCGACATCGGCCACGGCGTCACGGTCCGGGCGTTCGGCGCACCGCAGGGCGTGAGCGTGACGGAGGTCCGGCTGAAGCGGCAGTTGGACCGGCCCGCCCCCTGAGCAACCTCCTGCCGGGCCGCCCGTGGCCGGGCAGACAAGGTGGGTGGACTCCGGACGGGACGTTCCACGGGTCCCACCGCAGTCGGCGTCCGATCAGACCGCTTCGACCACGCGGCACCACAGAGACGTGGAGCTTGGGACGCGAACGGATACCGCGCACGCAGAAAGTGCCTTCCGCCCGGACCGGCGGAACCCCTCGACAAGGTTCATCGGCCCAGCTCAGAAGGCACTTTCGCGTTCCCGTCCATGCTCCGGACGTACCTGGCCGAGGCCAGAAGGTGAGGGCGCCCCGG
This sequence comes from Streptomyces sp. NPDC034084, assembly GCF_055575535.1. NCBI lineage: Bacteria > Bacillati > Actinomycetota > Actinomycetes > Kitasatosporales > Streptomycetaceae > Streptomyces > Streptomyces sp. NPDC034084. The sequence continues at coordinate 662,201 of NZ_JBVISK010000003.1, forward strand.
CCGCATCGCCCTCGGCAGCCGTGCCCGCACTGGATCCGGCGACTCCACTGGTCGCAAGGACCGGAGCGGGGCTGCCGGGCGGGGAGAGAGTCGGGGTGACCTCCACGACGACGTCGGCGAACGTTCGTATGCGGCGGTCGGCGTCGTCCTGCGTGCGCCACGCCAGCCCGTGTTCGATCGGGGGTGCGTCCGTGACCCGGGCGAAGTGGATGTCCGGCCGCTGGTACAGCAGCGGCAACTGCCCGTCGCCGGGCAGGATCGCGCGTCCGGCGGCGACCAGCGCGAGGCCCTCGGCGTAGGTGGTACACGACTCGCGGTGTCTGGCGATCGGCTGCCCGCCGGGGGTGCGGCGCGGCAGGTGCACGTCGCACCAGTACGCGGGGACGGAGTCGGGCACGCCGATGAAAGTCTCACCCGCGAGGTCCTCGATCGACACCACCGACTTCCCCGCGAGGCGGTGCCCTGCGGGCAGGCACACGTGTCTGGGATCGCGCGTGATCACTGCGCCGGTCGTCAGGTCCGGCTCGTCGACCGGCAGCGCGAGCAGCAGCAGGTCCGCGCTTCCGTCGCGCAGCTGCGCGGCATGCTGGTGCAGTTGGGTCTCGACGATGCGTACCCCGCAGTGCGGATTCCGCTGCTCGAACACGTCGCGGGCCGCGTACAGGATGCGTCCGGCCTGCGCGCCCATGAACCCCACGGTGAGCGTGCCGCTCATGCCTCGACCGGCGAGTTCGGCCCGGTTCAGCGCGCGTCTGATGCCCTCGTACAACGGCAACAGGTCGTCTCGCAGGCCGCACCCGGCGGGAGTCAGTGAGACGTGGCGCGTAGTGCGTGCGAACAACGCCGTGCCGATGCGGCGCTCGATCTTCTTGACCGTCTTGCTGACCAGCCCGGTGGTCACGTGCAGACGCTCGGCGGTGCGGCCGAAGTGCAGCTCCTCACACAGCGTCAGAAATATTTCCATTTCCGCGCGTTCCAGCACTCGGCCGCCCCTTGGATTCTTGAACTGACGTACACGATCATGCCGCATTGTCGGCAGAGCGCGAAGAATACGGAGTTCCGGCCGAAGGGCGGCGCACTTCGTCCGCGCGGCCGGAGCCGGCGTTTCTTGAGTGGCACTCAACGACCGTTGCCGGAATCGTCGTTGATCAAGGTGTCACGCAGCGGTCATCGTTGACCTCGTGAGCCGGCCCGACGGCACCGGCCGGGTAGCCACTCACGGAGTTCTCCGACCGCCGCCCTCGCTACCCGCCCCGTCGTGCTGCTCCAGCACGCCTTCGACCAACCAGAGGAACGACATGACCGGATACTTCGAACCGCTCACCGTGGGCAAGCTGGACCTGCCCAACCGCCTGGTGATGGCGCCGATGACGCGCAACCGCGTCGACGGCGACGTGGTCACGGAACTGACCGCGCAGTACTACGCGCAGCGTGCCTCCGCCGGCCTGATCATCTCCGAGGCCACCCAGGTCAGCGAGATCGGCCAGGGATACGGACTCACGCCCGGTCTGCACACGCGGGAGCAGGTGCGGGCCTGGCGCGAGGTGACCGACGCCGTCCGCGCCGCCGGGGGACGCATGTTCGCCCAGCTGGTGCACTGCGGTCGGATCGGCCACCCGAGCCTGTACAGCGACGGCGCCCTGCCGCTCGCCCCTTCGCCGATCGCCTCCGGTGAGCAGATGTTCACGCCGGAGGGCATGCTGGACCACCCCACCCCGCGGGAGATGACCCAGACGGACATCCACCGGACGATCGACGACTTCGTCTCGGCCGCCCGCAACGCCGTCGAAGCGGGTTTCGAGGGTGTGGAACTGCACGCCGCCAACGGATTTCTGCTGCACCAGTTCCTGGCGGACGGCACCAACCGCCGGACCGATGGCTACGGCGGCTCAGTGGCCGCCCGAATCCGGTTCCCCGTCGCGGTGGTGGAGGCGGTCGCCGAGGCGATCGGCGCGGAGCGGGTCGGCCTGCGGATCTCTCCCGGCATCACGTTCAACGGCATGGCCGGGGCCGAGAGTGACACCACCGAGCTCTACACGGCGCTGGTACGGGCCCTGGCCCCCGCCCCGCTCGCCTACCTCCACGTATTCGAGATCCTCACCCGCGACATCACCCGGACCGTCCGGGCCGAATGGCCCGGCACGCTCATCCTCTGCCCGCACCCCACCGCGGAGTCCTTCCCGAGCACTCCGGAGACCGGCGCCGAGGCCCTGCGAGACGGGGTGGCCGACGCCATCGCCATGGCCGAGCAGTGGCTGGCCAACCCGGACCTGCCCGCCCGTGTCCGCGTCGGCGGCCCGTACAACGCCGCCGACAAGGCCACGTTCTACGGCGGTGACCACCACGGCTACACCGACTACCCGACGCTCGACGCCTGATCTCCATCATCCCTGGGGCCAGACCCCGGCCTCGTCCAGAGGCTCCCGGGGTCCCCCTGAGATTCCAGGCTCCCCTTGAGGCTCCTCGGGCCCGGCCCTCCCCGGACTCACCCCGGACCCCCGCGGGCGGTCCGGGGCCCCACCCCCCTCACCCTCGCTGTGAAAGGCCTCGCATGAAAGCCCTCGTCCACGACCCCGACGCCCCCCGGCAGCTCCGCCTCGGTGACGCCCCGGATCCGGAACCCAGGGCCGCACAGGCCCTCATCGAAGTCGCCTCTGTCTCGTTCAACTTCGGCGAGATCGTCTACCGGTCCCCGCAGACCAGGCCCGGACATGTCCCCGGATGGGACGCCGCGGGCGTCGTCGTCCGGCCCGCCGCTGATGGAACGGGCCCGCCCGCCGGAACGCGGGTGGTCTCTTTCGGCTGGAGCGGAGCATGGGCCCAGCTGCGCGCGGTGGACACCGCCGAACTGGCCGTCGTTCCGGACGCCGTCGACCTCGGCACGGCGAGCGCGCTCCCCGTCGCCGGGGTCACCGCCCTCCAGGCGGTCCGGCGCCTCGGTTCCGTACTCGGCCGCCGGGTCCTCGTCACCGGCGCATCGGGCGGCGTGGGGCGCTATGCCGTCCGGCTCGCCGCTCTGGCAGGCGCGGAGGTGATCGCCTGTGTCGGCAGCCCTGCCCGGGCGCAAGGGTTGCTGGAGCTGGGCGCGGCAGAGCTGGTTCATGATCCGGCCGCATTGTCGGAACCCGTGTACGGCGTGATCGACAACGTCGGTGGCAGCCAGTTGGCCGACGCGTTCAACCGCCTCGAACCCGACGGTGTCGTCCAGGCTGTCGGGAAGGCATCCGGAGACGTGACCGTCATCGACTTCGAGCAGTCCCGTACCAACAGCGCCCGTGGGCGGCTGGAGAACTTCAACGTCACCACCCCGTTCGGGAGCGACCTCACCTACTTGCTCCACCTGGTGGAGGTGGGCCGACTCGACCCGCAGATCGGTTGGCGCGGTCCCTGGACGCAGGCGGTGCAAGCAGCCGACGCCCTCGTCGCCCGCCGCGTGCTGGGCAAGGCCGTCCTCGACGTCACACCCGCCGGACTCGCCTCCCCGTAGGCGGACTGGGAACTCGAGGCGGTGGAGATGTCGAGTCATGGACCCTGCCAGTGATCACCCGGACAGGGCCCTGGTCATCCGCGGGCGGATGCCGGCGCGTGGACGGGAGCACACCGCGTGTCGTGCGGAGAGGGCGCCCGCCGGCCGCGGGGACGGCGCGCCGTTCAGTTGCCGTAGCGGCCGGTGTCGATCTCCCAGCGGTGGTAGCCGGCGATCCATGCGGCGAGGCCGTCGATGTAACGGCGGGCCGACTCGCGTGCGCCCGGAGTGAGTCCGAGGAGGTCGCAGATCTCGGGGACTTCGGCCGACAGCTCCACGAAGCGGTCGACCATCGCCTGGGCCTCGCGCATCACCTGGACGGCCGCCTCTTCGGGGGTGCCGCCGCGTTCCTCGCGGACGATCATCACCATGTTGGCGACGTCCCCGCGGGCGAGCTCCTGGGCGTACGAGTGCACATCGTTGGTGAACGACGGTATGTCGGCGGCCAGTTGGCGCATCCGGCGGAACACCGGATGGTGCAGCACCTCCTGGGGCAGCTCGAACCGGTTGAGCCGCTCGACCATGTCGAAGAGGGTCTCCATGGCGGCCGTGCCCCGGCGCAGCGCCAGATAGCTCTCCCGGTCCGGGAGCCGTCCGGAGAGCCGTCCGGCGGCCTCGGCGGGGTGACACGCGAAGTACCACTCCCAGTTGTACGCGGCCCTGGCCCGCCACCGGGCCGACATGCCGCGCACACTGCGCTCCCAGAGGTCCACGAAGGCGTGCTCGACCGGAGTGCGGGCGTCGGGCGCCGGTCCGTCTCCATGTAGAAGGCTCGTCAGGCGGGTGCAGATATAAGCCACTTGGGACGGCGCGCGACCGAGGTCCGAGTCGAACCGGTCGTCGAAGAGGAAGTAGAAGCTCAGCAGGTCCGCGGCGAGGACGAGGTCGTCGGCGGCGGAGTCCGGGCTGGTGAACGCGGCGAGACGCGGCACGTCCCACTTGTCGTACGCCTGCAGGGAGACGGTGGCGGGGAGGCGCTCGTGGAGGCGGAGCCAGTCCCGGTGGCGCTGGGCGACGGATGCCCGGTGCGGGTTGCCGCGCGGCGGAAAGGGCAGGTTGAGTGTGGTGGCGTTGGACACTGGCCCCCCAGCTTGCTGATCCCGGGTGATCCCCTGGCGCCCCCGGCGCGATCGAAGAGTACTTGAATTGATCATCAACTGCCAGAAGCGTCAAGCAGATCGCTTTCAAGCCAACGGAAGAGTGGCGTCCGGATGATCGGAGGGGGAGTGTCCGGCCTGGTTCCCGCGCGGCCGCACGGCTCTGCTCGCCGAGCCGACGGCGACCGGCCGACGTGTCGGTCACGCGTTCCATCGTTCATCGCGGCGGGTGGTTCGTCCCCCGTCCGCGCCACCCACGGCCGGGGGAACGCGTTGGGGTTGCCGTGACACCCGGTGCAGTGACGGTTCTGCATCCGGGACCTGCGGGTTCCGCAGCGACTCCCGATCTTGGTGGGTCGGCGGCGAGAGCGAAGATCTGGATGGTGCGCGGTGCCGGAGATGTGGACTCGGGGCGAGGGACACGACGCCCGGTACGCGGGCTGCCTCCGGGACGGTCCCGCCCTGGTCGGACGGGGCGAGGAACTCACCGCGCTCCGGAGCGCCCTGTCCGGGCACCGGCTGGTCACCGTGACCGGAGCGGCCGGGACGGGGAAGAGCCGGCTGGCCCTGACCGCCGTCGCGCCACCCCTCGAAGGCCCCTGGCGGACCGTGATCCGGGTGCGATGGCACGACGGAATCCCCGTCGGCCGCCGGGCGTTGACGATGCGGGTCGCGCGCGCCCTGGGCCGGCCCTCGGTGCCGGTACGCACGGACGCCGCCGCGCTCGCTCACAGCGTCCCGGGCGGTGAGATCCTGCTCCTCCTGGACGACATCGATCCCGTGCACACGGAGAGCATCGGTCTCGTCCAGACGCTGCTGTCGGACCGTCCGGCCGTACGGGTCCTGGTGACCGCTCGGCGGCCGCTCGGGCTCGGGGACGAGAGGGTGATCAGGCTGGCGCCCCTGCCGGTGGAGGCGGCACCGGGCCGGACGGGCCCGTCGCCCGCCGCCGAGCTCCTCGTCTCCCGGGCCCGGGAGCGCGGATGGAGCGAAGAACCCGACCCGGCGGCCGTGACCCGCGTGTGCCGTCTGCTCGAAGGCGTACCCCTGGCCCTCGAACTGGCCGCGGGCCGGCTGGGGGAGTGGACCATGGAGGAGCTGGCCACCCACCTCGAATCCGGCCAGTGCCGCCTGGCCGACCCGGCCCCGCTCCTGCTGCGGCACCGCACGCTGCGTACGTCCCTCGGCGCCGTCCACGCCCTCTGCGACCCGGCGCAGCGCATGGTCTGGCGGCGACTCAGCGTCTTCGCCGGACCCTTCACGGAGGCGGCGGCGGAGTTCGTGTGCTCGGGTTCCGACCTCGCCCCGCACGAGGTTCCTCCCGCCCTGGCCATGCTGAAGGCCACGGGCGTGCTCCAGGCGCTCGGAGACCCGGGCGCGGTGCGCCCGCCCCGCTACCGCATGGCCCGGGCGGCCCGCGACTTCGGCACGGAACGGCTCACGGCGGCGGGGGAGCTGCCGGCGACGCGCGACCGGCACGCCGTCCACTTCCGTGGTGTGGCGGCCGTCGCCGAGACGCTGTGGAACACCGGCCTCCAGCCCCAGGCGCTCCAGACCGTCCAGGACGAACACGGCGATCTGATGGCCCTCGCACACCGCGCCGGGGACGGGACCGGTGACGCCGAGACGGCCCTGGAGACCATGCTCCACCTCTGGTTCTGGTGGGCGGTCCACGACCAGGCCAGAGAAGGCAGCGACCACCTGCACGTCCTGCTGGCCCGGGTGCCGGCCGACAGTCCGCTCGTGGCGCGCGGCCGATGGCTCGAGGCCTGGCTCAGCGCGGCCTGGGATCCCCGCGCGGCCCACCACCTGCTGTCCCTCGCCTGGCCCGCCGCCGTGCTCGCCGGCGACGACGCCCTCCTCGGCCGCATCGCCCACGTGCACGGAATCCTGGCGTGGCGGCGCCAGGACCGGGCATCGGCCGCCGAGTACTACCGGCAGGCGGCGGCCGCCACACCCAGCGGCGCCCCCGGAGGCCCGTCCCCCGCCGTGAGCCTGGCCGCCCTCGCCGTGGTCCAGGCCCACGGCACCCCCGCGGCGGCGGCCCGCACCGCCCGCCGGGCCCTCGCGCAGCCCAGCTGCGCGAACGACGCCTGGGCCGCGGCGCTGGCCCACTACGCCCACGCCTTCGCCGATTACCGCGCCGGGCGCACCGGCCGCGCCCGGCACCGCGCCCTGCGCGCCCTGGCGGACCTCGAAGCCCGGCTCGACGCCCCGCAGGCCCACCGTGCTCTGCGCCTCCTCGTCGAGGCGCTCGATTTCGCCGCGACAGCGACCGCCGGGACGACACCGCACCGAATCCCGCACGTCCCCGTACCTCGCGGCGGGGCGCAGACACCGTCGGCGACGGCGAGCCTGGCGCAGCGGTGAGAGCCCGTTCTTGGTGACGCCCCGCCCGTAGGCCCCGGCCGACCCAGCCGTACGCTCGCGATGCCCGGCCGCGACGGTGTCAGGTCGTCCCGGTGCCCTGACGGGCCGACCGCCTCGACCCGTACAGCTCGAAGATCTGCTGCAACCGAAGGCTGCTGCCCACCGGCCGGCCTTCGCGGCCCGGACCCCTAGGGGGTGTCTCGTCGATCATGCCGGGCTCGCGGCGTCCGGCACCGCGCCTCGCCGCGTCGCCGTCGGTCGCCGACGCTCCGCGTCGACTCCCTCCTCCGCCTTGCGATGCACGGCACCAGACGCCGCTCCCTGGTCCGGCCAGATCGACAAGACACCCCCTGGCGCTGGCCTCCGGTCGGCGAAAACCCCTGCGGGAGCGCTCCCAGGGTGGCAATGTGCAGCGGGTGACGACCGAAGCCTTCATCCGCCCCTACCGGCCCTCCGACCGCGCCGCACTCGGTGACATCTGCGTCAGGACAGCGCACGACGGCGGTGACGCGTCGCTCCTGTATCCCGACCCGGAACTGTTGCCGACGGTCTTCGCCTACCCGTACGTCGAGCTGGAACCCGACTTCGCCTTCGTCCTGGACGACGGTGCCGGGAGCGCCGTCGGATACGTCCTGGGCGCACCGGACACGGCGGCCTTCGCCGGACGGTTCCACGCCGAGTGGCTCCCGGGCGTGAGGGACCGGTACCCGGCCGGCAGCGGGGCGGCCCGCACGCCGGCCGAGGAGATGACCGCACTGCTGCACGCCCCGGAGCGGATGGTCCGCGAGGAACTGGCCGACTTCCCCGCCCACCTCCACATCGACCTGCTGCCCGACTGGCAGGGCCGGGGGCACGGCCGCGCTCTCATCGGGACCCTTCTGGAGGCTCTGCGCCGGCGTGGAGTCCCCGCCGTGCACCTCTGCATGGCGCGGACGAACACCCCGGCCAGGGCGTTCTACGACCGCCTCGGCTTCCGGCCGCTGCCCGTCGACGACCCCGGCCCCGTCTGGTACCTGGGCAGGCCGACGGAGACGTGAGCCGGCCCCGTACGACACAAGTTCAAAAAATCCTGGGCGCCGATGTCGAGAACCCGCGCCCCGCTCCGTCCCCGCTGTGAGAGCGACCAGAATGGGCGCCCCCGCACCGAGGAGAACACGATGGCCAAGTACCTGCTGCTGAAGCACTACCGTGGCGCTCCGGCCGCCGCCAACGACGTACCGATGGACCAGTGGACGCCCGAGGAGATCTCGGACCACGTGCGGTTCATGCGGGACTTCGCGACCCGGCTCGAAGGCACCGGCGAGTTCGTCGACGGCCAGGGGCTCGCCCCCGAGGGGACGTGGGTCCGGTACGACGGAGAGGGCCGCCCGCCGGTCACCGACGGCCCGTTCGCCGAGACGAAGGACCTCATCGCCGGCTGGATGGTGATCGACGTCGACAGCTACGAGCGCGCCGTCGAGCTCGCCGGGGAACTGTCGGCAGCGCCCGGGGCCGGCGGGAAGCCGATCCACGAGTGGCTCGAACTGCGCCCCTTCCTGGCGGCGCCGCCCACCATCCCGGAATGCCCTCACGGATGAACGAGACCCTGCTCCGGAGTCTGACACCGAGCGTCCTCGCCGTCCTCGTCCGCCGCGGAGCCGACTTCGCGGCGGCCGAGGACGCCGTCCAGGACGCGCTGGTCGAGGCGATCCGCGTCTGGCCGGCCGACCCTCCGCGCGATGCGAAGGGCTGGCTGGTCACGGTGGCCTGGCGCAAGTTCCTCGACGCGACCCGGGCGGACACCGCCCGTCGGCGGCGCGAGGACCTCGTCGACGAGGAACCGGCGCCCGGGCCCGCGCCCGCGGTGGACGACTCGCTCCAGCTCTACTTCCTGTGCGCCCACCCGTCCCTGACCCCGTCGTCCGCGGTCGCGCTCACCCTGCGGGCCGTGGGCGGCTTGACCACCCGTCAGATCGCCCAGGCCTACCTGGTGCCCGAGGCGACCATGGCGCAGCGCATCAGCCGGGCCAAGCGCACGGTCTCCGGCGTCCGTCTGGACCGCCCCGGCGACGTCGCCACCGTGCTGCGCGTCCTCTACCTGGTCTTCAACGAGGGCTACTCCGGGGACGTCGACCTCGCCGCCGAGGCGATCCGGCTCACCCGGCAGCTCGCGGCCGCGATCGACCACCCGGAGGTGGCGGGCCTTCTCGCCCTCATGCTGCTGCACCACGCCCGCCGCGCGGCCCGGATCGCGCCCGACGGGAGCCTCGTGCCGCTCGCCGAGCAGGACCGCGGCCGGTGGGACACCACGGCGATCGCGGAAGGCGTCGAGATCCTGCAGGCGGCCCTCGCCCGTGACCGCCTGGGCGAGTTCCAGGCGCAGGCCGCCGTCGCGGCCCTCCACGCCGACGCCCCGACGGCGGAGGAGACCGACTGGGTGCAGATCGTCGAGTGGTACGACGAGCTCACCCGCCTCACCGACAGCCCGGTGGTCCGGCTCAACCGCGCGGTCGCCGTCGGTGAGGCGGACGGACCGCGCGCCGGCCTGGCGGCGCTCGCGGAGCTGGACGACGCCCTGCCCCGGTACGCGGCTGTGGCGGCGTACCTCCACGAACGGGCCGGTGATCTCACGACCGCGGCGCGTCTGTACGCCGAGGCGGCGGGAAAGGCGACCGACGCCCGGGAGCGCGACCACCTCACCCGCCAGGCCGCACGCCTCAACACCCGCGGACGCCGCTGATCGCGGGCACCTGTGGTCCGTGACTGATGGCGCGTCACCATTCGCCCGTGTCGGACGCCACACCGAACGTGTCCTTTTCGCGCAGGAGTTGGCGCCATCACGTGTGCGTCGTGGAGGCGGCGAGGAGAGCCTATTAAGAAACCTTGTTGAAAAACCCTTTACCCCTGGTTCCCCCTTGATTTGCTCCTGCCAATCCGCACAGGGTTCTCTCGAACGTTTGACGCCCCACACGTCAACACGAGGAGAGAACCTCTTTCATGGCAACTCACAAGCGCTCCAACGGCCTTCGCAACGCGGCCATCGCCACAGGTGTGGCAGGTGCCGCCGCCGCGGCGCTCTTCGCGAGCAACCTCGCGGGGGCGGCCGCCCCGGTCGAGGGGACCGTGCACGGGCTCGGCGCCCCGGGTGCCGTCGACGGCAGCTTCGTCGTCATCCTCGACGCATCCGCGAACAAGGCGGAACTCGCGAAGAAGTACGGCGGCACCCTCCAGCGCTCCTACGGCTCGGCGGTCAACGGCTTCTCGGCATCGGGCCTGACCGTCCAGGAGGCCAAGCGGCTCGCCGCCGACCCCTCCGTGGGGACGGTCGTCCAGAACAAGCGCTTCAGCATCAACGAGACGCAGGAGAAGCCCCCGTCCTGGGGCCTGGACCGGATCGACCAGGCCGAGACGGCCGGCGACGAGAAGTACGCGTATCCCGACGGCGGGGGAGAGGGCGTCACCGCGTACGTCATCGACACCGGCGTACGGATCACCCACAAGGACTTCGGCGGCCGGGCCGCCCACGGCTTCGACGCCGTGGACAAGGACGCCTCGGCCGACGACGGCAACGGCCACGGCACCCATGTCGCGGGCACCATCGCCGGCGCCTCCCACGGCGTCGCCAAGAAGGCCAAGATCGTCGCCGTGCGCGTACTCGACGACAACGGGTCCGGCACCACCGAACAGGTCGTGGCGGGCATCGACTGGGTGACCAAGAACCACTCCGGGCCCTCCGTCGCGAACATGAGCCTCGGCGGCGGCGCCGACGAGGCACTCGACGCCGCGGTCCAGCGCGCCATCGCCTCCGGCGTGACCTTCGCGGTCGCGGCCGGCAACGAGTCCTCCGACGCGGGCCAGGGTTCGCCGTCCCGGGTGCCCGAGGCCCTCACCGTGGCCTCCAGCACCAAGGACGACGAGCAGTCGGACTTCTCCAACTTCGGCGCGGTGGTGGACCTGTACGCCCCCGGCTCGGACATCACGTCGGCCTGGAACGACAGCGACACCGGCGTCAAGACGATCTCCGGAACGTCCATGGCGACTCCTCACGTGACGGGCGCCGCGGCCCTCTACCTGGCGGCCCACCCCTCGGCGACGCCCGCGGACACGGCGGCGGCCCTGACCGGGGCGGCCACCCCGGACGCCATCAAGAACCCCACCTCCGGTACGGCGAACAAGCTGCTGAAGGTGGCGCCGTAACAACGTGACGGATGGCCCCCCACGGTGGTGGGGGGCCGTCTTCCGTTCCGTACGGCGACACCGACGCCGTCCTCCTGCCGCCCAGCCGGCGGGCAGCGCACCGCCCGCCACGGCCGCGCGGTAGGAGGCGCGCCGGCCCGGCTCACTGCCGTGGGGAAACGATCACGCCGCCAGGTACCGATGAGGCTCGGCGCCGCGCCATTCCACCCACTCCGGGTTGTCGAGCAGCTCCTCGGCGTCGGCGAGGCCGGCCCGTCGCATGAACTCGACCACGTCGGTGTCCCTGAGGGCGACGCCGGCGAGCTGCTTGTTGACCGTGACCTTCCGACCGCCCGTCGGGCCGGGGCGGTGGACGACGATCGGAGCCTCCCTGCTGGTCATCACTCCCGGCGACTTCCCGGCCGTCCCGCGTCCATGCCCGGAGTCGGCGCCGCTCCTGCCCCGAGGGGCGGATTCAGGACGCTGCGGGCAGCATGGCCACGTTCTGCAGACCGAGACCCTGGGGCACGGCCTGGCCCCGGTTACGGGAACCGGACCGAGGTCGGCGTCCGACCGCCCGCGCGCCGCCTGCGTGTGAAGTTGGACGAGACTGCTCCGTCAGCCACGATGGAGACATGAGCCACGGATTCAAGACCCGCACCCTGGACGTCGCCACCGGGGCATCAGAGACGGTCTACGACCTGACCCGGGAGTGCGCCACTTTCCTGGCAGAGGTGGCGCAGGGCCGGGACGGGCTTCTGAACGTCTTCGCGCCGCACGCCACCATGGGGGTCGCCCTGATCGAGACGGGAGCGGGGAGTGACGACGACCTCCTGACGGCCCTCCACCACTTGCTCCCCGCCGACGACCGTTGGCAGCACCGCCACGGAAGCCCGGGGCACGGCCGGGACCACGTGCTGCCGGCCATTGTCCCGCCCCATGCGACCCTCCCTGTGATCGGCGGCGAACTGGCCCTCGGAACCTGGCAATCGGTCTGCCTCGTGGACACCAACAAGGACAACCCCCAACGGCAAGTGCGGCTCTCTTTCCTGGGGTGATGCCGCCCCGGCCGGTGGCCGCCCCTACCGCCCGGCGGCCACGTCCGTACGCCCTCGTACGCCCGTCGCGGCGAGGGCCGCGCCGAGGGCGCACAAGGTCCCCGCGACGAGTACCGACGTGTGCATGCCGTTCATGAACGCCTGGTGACTGCCCTGGGTGACCGCTTCCTTGAGCCCCGCGGGCATGCTCGCCGTGACGGGCGCTACGCCCATGGCGACGGCGTCCCTGGCTTCGTACAGGCCGGCGGCGGTGGCGGCGGGGACCCCCGCGGAGCCGAGTTCCCCGGTGAGCGTCGTGCCGACGCGGCTGCCGATGAGGGAGACGAGGACGGAGGTGCCCAGCGCGCCGCCGATCTGCAGGGCGGTGGCCTGGAGACCGCCGGCCACCCCGCCGTCCTTGACGGGGGCGTTGCCCACGATGGCGTCGGAGGACGACGCCATCACCATGCCGACGCCGAGACCGAGCGCCACGAACGGGGGCCACAGCACCGCGTAGGAGGAGTCCGGGCTCCAGCCCAGCATCACGAAGCAGGCGACGGCCTGCAGGGCCATGCCGAGCGGCATGGTCAGCCGCGGGCCGAAGCGCTCGGTGAGCGCGGCGCCGAGCGGGGACGCGACGACGGACGCCAGACTCAGCGGCAGAGTGCGCACGCCCGCCTCCACGGGCGAGAGGCCGCGGACGTTCTGCAGGTAGATCATGACGAAGAAGATCACGCCGAGCAGTACGAAGAAGTTGAGCCCCGTGATGATCGCGCCGATGGTGAGCGCACGGTCGCGGAACAGCCGCATCGGCAGCAGCGGGGAGGCGAACCGCGTCTCGTACCAGCCGAAGAGCAGCAGGACCGCGATGCCGGCGGCGATTGCGCCCACCGTGCCGGCCGAAGTCCAGCCCCAGGTCTCGCCCTTGACGACGCCGAACACGACGGACACCAGACCCAGGGCCAGGAGGACGACGCCGATGAGGTCGAACTTCTCCTCGGCGGCCGCCCTGTTACGGCTCTGCGGCAGCACCGTCATGCTGAAGACCAGCGCGATCACGCCGATCGGGGCGTTGATGTAGAAGACGGACTCCCAGGTGACGTGTTCGACGAGCAGGCCGCCGACGATCGGTCCCAGGGCGGTGGAGACCGAGGAGACCATGGCCCAGACGCCGACCGCCATGCCGAACTTCCTCGGCGGGAAGACGGCGCGGAGCAGGGCGAGGGTGTTCGGCATGAGCAGGGCCCCGAACAAGCCCTGGACGGCGCGGAAGGCGATGACGCCCTCGACGGATCCGGCCAGGCCGATGGCGACGGAGGCGACCGTGAACCCGGCGACGCCGATCAGGTAGAAGGTGCGGCGCCCGAACCGGTCTCCCAGCTTGCCCCCGAGGATCAGCGCGGCGGCGAGCGCCAGGAGGTAGGAGTTGGTGACCCATTGCAGGTCGGCCGTGGAGGCGCCCAGGTCACGGCCTATCTCCGGATTGGCGATGGCGATGACCGAACCGTCGAGACCGACCATGAACAGTCCGAAGGCGACGGCGGCGAGAGTCAGCCACGGGTTGGCGCGACGCCCGCCGGGCCGGTCGGGCGCAGGCTGGGCGTGGGTGGGTGGAGCGGTGGGGATGACGGAGGGCATGACAGTGCCTGTCCTTACGAATGGCAGGGGAAGGAGCCGCTGCGGGACCGGCCCACGGCGGGAAAGGGGGAGGGAGGAAGGAGCGGTGCGCGGCGCGTCAGGAGGGCAGCGCGGGGCCCGGCGGTGTGCCGACGGCACGAGGGACCGGGATCACCCTGGCGTACGGGATCAGCGCGCGGCGCGGTGAAGGTGCCGGCTGAGTGCGTTGAGGGCGCCCAGGGCGGAGCCGAGGGCGTCTCGCTCCGCGTCGCTCAGGGCGCGCAGAGCGCGGGCGACGTGCCCGCCCATGAGGTGCTCCACCTCGGTGATCTCCCGGCGGGCGGTCGCGGTGAGGTGCAGATGCGCGACCCGCTTGTCGGCCGGGTCCTGCCGGCGTTCGAGCAGCCCCTGCTCGGTCAGCTGCCGGACGAGCGCGCTGACGTTGCTCGGTTTCATCAGCAGGGCCTCGGCGGCCTCGCGCACCGTGATCCCGTCGTACGCCTCGACGTGACGCAGCAGCGCGAGTTGCGCCTCGGACGGCTTGGCGGGCTTGATGAGGGTGTCGTCCAGGTCGACCCGTCGCTCGACGGCCCGGGCCAGCGCGGGGAGGCATGCCACGAGCCCGGAGGCTACGCGGTGGATGTCCTCGTCGGACACGCTGTTGTTCACGGACACGTCGAGGACCTTAGGTATGGCGACATAGCTATGTCAACATAGCTGTGCCCGCGGGGCCGCCGGGACGGTCCAGGGGGCAGTCGCCTCACGGGCCATCGGTACGCGTGAACGTGCCCAGCCCCTCGGCGTTCAGGTACTCGACGGTGAACGACTTCCCGTCCGGGGTGAAGGTGACCCCCGTCAGACCCACGGCGTTCTCGCCGGCCGTCCGGAAGCTGAACGTGTCACCGTCGTAGTGCGTGAGCCGGTACGTCTGGGGCTTCGGACCCAGGCGGAGCGTCAGGGAGCCGTCCGCTCCGGCGACGACCTGCGCGCGTCCGTAGTACGTGCTCCGGTACGTGCCCGCGTACGTGTCGGCGGCCTTCGGGGGAGTGGCACCGGAGGGCGGGTGCGCGTAGTCGGTCTTCGACCGGCCGGCCTCCGCCTCCTGCTGGTACAGCGCGTCCACGAGGGGGATCCAGTCCCGGCTGATCTTTCCGGTCTGCGCGATGTCGAAGAAGTCGAGGGCGACGGCGTCGGCGACACCGACCGGTGAGGTGTTGGTCAGTACGACGATGCCGAGCCCCTCACCGGGCAGCATCGTCACGTTGGTGTGGGCGCCCTGGGCGAACGCTCCGGTGTGCGAGAGCCTGAGCCGGCCCTGGTCGTCGTAGCTCACGTTCCAGCCCAGGCCGTAGAACCCGGTCCTCCCGGCCGGGGCGCGGGGCGGGGAGGCGATCGACTCCGGCCAGTGGGTGCGCTCCAGGGCGTCGGCGTCGATGATCCGTTCGCCGTCGAGCGTGCCGTTGCCGAGCTGGAGCTTCAGCCACGTCGCCATGTCACGGGCGGTGGAGCTGACGCCGCCGGCGGGGGACTGGGCGTCGGGGTCCCGTACGAACTCCGCCTTCCAGGCGCCGCCGACCTTGACGTGGCCCCAGGCCCGGTCGGAGGCCTTCGCGTAGTCCTCGAAGCGCGAGCTGGTGGAGTTCATGCCCGCCGGCCGGTAGAGCGTGTCGGCGGCGAGCTTCTCCCAGGGCACGCCCTTCTCCTCGGCGACCGCCTGGGCGGCGGCCGTGAGGCCGAAGTTGGTGTAGGCGTAACTGGCGCGGAAGGGAGCGAGGGGCTCGTAGCGCAGGTGGGACAGGATGTACGAGCGGTCGTAGCCGAGGTCTTCGAGCAGGTCGCCCGCGTGGTCGGGGAGGCCGCTGCGGTGCGCGAACAGATCGGCGACCGTCACGTGGGAGGTGACCCACGGGTCCTTGAGGGCGAAGCCCGGCACGTTCGGGGCGACCGGCTTCGCCCAGCCCTCCGTGCCCACGGCTCCGGAGACGATGGTGGAGGCGATCGGTTTCGAGACGGAGGCGAGCTGGAAGACCGTGTCGGCGTCGACGGCGGCGCTCTCGCCGGCCTTCCGTACGCCGTACCCCTTCAGGTGGATCACCTTGCCGTCGTGGACGACGGCGACGGCCACCCCCGGCGCCCCGGTGCGTTTCATGGCCTCCTGGACGACCCCGTCGAGCCGGTCGACGGCCCGCTTCACGTCCGCGTCGTCGAGCTGGGGCGGGGGCTGGGCGGGAGGCGGCGAAGGTCCCGGGGCCGCGGCGCCCAGCAGCGCCGCCAGCCCGGCCGCGGCAAGCCATCGAACCGTGCTCACCCCTCCATTCAACGGTCTGCGACGACGTCTGTCGCGCGCTGCCCCAGAGCCGGGGCCGGCGGGGGGCCGGGAGCCGTCGCGCCGGGCGCCGAGACCGTCGTACCCCCAAGGCGTTCATCAGACCGCCCGTACCACCGTGACCAGCGGGTAGTCCCCCCGGCACGTCCGCCCACCGTCGAGCACGCGCCAGGGCCGGCGGTAGACTCGGCGACCGTGGCGGATACCCAGTACGAAGACTTGTTGAAGATGGTGCTCACCTCCGGGACGGCCAAGGCCGACCGGACGGGGACAGGCACCCGGAGTGTCTTCGGGCACCAGCTCCGCTACGACCTCTCACAGGGTTTCCCGCTGGTCACCACCAAGAAGGTGCACCTCAAGTCGATCGTGTACGAGCTGCTGTGGTTCCTCCGCGGCGACTCGAACGTCGGCTGGCTGCAGGAGCACGGCGTCTCCATCTGGGACGAGTGGGCCGACGACAAGGGCGAGCTCGGCCCCGTCTACGGCGTGCAGTGGCGCTCCTGGCCCACCCCCGACGGCCGGCACATCGACCAGATCAGCCAGGTCCTCGACACGCTGCGCCGCGACCCGGACTCCCGCCGGATGATCGTGTCCGCGTGGAACGTCGCCGAACTGGACCGCATGGCGCTCGCCCCGTGCCACGCCTTCTTCCAGTTCTACGTCGCCGACGGCAAGCTCTCCTGCCAGCTGTACCAGCGCAGCGCGGACCTGTTCCTCGGCGTCCCGTTCAACATCGCCAGCTACGCCCTGCTCACCCACATGGTGGCGCAGCAGACCGGCCTCGAGCCGGGCGACTTCATCTGGACCGGCGGCGACTGCCACATCTACGACAACCACACGGAGCAGGTGACCGAACAGCTCACCCGCACCCCGTACGACTTCCCCGAGCTCAAGCTGCACAAGGCCGACTCGCTGTTCGACTACGCCTACTCCGACGTCGAGGTCGTGGGCTACCGGCACCACCCCGCCATCAAGGCCCCGGTCGCCGTATGAACCACAGCGTGCACCGGCGTATGAACGTCGGCCTCATCTGGGCCCAGACGCCCGCCGGCGTGATCGGCGCCGACAACACGATCCCGTGGCGTCTCCCCGAGGACATGGCCCACTTCAAGGCGACCACCCTCGGCCACCCCGTGATCATGGGCCGCAAGACCTGGGACTCGCTGCCCGCGCGCTTCCGCCCCCTGGTCGGCCGCCGCAACATCGTGGTGACCCGGGACGAGCGGTGGACGGCGGAGGGCGCGGAGCGGGCCGGATCCATCGACACGGCGCTGGACCTGGCAGCCGGGCCGCAGGACTCGGACGGCGAGGCCGCCGCCTGGGTGATCGGCGGTGGCGAGATCTACCGCGCCACCCTGCCCCACGCCACGACGCTCTCGGTGACGGAGGTCGACAGCCCGACGGCCGGCGACACGTACGCCCCGACCGTCGATCCCGACTGGCGGATCGCGGAGGACACCGGCTGGCGGGAGTCCGCGACCGGCCTGCGCTACCGCATCCGCCGGTACACCCGCCCCTGACCGGCGGCCGGCGCGCGTCAGCGCGCTTCGCGAATCCCGAGGATGTACGCGGCGGTCAGCGCGACCGCGCGGTCCTCGTCGTCGGACAGCTCCGCGAGGGCGCCTGACGCCGTGTGTCCGGGGATCTCCGCGAGGGCCTGCGTGAGCCGGAGACGCGCGGGCGGCCGCGTACCGTCGTGGGCGAGGCGGTCGACGAGCAGACCGGTGATCCGATCGGCGAGCGCGGGGCGGCTCGCCAGCGTGCTCAGCGCGTCGGCCGCCGCGACGTCGTTCGCCTCCTCGACGACCATGTCGATGAGCGTCGGAACCGCGTCGACCACGCCCCGCACCCCCAGCTCCAGCGCCGCGTGCCTCCGCACCACGAGGTCGGGGCCCGCGAGGGCCTCCCGCAGCAGGGCGGTCGCCCCGTCGCCCGCGATCTCGGCGATGGACCGGACGGCACGCGTCCGCACCTCGGCCGCCGGCGAGCCGAGACCACGCGCGAGGAGCGGCAGTCCGTCGTCGCCCGACCGCGCCAGCGCCCAGCGGAGGGCTCCCGCGACGACCGGGTCCTTCTCGCTCAGGACCGCCTCGACCAGCGCCTCCACCGGCACCGGGGCCTCTCCGGACGAGGACAGGGCGGCGCGCTGCCGCGTCCCGGGGCTCTTCGACGCGAGTGCCTGGAGCAGGGCGACGATCTGGAGGACGTCCTGCCAGCCGGCGGGCTCCGCCGCGCCGATCCTGCGCAGCCGCGTCAGCAGCTCCGTCTCGGCCGCGATGCGTTCGCGCGTCTGCCGGATGAGGCCGTCGACGAGCTCCGACGGCGCGAAGCCGGGATCGTCGAGCGCGCGCCCGACCTCGCGCAGCGAAAGGCCCAGGGACCGCAGGCTCTCGATGTGGAAGACGCGCCGGATGTCCTCGTCGGAGTACTCCCGGTAGCCGGCGCCGGTACGGCCCGTCGGGCGCACCAGGCCGAGCGCCTCGTAATGCCTGAGCATGCGGGCGCTGACCCCGGAGTGCCGCGCCACCTCACCGATCAACACTGTCCGTCACTCCTCCTGGCCGGCCGGGCCGAGGGCCACGATCCGCTTAGCTTCCTCGATCGCGAAGTCGAATCCGGCATCCGGGTCGCGCGACAGCCTGTCCGTGGCGATCGCGTGCTGCCGCACGTGCGGGCGGGGATCCGACAGCGCGGCCGACAGGAACGGCGTCGCCGCCTCGCCGAGCGCGATCAGCGCCCGGCTGAGGCTCAGCTGCGTCTCACGGCCGCCGCGCCCGAGCTGCGTCGCCAGCACGCCGGCCGGCTCGGACTCCTCGCCCTCGGGTACGAGCACGACCGCCGCCCTCCAGGCAGTGCGTGCCACCTCGTCGTCGGCGTCGGTCAGCAGCTCCCGCGTGATCGCGGGCCAGGCCCGACCGTCGCCGATCTTGGACAGCGTATGGAGGGCCTGGCTCCGCGCCTGGGCACGCTCCGAGCGGAGCTCCCCGAGGAGCCGGGGGAGCGTGAGGGCCGACGGGTGGCGGGTCAGCGCCCACGTGAGCATTTCGCGGACCTGGAAGTCGGGCTCGACCGCGCAGCGTCCGACGAGGGCGTCGACGCAGCGCGGGTCCGGCGCCGTTCCCACCGCGAGCGCGGCCCGCAGCCGGACCGACGAGCTGTCGCTCTCGAGCCCCCGCAGCGCCCGCATACCTGTCGTACCCTCGTTCGCCATGGTCATCGGGACCACCTCCTGGGCCACAGTGAAGACCTTGACACCGTGTCAAGGTCAACCGGAGCCGGGCGGGCGGCCCTGCGGGGGTGCGGGGTTCAGTAGATGTGGCCCACGTGGGCGAGGGCTTGCTTGAGGAGCGTCCCCTGGCCGCCGGGCATCTCGTTCTGCACGGCGGGGGAGGCCGCTTCCTGCGGGCTGAACCACAGCAGGTCGAGGGCGTCCTGCCGCGGGCGGCAGTCGCCGGCGACCGGCACGATGTACGCGAGGGACACGGCGTGCTGGCGCGGGTCGTGGTAGGGCGTGATGCCGGCCGTCGGGAAGTACTCGGCGACGGTGAAGGGCTGCAGGGAGGCGGGGACGCGGGGCAGCGCCACGGGCCCGAGGTCCTTCTCCAGGTGGCGCAGCAGGGCGTCGCGGACCCGTTCGTGGTGCATGACGCGGCCGGACACCAGGGTGCGGCTGATCGTTCCCTCCGAGCCGATCCGCAGGAGCAGTCCGATGCTGGTGACCTCGCCGCTGTCGTCCACGCGCACGGGGACGGCCTCGACGTACAGGATCGGCATGTGGGCCCTGGCCGCGTTGAGCTCGTCCGTGGTCAGCCAGCCGGGCGTCGTCTCAGTCATGTCAGACATCGCTTGATCATACTTTCCGGGCCGTGCTTCGGCCCAGGCCGCCTGTCCGCCGGCCGGGTAGGAGTTCGGGCGGTCACCGCGAGCGGCTCCGTCCCCCGGATGGCGGGGCGGCCGCGAGCGGGGTCAGAGGGGCTGGATACGGGTCCGCAGGAGGCAGAACTCGTTGCCTTCGGGATCGGTCAGGACGTGCCAGCTCACGCTGTCGCCCTGGCCGATGTCGGCGGGCTCGGCGCCGAGGGCGATCAGCCGCTCCAGCTCCGCGTCCTGGTCGCGGTCGGTGGGGTTGACGTCGATGTGCAGGGGAAGCTTCCCGCGCCGGGGGTCGCTGCTGGGGGTGAACAGGAGCGTGGGCTGCGGCCCGCCGAACTCGGCGCCGGGCGGCCCGATCTGGATGCTGCCGTCGTCCTCCCGGCCGATCTCGACATACCCGAGGACCTCGCTCCAGAACACGGCGAGCCGCTCGGGATCGGCGCAGTCGAGGTTCAGTTCAGTGATGCGCGATGCCATGCACGTGAGTGTACGTGGCGAGATCTGGTGACGCACTGTCATATCACCTCTGGAAAACCCCGGTTGAGTGCCCGCGAGACGCCTTCCGTGCAGGTCGGCCGGTGGCGTGGGAGGGAGTCGGTGCGGTGAGAGCCTTCCGTGCGCCTCCTCGTCGAACGTGTCTTCGCGGGCGGGCGGTCCGCATCCGTATGCCCCCATGACGAGGAAGAACCGGCGTAAGGCGTGTACGCCGCGGCAATCGGTGAAACGGATCAGCACATGGACACTCCCACCCCGTCCGAGGGCGCCCGCTGCCTGGTCACCGGCGCGAGCGGCTACATCGGGGGCCGCCTCGTGCCGGACCTGCTCGACCGCGGCCATCGCGTGCGCTGCCTCGCGCGCCATCCGGACAAGCTCCGCGACTTTCCCTGGTCCGACCGTGCGGAGACCGTCCGCGGGGACGTCACCGACGCCGCGAGCCTCCGCGAGGCGTTCGCCGGCGTCGACATCGCGTACTACCTCGTCCACTCCATGAGCTCGACGGCGGACTTCGAGGACAAGGACCGGCTCGCCGCCCGTACCTTCGCCGCCGAGGCCCGCTCCGCCGGAGTGCGGCGCATCGTCTACCTCGGCGGCCTCACTCCGCGCGGAGTGGCGGAGGACGAGCTCTCGCCCCACCTGCGCTCCCGGACCGAGGTGGGCCGCATCCTCCTCGACTCGGGCGTCCCCACCACCGTGCTGCGGGCAGCCGTCGTCATCGGCTCCGGATCGGCCTCCTTCGAGATGCTCCGGTACCTGACCGAACGGCTGCCCGTCATGGTCACGCCGAGCTGGGTCAGCAGCCGGGTCCAGCCCATCGCCGTCCGCGACGTGCTGCGATACCTGGTGGGGAGCACCGCCATGCCCCCGGACGTCAGCCGGACCTTCGACATCGGAGGCCCCGACGTGCTCACGTACCGGGAGATGATGGTGCGGTACGCGGAGATCGCCGGGCTCCGCAAACGCCTGATCGTCCCCGTACCGGTCCTCACGCCCCGACTCTCCAGCCAGTGGATCGGCCTCGTCACGCCCGTCCCCGCCTCCCTGGCCCGGCCGCTCACCGAATCGCTCCGGCACGAGGTGGTCTGCACCGAGAACGACATCACGCGGTACGTCCCGGACGGCCCCGGGACACCCCTCCCCTTCGAGCAGTCCCTCCGGCTGGCCCTCCGCCGCGTGCAGGACGCGCGGGTCACCACCCGCTGGTCCTCCGCCTCACCGCCCGGCGCACCGAGCGATCCGCTGCCGACCGACCCGGACTGGGCGGGGGGCAGCCTCTACACGGACGAGCGGTCACGCATCGTCCACGCGAGCCCGGAGGCGCTCTGGCGGGTCATCGAGGGCGTCGGCGGCGAGAACGGCTGGTACTCCTTCCCCCTGGCCTGGGCCGTACGGGGGTGGGCGGACCGGCTCGTCGGGGGCGTGGGACTGCGTCGGGGGCGCCGGGACGCGGCGCGCCTCCGCGTCGGTGACGCGCTGGACTTCTGGCGCGTCGAGGAGATCGACCGCGGCCGTCTGCTGCGCCTTCGGGCCGAGATGCGCCTGCCGGGTCTCGCGTGGCTGGAGATGGCCGTCGGCCGGGACGAGGAGGGCCGCACGTCGTACCGGCAGAGGGCGCTCTTCCACCCCAGGGGTCTCGCGGGACAGACGTACTGGTGGAGCGTCGCGCCGTTCCACGCCGTGGTCTTCGGCGGCATGGCCAGGAACATCGCCAGGACCGCCGAGAAGGAGAACGAGCGGCGAGGCGCGCGGTGAACGGTTGCCGGACGGGACCCCGCGCGTGGTGCGGACACCGCCGTACGCCGTGCGCCCGGTCGCCGGTGGTTCGGAGGCCGTCGCACCCCAGGCGTCCGGACGCCGCCGTGAAGAGAGCTGCCCTTCACCACCGAACGGCCGACCCCCGCTCCCCACGGAGGCTCGGCCCTGGCGGTCGCATCGGGACGGCGTCGCTCCACCCTTCCCCCGCCGCCCCGGCGGGCGGGCGGGGAGCGCGGGCAGGCCCGTCGGAGAGAGGCTGATTCCGTGATCGTGCCGGCCTCCGCATAGGCTGACCGTGTGGATGACGGGCAGGCGAGGACGATCGTGACGGATGGCGGGAGCGGGGCCGACCTGCAGAAGTTCGCGATCGCCCTGCGACGGACCATCGGTGAGATGAACCGTCTGGTCCACGATTTCGCCTCCACCGAGAACCTGCACCCCACCGACGTCCACGCGCTCTCGTTCGTCCTGGACCACCCCGACACGGCCACTCCAGGACTGCTGAAGGAGCATCTCGGTCTGACGTCCGGCGCGGTGACCGCCTGCCTCGACCGCCTGGAGAAGGCCGGCCACATCCGCCGCAGCAGGGCCGACGACGACCGGCGCGTGGTGCGCATCCACTACGTCCCGGGAGCCCGGGCGGCGGCGCGAGTGCATTTCCTCCCGCTGGCGCAGGCGGCGGATCGTGCGCGTGGCCGGTTCACCGAGGACGAACTCGCGGTCGTTCTGAGGTATCTGGACGCGCTGAACGAGGAACTCGGCGAGCTGCGCGCGCCCCGCCGCTGACGCCGCCTCGTCGTCGGCCCGCCACGACGTACGCCACCGACTCCGCGCTCGGCGGCCCCTGACCGGACGGCCGGAGCGCACGACCGGGCATCGGGGTACCTGCGATCAAGACCTCCGTCCATGATTCAATCTATCTTGACCATTGAGATAATCAACCGCCGAGAGATTCGGGAGTTTCCATGCCGACACCCCTGCGGTGGGCGGGCAGACTGCTGCCGCTGCTGGTGCTCGTCGTCTGGCTCGCCATCGGTGGAGGGCTCGGGCCCTATGCCGGCAAGCTCGGCGAGGTGGCGACCAACGACCAGGCCGCTTTCCTGCCCCGCACCGCGGAATCCACCCTGGTCCTGCGGGCCCAGGAAGCGTTCCGCCAGGAGAAGGCCCTGCCCGCCCTGGTCGTCTGGACCGCCGAGGACGGCGGGCGCGTCACCCCCTCGACGCAGGCGGCCGCGACCCGGGCCCTGGCCGCCCTCACGGGCACGCCGGGCGTGGTCGGCGCGGCCGGCCCGGCTCTCCCGGCCGAGGACGGCGAGGCGCTGCGGGGCGTCGTCAGGCTCCGCCCCGACCTCGGCGACGAACTGCCCGCGACCCTGGAGAAGGTCGAGGCCGCGGTGTCCGCCGTGCCGGGGACCGAGGCCTGGCTGGCCGGACCCGCCGCCACGCAGGCAGACCTCGGCGACGCCTTCGCCGGCATCGACGGCCTGCTCCTCGTCGTCGCGCTCGTGACCGTCCTGGTGATCCTGCTCCTGGTCTACCGGAGCGTCCTGCTCCCGCTGCTTATCATCGTCGGCGCCGTCTTCGCGCTCGGGCTGGCCTGCGCCGTCGTCTACGTCCTGGCCGACCACGATCTCGTGCGGGTCGACGGCCAGGTGCAGGGCATCCTGTCCATCCTCGTCATCGGCGCCGCCACGGACTACGCCCTCCTCCTGGCCGCCCGCTACCGCGAGGAGCTCGGCGTACGCGACGGGGACAGGCTCCCGGCCATGCGCGCCGCCCTGAAGCAGTCCTTCGGGCCGATCGTGGCCAGCGCCGCCACCGTGGCGCTCGGTCTGCTGGCCCTCCTCCTCAGCGACCTCACCAACAACCGGGCGCTCGGCCCCGTCGGCGCCATCGGCATCGCCTGCGCCGTTCTCAGCGCGGTCACGTTCCTGCCCGCCGCCCTCGTCCTGCTCGGGCGAGCCGCGTACTGGCCCGCCCGCCCCAAGCCGACCGCCGGAGACGAGGCGCACCCCGTCTGGCGCAAGGTCGCGGCCCTCGTCGACAGCGCGCCGCGCAAGGTCTGGGCAGTGTCCCTCGTGGCCCTACTCGCCTGCTCCGCCTTCTCCCTCACGCTCGACTCGAAGGGCGTCCCGCTCGACGAGATCTTCGTGAAGGACGCCCCCTCCGTCGCCGCCCAGGCGCGCCTGAGCGAGCACTTCCCCGGCGGCGCCGGCAACCCCGCCGTCGTCATCGCCGACGACACGGCCGCCGGGAAGGTGCGCACCGCCGCCGAAGGCGTCGACGGGGTCGACTCCGCGACCCTCTTCGCCCTGCCCGGCTCCGCGCGGCCGCTCGTCGCGGACGGCCGTGTTCGGATCGACGTCACCCTCGCGGATGCCGCGGACTCCGACGCCGCGAAGGACACGGTCGCCCGTCTGCGCACCACCCTGCACGCGGTGCCCGGAGCCGACGCCCTCGTCGGCGGATACACCGCCCAGCAGTACGACACCCAGGTCACCGCCGGGCAGGACAGGAAGCTCATCGTGCCCGTCGTCCTGGCGATCATCCTGGTGATCCTCGTCGGCCTGCTGCGCTCCCTCCTGCTGCCCGTCCTGCTCGTCGCTTCGGTCGGGCTCAACTTCCTGGCCACGCTGGGAGTCTCGGCCCTCGTCTTCGAGCACGTCTTCGGGTTCACCGGGACCGACTCGGCCGTCCCGTTGTACGGATTCGTCTTCCTGGTCGCCCTTGGGGTCGACTACAACATCTTCCTCATGTCGCGGGTCCGCGAGGAGACGGCCGTGCACGGCACGCGCGAGGGCATGCGCCGGGGCCTGGTCGCCACGGGTGGGGTCATCACCTCGGCCGGCGTCGTCCTCGCCGCCACCTTCGCCGCGCTCGGCGTCATCCCGCTCGCCTTCCTTGTCCAGATCGCCTTCATCGTGGCCTTCGGCGTCCTGCTCGACACGCTCGTGGTCCGGTCGCTCCTCGTCCCCGCCCTCGTCCGGGACATCGGGCCCACCGTGTGGTGGCCGGGCCCGCTGCGGCACCGTCCCTGAGCCGTGCGGTCGGGAGGGGAGTGCGGGAGGCGCGGGGGCTGCGTGGCGGGTCGGCGGAGAGCGACCCGACACCCCTGCTTCCCGCCCGACGGCCCGGTGGATGCGCCGCGATCACTCCCGCGTGCCGGTTCCGGCGGGCCTCAGGACCCGCCGTCCCCGAGGTCGTCGAGCACCTCGCGGGCCGCACGGGCGCCCGAGGCCAGTGCGCCCTGGAGCGAGGGGGTGGCCCGGTGGTCACCGCACACGTACAGGCCGGGGGCGAAGCGCGTGGGCCGGGACAGCGGCGCGGCGCCGACCGTCGCGGGCAGGGCGTCGGGCACGGTGACACGGTGGACGGGTTCCCAGGCGCCCGTATCGGAGCCGTACACCTCGCCCACGGCGCGCAGGACCGCCGCCGTCTCCTCGGGCCCGGGGGAACCGAGCACCGACGTGGACACCAGCGCCCGGCCGTCGGCGGAGAACCCGGGCTGGACGGCGCTGAGGACGCACGTGTTCAGGAACCGGCGCCGGGAGTCGATGTGGAGCAGGGGCTCCGTCGACGGTGGTGTGGCCGTCGCGTGGTAAAGCGTGGTGACGGTCCGGCCGGGCGGCACGCGGAGCCCGGGGAGGAGGTCGGCTGCCACCCGTTGTCCGGTCGCGACCACGACCGCGCGGGCTCCCATGGTGCCGCCGCCCGCGACGGCGACGCCGTCGGGCGTGACGGCCGTGACGGGGCTCGATGTACGCAGCACCCCGGGCGGCAGCCGGGAGGCCAATTGGGT
Source organism: Streptomyces sp. NPDC034084 (assembly GCF_055575535.1). NCBI lineage: Bacteria > Bacillati > Actinomycetota > Actinomycetes > Kitasatosporales > Streptomycetaceae > Streptomyces > Streptomyces sp. NPDC034084. Next base: position 688,254 of record NZ_JBVISK010000003.1, read on the forward strand.
GGGCACCGCGCCGATGCCCTCGGCCGGCAGCGAGAGGGTGCCGCGGATCATGCTCCGCCACACCAGGTGGAAGAAGCGGGCCGAGGTCTCCAGCTCGTCCTCGAGGAAGACCCCGGAAAGGAACGGCCGGAAGAACGTCTCCACCAGCTTCGGCGACACCCCGGCCTCGGCCAGCGCCGTGAGCGTGGTGCCGTCGCGGCCCCGCCGCAGTACGGAAGGCGGTGCGAGGACGTCCCGGGCCGTCAGCGCGGCGAGCGCGGCCAGATCACGCGCCGACGCGAGCCTCCCGGGGAGCAGGTCACGGCTCTCCCGGAGCCGGCGGGTGGGATCGGTGAACCGGCGCGGGCCGTCTTCGGTGTGCACGAGAACCCCGGGTGTGAACGCCCGCAGCCGGAGCGCTGCGAGATCCAGCCGGCGCCGGACCTGGGGATAGGAGGTGTTGAAGACCTGGAAGCCCCGGTCGACGGTGAAGCCCGCCACGCGGTCGGTGCGCATCCGCCCACCGACCGTCCCGTCCGCCTCCAGCAGGCGCACCCGCACACCGGCCGCGCTCAGGTCGCCCGCGCAGGCGAGCCCCGCGGCTCCGGCTCCGACGACCACCACGTCGTACCGCCCGGAATCCGACGAGCCCATGACAGCACCTCCTCCTCGCCCAGGTCCGGTGGCTCTCGGCCGCCGGACCGCTTCCCGTGCTCTGGCCCCCGGTCCTCTTCGTACCAGGGTGCCGACGCGGATGCCTCCGGTCCGCCCGCGCCGCCGAGACGACCCGGCCGACAGCCCCGGGTGTCCCCCGCCCCTCCCCTTCCTATTCTGGAAGTGAGAGGTGAGGAGGGCCCTGATGGCCGCCGTCGCCGTACACCGCGTCGTCCTGGGGGAGGGGCGGCCCACCCTTCCGTACGCGGAGGCGGGCCGTGCGGGGGGTACACCGCTCGTCCTGGTGCACGGCTACCTGGACTCGTGGTGGACGTTCGAGCCGCTGCTGCGGCGTGTGCCTCCCGGTCTGCACGCGTACGCTCCCACCCAGCGCGGCCACGGCGACGCCGACAAGCCGCCCGACGGCTACCTGCCGGAGGACTTCGCCGAGGACCTGGTCGCGTTCCTCGACAGTGTGGGCATCGAACGAGCGGTACTGGTCGGCGGATCGAGCGGCGGAGTGCAGGCTCGCATCGTCGCGGGCCGCCGGCCGGACCGGGTGGCGGGCCTCGTCCTGCTCGGCGTCCCGGCGACGCTCGCCGACAAGCCGCGGGTCGCCGCGTTCTGGAACGCCGTGAAGGATGTGCGGGACCCCGTGGATCCCGCGCTCGCGGAGGCCCTCGCGGACGGCCTGACGGCGACGCCCATGGGGCGCGGCTTCCTGAAGACCATCGTCGACGAGAACCTCAAGGCTCCGGCGTACGTCTGGCGCGAGACCCTGCGCGGCCTCCTGGAGACCGACCTCCGGGCCACGCTCGCGGGGATCCTCGTCCCCACCCTGGTCGTCTGGGGCGACCAGGACCCCGTCCTGACCCGAGAGGACCAGCAGACGATCCTCGACGCGATCCCCGACTCCCGCCTCCTCGTCTACGAGGGCGTGGGTCATGTCGCGTACTGGGAGGCCCCGGACCGTGTACTCCGCGACCTGACGGCCTTCATGGCCGAGCGCGCAGGAAGGCCGTGAGACGAAGGCCGTGGGGCGGCGTTCCGGCAGCGGACGTCAGCGCTCGTCCGCGCTGGACAGGGCGTCGGTGACCAGTCGGGTGGCGAAGTCGTGGTCGTCGGTGATCCGGTTGATGACCTCCGCCAGGAGGAACGCGGTGGCTTCCAGGGCGTTCATCTCCCGCCGGGTCCAGTCCCCGTACTGCCGGCGCCACAGGCTCGGGCTGAGCCCGGTGCCCGCCGCGACGGCCAGACCGGCCATGGTGGGGATGACCTCGGGCCGGATGCTCCTGGGCATCCGGCCCATCGACGTCACGAGGTTGGGCACGATGTACTCGATGACGTCCTTGTCGTGCTCCTCGCAGGCCATCCGCAGCCACCTCATGTACATGAAGATGATCGTGCACACCCCGTCCAGGAGGTCCTGGGCTTCGGTGGGCCCCAAGGACGCGGTGAACTGCTCGTCGAGGCGCTGCTGTTCGGGATCGACCGCGGTTCTGCCGTCGTAGACGGCCTTGAGTCGGGAGTCGACCATCATCATCGCCGCACTCACATCACCGGCCGGAGCGTACTGGGGGTCGCAGGGCGAAGACACGGGTTCCTCCTCGAGTGACCGCGGCTCGCGGCACGGCACGTCCGTACGCGAGTGACCGCGGCTCGCGGCACGGCACGTCCGTACGCTAGACCGCCGACCCGCCGGGGGTCCCGCGATTCCCCAGGGAAGCCCCTCAGGGGTGACACCGGCCTCGACCCCTCGGCGACATCGTGCGACTCAGATCTCGGGAAGGGAGGGGTCGGGCGTCCAGGGGGCCGGTGCGGTGATGGCCCAGCGCTCGTGATCCCGCCAGTCTCCACCGATGTAGAGGTACGCGGGCGACACCCCCTCGTAACGGAAGCCCAGCCGCTGGACCACGGCCAGGGATGCCTTGTTGCCCGGCTGAATGCAGGCCTCCAGCCGGTGGAGCCGGAGGTCGGTGAAGGCGTACTGGAGGGTGAGGGCCAGCCCTTCGGTCATGTACCCGGCCCCTGCGGACGGGGCGAAGGCCGCGTAGCCGAGGGACGCGCCCTGATAGCGGCCCCGGATGATCGAGTTGATGTTGACCGTGCCGGCGGCTTCACCGGTCTCCCGGACCCGGACCAGGAATCCCCGGTTGGTGCCGTCGTCGAAGCGGTTCATCCAGACCTGGAACTCCTCCGCGGTCGCGGGCAGCTGCATCCACGGCTGGTGCAGCTCCGAGCTGGTCCGTACGAGCGTGCAGAACTCGTCCTGGTCGGAGCGGGTGAGGGGGTGGAGTTCGACCCGTGGCGTCGTCTTGAGCATGGAGCAACGTTAGGGCCTGCGGGCGGTGGCCCTCCCCGCGTTCACCCTGTCTCCGTCCTGCCTGGCGAGGGCCGAGTGAGGGGGCGCCGGCCCTGCGCGTCACGGCCTCAGTCGAGCGGCGCAAGATCATCGGCGGGGATGCCCAGCCGCTCGGCGACGGTGGTGAGGGCGGCGCCGAGGGGGAGCGCGACACGGGAGTGGGCGTGCCGGTCGCCGCGGGTCGGGTCCCGGTTGACGATCACGACGGGTGTCCCCGCCTGCGCCGCCTGGCGGACGAATCGGAGGCCGGACATCACCGTGAGCGAGGAGCCCAGGACCAGCAGTGAGGCCGCCTCGCCGACCAGCCTCCGGCAGTGCTCGACCCGCCGGGGCGGGACGGCCTCGCCGAAGAACACCACGTCCGGCTTGAGGATGCCGCCGCAGTTCGCGCAGGGCAGCACGCGGAAGCCGGCGACCTGCGCGTCGGTGAGGTCGGCGTCACCGTCCGGGTTGATCCCGGCCGCCACCGGCTCGAAACCCGCATTGGCCTCTTCCAGCCGCCGGGCGAGTTCGTGACGCGGACTGTACGTGCCGCAGGACAGGCACACGACCCGGGCAAGGCTGCCGTGAAGCTCGACGACCTCACCGCTGCCGGCGGCCTGGTGCAGACCGTCGACGTTCTGGGTGATCACCCCGGAGAGCAGACCGTGGCGTGCGAAGGCGGCGACGGCCCGGTGCCCGGCGTTGGGCAGGGCACGCCCGAACGTGCGCCAGCCGAGGTGGCTGCGCGCCCAGTACCGGCGCCGCGCCTGAGCGCTGCCGGTGAACTCCTGGTACGTCATCGGCGTGTGTCGGCTGAGGCTTCCGCCCTGGCCCCGGTAGTCGGGGATGCCCGACTCCGTGGAGATCCCCGCACCACTGAGCACCAGCACACCACCCGCGCCCAGGGCATCGGCGACCGGCCCCAGGTCCGTCGTACCCGGGGGCAGCTCCTCGTCAGGGGTCCAGCTCAGAGTCGGGCGCATACGCATGCCGCCAGGGTACGGAACAGAGCCCTGGTCCCGCCTGCCGCGAGGACGTGGAGTGCGACAGGGCTGTCACAGGCTTCGAAGATCACTTGCCGCTCCCTGAACGCGGAGGTGACACTCGCGGATCAGCGAGGCCGAAGAGGCAGAGTTCGCGTGTCCGAGAGCTGCGTCATCCTCGATATCGGCGGCGTGCTGCAGTTCACGCCGGAAACGGGAGGGGTGCGACGCTGGGAAGAGCGGCTGGGACTTCCGTTCGGCGCAGTGAACGGGCGGATGCGGGATATATGGACGGCCGGCGGTGTCGGGACCATCAGCGAGCAGGACGTGCACGAGCAGGTGTCGATACGTCTGGGTCTCGACGGCCCCCGCGCCGGGGATTTCATGGCCGATCTCTGGGAAGAATATCTGGGGACGCCCAACAACGAGCTCATCGACTATGCGCGCTCCGCGGAAAGTGCAGGCTGGAAATTCTGGGTAACAGTTTCGTCGGTACCCGGGAACGGGAGACGGTGCGCTATCAGTTCGACGAACTGGTCGAGCAGATCGTCTACTCCCACGAGATCGGCATCGAGAAACCGGACTCGCCGGCTTTCGATGCCGCATGCGCCGCTCTGGACGTGCGGCCGGAGAACGCGAGCAGGGCGCCGGCTTCTGGCCCGCCTCGAAGGGCGGGCCAGGCCTCGGTCGCTGTCGAGTGGCGGTTCGTCAGACCATGAGGAGGACTCGGGTCCGGGAGACGAGCTTCCGGTTGACACTGGTGCTCTGCACGAAGATCGTGAAGTCGTCGTTGTGGTCGGGCTTCACGCGCGTCTCCACGTCCGGCAGGCCCAGCAGGGCCCGGGCCTGTGGGCCCGTGTACACCCGGTCCGTCTTCTTCTCCAGGACCGCGATCTGCTTCCGTGCCTGGATCTTCTCCGGCTTGCTCAGCTGGTAGAACGCGCATCCCGTGCGGTAGGTGTGACCGGACTCGGTGACCCACTCCCGGATCGCCGCGTCACGCGCCACCGGAATCAGCTGGTACTCCGACGGATCCACCGGCGTGAGACCCGCCGCCTTGATGGTGTCCCTGTTGACCGCCTCCGCGCCCGTGGAGAACACCGCGCGTGATCCACGGATGCCCTGGGCCCGGCCCACCATGAACTTCTCCGTGGCCTCGCGGATGACCTGACCGGCCTCCTCCAGACCCCGCGTGCTCGTGGCGTCCCAGATGGCGATGTTCTCCTTCGGGAAGCCGCAGCTCATGGCCTCGCGCTTGCCCATCTGGTCCGGTACGAGAACGGCGAGGGTCCAGTTGTCCTCCTGGGCCTCGATCATCTCCGCCACCGCCTGCACCAGTTCACGCGCATTCCTGGTGGGGGCATCGGGGCAGCGGTGACTGGCGTTCTCCTGACCGTCGGTCAGGACGAATGTCAGGAAACTGTGGTCGCCGTACAACTGCGCGGTCTGCGCCAGCTCCCGCTGGGACTTCAGCGCGGCCGCCAACAGGGCCGTCATTCCGCCGACCCGGTACAGCTCCTTCAGCGAAGGCATCCGGAGGACGTCCTTGTCGTAGATGACGCACTCCACCTTGTCCGCGAAGACGTACACCGTGACGCGGGTCTCCTGGTCCAGTTCCCTCGACCGTCGGGCAAGATAGGCGATCTGCTGGTCCGCGACCTCCACGACCTTGCGGCTGAGATGCGACATGGACGAACTCGCGTCCAGGACAAGGGCGACGTGATTGATGTAATTCTGAGTTCCGGACAAGACAGCTTCCCCCTCTTTCCGACTGGATGCTCCTACCGTCTCATCCACCACTGACAATCGACTTCGGCCGACCGGTCAGTCAGGGCGGTTGAAGCGACGGGCTGCCCAGAGCAGCGCGATGCCGCCGGTGACCAGGAGGAGTGCCGCCTCGAGCGGCAAGGGCGGCTGCCGTCCGTCCCATTCGATGCCGGCGACCGCTGCCTGGTTCGGCACTCGGAGGGCGATGGTGCGGCGGAGGAGGTCGACCGCGTAGGCGAGCGGGTTGGCCCCGGACAGATTGCGGGCCCAGGCGGGCAGGGCCGTCAGCGGGAAGAAACCGCCCGAGAGGAACAGCAGCGGCATCATCACCAGGCCGAGCAGGGTGTGGAACGTCTCGGCCCTGCGCAGGCCCACCGCAAGGGCCAGCGCCAGCGCCGTGATGGTGAACGAGGCCAGGACCATGCCGGCGAGAAGCAGCAACAGGAGGCAGGGGTCGTAGGGCAGACCCGCCACGCCGGCCAGGCCGAGCAGGATCCCGCCCTGGACGGTGGCGGTCAGAGTGCCGCCTGCGCAACTTCCCAGGAGCAGGGTGGAGCGGTGGACAGGGGCCATGAGGAGCTCCCGCAGGTAGCCGCTCTCCCGGTCCGTGATCAGGCGGATGCCGACCATGATGGCGGGCGTCTGCACCGTCATCATCAGCATGCCGGGGAAGAGGTACGTCTGGTAGCCGACGCCCAGGGAGGACTGGGGGATGAGGGTGGCCAGTCCGCCTCCGAGGATGAAGAGGTAGAGCACGGGATGGAGCAGCATCAGCGCCGTGTGGGTGCGCTGCCCGGCCAGGCGCAGCAGGTCACGGTGGACCAGGGCGTGGACCGCGCGCAGTTCCCGCCGCAGTCGGGACGACCGCTCCCCGTCGTACGCGTCCGCCGAGCCCGAGGCGAAGGTCGTCATCGGTCGCCGCCACCCTCTGCCGTGGCCGTGGCCTCGTACAGGCTGGGACGTGTGGCCGCCGTCCGCCCGGGTTGCAGGGCGTCCAGGCTGCGCCCGGTGTGGTGGAAGAAGACGTCGTCGAGCGTGGGCGGGGTCGCGGAAGCGGCGTGCACCGCGATCCCGCGTGCCTCCAGTGCCGCGCACAGGCGCGGGATCCAGGCGCTGCCGCCCGAAACCCGCAAGCAGATGCCGCCCCCGTCGACCGTGACGGCACGGTCGGGCGGCGCGATGCGGCGCACGACCTCCTGAGCCGCGTCGTCGTCGCCCGTGCGCAGCAGGACCCAGTCGTCTCCGATCTCGGCCTTGAGCGCGAGGGGCGTGCCCTCGGCCACCAGATGGCCCCGGTCGATGATGGCGATCCGGTCACAGTTCTCGGCCTCGTCCAGGTAGTGGGTGGTGACGAACAGAGTGCTGCCGTGCCGCTCGCGCAGCGCCCGCAGCTGCTCCCAGACCTGGGCGCGGGCGTACGGGTCGAGTCCGGTGGTCGGTTCGTCCAGGAACAGCACGCTGGGGGCGTGCAGCAGCTGACGGGCGATCTCCAGACGGCGCCGCATGCCGCCGGACAGAGTGCGTACCGGGGAACGGCCCCGGTAGGTCAGGCCGGCCGCCTCGAGTACCTCGGCGGCGCGCCGGCGGGCTTGGCGACGCGGCAGCCCGTACAGGCGTGCGTGGATGTGGAGGTTCTGCTCGGCCGTCAGGTCCGGGTCCACGGCGCTGTGCTGGAAGAGCATCCCGACCCGCCGCCGTACGTCGTGGGGCTGGGCGACGACGTCGGCGCCGGCCACCACGGCGTGACCGGCGGTGGGGCGGGCCAGCGCGCACAGCATGGCGATGGTGGTGGATTTCCCGGCGCCGTTGGGGCCGAGAAAGGCGAACGTCTCACCTCGCCGCACGTCCAGGTCCAGGCCGCTCACGGCGTATGTGGTGGTGCCGTCCGGCCCGGGGTAGCCCTTCACCAGCCCCCGGGTGCTGATGGCGTACGCGGACTCCGGAGGGTGGGGCGAGGCGTGCGGGCCCGCGAGGGAGGTCGTTCTGAGGGCCGCTGGGGCGAGATCGTCGTCACCGGCGTGTGGTTGCATGTCGTCTGGTCCTCGTCTCCGGGTTCTCCGCGCGAGGCGCAGTCGGGGCCCGCCACGCTTCGGGCGCAGGGTGTTGTCCGGTTCCGGATCCGGCCGGCGGCTGCCCGGGACAGCCGCCGGCCGGATGGTGGTGCCTGTCCTAGGCGCAGCTGACGCCGATGCAGACGGTGTTGAGGAGGGTCAGGAGGCCGACGCACTCGCACGTCGCGGCGAACGGCGCCCCGTCAGCGCCGACCGGGTCGGTCTCCGGGAGGGCGTGGAGACGGGCCAGCAGTTCGAGGTCCTGGTTCTCCATGGTTTTCTCCTTCTTCTGTGAGGTGGCGGCAGCACTTTTCTGCCGCTCGGCCCGGCGCCGGACCATCCAGCACCGGGAGCCTGGGGTGCGTCTCCGCAGGGCGGAGACCGGGACGACGGCAAAAAGACGCGTCAGACCCGGGGGCCCGGTGTACTCGTGGGGGAGGGAAAGCTGTGGCCGTGCGTGGCACTCAACCCGGCTGCTGGACCATCCAGAGGCGCGGGCCGGTGTGGCGGAGCCGCAGGAGGAAGGCGAGGATGCCGGCGGACCCGTCGCTCCAGCTGGTCGAGACCTCCCCGTACTCGTTCGGGAAGACCACCTGGCCCCGGCGGCGGGCTCTCTCGGCCACGAGGAGAGCGGCCAGTTGCCCCGCCATGTCCCGGTAGACGGCATCTCCTGTGGCGTCGGCCAAGTCGAGGAGGAAGTCGCCGTTGCCCGCCAGCCCGTGGCACTGGGTGAGGGCGGCCCGGGAGGCACGTTCCGTGACGGCGTGCGCGCCGCGACGGGCGAGGTCGCCGAATCTGTCGTCCCCGGTGGCCTGCCACAGCCGGACGAGGAAGGAGCCGGTGCCCGCCGCGCCGTGACACCAGTACGGAGCCGTCGGCACGTCACCCGCCTGTGCGGGCCACTGCGCCGTTTCACCGATGCGTACGGCGGTGGCCACGAGGCCCTCGCCGACCTCCACGGCCAGTTCCCTGTGCCCGGGGCGCTGCGAGAGGCCCGCCGCGGCGAGGAGGAAGCAGCCGATGCCGGCCGTTCCGTGGGCGAAGCCGAGGTAGCGTTTGCCGCCCTCCGGGGAAGCGGCGTCGGCGGGCACCGCCCAGCCCACTCCGGCGGCGTCGCGCCTGGCGGCGGCGGTCAGCCGGTCGGCCGCCTCGACGACCAGCTCGGCGAAGCGCGTGTCCCCGGTGTGCTGCCACAGATGGAGGGCGGCGAGGCCACTGCCCGCGGTGCCGTGGGTGATGTCGTGGTGGGGCGTCACCTGCTGCTGCGCCAGTGCCAGGGCGAGCGCGTGGTCGGTGAGCCGACGGTCGTCGACGGCACGTCCGGCGTCGTACAGCGCCCAGGCGGTGCCGCGGCCGCCGAAGTGCAGGCCGGGACGCGGGGAGCGGAGAGCGGTACGGTCCGCGATCCACTGGCCCGCGGTCGCGAGCAGCTCGGGCAGGCGCGGGTCGCCCGTGAGCGAGAAGTACCGCGTCAGTACGGCCAGAACGCCGGCCGCGCCCTGCTGCACCGTGCAGGGATCACTCTCCCCTGCCAGCGTCGACACCGGCCACAACCGCCGGTCGTCCGCCGGAGTCATCGAGTCGATGAGGTGGTCCACGAGCCCGGCCACCACCCCGTCCCGCGCCCCGTCCTCCTCCGGCCGGGGGACGGCCGAGTCGATCACCTCGCCCCGAAGGAGGCCGGCCGAGCCCCTCACCTCGTCCCGCGCCCCGCCGTCCTCCACCGGTCGGGGAACCGCCGAGGTCCCCGCCCGAACCGACTCCGCCGTCCCCTTCAGCAGAGCCTCGCGTGCCCTGGACGGATCCCATCGCTCGGCGGGATCGTCCCGCATCAGCCCGAGGATCATGTCCACGACGCCGTCCGGCGGCCGAAGCGGTCGCGCGCACGCCGCGAGCCAGGCGGCGAGCCGCTGCTCAGCCGCCCTTCCGGCAGGCTCCTCCGGCAGCAGGTTAGGCACCTTCCCGGCCAGGACGAAGCACGCGGTGGCGCCGAGGCTGTAGTAGTCGGCCGTCGCGCACACCGGCGCGTCGTCCAGCCGCTCGGGGGCGCTGAACCCAGGCGTTCCCACGCGGGTCGGCAGGGCGGCCTCGTCCGCGAGGACCGCGAGCTCCAGATCGATGAGGCGCAGTGCGCCGTCCGGGCGGACCATCACATTGCCCGGCGTGAAGTCCCGCAGGACCAGCCCCCGGGCGTGCGCCGCCGCCACCAGGTCCACCAGCCGCGCCACCTGCGCCAGCGCGTCGGCACGGTAGCGCTCGCCCCCCACGTCGCGGAAGTGCTCGGCCACCCACGTACGCAACGTCACGCCCGGAACCTCGTCCTGGGCCAGGAACAGGTGCCCGCCGTGCTCGAACAGCGCCACCGCTTCCGGCGCCAGCCCCGTGCCCGCGAGCTGCTCCAGCGTCCTGGCCTCGGCCCGCAGCCAGTCCCGTACGTCACCGCCGGAGGCATCGCCCTCCACGTGCGGCCGGGCCTCCTTGATCACCACGCCCGCACCCGTACGGACATCGGTGCCCCGGTACACACCGCCCTTGTTCGTCTGCCGGATCGCCTCCCGTACCGCGAAGCGACCACCGACCACCACCGGACGACCCGTCGGGTCACCGCCGCTCGGCGCCACGGGCACCGAGGCGGGGAACGGACAGACGGCCCAGGAAGGCGGGGAGTACTGACCGGTGCGCCTGTCCTCCACGGGGTTGCCGTCGGGGTCCTCGATGAACCACACCAGCAGACCGTCGTCCGACAGCCTCCGCCGCCCCACGAAGGACCCGTAGCGGTAATGCACCAGACTGCGTGCGGCGTAGGGCTGGTCCGACAGGATCCGGGGCCCGGGAAGCCCCGCCGTGGCCTCGTGCAGATCCCGGGCGAGCGCGACCGCCTCGGCGTCGGAACGCGGGTAGACGGTGATGAACTTGCCCGAGCTTCCCCGCGGCGTCGCCCGGGAGTTGAGCGCGCTGACCTGCTCCGGCGACCGGGCGAACTTGAACGCCGACCGCTCCCGCAGCAGCACGCCGAGGGCCTTGGTGAGGACCGCCGGCGCGGAAGCGGCCGTGGCCGACAGGTGCAGCTTCCACCCCTGTGCGCGCCGCGTCCCCGCCAGCGGCGCGACCCGGCACCACATCTCGTCGGCCTCGACCACCCACCGCGCACCCGTACCCGTGGCGTGCAGCGATCGGCGGAGGAGGTCCTCCCACTCGACTTCGGTAGCGTGGCTCGTCATTGCGTGTCCCTCTCAACGGTGAGAACCGCTGACGGGAACGTGCCCGATGCCATGAACAGACCAACACGCAGCCCTCCGGATTCACTTCATCCAGCGAGCGCACGACGTCCTACCTCCTGAAGAGGCGCGCCCGGCGCAGTCGGCGGCGCGTATTCGCTCATCCGAAGACGCCGCCGTTCACGCTGCCCGAACCCCTCAGATCCTCTGCACGGTCACGCCGGGCAGCCGGAATCCGCCACGACGTAGTAGCCGGGCGCGGTCTGCTGGAGCGTGTGCGTGGTGAACGTGTTCCAGAGCCCCATGGCCTGACCGGAACCCGTGGCGTAGGTGAGTCCACCGCTCTGGTAGGCGCGGCCGGCGACGGTGTGGTCGTAGTTGCTGGCCGTGTGGCACGTGGGCGTGTACCCGCTCGTGGTCGCGGTCACGGCCGCCGAGACCGCGCCCGCCGCGCCCGAGGCGTCGACGGCCGCGACCGTGTAGCCGTACGCCGTGCCGGTGGCCAGGCCGGTGTCGGTGAAGGCGGTCGAGGAGGTGGTGCCCACCTTCGTACCGTCGCGGTAGACGTGGTACGAGGCCGCCCCGGCCACCGCGTTCCAGCTCAGGGACGCCGTGGTGCCGGTGACCGAGGCGACCGCGAGGCCGGTGGGGGCGGGCAGGGGTCCGGGGCCGGGTTCCTGCCCGGCACGGTCGAGTCCCCAGAAGCGGGCGGTGTGGTAGCTGGAGCAGATGGTGTCCAGGTAGTACGTGCCGGTGCTGCCGCACTGTTCCGGGCCGCTGCCCGGGTCGACCGCGAGGCCGTGGGCCATGCCGGAGACGGAGTAGACCCGCACGGCGGGCGTGCCTGAGGCGTCGTCGTACTCGCTCAGGGTGGTGCCCCCGCTCAGGCTCTGGGTGCGGGAGGGCGTCTGGCCGATGCCCCAGACGTTCGTCCACTGGTCGCGCAGTTCGGTGGCGTTGGCCGGTGTGACGGTCGTGTCGGCGGTGCCCTGCCAGATCGCGACCCGGGGCCAGGACGTCGTGCCGGCGGGAGCGGCCGAGCGCACCAGGGCACCCCATTGCGCGGGACTCTTGTCCGGCGGGCTGTACATGCAGGTGTACGCCGTGGACACGCTGTTCGCGCAGAACGCGGGCAGCCCGGACGCGATGGAGCCGCCCGCGAAGACGTCGGGGTACGCGGCGAGCAGGTTCGCGGTCATGCCGGCGCCGGCGGACAGACCGGTGACGTACACCCGCCGGGTGTCGCTGCCGTACTGGGCGACGGCCTTGTCGACCATCTGCTTGATCGACAGCGCCTCGCCCTGACCGCGCGCGCTGTCGCCCGGCTCGAACCAGTTGAAGCAGGAGTTGGCGTTGTTGCCGCTGCTCGTCTGGGGGAAGACCAGCGCGAAGCCGTAACGGTCGGCGAAGGTCGGCCAGCCGGAGTGCGCGTAGTAGTCGCTCGCGCTCTGCGTGCAGCCGTGCAGGGCGACCACGAGCGGCGCGCCCGAGGGCAGGGCCTCGGGGGCGTACGCGTACATGGACAGGTTGCCGGGGTTGGAACCGAAACCGGTGACCTGGGTCAGACCGGCGGCGGACGCCGGCGGCCCCGCGGCGACCAGGCCGCCGGTCAGGGCGAGCGCCGCGGCGGCGACGGCGACCCAGCGACGAATGCCTCCGCCGAGGCGTCGGCCTGTCGCGAAGCGGAACGGAGGGTGCGAATGTCCCATGACGACTGCCTCCTGTCGTGGCGAAACACGGGGTGCACCGGCGCCGCTCGGGGACCGCGGCGGACGGTGTGGCGTGCATCATGGAGGCGCCCGGACCGCCGCTGACATGGGCGGGCCACCCAGGCTTGGCCGGGCCCCTGTGTGACCTCGATCCATGGCCGCCCGTGAGACGGCCTGCCTTCCGGCGCCCGAGGACGGGCCGGGGCCGAAGAACGAAGGGGGGCGGCAGCGGGGTCCGGGGAAAAGGAGCGGGTCCGGGGGCGTAGCCTGCCCCCGGACCCTGACGGTGCCGCTCACATCACACGCCGGCACACTTGAGGACCCGGGTCATTCGTCATTGCGTCGCGTCCTGCCTTTGGACCACCGCCGATCGAGCTCGGCGGACCAGATTCGAACTGGCATCTCGACGCACAGGGCCCGGGCCCGGTCGATCCGGCGATGAGCGGCGCATGCTGAGTCTGGAGCAATAGTCTGAGATTGACCGCGGTCTGCCTCTGCCACGTTGGGCCATCCCGGCGGGAAGTGCCGGGAGGAGGACTCGAACCTCCACTGGAACCGCGGATGTCACGACAAGGCTCAGCTTCAGCTTTGCGCTCCTCGCGCACCCCGGCCGTGTTCTGTACGGCCGGGGAGTCTGTGGTGTCCCGGCTACCCGAAGAGGTAGCCGAAGACGGCGTCGCCGACCCGCTGGTCGGTGACCTCGGCGCTGTTCGCCTCCTCACGGGCGAACTTCACCGCCTGCTGGAGCTTCTCCACCCGCTCCAGAAGCTCGTTGACCCGGCGGGCCGGCAGCGCGCCCGAGAACTTCACCGTGGTCCAGTAACCGACGGGCACGTCCTCGTAGTACACCTCGACCTGAGCCGGGTGCTTGTCCGTCGCCTCCGCCTTGACGTGGTTGCGCGGCACCTTCTTCGTCCGGACCGTCCGCACGACCTCGGTCTTCCACGCGTCGGTCGACGGGTCCTGCGTCCACGACTCCGCCGCGTCAAGGACCGGAAGCTTGCGGACGAAGGTGTTGATGTCCGTCAGCTGCTTCTCCAGGAACAGCAGGTACGCCACGGGCACCTGCGCCACGAGCACACGCCCGTCGACCGTGACGTCCGCACGCGCCTCGCAGTTCGCCCAGTCCTTGGTGGCCGTCACATCGAACAGCCGGGTGAGCGCCCGCGCGGTGTCGCGCAGCACGTCCTCGGCCTTCACCTGCACCAGCGTGGACTCGGGCGGCAGTTGCTCGCCCTCCTCGTCCTTCGGCTGGTAGGTACGGGAGATGCCGGCGAGCAACGCGGGCTTCTGGAGGCCGTGATGCGCCGCCGTCAGGTCCTGATGCGCTCGGGACTTGACGCCCTTCTCCACTGCGATGATCTGATTGAGTTTCGTTGCCACGTCGCAGACCCTAGACGGTGGGGCGACCGCCGATCGAGTGAATTTCCCGCGCGGGACCGCCGGGGTGAACCGTGGTGAATTCGGCAAGCGACCGTCACAGAACCGTGAAGCGGACGCGCGAACCTGATCTCCACCACAGCGCGGTTCGAGCGCTGTCATCGGGGGGAGTACCGCCATGAGTTCCGTTCGCAGAGCCGCCTTCGTCCTCGTCGCCGTGTCCGCGCTGGCACTGACCGCCTGCGGGCCGTCCGACGACGGCGTGGCCGGCGGCGGCGAGACGCCGACCGCGACACCCCCCGTCTCCACCTCTCCGGCGACGCCGGTCACGCCCGCGAAGCCCGCCGCGCCGTCGAAGCCCGCCACCGCCTCGAAGCCGGCCACCCCGTCCAAGCCGTCGAAGCCGTCCCCGCCCGCGAAGCCGGGCTCGCCGTCGACCGATCCGGACTACGACGTCTTCCCCTGCAGCACGTACGACGTGACGTTCACGGCGAGTCCGGCCGAGGCCACCACCAGCAGCTACCTCCTGAAGATCACCAACAGGAGCGGCAAGCCCTGCCGGGTGCTCGGCCACCCCGTCGTGACCTTCGGCGACCTGGACGGGCACGCGACGGAGCGAGGCGCCGCCCCCGGCATCGAGGACGCCATCCGGCTCGCCCCGGGCGAGTCCGCCTACGCGGGACTCATGGGCGGCCTGAAGGGCGCCAAGAGCAAGACGGTCTCCTCCATCGCGATGACCATGAACACCGAGTCCGACCTGGAGCAGGTGCCGCTCAAGGCCTCGACGCCGGGCCTGAACGTCTCGGAGGCCAACTCCGTCACCGCGTGGATGGACAACGCCGAGGACGCGCTCACCCTGTAGCCCCGCCTCCTCCACGGCCGACGATGCGGGCGGCGACTTGCCGGTCCGGCAACACCAGTGGCGGGACCGGGACCCGGTGGGCGACGGTGGGCGCGTGACTGACGACATCGCGGCGGGACGGCCCGCCTCCCACGCCCCTTCGCCCGCCGACGGATCCAGCGGATACGCCGGAGATCCCGCGGTGCGGGCGAAGTGGGACGACGTGTACGCCGAACGGGAACAAGTGTGGAGCGGCCGGCCCAACGGCGCGCTCGTCGCCGAGGTCGCTCGGCTCACCCCCGGCCGGGTGCTCGACGTCGGCTGCGGCGAGGGCGCCGACGCCGTCTGGCTCGCGCACCGCGGCTGGGACGTGACCGCGCTCGAGGTCTCGGGCGTGGCGCTGGAGCGGGCGGCCGGCCACGCGCGGGACGCCGGCGTCACCGTGCGCTGGGTCCACGCCGCTCTGACGGAGGCGGCGCTGCCGCCGGCCTCCTTCGACCTGGTGTCCGCGCAGTACCCGGCACTGCTCCGTACGCCAGACGCCGCGGCCGAACGCGCGCTGCTCTCGGCCGTCGCGGTCGGCGGAGTGCTCCTCCTCGTCCACCACGCGGGGATGGACACCCGTACGGCGGACGAGAGCGGCGGCTTCGACCCGGCGGACTACGTCTGGCCCTCCATGGTCACGGCGCTGCTCGACGACGACTGGGTCGTCGAGGTGGACGAGCGACGGCCGCGCGAGACACCCGAAGGAGGCGCCGGCGCGCACCACACCGAGGACCTCGTGCTCCGCGCACGCCGACTGCGCTGACGCGCACGCGCCGGGGCGTCGTCCGGGCCGCGGGTCAGGACGACCGGACGAGGAGGCAGAACTCGTGGCCCTCCGGGTCGGCCAGGCACGTCCACGGGACGTCGCCCTGGCCGACGTCGAGGTCGGTGGCGCCGAGGGCCCGCAGCCGGGCGACCTCCGCCTCCTGATCGTCGTCGGGGTACCGCAGCAGGTCGAGATGGACGCGGTCCGGCACGGTCTTCACACCGGCACGGAGGAACTCGAGGTACGGGCCGGCGCCCTTGGCGGAGCGCAGCACCGCGCGATCGTCGGTCACCTCGTGGAGGGTCCAGTCGAGGGCCCCGTCCCAGAACCGTGCCATGGCCCGCGGATCGGCGCAGTCGACCACCACCGCGGCGATCGGCCCGGTGTCCCGATAGATCTCCCGGGGCTCCAGCACGCAGAACTCGTTGCCCTCCGGATCGGCGAGCACCGTCCACGGCACCTCGCCCTGCCCCACGTCGGCGGGTGTCGCACCGAGAGCCTTGAGGCGCGCGACCAACTCCGCCTGATGGACCGCGGACGTGGTGGCGAGATCGAGGTGGACGCGGTTCTTCGTCGCCGTCTTGGGTTCGGGGACGGCGACGACGTCCACGCAGATCGTGAGCGGGTCCAGCCAGTCGAAGCCGGCGGGCCGGACGCTCGTCTCGCCCGCTTCGCGGCTGGAGGCGTCCCAGCCGAGCGCCTCCGCCCAGAACCGGCCGACCACCGAATCGTCGAGCGCCTTGATGTTCACCAGGACAGGTCGCAGTGCCATGCGGGCGATCCTATGCACCGGGCCGGGCGGCCCGCGCGGAGGAAGGGCGGTCGCTCACGGGCGACCGCCCTCACCGTTCGTGCGCCGGCCGGCGCGTGCGCGTCAGGAGTTCCCGGCGGATTCCAGCAACGCCTTGAGCCGGGCCAGGTCGGCGGTGACCGTGGCCGCGTCACGCTCGAGGTCGGCGTCGCTCATCCCCGGCTGTCGGCGGAGGGTGAACACCACCTCGCTTCCCGCGCCGTCGGCGATCACACGGACCGGGTTGTAGACCGTCTCCCCGGAGGGGAGCGTGACGTGGTGGTCGAGGACACCCAGCTCGTTGCGCGGCGCGAAGGCGACCGTGACGCGCCCCAGGGGTGCGGACTCCGCGACCCACTGGTCTCCGACCCTCTCGACGGATTCCCCCAGACCATGAGCCCAGGCGGGCAAGTTGGCCGGATCCGACGCGTAGGCGTAGACCTCGTCGACGGCGCGGTCGACGTAGACGCTGAGGTGGAGTGATTCCTTACGGGTGCTGGTCATGCCTCGACGGTAGTGGGCCGACCGGTCACCGCGCCGGGAACGCGTCTCCGTCCCGTACGGCCCCTCGACCGAGTTCATCCGCCAGCAGTGCGGCCGTCCTGGCCACCAGCGTGTTGTCGGTCGGGGCGTCCTCCTCCGGCTGGGTGGAGAGGACGGCGAGGACGACCGGTGTGCCGTCCGGCCGCCAGGCGACGCCCACGTCGTTGGCGCCGCCGTGGCGCGGGGAGCCGGTCTTGTCGGCGAGGAGCCAGTCGGCGGGCAGGCCGCGGCGGAACTTCTCGGTGCTCGTGGTGTTGCGGAGCATCCAGTCGGTGAGCCGCGCGCGGTCGTGGGGCTCCAGCACGTCGCCGAGCACGAGGCGGGCGTGGTCGAGGCCGATGGCGTACGGGGTGGTGGTGTCGGTGAGCCGCCAGGGCTCCGCCGAGTTGAGCTCGGGCTCCCACCGGTCGAGCCGGGTGACGTGGTCCCCGATCGAGCGACAGAAGCGGGTGATTCCGGTGGGGCCGCCCAGCTCCTTGAGGAGCAGATTGCCTGCGGTGTTGTCGCTGAAGCGGACGGTGGCGTCGCAGAGTTCGGCGATGGTCATGCCGCCCGAGACGCTCTTGGCCAGCCCGGCGACCGGCGAGATGCCCGACCTGTCGACGTACGCCTGGGTGTAGTGGACGCGCCGGGCGAGGAACTCCCCGTCGCGGTCGAGGTCGCGCAGCACGGCCGCGACGGCGAGCGTCTTGAACACCGAGGCGATGGGGAAGCGCTCGTGTGCCCGGTACGCCACCGTCCTCCCGGTGCGCATGTCACGGGCGAACACGCCCAGCCGTGCGGTGTGTTCCCGCTCCAGGCGCCTGAGCCGGGCGACGATTCCGCCCGTCTCCGGTAACGCCTGCGCGGTTCCACCGCCCGCGGCGAGCGCGGCCGTGAGTGCCGTGCCGACACCCAGGGCGAGGGTGGTACGGCGGGACGGTCCTGGTCCGTCGGAGTACACGGTGCTTCCTTCCGTGGCGATCACTGTCGTACGTGTTACACGCCCCGACAGCCCGTCCGGTTTCGCCACACGGGAGCCGGGCGTCGCTCGCACGGATCTCGAGCGGAAGCATCAGCCCAGTTGCCGCCGGACCAGCTCGTGGAACAGTCCGGTCGTGTCGGCGAGGAGTTCGGCGGGCGTGCCCTCCTGCACGACGCGCCCGTCCGCCAGGGCGATCACCCGGTCCGCGTCCATGATCGTGGAGAGGCGGTGGGCGATCACGACACGGGTCGCGTTCAGGGCGCGGGTCGACTCGATGACGGTCCGCTGCGCCTCGTTGTCCAGGGCGCTGGTCGCCTCGTCGAAGAAGAGGATGCGAGGCCTGCGGATGAGCGCCTGGGCGATCATCAGCCGCTGGCGCTGGCCGCCCGAGACGGTGCCCCCGCCGTCGGAGAGCATCGTGTGCATGCCCATGGGCATGGCCTTGATGTCCTCGGCCAGTCCCGCCATCGCGGCGGCCGCCCACGCGTCCTCCAGCGGATACGTACCGGCGCCGCGGATGCAGTCGAGGACGGAGCCGGAGAAGGGCTGGGCGTTCTGAAGCACGACGCCGCACTGGCGGCGCACGGCCGCCTGGTCGAGAGCCGCCAGGTCCTGCCCGTCGTACCGCACGGTGCCGGAGACGGGGCGGTCGAAGCCGATGAGCAGCCGCAGGAGGGTCGACTTCCCGCAGCCGCTGGCCCCGACGATCGCGACGAACTCGCCCGGCCGCACCCGCAGACTCACCCCGTCGAGGACGAGGGGGCCGTCCTCCGTGTACCGGTACGACAGGTTCTCGGCCTCGATCGCCCCGGTCAGTTCACCCGGCCGGGCGCTGGAGCCGCGGACCTCGGGCGTCTCCCGGAGGACCGGCCTGATCTGTTCGAACATGGGCTGTACGGCGGCGGCCGAGAGGAGCGCGCCGGTCAGCTGCGTGACCGAGGACAGCATCATCGTGACGGCGGTGCTGAAGGTCAGGAACTCGCTCGCGGACAGGGTGCCGCGCGCCGGCCCGGCCAGGAGCGCGAACATCACGAGCGTGCACAGCGGCAGACAGACCGCGCCGAGGACCGCGAGGACGTTCTTGATCCGTCCGACGCGCCGGTGCAGCTCGCGGGTCCGGGCGAACTGTCCCGCCCATGCGGCGTACGCGAAGCTCTCGGCCGCCGCGACGCGCAGCTTGGGCAGACCGCGCAAGGTCTGGAAGGCCTGGTTGTCGAGCTTGTTGCCGAGCCGGATCAACTGGCGCTGGTACCGCAGCTGCCAGAGCCCGAGCCCCAGGAAGACCGCGGCCGTCGCGAGCAGCAGGGCGAACGCGACGAGGGCCAGGGGCACGCTGTACACCAGGAGGAGCACCAGGTTGACCGTGCCCACGGTGCCCGCCTGGACGACCACGGGGCCGATGCCGGACATCACGCGCCGGATGGCGCTGATGCCCATGGCGGCACCGGCCAGTTCGCCGGTCGAACGCCCGGCGAAGAACGTCGTCGGCAGGCGCAGCAGCCGGTCCCAGACGGCGGGCTGGAGGGTGGCCTCGATGCGGCCCTCCATGCGGAGGATCGCGGTGTTCTGGAGCAGCATGAACGCGGCCGACACGACGCTGGTGGCGGCGATCGCGAAGCCGGCCTGGACGATGAGCCCGGTCTCCGCCGCGGGTACGTACGCCCCGAGCACCTTGCCGGTGGCGACGGGTACGAGCGCACCCAGAGCGACCGCGACGAGCCCGCCGAGGAGAAGGTCGCGGAGTTCCGCCCGGGTGCCCCGGACACTGAACCGGAGCAGCCGCAGCAGGCCCAGCGGCCGGTCGGGGAGCGGCCGGTAGAACATGACGGCGCGTGGCGCGAACGCCGCCGCACCGGTCCGGCCCAGGCGCTCCCGCTGACCGGTGGCGGGGTCGAACGCCACGTACCGGCCGCGCCGCCACAGCAGGGCGACAGGTGTTCCGTCCGTCCGGTGGCCCACGAGCGGGCCGCTGTCCTCCCGCCACCAGCGGTCGCCGAGCCGGACGCCGCGGGTGCGGATCCGGGAGGCGAGCGCGATGCGCTCGACGGGGTCGGGGTGCCCGGGGTCCGCGCCGGTGTCGGCCGGTTCGGCGAGGGTGATGCGCGCCTCGTCGGCGACGGCTCGGCAGACGGCGTAGGTCGCGTCGTCGGCGCGGTCGCGCGGGGTGCCGCCGGGGCGGTCGCCGGGCCGGCCGATGGAGGCGAGCAGGGCGCGGTCGGCCCGCGTGCGGGCGGCCCGGCCGGCCTCGATGCCCGCGGCCGCGCGGTCCTCGTGGTCGCGTTCGAGCTGCTCGATCCAGCCGTCGAGGGCGTGGAGCAGCCGGTACTGCTGGTCGACCATGCCCTGCCAGGTCGTGGGGTCGAGAAGCAGGGCGGCGGACCCGGGACCCTGGGACGTCGCGTGGCCGTGAGGGCTCCCGTAACCCTGATCGCTCTCGTACGCCGCTCCGTACGCGACGCTGCCGGGGGTGATCCGCATCCAGAGGACGTCGTCGTCGGCCGCGCCGGGGGCGTCGCCGGGGCTGCCGTCCAGGGCCGCCTGGTACAGGACGCGCAGCCCGCGCCCGATGCCGAGGGCGAAGGCGTGCTCCAGGGGGCTGAGGGGAACCTCGGCCGGCATGCCGTACGCGCTCTGGTCCTCGTACCACTGCCCCTCGTACCACTGACCGTCGTACCACTGGCCCTCCTGCCAGCGGCGGCTGCCGGACGCCTGCTGCCCGTACCCCTGATCGACGGGCTGCGGCAGCTCGCGCAGCTCGACGCGGCGCAGGAGGCAGCCCTGCCCGGGGCGGCCGATGAGGGTGTGCGCGGGGCCGTCGACCGGGCCGAGCAGCAGCGCGCCCGTTTCGAGGCGGCCGAGGAAGTGCCAAGGCCCGAGTCGTGCCGCGTCGACGGCGAACAGGTCGAGCGCGCCCTCGACGACGAGCCAGAGCACGTGCGGGCCTTCGAGGGGGAGGCTGCGCAGCCCGGCGCAGTCGACCGCGGTGCCGAGGGCGCCCAGGGCCGCGACGACCGGATCCGGGGCGCCGCCGTGCCGTGCGCCCGTGAGGTCGGCGGGCGGGTGGGGGAGGTTCACCTCAGTGCTCCTTCACCAGACCGGCGTACGCGCCCCGTGCCGCGACGAGCTGTTCGTGGCGCCCGCGTTCGACGACCGTGCCCCGGTCGAGCACGACGATCTCGTCGCTGTCGCGCACGGTGCTCAGCCGGTGGGCGATGACCACGCAGGCGCAGCCGCGCCGCCGCAGGTTGTCGATGACGATCTGTTCGGTCGCCGCGTCGAGGGCGCTGGTGACCTCGTCGAGGATCAGGACGCTGGGGCGGCGCACCAGCGCGCGGGCGATCTCCAGGCGCTGACGCTGGCCGCCGGAGAAGTTGCGGCCGTCCTGCTCGACGCGGCTGCGGATGCCGCCGGGGCGGCGGGCGACCTCGTCGTATACCGCGGCGTCCTGAAGAGCGGCGACGACGGCCTCGTCGGGGACGGACGGGTCCCAGAGCGCCACGTTGTCGCGGACGGTGCCCTCGAAGAGGAAGACGTCCTGGTCGACGAAGGAGACGGAGGCGGCGAGGGCGCTGCGCGGGATGTCCTCCAGACGCATCCCGTCGATGCGGATCGCGCCCTCCCACGGTGTGTAGAGGCCGGACATGAGCCGGGAGACGGTGGACTTGCCGCTGCCGGAACCGCCGACCAGGGCGACCTGCTGCCCGGGCCCGACGGTGAGTGAGAACTCCTTGAGCAGCGGGGCGTCGAGGGGGCTGTAGCCGAAGGTGACGCCCTCCAGTTCGACGTGGCCGGTGAGGCGGCGGGTGGCGGCGTGCGGGGTGCGCCGGGTGTGGACCGGGTCGACGGGGAAGTTCTCGACGTCCCTGAGTCGGGCGATGTCGGCGGCGAAGTCCTGGATGCGGCCCGCCACTCCGTTGAGCCGGGTGATCGGCGCGGTGAAGCCGGTCACGAGGGCCTGGAACGCGACGAGCAGTCCGACGGTGAGGTGCCCCTCCACGGCCCGCAGACCGCCGATGGTGAGGATGACCGCGCTGTTGAGCGCGGCGAGGGTGGGTGCGACGACCGCGAGCCAGGCGCTGGGCACGCCGAGCCGCTGCTGCACGTCGAGGGTGGTGGCGTGCTGTCCGGCCCAGCGGCGGAAGAAGCCGTCCTCGCCGCCGGTGGCCTTCATGGTCTCGATGAGCTGGAGCCCGCTGTACGCGGTGTTGGTCAGCCGGGCGCTCTCGGCGCGCAGTTTCTGCGTGCCGGTGGCCCGCAGGTGGACCACGACGCGCAGGGCGAGGACGTTGAGCAGGGCGGTCAGCACGCCGACGACGGTGAGCTGGGGATCGTACGTCCAGAGCAGCACCGCGTAGAGCAGCACGACGACGGCGTCCACGGCCGCCGCGGCGAGGTCCCGGGCGAGGGTCTCGGCGACGGCGTCGTTGGACTGGAGGCGCTGGACCAGGTCGGCCGGGTTCCGCTGCGCGTAGAAGGCGAGCGGGAGCCGGAGCAGGTGCCGCAGGAAGCGGGCGCTGCCCAGGGTGGAGGCGATGATGCGCCCGCGCAGCAGATTGGCCTGTTGGAGCGAGGTGAGGACGGCCGTGAGGACGAGGGTGGTCGCCATCGCCGTGAAGACCACACCGAGCAGGGAGGTCTGGTTCCCGATGAGGAACATGTCGATGTACGTGCGGCTCAGGGCCGGCACCCAGGCGCCGACGGCCACCAGGAGGAGGCTGGCGACGACCGCGGCGGCCATGGTGCCGGACGTGCCGCGCAGCCGGGCGGGGAGGGCCGCGAGGACACCGGGCCGGTTACCGCCGCGGCGGAAGCCGGGGCCCGGCTCGAAGGTGAGCACGATGCCGGTGAAGCTGGTGTCGAACTGGTCCATGGGGACGAACCGGCGGCCGCTGCCCGGGTCGTTGACGTACACGCCGGGACGGCCGAAGCGGCGGCCCGTGCCCTCGTAGACGACGTAGTGGTTGAACTCCCAGAAGAGGATGGCGGGAGCGGCCACCTCGGAGAGCGCGGCCAGGTCCATCTGCATGCCCTTGGCCTGGAGCCCGTAACCGCGAGCGGCCTTCAGGAGGTTGCCCGCCCGGGAACCGTCGCGGGAGACGCCGCAGGCGATGCGGAGCTCTTCCAGCGGGACGAAGCGGCCGTGGTGCCCCAGCACCATCGCGAGGGCGGCGGCGCCGCACTCGACCGCCTCCATCTGGAGGACGGTGGGGGTACGGACGGTCCGGGGCCGTCGGCCCTTGGCGGCGGGCGTACGGCGACGGGGCCCGCTCGCGGGCGGGAGCCTGCGGGCCGTGTTCCGCGTCCTGCCGCCGGACCGGGTCCGGTCGGGGGCGACGGCCCGTGACGCGCTCACGGCAGCAGCCAGTCGACGGGGCGCTGCGCGGCGAGGTGGACGGCGCCGGTGACGGGCGTACCGGAGACGGGGGCGTGCGGGGGACCGTCGGTGGAGGACCAGGCGTATCCGGAGGCGGTGGTGGGGGAGCGGTCCAGGGTCACGAGCACCGCTACCGGAGCGCCCTGGCGGGAGAACTGCGCGGCGAGTCCGGTGTCGCCGAGGAAGGAACCGAGCTGTGCCTGCGTCTGCGGGGTGCGGCCGACGGCTTTGACGCGGCCGCGGAGCACGCCGAACCGGTCGCGCGGGACGGACTGGACGCCGAGGTCGACCGGGGCGCCCACGCGAATCGTCGCGGCGGTGTCGCCCGGCAGGTAGAGCACGGCCAGCAGCGGCGCGTCGGGGTCGGTGACGCGCTCGACGGTCGCCACGTCGGCGCCGGTCGTGACGACCGAGCCCAGCCGGGCGTGCAGCGTGGTGACGCGACCGCCGGCGACGGCGCGTACGGGCCGGTCGCCCCGGTCCGTGCGGACGGTCAGCAGGGGCGCGCCGGCGGCGACGGGCCGGCCCTCTTCGGCGAGGACCTCGGTGACCTGTCCGGCGACCGGGCTCTGCAGGAGGTAGGTGCCCTCGGCGTGGGTGAGGAGGCCGGGGGCGTTCACCTTGGACGTCAGGGTGCCGGTGAGGGCCCAGAAGCCCGCCGCGGCCATGACGACGACGGTGACGACGAGCACGAGACGGCCCTGCGGGCGCGCGAAGCGCACGGGCACGTCGAGTTCTTCGGGTGATTGCAGCTTGGAAAGCGCATTGCGGCGGAACTGCACGGACTATTCCTTCGGCTGCATTCTCTCGCACATTTCGCGGTCGTGATTTCCGCGGTCGGTCTCAGGGGCGGCCGTGAACCCCGGAACCGGGGCGGTTCCGGGGTTCACGGGCGATGTCAGGCGGCGATGCCGGACTCAGATGCCGGCGACACCCGCGGTGTTCACCGAGACGCCGGTGATGCCGGAGACCAGGCCGGGGACGCCCGAGACGAGGCCCTCGACGCCCTGGACGGTCTGCAGGGAGCCGACCGTGCCGAGGACGTTGGCGACGTCGTTGGTCAGAGCGCCGGCGAGGCCGCCGGACACGGTGACGAGACCGCCGGAAACGGCGTCGAGGTCGGCGTCGGAGATCTCTACGGTCTCAAGGTCGTGACGCATGATGCGCACCCTTCGTTCATGGGGGGAATCCGTCTTCTGCGGCCGCAGCGGGCTTGATCCAATCATGGGAACAGCTGAGCGGAGAAATTCGATTGACGCCTTGACGTCGATGTTTCTGCACCTCGGGAAGCGGCCGTGACTTCAATTTCACCGAATGCCGACACCTTCTCCTCGGATGGGAGTAACAGATTCGGCGGCCCCGCGCCGCACGGGGAATCTAAGGGGACAAAGGGGGGCTGACCGGACGGCCACGCTCCCGGAGGTGTCGGGGAACGGTGAAGGCCACGCCCCTCCACACGCACACGTTGTGCAGGTTTCTTGAAGGGGCGGGGCGAGGTGCGGGCGGACGCCGAAGCCCTCGGGGAGCGCGCGACGCCCGCGGGCGAAGCGAGGTACGGAGGGACCTGCGGCGAGCACCGGCAAGGCCGCGGGCGCCCGCGCTAGGGTGCCCGCCATGACTGAACTCGGACCCGTCGCCTGGCCGCCCGCCCCCATACGTACCGAACGGCTGGTGCTCCGCGAGTCCCAGGCCGGGGACCGTGAGACGTTCATCGAGCTGTTCGCGTCGCCAGAGGTGGGCACCTACGTAGGCGGCCCTCGCCCGCGTGAGGAGCTGGAACGTGCGGTGCCGAAGGTGCCCGGCCGGCGCCCCGGCCTCTTCGTGGTCGAACTCGACGGAGCGATGGTCGGCATGATCACGCTCGACCGGCGCGACGCCGAGCGTCCGGGGCACGTCCGTCCGGCGGCCCGAGAAGCCGAGCTCGGGTACATGTTCCTGCCGACGGCGTGGGGGCGGGGGTACGCCGCCGAGGCCTGTACGGCGGCGCTCGACTGGTTCACCGGCGCGCTTCCTGGAGAGCCGCTGGTGCTCGCCACCCAGATCGCCAACGCCCGCGCCGTGCGCCTCGCGGAGAAGCTGGGATTCACCGAGGTGGCGCGCTTCGAGGAGTACGGAGCGGAGCAGTGGTTCGGCGTGTGGCGGGGCGCCGTCGGAGGAACGGCGCGGACTGACGACGAGCAGGGCGAAAGCTAGGGCGTGTTTCGAAAGTCCCGTCTGCGCGGCAAGCGCTCCGTCGACCGGAAGCCCGACGACCCCGCCGGGCAGGGCGTCGAAGCCGTCCGCTTCATCCGCGACGCCATCGAACGCCGCGTCCGCGACCCGCTCGTCGAACTCGGCATCGCGACAGCCGCCCCCTGAGGGGTCCCGGCCTGCTTCCGGAGGCGAGCCTCACCTCGTGCGACCTGGGCGCCACGCCCTCCCCGGGCGGCCGCGCGGGTTCCGGTCCCGGTTCCCTTTCGGGTCCCGGTGCGGGCGGTGGCCTCGGGACCGGGGCATGGGGGTCGACGGGGGCGGGACGCGTCGGCGGTACGGGGAACGGGGGCGGGCTCGGCGGGCGGGGATGGCCCGGCTGGTGTGCGTACATGTCGTCGCCTGTCCTTCTTCGCATCGCTGTCATGCGTTGCGAGAGGTACGGCGTATACCCCCGCCAGTCCGTCGGACACCACCCGTTCGGGGGCCGCTTGGCCCTCGGCCGGCTGGGTAGGCGAGGGCTGAGCCCGGCACCTCCTCCGCACAGGCCACCGCCTCACGCGGGGAGCCGTGACCGAGCAGCCACAGTCGATTCGAGCCCGGGTAAGCGGTGCCGGGCTCCGGAAGACCGAGGAGGCGATCATGGGCACCCCGCCCAATGACCCCGTACCGCCGAGCCCCACCCCGGCACCGGGTCCGGGGCCCGGCCCGCAGCCCGGCCCGTTGCCGGGCCCGGTCCCCGGTCCCGGCGGCCCCGACCCGACGCCACCGGCACCGCCGCAACCCGAACCGGATCCCCAGCCCGCGCCCGCCCCGGGACCCGAACCCCACCCCCAGCCGGGGCCACTGCCCGGTCCCTTGCCGGCCCCGGGCCCGCTCACTTGAACCGCGCGTGAGGGGCGACGGTTCCACCGGCACCGAGTGCGCGTAGCCGACTACGTAACGTATCGGCCGCTAGGGCGTCACCGCCCTCGTTCGACCGCCCCGGCACGAGGTCGCAAGCCGTAGGCCGTCCATACGCCGACAGGCTGCCTCCCGTCTCGACGGGAGGCAGCCTGTCGGCAACCGGCGCGCACGGTGCGCCGGCCGTCGCCGGTTACCTGGCGAAGCCGTAGTCCAGCAGCTTCTTCACGTCGGCCGCCCTGTTCGTCTCGGACGGCGCGGCGAGCACCGTACCGATGACCGTCTTGGTGCCTCGGGTGGCCGCGAAGACGAGGCAGTACTTGGCCTGCGGGCCCGAACCGGTCTTCACACCGATCGCGCCGCTGTACGTGCTCAGAAGCTTGTTCGTGTTGGTCCACGACATGTACCGGTAACCACCCGTCTTCGTGGTCACCTTCTGCTTCGTCGACTTCGTCTTGACGACGGTGCGGAACGTGGAGTTCTTCATCGCACTGCTCGCGATCTTCGTCAGATCGCGCGGAGTCGAGTAGTTCTGCCCGCTGCCTATTCCGTCGAACGAGTCGAAGTGGGTGTTCCGCAGACCCAGCTTCCTCGCCTCGTCGTTCATCTTCCCGATGAACGACTTGACGCGGGCCGCCCGCGTCGAGCCGGTGCCGAACTTGTCGGCCAGGGCGTAGGCGGCGTCACATCCCGACGGCAGCATGAGGCCGTACAGGAGCTGGCGGACGGTCACCTTGTCGCCGACTATGAGCCGGGCCGAGGAGGCGTTCTTGGAAACGATGTAGTCGCTGTACGCCTTCTGGATCGTCACCTTCGCGTCGAGGTTCAGGTTCCGCTGGGACAGCACCACCTTCGCGGTCATGATCTTGGTGGTGGAGCCGGTCGACCGGCGGGTGTCCGCGGCCTTCCCGTACAGCGTCGTACCCGTCCCGTTGTTCATGACGAAGCCGCCCGGGGCGGTGATCGACGGGGTGGGCGGCGCGGCGTGCGCCTGGCCGGCGAAGAGGCCGCCGGCCAGTACGGCCGAGGCCGTGAGCGAGACGGTCACGGCACTGCGCAGGCCGAGTGTGGGAGTCAGCAAAGTCTTCTGCCCTTGGTAGGAATGGATGTCTTCCGGGTCCGCATGAGTCCGACGCGAGTCGCGGGGGAGAGCCGGCGTACGCACTGCCGGGTCCAGCGACGGCGCCGGATACGGACCCGGCGCATAGAAGACGCACGAGAGAGGCCTAGGGATGCACGGTGGAGCCGTGAACTTCTACCCTCTCCGCCGCCCTTGGCCGCCGGCCTGTCGCTCCCACGGCACTCGAGGAGGAGGGGCTTCCCGGAGCGCCTCGAAGGCCGGCGCATCACGGGTCCGAGGGAGGCGGCAGCGGAGGCCACCTGGGCGGCGGTCCAGCTCGCGCTTCTGCGGGCTCTGTACGAAGCCAAGCTGCCCGTCCACCGGTTGGCGGAGAGCGCCGCCACCGTCGCCGGCCGCAGTGGAGCGAGCTACGCCCAGCTGGGGCCCGCGTGGGGCGGCATCAAGCGGCAGTCAGCCCGCCTCAAGTGGCCGCACGCCGTAGTCCGCAAGTCCGTGAGAGAGCCCGTCCCGCTTCGCTACGCGGGTGGCACCGCCGTCGTCCACCACGATGCCGACGCCGACGCCTGGTGGTACACCGCGACCGCCGCGGACAAGCAGGAGAAGGAGTCCGATCCCGTCCAGGGCACCAACGCCGAGGCCATCGCGGGGGAGACCGAGTTCCTCTTCACGCACGCGCTGCCCGACAGGCACCAGCCTGTCGTCGCCGTGGGAGTCAGGCCCCGTGCGGGGCGGCCTGCTTCGCGGCGGTGACGAAGGCACGGATCAGGTCGTGGTCCTTGACGCCGGGGGCCGACTCGACGCCGCTGGAGACATCGACCCCCCACGGACGCGCCCGGCCGATCGCCTCGCCGACGTTGTGCGGTGCGAGCCCGCCGGCGAGCAGCCACGCGCCTTCGGGCCGGGCACCTTCGAGCAGGGACAGGTCCCACGGCTCGCCGGAGCCCGCCCGGGGGGAGTCGAGGAGGAGAACCTCCTCGCCGTAGGCGCCGACACGGATGTCGGGCCGGTCGTTCAAGGAGGTGGCCCTCCACAACCGAGGGAAGATCCCGGCGGCCGCCACGAAATGCTCCTCGCGGTACGCGGTGCCGTGCAGCTGCAGCGCACCCACGCCGAACTCGGCGGCCATGCGCGCGGCGTCGGCTGCAGGGGTGTCGTTGACCACCAGAACGTACTGGACACCCGGCGGCAGCACGTGCGCGGCGAGCTGCTCGGCCCGGTCCCGGTCGAGCCCGCGCACACTGGTGCCGCTGATCACCAGACCGACGGCGTCCGCGCCCGCCGCAACCGCCACGTCGATGTCGGCGGCCGTCTTCAGCCCGCACACCTTGACGAACACGTCTCTCTCCTCCATCGACCCGTCGCGGCACCCCGAGCCTACTCACCCCCTGACCGCCCCCGCACGGCGCCGGACCCTGACGGGGCGGGGGGCGTCGATAAATGCCTCGACATCGGCCGCCGGGATCGGGGAGGCTTCGCGCGATGACCAGAATCGACGACACACCGCCCGCGTGGGACGAGCGCACGCAGCTCACCACGTTCCTCGACTACGCCCGTGACACCGCCCGCGCCAAGTGCGAGGGCGTCTCTGCGGAGAACGCACGCAAGGCACTTCTGCCCGGCTCGCCGCTGATGACGATGAGCGGAGTGATCAACCACCTCCGCTGGGTCGAGTACTACTGGTTCCAAGTGGTCTTCCTCGGCGAGGAGGACCAAGGCCCCTGGACCGAGGAGGACCCCGACCGCGAGATGCGCATCGCCGTCGACTTCCCCCTCACGCAGTTGCTCGACGAGTACGCCGAACAGAGTGCCCGCTACCGCGAGCTGGTCGAGGGAAACAGCCTGGACAAGCAGGCCCAGCGAACCGTCCGCGACGGCCTCCACGTCGACCTGCGCTGGATCCTCCTCCACCTCACCGAGGAGACGGCCCGCCACAACGGCCATCTGGACATCCTGCGCGAGCTGCTCGACGGCACTACCGGCGACTAGGGCGCGTCGCAGCTCGAAGTACGCGGTGCCGCACCCGCTGTGCAGCGTCCTCATCGGCGCGGGTGGGGCACCTGGGCACCAACCGCCCGGTGAAACGGATCATCGCCGCCGAGGAGGACATCCCGTACGTCAGCCACGTCAGGAGGAAGGGCTTCTGCCATGCCCCCGACGTACGGGGACCTGGGCGTCGAGCTCGGGTCGTGCGTCGCAGTCGCCGTCCGCGGCCAGGCCCGCGAGGAGGCGTAGTCCGTCCTCCGTCGGGCTGCCCGGCGCCGCGGACAGCACCAGCAGCTCCATGCCCGACTCGTCCGGCAGCGCGAAGTTCTCCTGGTGCAGCTCCAGCAGCCCGACCAGCGGGTGGTGGTACGCCTTGCGGCCGTGCGTGCGGGCGCGGACGTCCGCGCGGGCCCAGAGGCGGCGGAAGCGCTCGCTGCCCATCGCGAGCTCGCCGATGAGAGAGGCTAGGCGCGGATCGTCGGGGTGCTTCCCCGCGGCCAGGCGCAGGTGCCCGACGACGTCAAGGGTGCACTTCTCCCAGTCCGCGTAGAGACCGCGCTCGGCCTCCTCCAGGAAGATGTGCCGCGCCGTGTTCAGGTCGGGTATCGGCCGGCCGTACAGGAGTCGCGCGAGACGGTTGCCGGCGAGGACGTCCAGGCGGTGGTTCATGATCAGCGCCGGTGCGTCGCCGACCAGGTCGAGGACGCGCAGCAGCTCCGGCCGGAGACGCCCCCCGGGTGCCTTGGCGGGGCGGCGACGCTGCCGGGCCAGCCGGTAGAGGTGCCCGCGTTCCGTCTCGTCCAGACCGAGGACGCCGGCGAGGGCGTCGAGGACCTGCTCGGAGGGCTGGGTCGCCCGGCCCTGTTCCAGACGCACGTAGTAGTCGACGCTGACTCCGGACAGGTGCGCGACTTCTTCGCGGCGCAGCCCTTCGACCCGGCGGCGTCTGTCCGTGGGGATGCCTACCGCCGTGGGGTCGATACGGGAACGCCGGGTCCGCAGAAAACCCGCAAGATCGTCCATCCCTCCAGTATGGCCACGGCGGCGCCCCGCGAGGGTGGCCCTGTCGTTACCAGGAAGCCCGGTCCGACGGAAGGAGCACCCCTGAACAACGGCCGCCGCCGCGCGCAGGATCGAGGCATCCGATCCGAAGGAGTACCCCTGTGAAGACGCTCATCGTCCACGCCCACCCGGAGCCGAAGTCGCTCAACGGCTCGCTCAAGGACCTCGCGGTGTCCACGCTGGAGTCCGCCGGGCACGAGGTACGGGTGAGCGACCTGTACGCCATGAACTGGAAGGCCGTCGTGGACGCCGAGGACTACGGCACCGCCGCCTCGGACCCGCTGAAGGTGGCCCTGGACTCGGGCCGCGCCTTCGACGCCGGGACGCTCACCCCGGACGTCCTGGCCGAGCAGGAGAAGCTGCTGTGGGCCGACACGATCATCTTCCAGTTCCCGCTGTGGTGGTACACGATGCCCGCGATCCTCAAAGGCTGGGTGGACCGGGTGTTCACGTACCACTTCGCGTACGGCGTCGGCGAGCACAGCGACACCAGGTACGGCGAGCGCTTCGGCGAAGGCACCCTCGCCGGCCGGAAGGCCCTGCTCTCGGTGACCGCAGGCGGGCCGGAGTCCCACTACTCCGCCCGCGGGATCAACGGCCCCATCGACGACCTGCTCTTCCCGATCCACCACGGCATCCTGTACTACCCCGGCATCGAGGTCCTGCCGCCGTTCGTGCTGTACGGCACCGACCGGATGACCGACGACGACTACCAGGACGTCGCCAAGGCGTGGGAACACCGCCTGCTCACCCTGGAGTCGACCGAGCCGATCCCGTTCAGGCGGCAGAACTTCGGCGACTACGAGATCCCCTCGCTGCATCTGAGGGAGGGTCTGGAGCCGCACGGCCGCACGGGTTTCGGGCTGCACGTACGCGGCTGACCACCGGGCCCGCACGGTTCCCACCGGTTCCCGTCCCGTCGCGGCGGGAACCGGTGGGAGCACCGGCACGCCCGGGTGCGGGAACCGAAGACCATCCCGACCGCCGACGGCCTCGGTGTCGGCGGTCAGGACAGGATCTCGACGTACCCCTCGGTTCCGTGTACGCGGATCCGCTGGCCGTCCCGGATCAGCCTGGTGGCCCGGTCCACGCCCACGACGGCCGGCAGGCCGTACTCCCGGGCGATCACCGCCCCATGAGTCATCAGGCCACCCACCTCCGTCACCAGCCCCGCGATGCCGACGAACAGCGGTGACCAGCTGGGGTCCGTGAAGGTCGTGACCAGGATGTCGCCCGCTTCGAGCTCGGCCTCCGCCATGTCCAGGATGACGCGGGCCCGTCCCTCGACGGTCCCCGCCGAGACCGCCAGGCCGGCCAGGGCGCCGGCCGGCACGTCCTCGCGCCGGTACACCCCGCTGACGGCCTCACCGTCCGATGTCAGCACCCGGGGAGGTGTGAGCGACTGGTACGACCGGAACGCGTCCTTGCGCCGCTGGATGAGCCGGGGATCCACCTCGTTCGAGCGGACGACGTCGTGGAGCTCCTGGAACGTGAGGTAGAAGACGTCCTCCTTCTCCGGCAGCACACCGGCCCGCACGAGACGGTCGGCCTCCTCCATGAGGGCCTGCTTGTAGACGAAGTAGCGGCTGATGATGTTGTACTTCGGGTACTCCCGGTATCCGATGAAGGTTCTGACCCGGTCGATCATCCGCTGGGTCTCGTCGGCCTTCCGGTCCCCGTCCGGAAGGGCCCGCAGGCGCGCGAGCACGTCCCGCTCCTTCTCCCGCGCCTTCCGTCGCCCTTGCTCGAAGCGCCGCTCGGCGGCGCCCGGCTCGAAGTTCCTGACGTTGTCGAGGATCACGGGCACGAGCGTGGAGGGGCGCTCGCGCCAGCGTGGCCTCGTGATGTCGATCTCGCCGACGCAGCGCATCCCGTACCGGTCGAGGTAGGCCTCGATGGCGTCGCGCGCTTCGGCGCCGCCCTGGAGCTTCGGCAGCTCGTCGAGGAAGCCCTCGTCCTCGACGCCCCGCAGGAACGCCACCACCTCCGCATGCGGACGGATCACGTCCGCGACGTCGAGCAGTGCCAGTCCCATCTCCGACGTGACGTTGTCCGGGGCGGACAGGGTCAGCGTGTCGGCGGCGTTCCTCTCGCCCAGCCACTCCTGGAGCCTGTCGTTGAGCCACCAGGTGGCCTCCATACCCGCCATGATCACCTGCAGGCTCAGAGGATCTCTGAGGACCCGCTTGTGCTCCTCGAAGGCCTCCAGCAGGAAGTCGAACAGCGCCGGTCCGGTTTTCGTCCGGATGTCGCGTTCCAGGGCGGCGAGCGACGCCCGGCTGCGTTCGATCAGGCCCGTGACGATGGCCGGATCGGTCTCGATCGGCGTGGGCGCGCCGCCGGGCGGCGGCGTGCCGGGACCCGTGTCCGGGACCGACGGGACGAAATCCTCGCGTTCGAGGACGGTCTCCAGCGCGTCCCTGATCAGCGGATCACCCCTCCCCACGAGGTCCAGGAGCGCGGCGCGGCCCGTGGGCGAGGCCAGGCGGGGGGTGGCGTCGACGAACAGACGGCCTCCGGCCTCGAGCATCGGCGCCATGGCCGTCATCTGCCACATGGAGATGCCCAGCGGCTTCATGGGGTCGGTCATCATCTGCTGATGACCGACGGAGAGGTAGACGTGATTCTCCTGGTCGCCCGGATCGGGGGTGGGGAAGAGCGTCGTGATCGGCCGGCTCTGAACGATCCGGAAGTCGTCCTCGTCCAGACACCATTCGATGTCCTGCGGGCCGCCGAAGTGCGCTTCGATCCGCCGCCCGAGCCGCACGAGCCGTAGGACCTGCGCATCCGTCAGCGCCGGCTCCTTCTGCCGGCGCTCGTCGATCGCCACCTGCTGTGTGCCACCGGCCGGCAGGGCCTGGACGGCACGCTGTTTGGCGGTGATCGTCCTGGCCACGATTTCACCCTGGCGCACCTTGAAGACATCCGGATTCACGAGGCCGGAGACGAGGGCCTCGCCGAGGCCGAAGCCGGCGTCCACGGTGGCGACCTTCCGGTTGCCCGTGACGGGATCGGCCGTGAACAGGATGCCCGCCGCATGGGGGAAGACCATCCGCTGCACGACCACGGCCATGTGGACCGTACGGTGGTCGATGCCGTTCCGCAGACGGTAGGTCACGGCCCGCTCGGTGAACAGCGAGGCCCAGCACCGGCTGACGTCCCGGAGGACCGCCGTCGGACCGACCACGTTCAGGTACGTGTCCTGCTGGCCGGCGAACGAGGCCGTGGGCAGGTCCTCGGCCGTCGCGCTGGAGCGGACGGCGTAGGCGGCGTGCTCGCCGAACCGGGCGAGCGCGCGGGTGATGGCCGCCGCGACATCGGAGGGGAGGGGGACGCCTTCGATGGTGTGACGGATCCGCGCGCTGAGCGTACGGATCGCCTCCCGGTCGTCCGGGCCCACGCGTGACAACTCATCGACCAGGTCGCCGACCGACGGCGCTTCCTCCCGGATCCGCCGGAAGGCGTCCGTGGTCACGCAGAAGCCCGCCGGCACCTGGATGCCCTCGATCCGCGACAGCTCGCCCAGGTGAGCTGCCTTGCCGCCGACGGCCGCGCCCTGTGTCTGGTCGATCTCGTGAAGGTCCCATACGTACTGCTCGGTCATCGCGACCCCTCCGAGGTGGTCCTGCCCCATGACACCGCACCGGCCGTTCGCCTCACCGGCACCTCCAGCTCTCTCGTACGGCCGGTCTCGTCACCGGTCCGAACGTCACCGCGCTCCCCGTAAGCCGACTGCAACATACGCACGTCTTGCCCCCATTTCCGCGGCTTCTGGCACAGGCCCACGATTCTGCGCCATGACCGGGTCCTTGCGGCAAGCCCCCCAGTGCGCTATACGTTGAGAGAGGCAAGGAGGGTGAGACATCTCCTTGCCTTTGCCATGTCCCGGACCCGCCGCCGTTCAGCTCTGACGCGGTTCGTTCCAGCGTTTGACGCGGTTGCGGACGGCGAAGGTCGTGAGGCCGATGAGGGTGGGTTCGAGGACTGGTCGTCCTTCGGTATGCCCCACAGCATCATCGCCACGACGGTGGCCGTCATGGCCAGCAGCAGCCGGACGAGGGCGCGGGTGGCGCGCAGACCGCAGCCGGAGACCGCCCAGTACAGGTGGAGCAACGCCCGTTCGCTCCGGGGCGATTCGTGGTCGTGGCGCCGCATCTCCCTCTCGCCGTAGGAGAAGTCGGCGGCTCCGGGCTGGGTGCCGGGCGGCTCGCCAGTGGTGGCGCCAGGGCGGCGACCCGGCCGCATGCTTCGCGGTCGAGAGGGCCGAACAGGAGGTCATCGAGAGCGGAAACCCGTAGGCGGCCTCACACGCGACCGCCTCGATCGGCTCCTACGTGCTCTCGAGGCGGGCGAGAGTGGCGCGGAGCCAGGTGAGTTCCGCCCGGCTGGTGGCACGGGCGATGGTCAGGATGCCGTGGCGGAACGGGTCGTCGAGTTCCTCGGCGCGCAGCGGCCGTTCGCCGTCGTAGAAGAAGCTGGCGGGTTCTTCCAGGAAGGTGAGACGGCGGCGCAGGACGGCGGCCTGGGCGGCGGGGTCGTCGAGGTGGCGCAGGAAGGCCAGGAGGGTGAACCAGCGGTTCTCGTCGGTCACGTCGGGGCCGTCGGCGTCGGCGAGGCGGCGCCGGAGCTCGTCCCGGCCCGCAGGGGTGAGGGTGAGGACCTGGCGGGGGGCGGCGGCGGAACCGGGCCGGGTCTCCCGGACCAGGAAGCCGGCCTTCTCCAGGCGCTTGATCGCCGGATAGAGGGTGGACTCGCCCACCGGGCGTACGTGACCGGTGAGGGCGGTGATGCGTTTGCGCAGCTCGTAGCCGTGCAGCGGGGTCTCGTGGAGGAAACCGAGGATCGAGAGTTCCAGCATGCCCGCATTCTCGCAGCAGGCTCACGTCGACGTAGTACTACGTGAACGTAGTACTGTGAGGGCGAGGTATCCGAAAGGGGAGTGGACCGTGCGCGAGGCGCGATTCGACGAGCGGGGCAGCGTCATCCGATGGACCGAGGCGGCCGGCGAGGGGCCCGCCGTGGTGTTCGTGCACGGCCTGGGCGCCGCGTCGACCGTCTACCACGCGCACATCGCCGCCCGACCCGAACTCGCGGGCAGGCACATCCTCTTCGTCGACCTGCCGGGCCACGGCATCAGTGACCGGCCCGTCGATTTCGAGTACCGGCTGGTGGACCACGCGGACGCCCTCGCCGCCGCGCTCGACGCCGCCCGGGTGCGCGGCGGAGTGATCGCCGGCCACAGCATGGGAGGCGCGGTCGCCATCGTCCTCGCCCACCGCAGGCCCGACCTGGTGGGACGGCTCGTCGTCACGGAGGGCAACCTCGACCCGTACCCGGAGCCCACGGCGGGCAGCAGCGGCATCGCGTCGTACACGGAGGAGGAGTTCGTACGGGGAGGAGGCTTCGCCCGCGTCCTGGAACGAGTCGGACCCTCCTGGGCGGCCACCATGCGCCTGACCGACCCGCTCGCCCTGCACCGCTCCGCCACCCACCTGGTACGCGGCACCGAACCCGTGATGCGGGAGATGCTCCTCACCGCGCGCGTGCCGCGCGTCTGTCTCCAGGGCGCACTGAGCGGCGAGCTGCCGGGCGCCGACGCCCTCCGGGCGGCAGGCGTGGACGTCGTGACCGTTCCCGGCGCCGGCCACAACATCATGTTCGACCGCCCCGACGCCTTCGCCCACGCGGTGGCGGCCCGGCGCGTACCGGCGGCCGGGCGCCGTTAGGCTCGGAGTATGGCTGGTGACGGGGAGTTCAAGCGGGAACGGAATTACCTGACGACACGGATCACCGCCGACGGCCGCGACGGCTGGCCCGTGGAGCCCGGGCGCTACCGCCTGGTCATCGCGCGGGCCTGCCCCTGGGCGAACCGGGCGGCGATCGTCCGGCGGCTGATGGGCCTCGAGGACGCGCTCCCGATGGGGATCGCCGGGCCGATCCACGACGAGCGGAGCTGGTCCTTCCATCTGGACCCCGGCGGCAAGGACCCGGTACTGGGCATCGAGCGGCTGCAGGAAGCGTTCTTCAAACGCGATCCCCACTACGAGCGCGGCATCACCGTCCCCGCGCTCGTCGACGTTCCCACCGGCCAGGTGGTGACCAACGACTTCGCCCGGATCACGCTCGACCTCGGCCGGGAGTGGTCGGCCCACCACCGCGACGGCGCGCCCGACCTCTACCCCGACGAGCTGCGCGACGAGATCGACGACGTGGCCGACAAGGTCTACCGGGACGTGAACGACGGCGTCTACAAATGCGGATTCGCGGGAACCCAGGCGGCCTACGACACGGCCTACCAGCGGTTGTGGGCGCGGCTCGACTGGCTCGAGGAGCGGCTCGCGCGCCGACGCTATCTGGTGGGCGACAGCATCACCGAGGCCGACGTCAGGCTCTTCCCGACACTGGCCCGGTTCGACGCCGTCTACCACGGCCACTTCAAGTGCAACCGGCAGAAGCTGACCGAGCTGCCGGCCCTGTGGGCCTATGCGCGGGACCTCTTCCAGACGCCCGGGTTCGGAGACACGATCGAATTCGCGCAGATCAAAGCCCATTACTACGTGGTCCACCACACCATCAACCCGACCGGCGTCGTCCCCAAGGGCCCGGACACCCGCGGCTGGCTCACCCCGCACGCCCGGGAGGAACTCGGCGGCCGGCCGTTCGGCGACGGCACCCCGCCGGGCCCGCCACCGGAGTCGGAGCGGGTGCCCCCGCCCGCTTGATCCGAGGAGTGGGGTGCGTGGCACGGCCCGCCCCCGCACGCCGTGCACCTTTCGTGCGGACCAGTCTGCAAACGGTCGAAAAGATGGGATACGGGTCTGCTGCCGGGGTAGCCGGAGATCATGGAACCCACTGACACCACCGATACCACCCCGCTCCGCGCCGTCGCGCTCGTGTGCACGCTGACGCCCTCTCCCGCGCCGTCCAGCTCCCAGTTGCTCGCGGAACAGACCATGGCCGCGCTCAGCGATCTCGGCGTCACCGGAAAGACGATCCGCATCGTCGACCGTGACGTGCGGCCCGGCGTGCGGATCGACATGGGTGACGGGGACGAGTGGCCCGACATCCGCGACGCCGTCATGGGCGCCGACATCCTCATACTGAGCACGCCCGTCTGGCTCGGCCATCCGTCGAGCGTCGCCCAGCGTGTCCTCGAACGCCTGAACGCCGAGCTTTCCGAGACCGACGACGAGGGGCGCCTGCTCACCTACGGGAAGGTCGCAGCGGTCTGCGTGGTCGGCAACGAGGACGGCGCCCACAAGGTCAGCGCCGACCTGTTCCAGGGGTTGAACGACGTCGGTTTCACCCTCGCTCCGAACGCCGTCACCTACTGGGTGGGTGAGGCCATGCAGGGGACCGACTACCAGGACCTCGACAAGACACCCGAGGCCACCGCCGCCGCGACCAGGACCCTCGCGGCCAACACCGCCCACCTGGCCCGCCGGCTGAAGCCCGCGCCGTACCCCGCGTCGTCCTGACCCCGGCGGCCACGGCCGGGGGAGCCACCCCGTGGCCTGCCCCGACTTCACTCCTTCCCCCACCCTCACGTACGACCGAAACAGGAGGCCAGATGTCCACTCCGGAAGACCCCCGACTTCCCGACCCGGTGTCCCACCACCCCCGTCCTCCCTTCCCGGACCAACAGCAGCAACATCCCGGCACGACCGACGACATGAGCCCGCGCCCCGACCACGGCGAGGACTCCTACCGCGGCCACGACCAGCTCCTGGACCAGGTGGCGGTCGTGACGGGCGGGGACTCGGGGATCGGCAGAGCCGTCTGCCTGGCGTTCGCGCGAGAAGGGGCGGACATCGTCTTCACCCATCTGGCGGAGGAAGCGGACGAGGCCGCCGAGACGGCACGCCTGGTCCGCGACGCGGGGCGTACGGCCCTGCCCGTCGAGTGCGACATCCGCGACGAGCGCCAGTGCGAGGCCCTGATCGAGCGTGCGGTGAGCGAACTGGGCCGCCTCGACATCCTGGTGAACAACGCGGCGTACCAGATGTCGCAGCCGGACGGGATCGAGGCCATCACCACCGAGCAGTTCGACCGGGTGATGAAGACGAACCTGTACGGCATGTTCTGGCTCACCCGCGCGGCCCTGGCCCATATGCCACGCGGTGGTTCCGTCATCAACACCACGTCCGTGCAGGGGTACCAGCCGAGCCCTCACCTGCTCGACTACGCGATGACGAAGTCGGCGATCATCTCGTTCACGCACGGCCTCGCGCAGATGCTGGCCGAGCGGGGCATCCGCGTGAACGGGGTCGCGCCGGGGCCGGTGTGGACGCCCCTGATCCCCGCGACCATGCCGGACACGAGCGACTTCGGCGGTCAGTCGCCCCTGGGGCGTGCGGCCCAGCCGGCGGAGATGGCGCCGGCCTACGTGTTCCTGGCCTCGCCCGGCTCCAGCTACATCACCGGCGAGATCGTCAACGCCACCGGAGGCACCCCGCTGCCCTGAGCGGGTACGCGCGACGGCTCGTCGCGCCCGGTGCCGGCCGTCGGGAGGCCACGGGCCACCCGGCGGCCGGCGTTCTCCTCCGCGTCTCAAGTCCGGCGCGTGACCTCCGGTTTGGGGGGTGGGTCCCCGGTAACACGAGACAGGGACACGGCACACGCCACGGAACCGCCCGACGACGTCACCGGGTCCGGTGCGCGCTCCCCGGCCCCGAGGATCCCCAGGGAGGAGGCGCGCGGATCATCTCCGACGCCCTCCACCAGCCCGAGAGCGGGGGAGCGGGGGACGGAGGGGGCGGGCCCCCGACGGGAGGAGAGGGAATGAGTACGTACGTCTACGGCATCGCCCCTGCTGACCGGAAGCTTCCGGACGACATCGAGGGCGTCGGCGATCCGCCCCGGCCCGTACGCGCCGTACGCAGCGGCGACCTCGTGGCCCTGTGCAGCGACGCGCCGACCGAACTGAAACCCAAGCGGAGCGACCTGCTGGCGCACCAGCACGTCGTGATCGAGGCCGGCAAGGACGGAACGGTCCTGCCCCTGAGGTTCGGCGGGATCTCCCCCGACGACGAGACCGTCGCCGCGATCCTGGACAGGCACTCCGACCGCTACCTGGAGAGGCTGGAGGCGCTCGACGGAAAAGACGAGTTCAACGTCAGGGTGCACCACGACGAAGAGGCCGTGCTGCACCTGGTCCTGTCCGAGCAGCCCGACCTGATGGCCCGGGACGCCGCCCACCGCGCGGCGAGCGGCAGCCACGAGGAGGAGGGCACCTTCGGCGAGCTGGTCGCCCGTGCCCTGTCCGAGCGGGGGCAGGCCGACGCCGCGCTCGTCGAACGCCTGCTCGCCCCGTACGCGGCGGCGGTGGCGCGCGGGCCGGAAGCCGCCGGCCGACTGGCCAACCTGTCGTTCCTGGTGGAACGCGGTCGGCGCGACGAGTTCCAGCAGGCGCTGCGCAGCCTCCACCAGGAGCACGGTCACATCCAGGCCTACGCGGCGGGACCGCTGCCTCCGTACAGCTTCGTCGAGGCGGATTGACCTCCCGTCGCCGTGAATCCATCTCCGGAAAGGCGCCGAACACATAAGCCGAACACATAAAAGGAGTTTGCAACCGCCGGACGTGGCTAGACGAGGGCTATGAGTGCATCGGAGAAGAGCAACGAGACCACGCCCCGCCGGAACACTTCGCGTTCCACCTCGCAGGCGGAGGGCAAGGCCGTCCACGCGGTGGAGGAATCCGGAGAAGCGGTGAGCGGGACGCTGACCGCCCTCCCCGCCCCGGTGGCCGAGAAGACGCTCGCGGCCGCTCAGGCCGTCCGGGGCACGGGCGGATGGCTGTGGACCGCCGTACGAGCCCGCAAGGGCACGGTCGGCAGCACCGCCGCCACCGCCGCAGCCGCCCTCACCGGCGCTTACGTCCTTGGGCGCCGGTCCGGGCAGCGTTCCCGTGGCCCGCTCTCCCGGCTCACCGGCGGCCGCATCTGACCCGCGCCCGGCGCGGCTCCTTATGCACGAGCCTGCCTGACTTCGCTTCATTCGAAAAATATCGATCAGAATTCCCTGCCCCTCCCCGTAAAACCGGGACCACAAGCGGATCATTCATCCGCAGGTCCAGAGGGAGTGAGAGCAGGGCGAGTCACAACCCGGAGGTTGAGAGAAATGGTTCCCCTTCTGCTGGTCCTTCTGCTCGCGCTGATCCTCTTCGGCGCCGGTTTCGCGCTGAAGGCACTCTGGTGGATCGCCGTGATCGTTCTCGTGGTGTGGCTGGTGGGCTTCGTGGCCCGGCCGAAGGGCAGCTCGGGCCGCTGGTACCGCTGGTAGACCGACGTACCCACGCCACCACGGTGACGACGAAGCCGGCGGGCCCCTTCCCAGGGCCCGCCGGCTTCGTGTGCTGATTCAGGCGAGTACCGAGTCGTCCTCGGGGCGCGCGCCGGGCAGCTGGTGGAGGGCGGCGACCAGCGCGGTGTCCACGTCACGTGTGCCGGTGGCGACGCACAGCGTGTACGCGATGTCGTCCAGTCGCTGCCGGACCTCCGTGGTTCCGTTCTCCGCGTGCAGCACCTTCAGCGTCTCGTACTGCTCGATCAGGTTGCTCAAGACCGCGGGGTGGGCCATCAACACAGTGCTTCTCCCCTTCACCGTCAGGGCGCGGACCGCCCAGCTCGCTGCGCCGCTTACCCTCGTTCCCGGTTTGCATGCGGAGGGAGGCTCCTCTTCCGTGTTTTCGTACGTGATCCCGGTACGGAGGGGAATGGAAACCGCAGAGGAGGGAAGGGCGCTGTATGAGGTGCGAGGCGCGGCAGCGAGCCGTGTGAAGGAGGAGCGGGCGGATGACGGACGTGATCACCGCGGAGCCTGCGACCCAGCGGTCCGTGCTCTGCGCGAGTGTCGACTACGACGGCGCGAATGCCGACACGGGCCTGGTCGCGGGTGCCCGCGCGTTCACCGCCGACTTCCTCGCCGCCGCGGGGCGCGAGCCGGCCTTCCGGGAGCGGGCTCCTCGCGGGCGGGTCGCGCGCGAGCCGGTTCCCCGCGAGCGGGTCGAGCTGGCTCGACTGGTGGTCAGTGAGCTGCTCACGAACGCGCTGAGGCACGCACCGGGACCTTGTCGACTCACTCTCGAACTGTTCGAAGATGCGCTGGAGATCTCGGTGATGGACGCCGTGGAACGCTCTCCCGTCCCGCGCGGCCACGACCCGGCTCGGGTAGGCCAGCACGGGGTCGAGATCGTCATCGCCGTCTGCGAGAGCGTGAGCGTCGAACCGCACCCCCTGGGAAAGCGGGTCCGGGCCCGCCTCCCCCTGGCCTGACCGCCGCCCGTCCCTGTCCGTGCCCCAACAGGGATCCGCCCCGCGGAGTGGCGATCTCGAAATTCATGTGCATGCCTTGTGAGAGTCGGGGTAGGCGAGCCCTCCACGGAAGACGGATTGTCGACGAAGGAGGGTCATCGCGTGCCGACTGCAGCGTCGACGGAGATGAAGGCCGGAACGGACAAGACCGTGGGGGGCCTGCCCGTACTCGAAGCTCCCCGCAAGGTCGCACCGAAGGACGCGCGCGAGCTGTCGAAGGTTTTCTTCGACAGGATGGCGGTGCTGGAGGAGGGAACCGCCGAGTACCAGTACGCACGTAACACGCTGATCGAGATGAACATGTCGCTCGTCCGCTACGCGGCCGGCCGCTTCCGGGGCCGCGGCGACGAGATGGAGGACATCGTCCAGGTCGGCATCATCGGCCTGATCAAGGCCATCGACCGGTTCGACATCTCCCGGGAGGTGGAGTTCACCAGCTTCGCCGTCCCCTGCATCGTGGGGGAGATCAAGCGGTTCTTCCGCGACACGTCCTGGTCGGTGCACGTACCGCGCCGGCTGCAGGAGGCCCGCGTCGAGCTGGCCAAGGCGACGGAGGAACTCAGCTCGCGGCTCGGGCGGGACCCGAGTGTGGCCGAGCTGTCGGCCCTGATGAACCTCTCCGAGGACGAGGTGATCGAGGCGCGGATCGCCGCCAACGCCTACAACTCCACCTCGCTCGACGCCCCGATCGGCGGCGACACGGAAGACGGCGGCACCATGCTCGCCGACCTCATCGGAGCGGAAGACCCGGCGCTCGAGCTCTTCGAGAACTTCCATGACCTCGCGCCCCTGTTGGAAGAACTGGGTGAGCGCGACCGCCTGCTGCTCCATCTGCGGTTCGTCGAGGAGCTGACCCAGGCGGAGATCGGCAAGAAGCTCGGCGTCTCCCAGATGCAGGTGTCGCGACTGCTCTCGCGGAATCTGGCACGGCTGCGCGAGCGCATGCTGGCCCCCATGGACGTATGACGCTTCCGGGAGGGACACACCTCCTTCCGGCCCGGGGCGCGGCCCCCGGGGCAGAACCGAACGGCCTCACCGCCCCCTTCCGGTGAGGCCGTTCCGCTTTTCGCCCGCGTCGTGGGGCCTTCCGCCACCTGTCTCCGTGTCAGGTCCGTTCGTTCGAAGCCTCGGAGGATTCGTCCGGGCGAGACGGGGCACCCGAAGGCATCGAGTGGAGGGGAGCGAGTCGACATGACCACAGAGGGATCGTCCATGGCCAAGATGGGCAGAGCGGCCAGAGGGGACGTCATACCTGCGGCAGCTCGGGCGGGGTTCGTCGCGCGCGGAGTGCTGTACCTGCTAGTCGGAGCCCTGGCCGTACGCATCGGTCTGACGGGCACGAAGGAGCAGGCCGACCGGGGCGGGGCCCTCGCGGGCATCGCCGGGTCCCCGTTCGGTGCCGTCCTCCTCTGGGCGCTCGGCATCGGGCTCGCCGGGATGGCGTTGTGGCGGCTGGCGGAGGCCGTCTTCGGCGCCGCCGGGCCGAAGGGCGACCGCGCGGGCAAGCGTGCCCTGTCCGGTGGGCGGTTCGTGTTCTACGCCGTCTCGTCCTTCCTCGTCCTCTCCTTCGCCACGGGGGACCGGGGCAGTGGCGCGGGTTCCACCGACCGGCAGAGCCACGACATCACCGCCCGTCTGCTGGGCCTGCCGGGCGGGCAGTGGT
Source organism: Streptomyces sp. NPDC034084 (assembly GCF_055575535.1). Taxonomy (NCBI): domain Bacteria; kingdom Bacillati; phylum Actinomycetota; class Actinomycetes; order Kitasatosporales; family Streptomycetaceae; genus Streptomyces; species Streptomyces sp. NPDC034084. The sequence goes on from NZ_JBVISK010000003.1 coordinate 731,856, forward strand.
GGGTCGGCGCGGTGGCCGCGGGCATTCTGGGAGCAGGAGTGTGGATCGCCGGCCGGGCGGTACTGCGGAAGTACCGCAAGCATCTGGAGTGGGGACGGATGTCGGCGTCCCAGCGTCGCTTCATGGACGTGACCGGTATCGCGGGCGGTGTCGGGCGCGGGCTCGTCTTCGCCGCGATCGGGTTCTTCGGCCTCAAGGCGTCGATCGCGTTCGACCCGGGCCAGGCCAAGGGCACGGACGACGCGATACGGTCGTTCGCCCAGACCCCGGCCGGCCCATGGCTGCTGATCGCCGTCGCCGTCGGACTCGCGATGTTCGGGCTGTTCTCCTTCGGTCAGGCCAAGTGGCGCGAGGTGTGAGGGGCGGCCGTCGGCGCTCTTGGAGGCATCCGAGTGGGCCCGCGGATATCGCCGTTCGACGCGACGACCGTTTTCACGGGCGTTCACCGGAGAGACGGTGAACCATGGATCAGTCCAAGACCCCCGTACTCGATGCCCTGGCCGACTACCACGAGAGCGGCCAGACCCCGTTCACACCACCGGGCCACAAACAGGGCCGGGGCGCCGACCCCCGGGTCCGCGCGGTGCTGGGCGACGACGTGTTCCGCTCCGACATGCTCGCCACCAGCGGTCTGGACGACCGCAGGTCCTCGCGGCGCGTCATCGAGGAAGCCCAGGCACTCATGGCCGATGCCGTGGGGGCCGACCACGCGTTCTTCTCCACGTGCGGGAGCTCGCTGTCCGTGAAGTCGGCGATGTTGTCCGTCGCCGGACCGCACGAGAAACTGCTGGTCGGACGAGACGTCCACAAGTCCGTCGTGTCAGGCCTCATCCTCTCCGGTATCCGGCCGGTGTGGGTGGAACCCCGGTGGGACGCCGGACTCCACCTCGCCCACGCCCCGGGCGCCGACGCCTTCGAGGCGGCGTTCGCGGAGCACCCCGACGCACGCGGGGCGCTGGTCACCGCCCCGACCCCGTACGGCACCTGCCCGGACCTCTCCGCCATCGCCGAGGTCTGTCACCGGCGAGGCAAGCCCCTCGTCGTCGACGAGGCGTGGGGAGCGCATCTGCCGTTCCACCCCGCCCTCCCGACCTGGGCGATGGACGCGAACGCGGACGTCTGCGTCACGTCCGTCCACAAGATGGGATCCGGCCTGGAGCAGAGTTCCGTGTTCCACCTCCAGGGCGACCTGGTCAAGCCGGAGGTGCTCAGGAGCCGCGAGGACCTGCTCGGAACGACCAGCCCCTCCGTCCTCGTGTACGCGGCCCTGGACGGCTGGCGCCGGCAGATGGTCGAACACGGCAAGGCCCTCTACGACGACGCGCTCACCCTCGCCGCACAGGTACGCGACCGGATCTCCCGGATCGACGGCATACGGGTGAACGGCCGGGACGACTTCTGCGGCCCCGGCCGGGCCACGGACATGGACCCCCTCCAGGTCGTGATCGACCTCAGCGAAATCGAGGTCACCGGCTACCGGGCGGCCGACTGGCTGCGCCGGCACCACCGGGTCAACCTGCACATCGCCGATCACCGCCGCGTCAGCGCCCAGCTCACTCACGCCGACGACACGGGGACGGCCGAGGCCCTGCTGACGGCCCTCACCGATCTGGCCGCCCACGCCCCCGAGCTCCGCTCGGCCCAGCCCGTACCGGTGCCCTCGCCGGCCGGGCTCCGGCTGGAACAGGCGGCGCTGCCCCGGGATGCCTTCTTCGGGCCGACGGAGCAGGTCCCCTGGGAGAAGGCGGAAGGCCGGATCGCCGCCGAGATGCTCACCCCGTACCCGCCGGGCATCCCCGCGGTGCTGCCGGGGGAGCGGCTCGACCGCGAGGTCCTTTGCTACCTCCGGTCCGGAGTCGAGGCGGGGATGGTCGTACCCGACGCCGTCGACACGAAGGTGACGAGCGTCCGGGTGCTCCGAGACGACGTGTGAGCGGCGGACGTGCCGCCGAGTGAGCGGCAGGCGCGAGGGCGGAGGCCGACCGGTCGGCGGACGTACGGATGGGAGTGCGGCCGGCGCGCGGGTGGGAGTGATCCGGCCGCGCCACGCCCCCCTTAGGGCGTGTATCGAAAACACGGACAGGCCGGGCGGGGTGATGTCCCGGTCCGGCCCGTCCGCTCTCTGCTGAAGGTCGAGCTGATACTGGTGTGTCGTGTGCGTGGGTGTGTAGCCAAGACCGTCGTTGACCCGTCGTATGTGCGCGTTGCTGTCGGCGGTGTCGGTCAGGAGGTCACCGAGGTCCGGATAGTCCCTGTGGGCCTGCCGGATCGACTCGGCCTTCATCCGTCGGCCGAGGCCGTGACCTCGGTGCTCGGGCAGCACCCCCGTGCCGTAGTACTGGCCGTCACCTGTGCCGTTGCCGGGGATGACGAGTTCGGTGAAGGCGGCGATCGAGCCGCAGAGTTGAGCTCGGCCGCCTCTTGACTGACCCCTGACCTGATGGCGAAACGCCGCGGCTTGCCGGGGTGTTTCCTCAGTTCAGCGCAAGCCGTCTGTGTCGTCGTACTCTTCGCCGACTGGCAGTGGCGGACGGTCCTCCCCCGGGTCATCGCTGTAGACGACCGCGGAGACCGCGCTGTCGTAGGCATCGTCGAGGCCGTTACCGCTTGCGCCGAGTATGTTCTCCCAGTCAATTCCCATACCTACGAGCCTACCCGTGGTGTTCGAGGAACCGAGCGATGTGGGCGTTGAGCTCGTCCGCCTGGGTCAAGATCGCAGCTTCTTCTCCTGGAAGGTGAGCGGCGCGGCCAGCCTCGTCATCGGGCTAGGACCTTCGTTTGGATCATCGGGCAGACCAGAGGAAGATGCCCGCGATGTGGAGTCCGGCCAGGTAGATGGTCGCGGTCTTCTCGTAGCGGGTCGCGAGCCCCCGCCACTGCTTCAGGCGGTTGATGCAGCGTTCGACCGTGTTCCGCTGCTTGTATGCCTCGCGGTCGAACGTGGGTGGCCTGCCGCCACGACTTCCACGACGAAGCCGGTGGCCCCGTTGATCGGCTGGCACTGGGATCACCGCGCGGATCCCGCGCTTGCGGAGGTGGTCGCGGATCGCCCGCGAAGAGTACGCCTCGTCGGCCAGGACCAGGTCTGGCCTGGTGCGGGGCCGTCCTCGTCGACGCGGAACGCGCAGGCGGGCCATCACGTGCGGGAAGGCGGGCGCGTCGCCGGCTTGTCCGGCCGTGAGGTAGGAGGCCAGAGGCCGACAGTGGGCATCGGACGCGAGATGGATCTTCGTGGTCAGTCCGCCGCGGGACCGACCGATGGCATGGTCGTCGAGCTCGCCAGCATGGGCCCCTTTTTGCGGGCCCCGGCCGCGTGCTGGTGAGCGCGCACGATGGTGGAGTCGACCGAGACGGCCCAGTGGAGGTCTTCTTCGGCGTCGGCCTGCGCGATGAGCGTGGTCAAGACCCGCTCCCACGTGCCGTCGATGGCCCACATCCGTAGCCGGTTGTAGACGCCTCGCCAGTTGCCGTACTTCGCCGGCAGGTGGACCCACTGCGAGCCGGTCTGGAACTTCCAGGCGATCGCGTCGATCACTTCGCGATGGTCTCTCCACCGGCCCCCGCGTTTCGGTGTCCGGTCCGGGAGCAACGGCTCGATCCTCGCCCACTGGGCATCAGTCAACGGCACACCCGAACCAACGACGCAGGCAGCACAGCCGTCATGCCTAGTCCCACCAGAAAGACCAGCAAGTCCGTCCCATGAGGTCCATCGCGTACTCGGGGAACGGTGTGGGCGGATCATCGACGATGTTGTTCGCGGTCGAGAGCACGTGCTCCAAGGCGAGCAGGTTCGCGTGCTCTGCTTCAGTGGGTGGCCTGGCGACCGACACGTGCAGCTCGCTGCCGAACACCGCCACGATTCGGGCGCCGAAGCGGTCTTCCCAGCTCCGCAGGAGTGCACACAGCAGAGGCAACGGTGCTTTCGCGGACCAGCCGATCGACGCCAGAGCGTCGCTGCTGCGATGGGCAGGGACGAGTACGAGGCGGCACTCGTCCAGCCCGAACTGTCCCGTCTTGCTGAGCCAGGTCAGCAGGCTTGCCGCCGCCGCCTCGGGCGTCGGGCCTGCGGGCGCAGCCGGCACCTGCGGTGCCAGGCCCGGCCACTGTTCGAAGGGCGGCCCGGGGTCGTGTGGCCATGGCTCGACTCCTTCCGGCGCCGGGGCCGGTGTCGGGTCCATCCAGAAGGGCAGTCTCCTGCGCCGGTACTCGGCGAAGTCCGTGGCCAGCACTTCCTCCAGGCGGACGGCATCGACGTGGTCCAGGCCGAGCTGCCTTCCCATAGCGTCGGGCCGGCACAAGAGCGGAACCAGGCCGCAGGCTTTCTGCTCGCTCAGCAGGCGAGGCCACAGCTGATCGACATCTTGAGGAAATTCGTCAGAGACCCATACGCGTGCAGGACCGGAAGACAGGAAGCCGCCGGGAGGCAGACCATCGGGCAGGGCAAACAACATGGTCGCACCGTAGACCGTAGTGCTGACAGCGCAGCTACCCGCAGGGCCCATGGATGCCTCCGCCACCAGTGATCCAAACGAGAGGCCCTGGGTGTTCTGCCTCGGGAGGTTGTGGACGGCTGGGCAGTTGAGTCCTATGGGTCGGTACCGTCGCGTGCATGCTAAAGCCAGTGCTGCGTGTAGTTGAAGCGGGCGGTCGTACCGTGGACGATCCGACCGAGGAGGTTCTGCACGACCTGCTGTCTGAGATGAACCTGTCGCACCGGTTTGTGATCCTGGAAAGAGTCGATCTGGAGCCTGTGGATCAGCATTACATTCAGGTGTACCTGAACGACGACCTCAGCTACCAGGTCGAGTACCGCGAAGGCAGTGCAGACAAGCACTACCAGGCCCACGTTCCAAGGCTCCATGAAGTGTTCGGCCCAGAAGAGTCGACCGCCAAGGTGATGATGGACTGGGCTCACGATCGACAGGGCTGGCGGGAGGCGTTGCCGTGGACCCCGATGCCTTTTCAGTGAAGGATTACAGCCACTCGGTGATCGCCGCGACCAGGACTGTCGCTTCGTAGCGGACAGCGAGCTTGTCGTACCGCGTGGCGACAGCGCGGTTCCTCTTGAGGCGGTTGATCCCACACTCGACCGCGTGGCGCTCGCGGTGGTCGGCCGGGTCGAAGCGCGGCGGCCGGCCGCCGCGGGAACCGAGCCTTCGGCGGTTGCGGGCCTGGTCGGCCTTGTCCGGGATGGTGCAGCGAATCCCGCGGCGGCGCAGGTAGCCGCGGTTCCTGCGGGAGGCGTACGCCTTGTCGGCCCGCACGTGGTTGGGGCGGACGCGTGGCCGTCCCGGACCGATGCGGGGCACGCGGACCTTGTCCAACACGGGTTCGAACTGCGGCGAGTCGCCGCGCTGCCCGGCCGTGATCACGATCGACATGGGTTTCCGACCCTGCTCGACGGCTAGGTGCAACTTGGTGGTGAACCCGCCGCGTGAGCGACCCAGTCCGTGATCCTCGGGTTCGGTGAACACACCGCCTGGCGGTTCCTTCTGCAGGTCACCCTGCCTGCGGGCCCCAGCCGCATGCCGATGAGCACGACAGACCGCGGAGTCGACGCTCAGGTCCCACGTGATCCTCCCCTTCGCCTCGGCCAAGGGTGAGATCTCCCCGACCCATGAACCGTGATCATCCGCAGCACCAGATCCACTTTCGACACACAGCCTAGTCGCGGTCCACGCACATGAGAGGCCCGGACGTGGACAACCGCACAGACATGGAACACTTCGCGAAGCGAGAGCACAGGGAAGAAAACGCGCGTCCGGGGGTCGGCCCGGAGGGCGGTGCGGGGCCCGGTCCGGAGGTCGAGGAGCGGGCTCCCGACCAGCCCACCGACCTTCCGAAGCGGTCCTGGAAGGCCGTGCTGCGAGGGACGGTCAAGGAGTTCGTGAACGACGAACTGACGGATCGCGCCGCGGCCCTGACCTATTACGGGGTGCTCGCGCTCTTCCCTGGCCTCCTGGTGATCGTCTCCCTCCTCGGCATGGCCGGTGAGTCGACGACCCAGCGGGTCCTGGACAACGTCAAGTCCCTCGCCCCCGGCGCGGCACGAGACGTGATCAGTGACGCGGTGGTGCAGTTGCAGGGCAGGAGCGGCGTCGGTTCACTCCTCGCGGTCGTGGGCCTCCTCGTGGCGCTCTGGTCCGCCTCCGGCTACATCGCCGCGTTCATCCGCGCCGCGAACGCCGTCTACGACGTGCCCGAGGGCCGCCCGGTGTGGAAGGTGCTGCCGCTCCGACTGGCACTCACCGTCGCCCTCATGCTGCTCGCCTCCGCGAGCGCGCTGATCGTCGTCTTCACCGGCGGGCTGGCGGAAAGGGCCGGCGCACTCCTGGGCATGGGCGACACGGCGCTGACGGTGTGGTCGATCGCGAAGTGGCCGGTCCTCGTCGTCCTCGTCACGATCATGATCGCGCTCCTCTACTGGGCCGCACCCAACGCCAAGGGCCGCGGCTTCAGCTGGGTGAGTCCGGGCAGTTTCCTGGCCCTGCTGATCTGGATGATCGCCTCGGCCGGCTTCGCCTTCTACGTGGCGAACTTCGCCTCGTACAACAAGACGTACGGCACGATCGCAGGCGTGATCATCTTCCTGGTCTGGCTGTGGATCACGAACCTCGCCATCCTCCTGGGCCTGGAGTTCGACGCGGAAATGGCGCGGCAGCGCGCCATCGCCGGGGGCCTGCCGGAGGACGAGGAGCCGTACGTCGAGCCGCGCGACACGCGCGCGTGGAGCGAGGACGACCGGCGTCGTATGGAGTGATCACCGGTCTCGCGTCCCCCGCCTGCCGCGCACGCCACCCGAGACGGCGGGAATGACTCGCGAGGGCCGGGGCAGGCGGAGTTCAGGCGGGAACGCGTTCCGCCGCGCACGACAGACGGAAACGGGGGATGGCAGCGGCACCGGCCGCCCCTGGCAACCGGAGGAGTTGTTTTCGCGTGACTGAGCAGGTGTGGAGTTACAAGTCGACCGCGGGTCACCTGGCCGGCACCGACCTGACCGGCTACAAGGTCGAGGCGACCGACGGCAGCATCGGCAAGGTGGACAAGCACTCCGACGAGGTGAACGACGCCTATCTCGTCGTGGACACCGGTGTCTGGATCTTCGGCAAGGAGGTCCTCCTCCCGGCGAGCACCGTGGTGCGGATCGACGTGGACGAGAGGAAGATCTTCGTGGACCGGACGAAGGAGCAGATCAAGGACGCTCCCGAGTTCCACCGCGAGAAGCACCTCGGTGAGCCCGGCTACCGCGACGAGCTGGCCGCGTACTACGGCCTGGGCGGGACCTTCGGTCGCCCGCCCTACTGAGCCCACACGTGAAGGAGGCCCCGGACTCACCGAGTCCGGGGCCTCCTTCGCGTACCGCTACTCCGGCCTCCCCGCACCTCCCGGGACGTTTCATACGGGCCTTCGCGGCCAGACGTGTCAGTGGAGTTCAGCGGACTTCAGCGGTCAGTGGAGACGTACGGCCGACGGACTGAGGAGAGTACGGACATGGCGAAGGTGTCGCATCTGCCCGGACGTGCGGAGCACCAGTGGAGCTGGCAGCGGGCGGCGGCGTGTCGCGGCCTGGGAACCGAGGTGTTCTTCCACCCCGAGGGCGAGCGCGGCCCGGACCGGGTGGCACGGGAGGAAGCGGCCAAGGCGGTGTGCGACCGGTGCCCCGTACGGGCCAGGTGCCTGGAGCACGCCGTCAGTGTGGCCGAACCCTACGGCGTCTGGGGCGGCCGTACGGTGCGCGAACGGCAGCCCTCCGAGGACACCGACGCCGCCGCGGCGTAGCGGCGCGTCGGGCGGTGCGGCTGCCCGAGCGGACGTACGAGGCGGAGAGTGGGGGCGACGATGATCCGCTGCGGAGTGATTGGCTCGCCTATGCGGGGGTAGCAGCGGAATCGCGACGGTTTGACCCCTCTCTCGTCCGACAGGAAGGCCGATTCATGCCCCTCTCGACTGTGACCGCCTCTGAACTCGCCGCGACCGGATCATCCTCGCTCCTCCTGATCCTGGTGGGGGTGGTACTGGTCGTCCTGCTGATCGCCGCTTTCTGGTGGGGCTCGCGCCGGGCCGCCCGCAGAAGGCGCTCCGCGGGTATCGCCCAGCCGCCGGTGGCGGAGCAGAGGCGGGATTCCTGGACGACGCCGGATGATCGCCCGGACCGATGAAGAGCGCCCTGTGCCCGCTGCGACGGAAGGACCAAGCATGAGCGAGAAGAAGCACGAGAACGGCGCACCGAGCCGCCAGGCTCGCACGACTCCGGCGGACGCCGTGGGGGAGAGCGGCGACGAGCAGGCCCGAAACGAGGCGCGGGAGGCCGTGGCGGGACGCGCGGGCGACACCGACCTGGAGGGCGAAGGCGGCCACGCCGCCAAGAAGCAGCGCCCGGGCCTGGGGCGGGAGGAGCAGACGGGGGAGCACTCCTGACCGAGTCCGGTCGCCGACGGCCACCGACTGCTCCCCGTGGGAAAGGAGGGCCCTGATGGCGATGTCAGGGCCAACTCCACCGTCAGGCCGCGCTCTCAAAGGTTCGCGGGCCCGGGTCGGTACCGGACGCACTCACCAGCGCTCAGGCGGACGTCTCGTCGCTCGACGTAGGCACCGAGCACGGACGCAGCCATCAGCAGTGATCGCCTGCACCTTCCCGGGCTCCGCGGGACCGTCCTGGCAGCCCTCACCTTCCTGCTCTCCTGCCCAGGGGCGCGGACCGCCTCCTGGTGGCACGCTGAAGGAGAGAGGATCCGCGCCGCCGAGTCCCGGGAGGATCCGATGGGACGTGACGTCCCGGCACTGACGTTCACACGTGACGACCGTCGCCGCTTTCGCGACAGGACACACGCCTCCCTCGACGTCTTCGCCCGCATGCTGCGCGAGGCGCGCTTCGACCGCGACTGGCCGCGGGTCGGCATCGAAATCGAACTGAACCTCGTCGACGAGACCGCCAGACCGGCCATGCGCAGCTCGGAGGTCCTCGAAGCCATCGCCGATCCCGCCTGGTCGAGCGAGCTCGGCCGGTTCAACCTGGAGATCAACATCCCGCCCCGCCGTCTCACCGCCGGCGGCCCCGACAGCTGGGCGGGAGAGATCCGCGACGCCCTGAACCATGCCGAGGAGAAGGCCGCCGCCATCGGCGCGCACCTGGTCATGATCGGGACGCTTCCGAGCCTCGAGCGCGAGGACGTGAACCGCGACGCGCTGTCCGAGAACCCGCGCTACCACCTCCTCAACGACCAGATCTTCGCGGCACGCGGCGAAGACCTGCTCATCGAGATCGAGGGGGTGGAACGGCTGCGGACCTACGCGGACACCATCACGCCCGAAGCAGCCTGCACCAGCACCCAGTTCCACCTCCAGGTCGCACCCGAACAGTTCGCCGCCCACTGGAACGCCGCCCAGGCCATCGCCGGCGTCCAGGTGGCGCTCGCCGCGAACTCGCCCTTCCTCTTCGGCAAGGAACTGTGGAGCGAGACCCGCATCCCGCTGTTCGAGCAGACCACGGACACGAGGCCGCACGAGATCAAGACCCAGGGAGTACGGCCCCGCGTGTGGTTCGGAGAACGCTGGATCACCAACGTCTTCGACCTCTTCGAGGAGAACGCCCGCTACTTCCCGGCGCTCCTTCCGGTATGCGAAGACGAGGACCCCGAGGAGACCCTCGACCGCGGAGAGATCCCCCAGCTGGCCGAACTCACCCTGCACAACGGCACGGTCTACCGCTGGAACCGTCCCGTCTACGCGGTCGTCGACGGCGTCCCGCACCTCCGCGTCGAGAACCGGGTGCTGCCCGCCGGACCGACCGTGGCCGACGTGATGGCGAACGGCGCCTTCTACTACGGTCTCGTCCGCGCCCTGGTCGACGAGGACCGGCCGGTGTGGACCCGGATGTCCTTCGCGGCCGCCGAGGAGAACCTGCACACGGCGGCACGACGCGGCATCGACGCCGAACTCTTCTGGCCCGGCACGGGCCAGGTGCCCGCCACGGAACTGGTCCTGCGCCGCCTTCTGCCACTCGCCCACCGGGGCCTTCAGGCCCTGGGACTGGACGCGCAATGGCGTGAGCCGCTGCTCGGCATCATCGAGCAGCGCTGCGTCGCCGCCCGCAACGGAGCCGTATGGCAGACGGAGATGTTCCACCACCTCCACGACGTGGTCCACCTCGACCGGCCCGCCGCCCTGCGCCGGATGACCGGCCAGTACATCGACTTCATGCACCTCAATGCCCCGGCTCACACCTGGCCCGTGGAATGACGGACGCAGGCCGAGCCCGACCGGCGGCAGGAGCGCCACGCGTTCACTCCTGGCCCCACACCAGCGTGTAGCGCCAGAACAGCCTGCGCCGCAGCCGTGCACCGGGCAGTACGCGTCGGGTTTCGCGGACGATCTCGGGAAAGCCCATGGTCGCCGGCTGGACCGGCGCCGTCATCGAGGCCGGCCGTGCGGCCGTGCGGCCCTTGTTCTTGAGCCACCCGACGGCGGCGTTCAGCGGGATGGCGGCGGCACCGAGCAGATGGTCGCCAGGGCTTCGGGCACGCCACAGACCGACGACCACCAGGGTCCCTCCAGGGGCCAGGTGCCGGCGGAAGTGGGAGAGGGCTTCGGTGAACGGCAGGTGGTGCAGGGCGGCGACGCAGGTGATGACGTCGTACGAAGCAGCCGGGAGCCCGCTGAGCGCGTCTGCGGTGGTGAAGGTCACCGGAACATCAGGAGCGGTCAGTTCCCGGGCCCGCTCGACGATCGCCGGGTCGGCGTCGATCCCGTCCACTGCCGCGGCGCGCGTGGCCAGGAGCCTGGCCAGATCTCCGGTGCCGGAGCCGACGTCCAGGGCCCGGCGGAAACTGCCGGGGAGCCGCCGCATGATCCACCGGTGATAGTGGGCGTTGTGGTCCCAGGGGTGGGCGGCGTTGAACCGGTCGAGGGCCTGGAGGAAGCGGCGGGGCAGGGTCGGCATGTCGCGAGTACATCAAATCCGCACCCCCGAACTCGTACCGTCCCTCCCGCAAGGAAGAGGCCGGCCCGGGACGTCGGGCCGCTCGACGGCGGCCGCGGTCAGGCCGGCGTTTCCGCGGCCTCCGCCGCGATGCGGTCGAACTGCGCCCCCATCGCCTCGGCCAGCGCCTGCGCGGCGGACAGCGGCCGCACCATGACCATGAAGTCGTCGATCAGACCCTGCTCGTCGAGGTGGAGGAAGTCGCAGCCGGTGATCGCGCGGTCGCCGACCCGCGCCTCGAAGACGAGGGCGTGGTCGCGACCGTCCTCACTGGTCAGCTCCCGGACGTAGCGGAAGTCGGTGAAGACGCGGGAGACCCCGCGCACGATGGCCGCCGTGATCGCCCTGCCCAGGTACGGCTTGAACGCCACGGGGCTCGTGAAGACGACGTCCTCGGCGAGGAGGGCCTCGATCGCCCCGTGGTCGTTCGCCTCGACGGCCTGTCGAAAGGACTTCATAGACGTCTCCGCAACTAGTCAACTAAGTGAATAGATCAGGGAGAGGCTAGTGGGGGTGGAGCGGCCGCGTCCAGGCCGGCGGGCGCGGAAGGCGCTCGGCGCGACCACGGTGGCGGCGATGCCGTCCGTGGCCGCATGCCGTACGGCGTACGCCTTATGGTGTCAGGCCAGCTTCTTCAGCAGCTCCTCGGCCAGCGGGGCGGAGGAGGACGGGTTCTGGCCGGTGACCAGGTTGCCGTCGACGATCACGTGCGGCGCCCACGGCTCGCCCGCCTGGACGTCCAGGCCGGATTCGACGAGCCGGGTCTCCAGCAGCCACTTCGCCCTGTCGGCGAGGCCGGCCTGGGTCTCCTCGGCGTTCGTGAAGGCGGCGACCTTGCGGCCGGCGAAGGCGTTCGAACCGTCGGCGTCGGTCGCGGCGAGGAACGCGGCGGGGCCGTGGCAGACGACCCCGAGGGGCTTGCCCGAGTGCAGGGCGTCGACCAGCAGCTTGCCGGAGGTCGAGTTCACGGCGAGGTCCTCCATGGGGCCGTGGCCGCCGGGGTAGAAGACGGCGTCGTAATCGGCCAGACGGACGTCCTCCAGCTTGATCGGGTTCTTGATCTCGCTGATGGACGCGAGCGTCGCGGCGACCTTGTCCGCGCCCTCCTGGCCGCCGTTCACCTCGGGGGCGAGGCTGCCCGCGTCGACGGTCGGGACGACACCGCCCGGCGTCGCGACGACGACCTCGTGGCCGGCGGCCTTGAACGCCTCGTACGGCGCGACGGCCTCCTCCGCCCAGAAACCGGTCGGGTGCTTGGTGCCGTCGGCCAGCGTCCAGTGGTCGACACCGGTCATCACGAAAAGGATCTTCGACATCAGGGAGCTCCAGGGTTGGCGGGCCCGGCGGGGCCCGGAGACGGGGGGTGCACACTGACACTCTGGTCCGAGTGGCGCGCTGCCGCGAGCTCGTCGAGTGCGGCGGTGTCCTCGACAGTAGGCCGGGGGTCCATAGGTATCCAATGAAGAAGCCAATGCCTCCCATAGGCCGGCCGATGGCTCGCCGGGGCCGTCCGGGCACGCGGGAGCCGGCACCGTCGGCGCGACGATGCCGGCTCCTCATCACCCTTGGGCCGCTGTCACGTATGGGCCGCTGTCACGTATGGGCCGCTGTCACGTATGCGGCTCGTCGGCGAGGTCGTGAACGGTGATCGCCTGTACGGGGCAGGCGCGGGCCGCCTCGCGGACCAGCGGACCCGTGCCGCCCTCCTCCCGGCCCGGGACGACCGTCCCGAAACCGTCGTCGTCCTGGGTGAAGACGTCCGGGGAGGTCAGGGCGCACTGTCCCGCGCCGATACAGAGGTCCGCGTCGATGGAGACACGCATGGGCACCGCTTCCTTCGCCATGTTCCGCACCGCTCCTTTCACCATGTGACGGGCAGTTCGAGCATCCCCTGGATCGTGTCGCCCGGCTTGAACGGGATCTCCTCGGCGGGTACGGCCAGCCGGAGCCCCGGCAGCCGGCGCAGCAGCGACCCGAGCGCGATCTCCAGCTCCGCGCGGGCCAGGTTCTGACCGAGGCACTGGTGGATGCCGAAACCGAACGCCACGTGGTGGCGGGCGGACCGGCTCCAGTCGAGCGTGTCCGGGTCGCTGTAGGTGGAGGCGTCCCTGTTGATGACCGAGGTCGAGAAGACCACCCCTTCGCCCGCGCGGATCACCGTCCCGGCGACATCGATGTCCTCGCGGGCGACCCGGAGCAGTCCGTCGGCGATCGACAGGAATCGCAGCAGTTCCTCGACGGCGGTGGGTACGAGCCCGGGATCGGCCCGGAGCTCCGCCAGCCGCTCCGGGTGGCGCAGCAGCGTGTACGTACCCAGGGAGATCATGTTCGCCGTGGTCTCGTGTCCCGCGACGAGCAGGATCGTGGCGAGCTGCACCAGCTCCTCGCGTTCGGGACCGCCGTCTCCGGACCCGCGCGCCACCAGATCGTCGAGTACGCCGTCCCCGGGCTTGAGGCGCTTGCTGTCGATGAGGTCGCCGAGGTACCCCTCCAGTTGGGCCAGCGCGTCCTCGGTGTCCGCGCCCGTCGGGCCGCGCAGCAGCCGCCGCGACTGCTCTTCGAAGAAGTCGTGGTCCGCATACGGCACGCCCAGCAGGTCACAGATGACGATCGACGGCACCGGCAGCGCGAACGCGCTCACCAGCTCGGCCGGCGGCCCCTGTGCCTCCACCGCGTCGAGGAGCCGGTCCACGGTCTCCTGGATGCGGGGCCGCAGGGTCTCGGCGCGCTTGAGGGTGAAGCTCGGGATCAGCAGCCGCCGTTGGGCGTTGTGCTCGGGGTCGTCCCAGCCGAGCAGCGCCGCGCGTCGGCGCCTGCGCAGCGCCGAGGCGCGTTCCGTCGGCAGCGGGAAGTCGTCGCGGGTGGAGTCGGTCGACAGACGCTGGTCCGCGAGGAGTGTGCGGGCGGCCGCGTGTCCGGTGACGAACCACACCGGCCTCCCGTCCCACAGGGTGACCCGCGTCAGCGGGTGCTCCTCCGCGGTCCGGGGGTAGGCGGTGGGCGGATGGTAGGGGCAGGTCCGGTCCTGGGGGAACGCCACGGCTTTCGTCATGGGGGCCTCGCTTGGGGCGAATCGGTGGCAGGGACTGTGGTGCCGTCTCCACTACATGCCTCAGGCACCTATCTGGTCTACGCACAGTTCGGCCATTCCACCGGAACGGACGCGTCCCACCCGGCCGGCCGGCCCGCTGCGCGGCCAGGCGATGCCGACGACGATGGGGGCGGCTCTGGACACGGGCGCGGGGCTCGTGACGGCCATGGAGCAGGTCGGATTCGGCCACCCCGGCCGCGCAATTCCACGCTGCTCCGCGCCGGCCCGAGCTCATCGGTAGCCTGCCTCACCATGATGCGCTCTTGGATGTTGCCGGTGTTGCTGGTCCTCTGCGGTTCCCTCGTCGCGGCGGGGATGGTCTCCAGGGGGAACCCCGTGGGAGCCGCCGTGGTGTTCCTCTAGCTCGCGCTGCTCGCGGGAGCGCACTCGCCCCTGATTTTCCCGAGGTCGACGGACGCGGCGGAAGCGCAGCGTCGTAGCGCGGCCGACGGCCGGCCGATCGTCTTCTGGCGGCCGGGCTGCATGTTCTGCCTGCGCCTGCGCCTCCGACTGGGCCGTCGCGGCCGCCAGGTGCACTGGGTCGACATCTGGCGGGATCCGGCGGGCGCGGCGGTGGTGAGGGCGGCGAACGACGGCAACGAGACCGTGCCGACCGTCGTCATCGGGGGCCGGCCCTTCGTCAACCCCGACCCTGAGTGGGTGTGCGAGCAGCTTTCTCCGTCCTCCTGAACCTCGCGCGGCCCTCGGTGACGCCGGTGACGGTGAGTCAGCTCGGCCCGTCCTCCGTCCACCTGCGGAGTTTCTCCGGGTTGCGCACCGCCCAGATGCGGCTGATGCGGCTTCCGGACCCGCCGGCGAGCTCGAACGCCGCCACGGTCACCGTGACGCCGGAGTTCTGCGCGACCAGGCCGGGCCGGCCGTTGACCGTGCGTTCGAGGAGCCTGAGCCCCGGGGCCTTGTCGGCGATGTGGATCAGGTACTGGGCGATGAGCGCGCTGCCCTCGACGGGGCGGAGCACCGCGCCGACCAGACCGCCGCCGTCGGCCGTCATCCTGGCGGCGGGGTCCAGGAGGTCGACGAGGGCCTTGATGTCCTTGGCCTCCCACGCTTCCTTGAAGTCCCGTACCGCAGCGGCCTGTCGAGACGCCGGCGCCGCCGGACCGCCCTCGGCGCGGATGCGTCGGCGGGCCGAGGACGCCAGCTGCCTGCACGCCGCGGGGGACCGGCCGACGATCTCGGCGACCTCGCCGAAGGGGTACGCGAAGACGTCGTGCAGGATGAACGCCACCCGCTCGGCCGGCGTCATCGACTCCAGGACCACGAGGAACGCCATGCTCACCGACTCGTCCAGCGTGACCCGGTCGGCGGGGTCGACCGGCTCCGACCGCCCGTCGCCGGTACGCACGCCGGACCACTCCGTACGGTCCGGCAGCGGTTCGGGTATCCACGCCCCCACATATTGCTCGCGGCGGACCCGCGCCGAACCGAGCACGTCCAGGCAGACCCGGCCGGCCACCGTCGTCAGCCAGGCGCCGGGCGACTCGATCGCCTCCCGCTGCCGAGGCGACATCGCGTACCAGCGGGCGTACGTCTCCTGCACGGCGTCCTCGGCCTCGGACAGCGAACCCAGCAGCCGGTAACCGAGGTTGATCAGCTGCCGCCGCTCGCCGATGACCACGGCGAGGTCCGGCTCGGTGCCGTCGTACGCCGGCTCGTCGGGGGTGCTCATTGGTCGCGGCCGCTCCCTGCTTCCTCGGTGAGGCGAGGTCTTCTCGGCCGACCTCGGGTCTTCTTCCTCCGACGCCTCACATTTCACGGACCTGCGTCGTCGGACTGTTCGAGACACTACCGAGCCACCGCCGCGAGGCAGAAGAAGAGGACCGAGTCATGGCCACCACCACCGCGCAGACCACGGCAGTACGGGGCAGCGGCAGCCGCACGTTCCTGCAGGTCTCGATCGCCCTGCAGACCCTGACCCTCTTCTTCCAGGCCTCCACGGCCGGACTGCTCCTGACCTCGCCGCAGGGGGAGTTGCTGCACGGCGTCGGCGCGCGCGTGATGTACGGAGCCACCATGCTGTACGTGCTGGCGGCGATCCTCGCGTGGAGGCCGGGCGGCGGCTCGCCCCGGCCCATCCTGTACTCGACCGGCTTCCTGATCCTCGCCTCGGTGCAGGTGCTACTGGGCATCGCCCACAAGGCGGCGCTCCATGTCCCCCTGGGCGTCCTGATGTTCGGCCTGAGCGTGCTGGCGCTGGCCCGGATCCTCTTCATCCGACGGCAGGACGGCTCCCGCACGCGGGTGCGGTAGCCACCCTCGGCCACCGCCCCTCAGCGCCACAGGTCACGGCTGCCGCCTCTACGGGGTCGACAGCCGGCCCGACGAACCGCCGGGCCGGCGACCCGCAGAGGCATGGGCTCAGGTCCCGGCGGTGGCCGTCCGTGCGATGCGTTCGAGGGTGGTGCGCATGCCGGCCCGGTTGAGTGCGACCCGGCGGGCGGGGTTCGTCCCGGCGAAGACCGTTCCGAGCAGGTCGGCGGCCCTGGCCCGGTACCCGCCGGTCCGCAGGTCCTGCCAGAATTCGGTGAGACGCGTCCCCGACCCCTCCGGTTCGAAGCGGTAGCCCCAGCGGGCGATCGGGAGCCCGAAGACGCTGATGTCGAAGACGAACTCACTGTTCGGGCGTATCCGGCTCACGCGCCCGAGGGTCGGCCAGAGGAACGGCCCGCGCCGATTGAAGCCGACGAACCGGGTGCCGGTTCGTGCCGGAGGCCTGAGCACCCAGACGGACCGGCACTCCGGGCTCCAACGGCCCATGTTCCGCAGGTCCGACACCAGCCCGTAGACGACCTCCGGCGGCGCGTCGACGACCGTGCTCTCCTCCAGGCTCCACTGCCGCTCCATGGCCCGCTCCCCTCGCACCGTGTGGGACTGCCGCCCACTTCCTACTCGCCGGTACGGTAGCGGGTGCGCGAGCGTCCGTGGGAGCCCCTCGCCCGTCAGATGTGGAGCTCGGGAGGGAAGTCGGTCCAGCGCAGGCCGACGGGCAGGTGTCCCGTGTCGTTGAAGAAGAGGACGGAAGGGGCCCGGTCCGGGGCGTAGCGGATGACGGTGAGTGCGGCGTTGGCGTGGTTGATGCCCATCCAGCGCCACCGGGGGGCGTCGAGGGCCTCGCGGACGAGCCAGGCGATGAGGAAGTTGTGCGTGACGACGAGTTCGTGGCGCGGCTCGCCCCCCTCGACGGGGCCGGTGAACCGCGCGACGGCCTCCGCGGCCAGTCCGGGGCCCTGTTCACGCTCTTCCGCCGGGAACCGGGCAAGGAAGGCCAGCATGGCATCGGCCGACTCGCCGGGGAGTTCCTCGTGCCGCGGTATGTAGGGGATGTAGTCGCCGGCGGGCGCGGACATCCGCAGGGGGACGCCGTCGAGCTGGTCGTGGATCAGCTGAGCCGTCTGTTCGGCGCGGGCCAGCGGGCCGTGATGGATCGCGGTGAGCGGCGCCGTCCTGAGTCGCTCTCCGAGCAGAACGGCTTGCCGGCGGCCGTTGTCCGTCAACTCGCTCTCGTCCTCGGACGCTTGGCCGTGGCGCGCCAGGTACAGGTAGCGGCTGGATGTTTCCGTCATGCTCGATTCCTCCGGCGGTTTCAGGACGCAGCAATCATGATCGTGTGACGTGGGGACGGACGCAGCCCGACGGCGTGCGGTTCCCGACTGACCTGGCTGCCCAAGGAGGAGCATGTCGGCATCAGGCAGGACGGCCGACTCGTCGCGCACGCCGGTCTGCTGCGGCTCCCCATGTCGGTCGGCGGCGTCGACATGGAGGTGATGGGTGTCGGCGGCGTGGCCGTCGCCCCGGACCTGCGGGGCCACGGACTGGCACGGGCGGTCGTCGCGGCGGCCCTGGACCACGCGCGGACCCTGGGACCCCGGCACGGGATTCCCTTCTGCCGGCCGCAGCTCGTCCCGCTGTACCAGCGGCTCGGCCGGCGGACCCTCGAGCAGGACGTCCGCGCCGAACAACCCGGAGGGCACGTGATCATGCCGCTGCGGACCATGTGGATCCCCCTGCGCGACGATGCGACGTGGCCGGATGGAGAGATCCGCCTGCTCTCGTTCCCCATGTGAGCGAAGGCGAAGAGGGCCGGTCGCCGACGGCGCGGTGGGTGTATCGCGGGCGTATCGGAAATCGCATACGCCACCGCAACCGCCCTCGCTGTCCCATGGGGGCATGAACCACGACGCATCCCTGCCGGGACCACCCCGCCGCACGCGGAGGATCGTGCTCTCCGGCCTGGCGGCCCTCGGCGTCGCGAGCGCCCTGTTCGTCGTGCGGGGGCCGCTGATGATGTCCGCTCCGAGGTGTGTGGCCGGGCGGTGGCACGGCTGCTTCGACACCTTCAACGGTGTGGTGCTCATGACGCTGGTCACGCTGCCGTTGGCGGTGCTGGTGGCGTGGGCTCTGGCGAGCCGTAGGCGTGCGGCCGGAGTCCCCTCGCCGTGGCGGCTGTCGCTGGCCGAGGTGGGCATGGTCCACGGGACGCTGCCGTTCCTGTGGATGACCATGATGCCGGGGGGCGGGGCCGGCGTGGTCCCCGCCCGGGTGAGCCTGGTGCCGCTGCGGGACCTGGTCACGATGGGGCCGCTCGGGATCGTCGGCAACCTGCTGGTCTTCGCGGCGCTCGGGTTCTTCGCCCCGATGCGGTTCGCGGCACTGGCGTCCGTGTCGCGGGTCCTGGCGCTGGGGGCGGGCTGCTCGGTTCTCGTCGAAACCGCACAGTACGTCCTGAGCCTCGACCGCGTGTCCTCCGTGGACGACGTCCTGGTCAACGCCGCCGGAGCCGCGCTCGCCGCGCTGGCCTCGCGCCGCTGGTGGCGCACGACGGCGCAGGCGCCGTCGGACCGGCCCCGTCCCGTACCGGCACCGGCAGGCTGAGCAGTACGGCCCGGTCTGTGCCGGTCTTCGCATACATCGGCGATATGCAGGGTTGTCTAGGCTTCGGACATGCGCGTACTGATCGTGGAGGACGAGCCCTACCTGGCCGAAGCCGTCCGTGACGGCCTCCGGCTGGAGGCGATCGCCGCCGACATCGCGGGCGACGGCGACTCCGCCCTGGAGCTGCTCGGCGTCAACTCGTACGACCTCGCGATCCTCGACCGCGACATCCCGGGCCCCTCGGGCGACGAGGTCGCCCGGCGCATCGTCGCCTCCGGCAGCGGCATCCCGATCCTCATGCTCACCGCCGCCGACCGCATCGACGACAAGGCGTCCGGCTTTGAACTCGGTGCCGACGACTACCTGACGAAACCGTTCGATCTGCGGGAGCTCGTCCTGCGGCTGAGGGCGCTCGACCGCCGACGCGCGTACGCCCGGCCCCCGGTCCGCGAGATCGGCGGCCTGCGCCTCGACCCCTTCCGCCGGGAGGTCTTCCGCGACGGCCGCTACGTCGCGCTCACCCGTAAGCAGTTCGCCGTGCTCGACGTCCTCGTCGCGGCGGAAGGCGGGGTCGTCAGCGCCGAAGAGCTGCTGGAACGGGCGTGGGACGGGAACGCCGACCCCTTCACCAACGCCGTCCGCATCACCGTCTCCGCACTGCGCAAACGGCTCGGCGAACCATGGATCATCGCCACGGTGCCAGGTGTCGGCTACCGCGTCGACGCCGGACAGGACACCGGCCGCGAGGCCGACGCCGGCCCGGACACCCCCGGCCGTACGCATGCGTAGACGCCCCGGGCTCAGCGTCCGACTGAAGCTCACCCTCAGCTACGCCGGGTTCCTCGCCGTCGCAGGCGCCCTCCTGCTGGCCGTGGTGTGGATGTTCCTCCTGCGCTACGTCCCCGACAACTCCCGGGGCCTTCTCGGGATCGCGCCCAACCGCTACCTCCTCGTCCGCACCTTCGCTCCCGCGGCGGCCGCGGCGATGGCCTTCCTGCTCGTGTTCGGCCTCACCGGGGGATGGTTCCTCGCCGGCCGGATGCTCGCGCCGCTCACCCGGATCACGGCCGCGGCACGGCTGGCCGGGACGGGATCGCTGTCCCACCGGGTCGGCATGGAAGGACGCCAGGACGAGTTCCGCGAACTCGCCGACGCCTTCGACACCATGCTGGAACAACTCGAATCGCATGTCGCCGAGCAGCGGCGGTTCGCCGCGAACGCCTCCCACGAGCTGCGCACCCCGCTGGCCATCTCACAGGCGCTGCTCGACCTCGCCCGCAGGGACTCCACACGCGACCGGGAAGAACTCCTCGACCGGCTCCGGACGGTCAACACACGTGCGATCGACCTCACCGAGGCCCTCCTGCTGCTCAGCCGCAGCGACCGCGGTACGTTCGCCCGCGAGGACGTCGACCTCTCCCTCGTCGTTGAGGAGGCCGCCGAAACCCTGCTCCCCCTCGCGGAACGGCGCGGGATCACCCTCGACGTCACCGGCGGAGCGACACGCACCAGCGGCTCGGCGGAGCTCCTGCTGCGGATGGTCACGAACCTCGTCCAGAACGCCCTCGTGCACAACCTCCCCGCCGGCGGCACCGTGACCGTGCACACCGCGGCGCTGGACGACGCGAGTGTGCTGCGGGTCGAGAACACGGGCCATCCGGTGCCACCGGAACTGGTGCCCACCCTCACCGAGCCCTTCCAGCGCGGCACGGAACGCGCACGCGCCGACGAGCACGCCGGCGTCGGCCTGGGCCTCGCCCTCGTGCACAGCATCGTCCGCGCCCACGACGGGACCCTCGACCTCGCCACCCGCCCCGCCGGCGGCCTCCTCGTCACGGTCCGGCTTCCCGACCGGTCGTAGGCAGCGCCCCGAGCAGGCCCGACCGTCAAGCGACGCGCTCACGTCACGGGACGGCCCCCTGAAGACACCGCCCAGCGCGGGCTGGGCGACTGGGTCACCCTGCCTCCGTCCGCACCGGACGTCGCAGGAGGTACACGGCCGCCGAGGTGACGAGCACCAGCATGCAGCCGGTGAACACCAGGCCCGCGTGCTCCAGGCCCAGCGGTTCAGTGAGCAGGCCGACCCCGATGACGGGGATCGAGATACCCGTGTACGCGACCACGAACAGGGTCGAGATCACCGCCGCGCGCCGCTCCACCGGCGCGGCAGCGGCGACGGCGGACATCGCCGCGCGGAACGAGAGGCCCTGGCCGACTCCGCCGACGACGGCGGCGAGCACCACGAGCGCAAGCAGCTCCGCCGAGAGCGCCCCCGCCAGGAAGGCCAGGCCGGCGAAGAGCACGGCGCAGCCCAGCGGCAGGGACCGGGACACCCCGAAGCGGCCGACGGCGAGCTGCCCGGCGGTCGAGGCGAAGAAGGCCAGCGCGACGACGAGACCGCTCACGGCGTGGTTGTCGACGTGCAGGAAGCGGGCGAGGAAGGCGGGACTGACCGAGGTGAACACCCCGAACAGGGCGAACCCGGCGAAGGAGGCGATGGCCGCCGGCACGAACACCGGCCGGACCTGCGCGGGCAGGGCCGGCCGCTGTGGCCGTACGGCGGTCAGGGGCCGTGGATCCCGCACCGTCTCCGGCAGCCGCAGGAGAACGACGACCGACACGGCCACCAGGGCGAGGTGCACGGCGAACGGCAGCAACAGCGGTTCGGGCGCGTACTCCGCGAGGAGACCGGCGAGCAGGGGGCCGCAGCCGAGTCCGCCCATGTTGGCCGCCGTCGCCACGAGCGTCGCCCGGGACTGGCCGCCGGGCGGGGCGAGGTCCATCACGTACGCGGTGGCGGCCCCGGTGAACAGGCCGGCCGACAGGCCCGAGAGCAGCCGCCCCGCGTACAGCCAGCCCAGACCGTCGGCGCACAGGAAGCACACCGCGCTCGCCGCCGCGAACCCGAGGCCCCACAGCAGCGTCGGCCGCCTGCCGATCGTGTCCGAGGCGTTGCCGGCCAGCAGCAGCACGCCGATGACCCCGAAGGCGTACACGGCGTACACGACGGTCACCGTCAGCTCGGAGAACCCGAACTTCTCCTGGTAGAGGGGGTAGAGCGGTGTCGGCAGCGTGGTGCCGGTCATCCCCACGACGAACACGGCCCCGGCGAGCAGACACCGAAGCCATCCCTGACGATCACCAACCATGCCGCCGACCGTATCCCCGCCGTCCGCCCCCGCCCCGCAACGCGGCGCCCGCGCTCGGGTCAACGACCGTGGTGGACCAAAGGGGGTCATCTCAGGACCCTGGCGGAGGGGGCGACAGCCGAAGGCCGGGGGAGACTGTCCGCATGGATGGATGGACCCGCTCGGGAATCGGACCCGGCCCCGCACTGTACGGACGCCTGCGCGTCGAGCACCGGGACCTCGAGCCGTCACGCCGGCTCACCGCAGGCCACGCCGGGCAGGGCGCTTTCGGCACCGTCGCCGGTGTCGCCGCGCCCGGCTTCCCCGCGTACGCACGGGTGCTGCACCCCGCGGGCCTCGACGACCGCCCGGTCCGCTGGGACACCGTGGCCGCCGCGTACGGCCGGCAGGTCGAGCCGCTGACGAACTGGCACGAGGTGATCGGCGTGGAGCGGTTCTACCAGAACAGGGAGGACTACGGTCTGCCCGGAGTGTGGGACGAGCACCCTGCCGAAGGCCCCACGCCCGGTGGGGTCGCGCGCGCCCTCATCCCCGTCCTCGCGGGCCACACGGGCACGGCGGAGCGGTGCTGGTACGGGCTGTGGGACGGGTACGGCCGCTGGGACTGGGAGGGGGTACCCACCTTCCCGACCCCGGGAAGGGACGAGATCCTGCTGTCCGGAACGCTGGCCGACGCCGTATCGCCCGAAACCCTGGACCAGTTCGCCGAACTCCCCGACCTGTGGTGGCCGGAGGACCGGGCCTGGTGCGTCGGCGGCGACGTCGACCTGGTCAGCACGTACGTCTGCGGATCCGAGGAACTGATCGCCGACCTGCTCGCCGCGCCCGGCCTGGAGGCCCACCGGGTCGCGGCGTCCGACCCGGTCGGCTGACCCGGTCGGAACAGCTACCGGGCGGTGGTACGAGCGCCCCGTCGTCCTGGTTGTCATGGGCGCCCCTGCCGGGCCGGCGTGGCCGGCGCCGCACGGCGCGCCGGCCACGCCAGGCCGACGAACGGTCAGCCGTCGGCACGGGCCGCGCGGCTGCGCTCGCGCAGCGAGATGCGGTTGCCGTCCGGATCCGACGTCTCGATGCGGACACCGAAGCCGTAGTCCACGGGCTCCGGCTCGTCGAAGGTCACCCCCCGGTCGCGGAAGACCTGGAAGTCCGCCCGCAGGTCGTCCGACTCGATGATGACCGGGCCCGGCGTGGCACCCGGCTCGGCCGGCTGCCCCGCCGCCGCGGGGTGCGCCCACAGGAGGATCTCCACGGGGGTGCCGGGAACTCCCACGGTGAGGAAGCGCCCCGTCGGGTTGGGTACGTCGATGCGCTTCTCCAGGCCGAGTTGCTCCGTGTAGAACTTCAGCGCGCGGTCCTGGTCGGTGACGTACAGCGTCACGTACATGATGTTGGTGAGCACGGGGTGGTCCTTCCGTCCGTCGATCTCCGTCACCCCCCCTGACGGATGCGCGCGGGGGAATGTGACGGCGGGACGGAGCACCTCTGCGGACCCACGGCGCTCCGACCTCGGGGGAGCCCGCCGGATGGTGGTGGCTGCGGACCGCGGCCACGATCAGAAGAGGAGAACCACCAGGCCCTTCCTCTTCGCAGAACGCACCCCTCTCTCGAACGGATGAACGATGCGGTACGTCACCCTGAACAACGGCGTCCGGATGCCCATCCTCGGCTTCGGCGTCTATCAGATCCCACCGGAGCAGACCGAGCGGGCCGTCACCGACGCCCTCGCCGCCGGCTACCGGCTCCTGGACACCGCCGCCGCGTACGGCAACGAGGACGCCGTGGGCCGCGCGATCAAGAACAGCGGCATCCCGCGCGGGGAACTCTTCGTCACCACCAAGCTCTGGGTCCAGGACGCCCCCGCCGAGGAGAACACCCGGCGCGCCTTCGAGACCTCCCTGGCCAAGCTCGGCCTCGACCGCATCGACCTCTACCTGATGCACCAGCCGTACGGAGACGTCTACGGCCAGTGGCGTGCGATGGAGGCCCTCGACCACGAGGGCCTGACGCGGGCGATCGGCGTGGCCAACTTCTACCCCGACCGGCTGATCGACCTGATCCTCAACAACGAGGTCACCCCCGCGGTCAACCAGATCGAGACCCACCCGTTCTTCCAGCGCGCCGACTACCAGGACCTGATGCGTGAGCGCGGCGTGCAGATCCAGTCCTGGGGCGGCTTCGCCGAGGGCAGGAACGACCTGTTCACCAACCCGCTCCTCGCCGGGATCGGCACGGAGTACGGCAAGTCCGTCGCCCAGGTCGTCCTGCGCTGGCTGACCCAGCGCGGCGTCGTCGCCATCCCCAAGTCCGTCCGCACCGAGCGCATGGCCGAGAACATCGACGTCTTCGACTTCGAGCTCACCGCCGGGCAGATGGCCGCCATCGCCACCCTCGACACCGGCACGAGCCTCTTCTTCGACCACCGCGACCCCGAGATGGTCGAGCGACTCGCGAAGCACCGCGTGACCTGACCCGGGGTGGGCACGTTTTCGATCCAGGACGGTCCCGTCAGCTCTGCTCGCGGAGGTCCAGCATGCAGAAGACCTTGTCGTAGCGGCGTTCGCCGACGGCGACGAAGCGGGGCAGGCGGCCGTACTCGGTGAAGCCGAGCGACCGGTAGAGGCGCAGGGCATGGGTGTTGTCGCCGCGGACGTCGAGGGTGAGGACCTCGATCCCGGCCTCCCGGGCGTCGGCGATCAGGGCGGCGGTCAACGCCCGGCCGACACCAAGACCTTGGGCAGCCGCGTCCACCGCGATCTTCTCGAGGTCGGCGTGTGGCCGATGGGTCGGGCGGGCGTAGCGGAGCCAGTATCCCAACCCGACAAGCCGACGGTCGAGGTACGCGACACGGAGGGCCCCGTCCCCGGCCTGCACGGCGTCGACGACGTGCTCCAGAAGCTCCGCCACCTCGTCGAGCGACGGCGGGTCGACCCAGCCGAGGGCGGCGCCCCCACCGACCAGGTCCGACAGGATCCGGTGGGCCGACTCGGCGAAGCGGTCCCGCAGAGCCGGATCGGCGGTCAGCGCTGCGGCGTCCACGATGGCGGGCTGAGCGGTCACGTCAGGGGGCAGGGCCGGCGTCATGATCACCAGCCTAGCGACCCCGGGTGACAGACGAACGCCCGGCCGGGCCCGTCCACGGCCCCCACTGCGGCGATCGACAGTGAGGCCCTGGCCGGCGTGGCCGGCGGGATTGCCCGGTCGCCAGGGAGCCCGTCCGGCCCGGGGAGGTCCGTCGTACCGGCCGCGTCGCCGTCGCGGTGGGCCCGGCCCGCGACGAAGGCCGGGTGGCCGGACCTGTTCCTCTCTCAGCCGGTGCGAAGGACCCGAAAGCGATCCGGCTCCAAGGGGTCCCGGTCGACGACTTGGACGGTGCCCACCCAGGCGTACGGGCGACCCGTCCGTGCCCCCGGCTCCGGACGGCGATACCGGCGTGTTCACCGGGGTCGCCTCTCCCCGGTGCTCGCGGTCGCGATCCGCCCGGATCGCGCGCCGCCGCGCACCGCGCCTCGCCGGGGCGGGTGCGCCCGGGTGACATGCCGGTCATTGGAACCACGCCCACCGCCGGTACGCAAGCGTTTGACGTGTTCGTCGCGCCGCCAGGCTGCCGTCGGGGAACTTCCCGAGCCCTTCACGCGTTCCGGAGGGCGACCTGATCGTTTGATGTGTGACGCGGCGGTGGCGTGCCGCCGTCGGGGGAAGTGGGCAACCCATGGCCATGGTCGGCCTGTTCTGGATCGCCGAGGGCGATGTGTACGTGGGCGCGAAGCCGTCCGGCCTGGCGCCCGGGGTACGCCTGACCCCCGACGGCGTCGTGGCCCTCGGCGAGGGACAGTCCGGCCTCCACCTGTGGGAGGACGTGCGCGCCCTGACGGTGGCGGACGTCCCCGTGAAATCCTTGAAGCGGCAGGTCGGACTGGTCACGGACGTGGCTCTGGACATGGTGATGAACCTGGCCATGACCGTGGGGCCCGGCCGGGTGGGCGAGGCCCCCCCGATGCTGACCCTGAGCGTGGCGAAGCACGACGGGGAGCACGAGCTGAAGGCCTACGTGGCCGCGGCGGTCGGCTACTCCCCGGTGGAGGCCGACCTCTCCCGCGCCCTCCTCTCCCGCTTGACGGAGGGCGCCGCGACGATGGCCACGACACTCGCGGCCATGTCGGAGTGGGGCCGCGCATGGGAGGGCGGCTCGCCTCGCGCGGCGCAGCGGGAGGATCTGCTGCGGCAGTGGATGAGCTAGGGAGCATCCGGAAAGTACCGCCTGGCCTCCCGGCGTACGGCGCTGCCTTCCGGACACGCCCCGGGGCCTTCTGGCGGACGGGTTGCGCTCGCCCCGCAGGCGCGGACCATGGAATGAGAGCAGGGATTCGACGCCTGTCGAGGTGCCCGCCGACCGCGCGCGGACCCATCGACCGCACTCCCCACGCAGGAGGCGCCATGACCGAACCCGACGACCCACTCGGCTACTGGACGGGTCGGCTGCTCCGGCTCGGCGTCGGCATTTCCCCCGAGGACGCCCGGAGATTCGTACACGACCTGTACGCGAAGGCTCAGGCCGACCTCGACGACGACCGGGCGAAGGCCGACTTCGAGCGGGAGGAGTGAACCCGGCGGGGTGAGACGCGACGGACCTGGGTACGGACGCCGGCGCCGCGGCACGAGCAGCCGCGCCACGAATTCCGGCCGAAGGAACGGAGTTCCCCATGACCGAGGCGGAAGCGTGGGGCGACGACGTCTACCAGCCCGACGGCAGCGAGGTCCAGGACGACGTGGGCGTCCTGGACTACGAGGACACCCTCGACGGGTTCGAGGGCGACCCGCTCGACGCGGGGTACTCGCCGCCGGAGCGCCCCCTCGGGGCCGAGCACACGGGGGTGACCGCGGCCGAGCGGCAGGGTGGCGAAACCCTTGACGAGCGCCTGGCGGAGGAAGAGCCCGACCTCGCCGTTCCCGACGGCGACGGCCTCGGCGACACGACGGACACCGACGGGGAGCTCGTGGACGACCAGGTCGGCGGCCGTCGCGCCGGTCGCCTGATGGCCGAGGACGAGGGTCTGGGCCCGGTGAGGTCGGAGCTGAACGCGCGGGACCTCGGCATCGACGGCGGCGCCGCGTCCGCCGAGGAAGCCGCCATGCACGTCATCGACGAGGAATGACGTCCTCGGCTCACAGGTGCGTCCGTCCTACGTCGCAAGCGCGGGGGATGCTCCGTACCTTTCGGGGAACCCTCAGCCCGCCGCCGGATTGCGGACCGCCAGGAGGGCCGTGCCGATGTCCGCCGCCGCCCGGGGATCGGAGAGGGAGCGGCCCGTCAGCTCCTCCACGCGGCGCAAGCGGTAGCGGACGGTGTTGGGGTGGACGAACAGGCTCCGCGCCGCGGCGGCGGCCGAACCGGCGGCGGCGAACCAGTGCTCCAGAGTGCTCAGCAGCCGGGATCGCTCCCCGGCCGGAAGATCGAGCACCGGCCGCAGCACCACCTCCATCAGGTGCGCGGCCTCGGCCGGAGCCGCCGCGACGACCATGGCCAGCGGATTGTCGTCGAAACGGGCTACACCCGCGCCGGTGCCCGCGAGCCCGGCCAGGGCGAGACGGGCGAAGCGCAGAGCCCGAGGCGTGTCCCGTAGCGAGGGAAAGCACGGACTGAAGCCCACCCGCGCGCGGGTACGGCGGAGGATGCGCAGGCACGTGGCCTCCGCCGTCGCCGTGGGCAGAGCGATCAGGGCGAGCTGCTCGTCCGGCAGGAGTCTCCAGGCCGACGGAAGGTTCGCCTGCCGCAGTGCCGCCTCCGCCCCGATGAGGGGCTCCTCGCCGGGAGCGCCTGCCCTCGCCGCGGCGACGGCGTAGGGCCCGTGCTCGGGCAGCTCCAGCTCGCGGGCGGCCTCCCACAGCGTGCGGTCGGTCACGATGCCGGTGAACAACGCCTCCACCAGGGCGGAGCGCCGCGCCTGTCCCTGCGCCGTGAGTTCCGCCGCCGCCTCCCGGTACGCCACGGCCACCGCCTCCGCGTACAGACCGGACAACGCCCAGAACTCCGTCGACTCCGTCAGCAGCAGATCGCCGGAGACCTCGGGACGCGTGCGGGCCTCGGCGAGGATCTCCGTCCACAACAGTTGCGAGCCGATCCGGTACGCGTGCAGGGTGTCGGCCAGCGGAACCCCCTGCTCCGCGCGGAGCCGTCCGGTCTCCCGGGCCGAGCTCGCGTCCGGAGCACCCCCGAGGCGGAGATGGGTCAGGATGAGGCGCGCGTTGGCGGTGCAGGAGCGGCGCAGGGAGTCCAGGGAGATGAGCGACTCGTCCGTGTAGGCCTCGACGTCCGCGCGGATGAGCAGCGCCATGCGCTCGCCCAGTTCCGGGAGCCTTGCCTGAAGCGCTGCCGCCACACCCGAGAGGATCATCCGCGCAGCCTAACGCGGTCATATTGTGACCAGGGACAATCCAGGAGGCCGCGCGTTGTCACGGCGGCCATAGGCCGTGGCCGCGCACGGCTGCAAGATGCCGACGATGTAAGCAATCGGCGAATTCCGTGTAACGGAGGCGGGTCATGGCCAATCTGGCAGGGTTCCTCGTGGAGACGGCGGGGCGGCAGCCCGAGCGCCCCGCGCTGCGCCTGGGGGAACAGGTCATCACGTACGGGGAGCTGGACGAGCGCAGTGCCCGCGCCGCCGCCCTGCTCAGGTCCGAGGGCGTACGGCCCGGGGACCGCGTCGCCCTGATGCTGCCGAACGTTCCCGAGTTCGTCGTGCTGTACTACGGCGCCCTGCGCGCCGGAGCGGTCGTCGTTCCCATGAACCCGCTCCTGAAGACCCGCGAGACGGAGTTCCACCTCGCCGACTCCGGCGCCGTCCGCCTCTTCGAGTGGCACCAGGCGCCGGGCGAGGGTGCGCAGGGCGCCGCCGCCGCGGGAGTACGGCACACGGCCGTCGAGCCCGCGAGGTTCGCGGCCACGCTGGCCGGGCACGAGCCGCTGCCCGAGGTCGCCGCCACGGACGACGAGGACACGGCCGTCCTGCTGTACACCTCCGGCACCACAGGCCGCCCCAAGGGCGCCGTCCTCTCCCATGCGGGACTGCGGCACAACACCGAGGTCAACAGCGTCCACATCCAGCGGATGACCGCCGAGGACGTGGTGGTGGGCTGCCTGCCGCTGTTCCACATCTTCGGGCAGATCTGCACCATGAGCGCGGCCGTCCGCAGCGGCGCCTCCCTCGTCCTGATCCCGCGCTTCGACCCCGGAGCCGTCCTGGAGGCCGTCGCCCGCGAGCGGGCCACCGTCTTCGAGGGCGTACCGACCATGTACGCGGCGCTGCTCCAGCACCCGTCGGAGGCGGACGTGTCGACGCTGCGGATGTGCATATCCGGCGGCGCCTCGCTGCCGGTGGAGATCCTGCACGGCTTCGAGCGGCGGTTCGGCTGTCCGGTCCTGGAGGGCTTCGGCATGTCCGAGACCAGCCCGGTCGTCACCTTCAACCACCCCGACCGGCCCCGGAAGGCCGGCTCCATCGGCACCCCCATCCGGGACGTCGAGGTGCGGCTGCTCGACGACGAGGGCCAGGACGTCGCCGAGGGGGAGATCGGTGAGCTGGCCGTCCGCGGGCCGAACCTGATGAAGGGGTACTGGAACCGGCCGGAGGAGACGGAGGCCGCCATCCCCGACGGCTGGCTCCGCACCGGCGACCTCGCCCGCGCCGACGAGGACGGCTACCTCTACATCGTCGACCGCAAGAAGGACATGATCATCCGCGGCGGTTACAACGTCTACCCGCGCGAGATCGAGGAGGTCCTCCACGAGCACCCGGCCGTCGCCCTCGCCGCGGTCGTGGGGATGCCGCATCCCGAGCTCGGCGAGGAGGTCGCGGCCGCGGTCGTGCTCCGCCCCGCCGCACAGGCCACCCCCGAGGAACTGCGGGAGTACGTCAAGGACCGCGTGGCGGCCTACAAGTACCCGCGCCGGGTGTGGCTCGCGGACGCGCTGCCGCTCGGGCCCAGCGGCAAGATCCTCAAGCGGGAGATCACCGTACCCGCGGGGTGAGGGCCCGGCGGCCGCTCGACGGGGCCGGAGCGCGTTCGGCGGGGCCCGGCCATCGCTCGGCCGGGCCCCGCGATCGCTCGAATCAGTAGGGGGTCGCCGCGTTCTGCTCCGCCCACTGCCGTTCGGTGTCGGAGCCGCCCGGGGGAGGCACGAGCCCGTTGATCATCCAGAGTTCCTCGCTGGTCTCGTCGACGTGGAACTCCCAGTGGAGCCCGGCGTGCCGTTCGAGGTGGGGGCGGAGCATCTCCCGGATCCAGCGGGCGGTCCTGCGCCTGCTGTCCTGGTCGGGATTGCGCCGGGCGATGTGGTCGATGGTGATGCGGACCCCGAGCGGGGTGGGCTCCCCGCTGACGTAGAAGTCCTCGGGCGGGGTCTCGTGGAACAGGGTGATCACGTAGAAGCGGGGCAGGCCCACCTTCTCGTAATGGTCCGCGATGGATGAGGCGAGCCGGTGCTTCTCCTCGGCGGAGAAGATGCCGGGCGTGTGGTGGACGGTCCACAGGGGCATGGCGGTTCGTCGTTCCTCTCTCGGGGTTTCAGCCGGCGGCCGGGATGGTGAGCTGCTCCACGGGTCCGGACAGTGCGGCCTTGACGGCGATGCTGACGTCGTCGGCGAGCACCTCCACGTCACCGGCCTCCAGGCCGTCGACGATCCGCGCGGCCACGTCGGCGGGCTTCGCCTTGCTGCGGTCGATGGCGGAGACCATGTCCGTGTCGATGAATCCGGCGTGCACGCCGACGACGTGCGTGTGCTGCGGCGCGAGCTCGAGCCGGAGCGAGTTCGTGAGCGACCAGGCCGCCGCCTTGGAGGCCCCGTACGCCCCGCTGCCCGCCAGCCACGACAGGACGGAGTGCATGGTCACCAGCGCACCGCCGCCGTTCGCCGCCAGGACCGGAGCGAACGCCCGCGCCACGCGCAACGGCCCGAAGACGTTCACGTCGAACGTTTCGGCCGCCCGCTCGATGTCGCCGGTGAGCAGAGGGGCGGGGAACAGGACCCCGGCGTTGTTGAACACGATCTCCGCGTCCGAGGCGAGCTCCGCGAGGGCGGCGACCGACTCGGCCGAGCGGACCTCCAGCGCGACGGGCACCACCCGGGGACGCTCGTCGGCGTACGCCGAGCGGCCGGTGGAGTACACCTTGCTCGCCCCGCGCGCCAGCACCTCGTCCACCAGCGCGGCGCCGAGTCCTCGCCGCCCGCCGGTCACCACGACCACCTTGCCCGCCACCGCGACCACAGCACTCACTCCCCATCTGAATAACGACCTCGTTAGTCAGATGAGAGCACGTAGAGGCTAAGTAACGCAAGCATTAGTTACCATGGGTGGATGGCGATGAGGTTCGAGAAGCGTTTGAGTGACCGGGACGCGTGGTCGATCGGCGACGGGTGCTCCGCCGGACGGGTGCTCGACCTGCTCAGCACCCGGACGGTCTTCATGGTCGTACGGGAGTGCTTCTACGGCACGACCCGCTTCGAGGACTTCGTCACGAGGATCGGCACCTCCGCGCCCTCTGTCTCCCGCGCGCTCAAGCAGCTGGAGTCGGCCGGGGTCGTGGCGCGCACTCCCTACCAGGAGCCGGGGCAGCGGGCGCGCGACGAGTACCGGCTGACCGGGGCCGGCGAGGACCTGCTGCCCGTCTTCCTGTCGCTGGTCCGGTGGGGCGACACGTACCTCCAGGACGGCCGGCCGCCGCTGGCCTTCGTCGAAGCCGACAGCGGCCGCCCGGTCCACGTCCGCGTGACCGCCGACGAGGCGCCGGACCCGTCCTCCGACGACATCGAGATCCGCCTGCACCCCGACTGGCGACGCGACTGACGCCCGCGTGCGGGGAGGCGTACGCGGCTCGGTCCGCCCGCACTCCCCGGCGGTCCAGCCCGCCCGCCCACCCCCCCGGGCTGTACGCGGCTCAGTCCGCCCGCTTCCTGCCGTGGAGGTGGAGCGAGCGCAGGGCCGCCTCGAGGGCGAACCGGTGGTCGGGATCGAGGAGCCGGTCGCCGAAGTGGTTGTCCAGGTTCCGCAGCCGGTAGCGCACGGTCTGGGCGTGCACGCCCAGCATCTCGCCCACCTGCTCGGCGGGGGCGCGCGTCGAGATGTGGACGCGCAGGGTCTCGATCAGCCGCTCCCGCCGGGTGCCGGACAGCTCGTCGAGCGGGGCCAGTTCACGCGCGGCGAGATGGGCCGTGAGGGCCGGATCGGACAGCAGCCACAACGTTGTCAGGTGCTCCTCGCAGCGCACGAGGGGGGCGTTCGCCACGACGCCGTCGTCGATGAGCTGCAGGACGCGCCGCGCCCAGCGGATCGAGTGCGCGGCCTGCACCGGAGGCACGGTCAGACCGATGACGGCGGGGGTGCCGGCCAGGGCGGATTCGAGCATCGTGAGCCGCTGTGGGGTGAGGGGGCCGGGGATGAGCAGGTGCGGCTGGGGGAGGGTCAGGTCGGCCAGCACGTCCCGGTCGAGCCCGGCCTGGACGAGCTCGGCGACCGGGGGGCGGAGCGCCACCAGGGTGCACTCGGACGGCAGTTGCCAGGACGCCTCCTCGCACAGCTCGGCGATCGTCGCCCGGGGCAGCGGCGGCCCCGCGACGACGAGGTGCAGTAACTGCCTTCTCCGCGCCGCCACGTCGGACACGGCACGGGCCTGGGCCATGACGTAGCCCTCGCGTGAGAGGGCTTCGAGCTCCTCGACGTAGGCGAAGAGGGCGTCCGCGAAGGCCAGGATCAGCGTGGGGGAGAGGTTGTAGGTGCGGCCGATGCTCTTGGCCCGGCGCAGCGCGATGCGCGCCCCGAGGCGGAAGGCGCCCTGCAGGCATCCGAGGTCCCGGCCCTCGTAGGCCTCCACGCGACCGAACTTGCGCAGCAGCTCGTCCCGGAGGGCCGACTGCGTCCCCGGGGCGGCGACCCGTTCTACGAAGGCCGCCAGGGCCTGTTCCACGCCCTGGCGGATGCCGTCCGAGTGCGGTCCGTTGAAGAGGTGCGCGTACACGGGGTAGGCCCGCTGGACCTCCATGCCGATCTCTTTGATCAGGCCCGGGATCTCCGGCCTCATCAGGTCGGCGAACTCCCTGGGGAGCGGGTCGAGCGGCTCGCCGATGTTCGGTGACTGTGCGGTTGCGGGCATGGACCGATCCCTTGCTCTCCTGCGCGACCGGTGGGGAGCGGCGGTGCGGCGCCCTCCCTGGGTGGTGGGGCGCCGCAACGGCCGTCAGGTGCGTACCAACGGGACTGTCGAAGCTAGGTCAACTGCTCTGTGCTGTACACAACTTGCACAGGAGTTGGCGTCCCGCGAGCCCGTGTGCCGCCCGAGTCGGCCGGGAATCGCCCCTGGGTGGCCGTTACCTGACGGCCGAGTGCCAGTTCTTCGAGAACACCGTGCCGGCGTCGGGGGCGACGACACCGGGGGCGTACAGGCCGGTGAGGTAGGTCTGGGTGTTGTCGAGCGTGATGCTGTTCTTGCCGGCGGCCGAGGGCAGTCCGGTCTTGAGGTTGACGGCGCCGTCGATGATGCCGAAGAGCCCCAGTCCGCAGCCGCTGGCGCCGGGGACCGCGAACGTCCTGTCGACCTGGGTGGAGCCGAGGATGTTCAGGCGGCTCATGTCGCCCTCCTCGTTCGGGGAGCCGTCGCCGTTGTAGCGCTCGACGGAGAAGTCGGGGGAGGTGAGGTTGCTCGGGCGCAGCACGATCGGGTTGGACTTCGTGCCGATGTAGCAGTTGCTGCCCAGGAACGGGTTCTGGAGGTGGATGCGGACCGGGATCCTCACGATCGGCATGTCGGTGAGGACGCCCGCGATCTGGTCGAACTCCGAGGGTGTGCCGACCGATTCCACGGTGGCGGTGATCTTGTTGAGCTTGGCGTCCGAGAGCTGTCGGCAGATGTCGGTGATGAACGGGATGTCGCTCGGACACATGAGTCCGAACAGACCGCCGGGGACCGTGGCGCTGTCCGCGATCAGGGAGCCGGCGGGCGGCGGGACGACGCTGTTGGTGCCGTCGGCGTGCTGGATCACGCCGATCTGGAGGTTCGTCCTGCCGGTGACGACGGTCGTGTTGCCGAGCTTGATGGAGCCGCTCGCGGAGGAGGACGACACGCACTGCGGCGCCTTGTCGAGACCGTCCGAGGCGAGCATCGCCGGGGCGTCGACGGGACAGCGGTCGAACGGCGCCCAGCCGCCGTTCAGCTGCGGAGTGGCCGCGGTCGCCGTGCCGACCGAGACGAAGGCGCCGAGTGCCGTGAGGGCGGAGAGGGCGGCGAGGCGCGTGCGGGAGGAGGCGAGGGGCATGGCGGATGCCTTTCGTTGAGGGGAACGAGGGAGAGCGGTGGGGCGGGCGCGCCGAGGGGAACGAGGGAGAGCGGTGGGGCGGGCGCGCCGGTTCAGCGTTCGGGCTTCGGGATCACCAGGGGCTGGCGGTCCTCGGTGCACTGGCCCTCGGGCGGCACCTCGACGCCCGCGGAGCAGGTCTGGCCCTGGATCTGCCTGATGTGGTTGCCGGGGCCGGAGATGGACGCGGTGAGGAGCCGGTCGAGGTTCTCGCCACCGGTCCCGCAGCCCTTGAAGGCGGGGATGGTCACCTCGCCGGTGAGCGGGCCCCCGCTGGTGAGGACGTAGCCGGTGGCGTCGGTGCCGTTGAGGAGCTGCCCCTTGCCGAGGAGGACGAGGTGGTCGCCCGGGAACTTGGCGGGGTCGGGCTCGGGGGAGGTGAGCGGCCTCTCCGTACGGCAGGAAGGGCCCACGTCGAGTCGGGTGCCATTGACCCGGACGTCGAGGACGCGCAGCACGAAGGGGGCGCGGACGTAGGTCTCGGCGATGTTGTCGGGGAAGACGAGGAGGATGTCCGACGCGACGGTCATGGGCCCCGTCTGCTCCAGGACCATCGTCGCCGTGGCCGGTGCGAAGTCGAAGGTCAGGAAGGTGGACGTGAAGGGCGGGGACTGCTTGCGCCCCTGGTAGGAGAGGGCGCCGTCGGACGTCTGTACGAGGTGCAGGGTGCCGTCCTCCCGGAACTCGATCTCCGGCGTGCCCTGCTCGATGAGCACGCAGGACACCGGGATGAGCGAGGCGCCGTTCAGCTTGCGCACATTGGCGTAGCCGGTGATGTACGTGGTGAGCGTCGTGGGCGTCGGCTCGTCCTTGCGGCAGGGCGGCGCGGAGGGTCGGCCCGGCGGGGCGGCGCCGGAGGGGTCCGCGTCGGCCGTCCGGGGACCGCCGACCGCCCGGGGACCGGCCACCGGGTCCTTCGAAGCACCGTTCGTCCCGGCCCCCGAGGGCTCCCGCTCCGTCGGGGCCGACGGCACGGGGAAGGGGGACGGGGAGGAAGGGGACGAAGGGGAGGCAGAGGAAGGGGCGGTCGACGGCGTCGGGGACGCGCTCGGCTCTTCCGTGACGGCGCCGATGGGCACGGTGGCGAGCAGCCGGCCGCCCTGCGCGTCCGGGTCGGGCACGCAGGCGAGGGAGAGCGCGGCGGGAGTGGTGGCCGCCCCGTCGGCCGTGCTGGGGGCGAGGTCGACGGCGAGTCCCTCGGCGGTGAGGGTCAGATCGCCGGCGCTGTCCGTGGTCAGGGTCGGGACGTCACCGGTCGTGGTGAACGTGAGAGCGCCCTCCGCGGGTACGGCGACGGGCTCCGTCGTACCGCGCCAGACCGCTTCCGTGCGCTGTCCGTTCTGGGCCGCGCCGACCGTGAGGCGCGTCTCCGCCCGTACGGTGGCCGCGGTGAGCGAGAGCAGGTCGGCCACGGCCGCGGCCGGGAGCTCCACCGCCGTGCTGACGTCAACCGCCCCTACCGCCTCGCCGACGGCGGCCCGGTCGGGGAGGGTCGCCGAGATCCGTACGGTCGCGTGCTGCGGCCCCGAGGGCATGGTGCAGACGAAGGGCAGCGCGGCGTCGACCTTGAGCGTTCCCGCGGCGACGGCCGCCGCCGGGAGCAGGGGGGCGAGCGCCACGAACGCGGCGATCGTCGCGCCGCGCACGCGGGCGCGGGAGGATCGAGGGGTGGGCGCTTGGCCTCTCATCGGGTGCTCCGCTCGGGGTCGTTCGTACGCCGGCGGGGGAGGCCGCCGGCGAGGGCGCGGACAGCCCGCGTCCGCCCGGCCGGGGTCGCCGGCCGGGCGGACGCGGGTCCGGCGTCCTTACGGGTTGGAACCGACGATCGTCGGGATGACGGCGCCCGCCTTCACGAGGTAGGTGCCCTTGAAGGTCGGCTTGGCGCCGACCGGGACGGCGGAGCCGCAGTTGGTCGACGAGACGACGGTGAGCTCGCCCGCGACGCTGTTGACGGCCAGCGCGCCCGTCGAGTTGGTGTACGTGCCGGAGGCCTTGCCCGTCACGCGGAAGACACAGGCGCCGACGGTCACCTTGGCGTCGACGTTGCCGACGTAGCCCTTGGTGACGCCGGTCGCCGCGGTGTAGTCCTGCGCCACGACCGTCCACGGGGTGGTCGCGACCGCACTCACATTGCCGAGCACGCTGGTGCAGGGCGCGCCCGTGGCGCCGAAGGCGATGGCGCTGATGGAGGCGACCGTGGCGGGGTTGCCCGTGGCGCTCGCCATCGTGCCCGAGGCGTTCGACTTCGTACACGTCATGGCGATGCCGTTGACGCTCAGGACGATGTTCCCGCTGTTGACCGCGGTGAAGCTGGCCGGCGACGGGTTGACGGTCCAGACCGTGGAGGCCACCGCCGAGGCGGGGCTCACGGCCAGGGCGAACGCGGCCGAGGCGGTTCCGGCGACGACGGCGAGGTTTCTGATGGGCTTCTTCATGGCTCTGGGACTCTCCTTGGGGATTGACCGGCAGAGGGTGGCCGCGGTGGGGGTCGAGCGGCCGGCGGCCCGACATTTCCCGGCCGCGAAACCAGACGTTACTTGCGGGAAACTTAGCTGAACAATGGCGGAGTCCAAGATTCTTTGGATATGCCCCATTGCCTGTCAAGTGGGTGAGCGGTGGGGAGAATCCCCTTGGTTCCGGGGTGCGCAATGTCGACAATTCTGATCGATCGCCGGGGCCTCCGGCTGCTCTCTCGGGTGATAAGAAGCGAAGCGGAACTGTCTCCTGCCTGATAAATGCACCGCTGCTCGACTCCGTCCCCGGAAAACTCGGAATCCGCTATTGCCGCGAGAGGTTACTCGGCCGTAGCGTTCCCGGGGCGGCGCACCGTCGCAGGTCGGCGCAGCTCTGTGTCTCCACGGAGACAAGTGCCGACCCCGACCTTGTCTCCGCGGTGACAAATACGGGAGCGGATCAAGAAAAGTGACACCCGCCTATTGTCCGGATGATCCGGACCGACTTACCGTGCGCCCGCGGCGCACACCCGACGCACGCTTGCTGGAGGTGGGATGGGAATCGAAGTAGTCGTTGAGGGTCTGACCATGTCCTTTGGCAAGCAGAACATCTGGCAGGACGTGTCGCTGACCCTGCCGGCCGGAGAGGTCAGCGTCATGCTCGGCCCTTCCGGAACCGGGAAGACCGTATTCCTGAAATCACTCATCGGACTCCTGAAGCCCCAGCAGGGCCGCGTCCTCATCAACGGCGTCGACATGGTCAGCAGCCCCGAACGGGACATCTACGAGACCCGGAAGCTCTTCGGCCTCATGTTCCAGGACGGCGCCCTGTTCGGCTCCATGAGCCTCTTCGACAACATCGCCTTCCCGCTGCGCGAGCACACCCGCAAGCGGGAGTCCGAGATCCGGCGCATCGTCATGGAGCGCATCGAACTCGTCGGTCTGCTGGGCGCGGAGGGCAAGCTGCCGGGCGAGATCAGCGGAGGCATGCGCAAACGCGCCGGGCTGGCCCGCGCCCTCGTGCTCGACCCGCAGATCGTGCTGTGCGACGAACCGGACTCCGGTCTCGACCCCGTCCGCACCGCCTACCTCTCCCAGCTGCTGATCGACCTCAACGCGCGGATCGACGCGACGATGCTGATCGTCACCCACAACCTCGACATCGCCGCCACCGTCCCCGACAACATGGGGATGTTCTTCCGGCGCAGGCTCGTCACCTTCGGCCCCCGCGAGGTGCTCCTCACCAGCGACGAACCGGTCGTGACCCAGTTCCTCGCCGGCCGCCGCGAAGGCCCCATCGGCATGTCCGAGGAGAAGGACGCCGCCCTGCTCGCCGCCGAGGCCGGCAACCCCGCCGGCCACCCGGCGACGCCCCGCGTCATCGTCCCCCAACTGGAACCCTCGCCCGGCCTGCCGCCCCGGGCGGCCGTCACCCGGCGGCGCGAGCGCGTCCTCGGCATGCTCGACCGACTGCCGCCCGCCGCCCGCACCGCGATCCGCGACACCTACGCGCACGGCGCCGCGGCGCCCACCCTCACGCTGCCGGTCACCGGGAGCGGCTCGTGATCACCGGTGCGCTGCGGCAGACCGGCCGCCTCTTCACCCTCGCCGCCGAGGTGAGCCGGGCCGTCTTCCGGCGGCCCTTCCAGTTCCGGGAGTTCATCGAACAGTTCTGGTTCGTCGCGAGCGTCACCATCCTGCCGGCCGCGCTCGTCTCCATTCCGTTCGGCGCCGTCATCGCCCTCCAGGTCGGCTCGCTCACCCAGCAGCTGGGGGCCCAGTCGTTCACCGGCGGCGCCAGCGTCCTCGCCGTCATCCAGCAGGCCAGCCCCCTCATCGTGGCCCTCCTGATCGCCGGCGCCGGCGGCTCCGCCATCTGCGCCGACCTCGGCTCGCGCAAGATCCGGGAGGAGCTCGACGCCATGGAGGTCATGGGCGTCTCGCCCGTCCAGCGACTGGTCGTCCCGCGCGTCCTCGCCACCATGGCGGTCGCCGTGCTCCTCAACGGCATGGTCTCCGTCGTCGGCACGCTGGGCGGCTACTTCTTCAACATCGTCCTCCAGGGCGGCACCCCCGGCGCGTACCTCTCCAGCTTCTCCGCCCTCGCCCAGCTGCCCGACCTCTACATCAGCGAACTCAAGGCCCTCGTCTTCGGGTTCATCGCCGGCATCGTCGCCGCCTACCGGGGACTGAACCCCCGCGGCGGCCCCAAGGGGGTCGGCGACGCCGTCAACCAGTCCGTCGTCATCACCTTCATGCTGCTGTTCTTCGTGAACATGGTCCTCACGGGCATCTACCTGCAGATCGTCCCGCCGAAGGGAGGCTGAGACCGATGGCCTCCCCGTTCGTCTGGCTCGACCGGTCCGGTGACCAACTCCTTTTCTACGTCCGCGCCCTGCTCTGGATCCCGCGGACCCTGCGCCGCTACCTCAAGGAGGTGCAGCGGCTGCTCGCCGAGGTCGCCTTCGGCTCCGGCGGCCTCGGCGTCATCGGCGGCACCATCGGCGTGATGATCGCGATGACGCTCTTCACCGGAACCGTCGTCGGTCTCCAGGGCTACGCGGCCCTCGACCAGATCGGCACCGCCGCGTTCACCGGCTTCGTCTCCGCCTACTTCAACACCCGCGAGATCGCCCCGCTCGTCGCCGGACTCGCCCTCTCCGCGACCGTCGGCGCCGGTTTCACCGCCCAGCTCGGCGCCATGCGCATCAACGAGGAGGTCGACGCCCTCGAAGGCATGGGCATCCGCTCCATGCCGTACCTCGTCACCACCCGCATCATCGCGGGCGTCGTCGCCATCGTCCCGCTCTACGCGATCGGTCTGCTCTCCTCCTACCTGGCCTCCCGCTACGTGACGGTCCTCTTCAACGGCCAGTCGCAGGGGACCTACGACCACTACTTCAACCTCTTCCTGTCACCGACGGACGTCCTCCTCTCGGTGCTGAAAGTGCTGATCTTCAGCGTGATGGTGATCATCGCCCACTGCTACTACGGCTTCCGCGCCTCCGGCGGCCCCGCCGGCGTCGGCATCGCCGTCGGCCGCTCCGTACGCAACGCCATCGTGCTGATCAGCGTCACCGACTTCTTCCTTTCGCTGGCCCTCTGGGGCGCGACCACGACCGTGAAGGTGGCGGGGTGAGATGAGCGACTCAACGGCCGAAACCCTCCGCCGCCGGTTCGCCGGTGTCGTCTTCCTCCTGGTACCCGTCCTGCTGGCCTCGCTGGCGGTCGCCGTGTACGACAAACGCTTCACCGACTCCGACCCGGTCGTCGTCGAGGCCGGCAGCGTCGGCAACGAGATGCACCTCGGCGCCGAGGTGAAACTGCGCGGCGTCGTCATCGGTGAGGTCCGCGCCATCGACGCCACCGACGGCGGAGCCCGGCTCACCCTCGCCATGCGCCCGGGCACCCTGCGCCACGTCCCCTCCGACGTCCGCGCGCAGATGCTGCCCACCACCCTCTTCGGCGAGCGGTTCGTGGCCCTCGTACCACCCGCGCACCCCTCGGCACAGCCGCTGGGTCCCGGCGACGTCATCCCCGAGGACCGCTCCAGCAACGCCGTGGAACTCCAGCAGGTCCTCGACAACGTCCTGCCGCTGCTCACCGCCGTCCAGCCGCAGAAGCTCTCGGCGACCCTGTCCGCCGTCTCCCGCGCCCTGGAGGGGCGCGGCGACAAGCTCGGCGAGACCCTCGCCGAACTCGACACCCATCTCCGCGAGTTCAACCCCCACCTGCCCGCCCTCACCCGCGACCTGAAAGAACTCGTGAAGGTCAGCCACCTCTACGCGGACGCCGCGCCGGACATCCTCACGGCGCTCACCGACTTCACCACCACCAGCGGCACCCTCGCCGAGAAGGAGGGCGAGTTGGCCGGCACCCTCGGCGTCACCACCGGGACGGCCCAGGACCTGACCGCGTTCCTGCGGCAGAACAGGACCAACATCATCCGGCTCAGCGCCACGAGCCGCCCCACCCTGGAACTGCTCGCCGAGTACTCCCCGTCCTTCCCCTGCACCCTGCGCACCCTCGCCCAGTTCGTGCCCGCGATGGACAAGGCGCTCGGCAAGGGCACGAACCAGCCCGGACTGCACGTCGAGGTGACCACCGTCCCCTCCCGCGGCGCGTACGTCCCCGGCCGTGACACGCCCTCGTACGGCTCCGGCGGCGGCCCGCACTGCTACCC
This sequence comes from Streptomyces sp. NPDC034084, assembly GCF_055575535.1. Taxonomy (NCBI): domain Bacteria; kingdom Bacillati; phylum Actinomycetota; class Actinomycetes; order Kitasatosporales; family Streptomycetaceae; genus Streptomyces; species Streptomyces sp. NPDC034084. Next base: position 772,947 of record NZ_JBVISK010000003.1, read on the forward strand.
CGTGCCCTACCTCGGCATCCCCGCCAAGCCCGCCACCCGGGCGTCCGCCGCGGCCGACCAGGACCTCGGCCCCGCCAACTCCCCGCAGGAGAACGACCTCGTCAACGAACTGCTCGCCCCCGCGGCGAAGAAGCGGCCCGGTGACCTGCCGGACTGGAGCAGCCTCCTCGCCGGCCCCGCGTTCCGCGGAGCGGAGGTGACCCTCCGATGACGACCCGGCCCAGCCACACACGACGGCGCGGCCTGACCGGGACCGTGCTGAAGTCCCTCGCGTTCGTCCTGGTCACCGCCCTTGCCACCACCGTCCTCGGCTTCAGCATCGCCAACACCGGGGTCGGCTCCGCCACCCGTACGTACAAGGCGCTGTTCACCGACGTCACCGGGCTCGTCGAGGGAGACTCCGTGCGCATCGCCGGAGTGAAGGTGGGCGAGGTGACCGACGTGCGCGTCGTCCAACGGCGCACCGCCCAGGTCACCTTCTCCGTCCGCGAGGACCGCACCCTGCCCCGGTCGGCGACCGCCGCCGTGAAGTACCTCAACATGGTCGGGCAGCGGTACGTGTCCCTCGGCCGCGGCACCGGCGACCTGACCGGCACCCTGGAGGCCGGGGAGACCATCCCGCTCGACCGCACCACACCGGCGCTCGACCTGACCCTGCTGTTCAACGGATTCAAGCCGCTGTTCGAGGGACTCTCGCCAGCCGACGTCAACGATCTCGCCGGATCCCTCGTGCAGGTCCTCCAGGGCGAGAGCGGTACCGTCGACAGCCTCCTCCGGCACATCGGCTCCCTCACCAGGACCGTCGCCGCCAAGGACAAGGTCATCGGAGAGGTCGTCACCCACCTCAACACCGTCCTGACGACCCTCAACAACCGCGAGGCCGGCTTCAACGACCTCGTCGTCACCCTGCAGAAGCTCGTCACCGGCTTCAACACCGACCGCAAACCCCTCGGCGAGGCCGTGAAGGCCATCGGCGACCTCACCACGACCACCGCCGGACTCCTCCAGGAGGGGCGCGCCCCTCTCAAGAAGGACATCCGCGAGCTGGGCCGGCTCTCGGGCACCCTCGGCGACCACACCCCCGCCATCGAGTCCTTCCTCGCCCACACCCCCGGCAAGATGTCGGCCCTGGCGCGACTGTCCTCGTACGGGTCGTGGTTCAACCTCTATCTCTGCGAGGCGCGTGTGAGCGGCGTGGGAACCTCCGACGGCTCCAAGCCGCCGACCGGCATCGCCGTGACCGAGACGAGGTGCCGCGGATGAGCCCCCGCGCCCGGACCAAGCCGCTCAAGGAGCGCAGTCCCGTCGCCGTGGCCCTGGTCGGCCTTGTCGTCCTGGCCGTCCTGGCCGTCCTCGCGTACAACGTGGAACGGCTCCCGCTCGTGGGCGGCGACACCGCCTACAGCGCAGACTTCACCGAGGCCGCGGGGCTCGACGCCGGGGACGAGGTCCGCATCGCCGGCGTCAAGGTCGGCAAGGTCACCGAGGTCGCCCTCGACGGTCCGAAGGTCAAGGTGACGTTCGAGGTCGGCGACGCCTGGATCGGCGACCGGTCCACCGCCGCCATCGCCATCAAGACCCTCCTCGGCGAGAAGTACCTCGCGCTCGACCCGCTGGGCTCCGCCCCCCAGGACCCCGGCACCCGCATCCCGCGGTCCCGCACCACCTCCCCGTACGACGTGACGCAGGCCTTCCAGGACCTCAGCGGCACCGTCGACGACCTCGACACCCAGAAGCTGGCCGAGAGCTTCCGGACGATCTCCGACACCTTCAAGAACTCGCCGCCGCACGTACGCAACGCCGCCACCGGCCTCTCCGAACTGTCGAAGTCCGTCTCCAAGCGCGACACCCAGCTCGCCAGGCTCCTGGAGAACAGCAGGAAGTTCACCAAGACCCTGGCGGACAAGAAGTCCAGCTTCGAGATCCTCCTGGAGGACGGCGGCTCGCTGCTCGGCGAGCTGAAGAAACGCCGCGAGGCCATCCGCGCCCTGCTCAAGGGCAGCCGCGACCTGGGCACCGAGCTCAGCGGCCTCGTCGGCGACAACGACCGGCAGCTCGGACCCACCCTGAAGGCCCTCAGCCGCGTCACCGGCGTCCTAGAGAAGAACAGCGGCCAGCTCGACAAGACACTCGCGCTCATCGGCCCGTACTACCGGCTCGTCGGCAACACCCTCGGCAGCGGCCGCTGGTTCGACAGCTACCTGTGCGGAGTGGTGCCCCGCACCTATCTGCCCGAGGCCTCGCAGCCCAAGACCGGATGCCTCCCGCCGAAACAGACGGCGACGGCCAAGGGGAGCGGTGAACGATGACCAAGCCCAGAAAGCCCCTCGTCACCGGGCTCGCCCTCACGGTGCTCGCGGCCTGCGGCCTCGTCGCCGCCGGCGCCCTCGACGACGACGGCATCCGCGTCACCGCCTGGTTCGACCGGGCGGTCGGCATCTACGCGGGATCCGACCTGCGCGTCCTCGGCGTCCGGGTGGGAGAGGTGGAGTCCGTGGAGCCGCAGGGCACCAGGGTCCGCGTCGAGCTCCGCCTCGACGAAGGCGTACGCGTCCCCGCCGACGCGCGGGCCCTCGTCGTCGCCCCGAGCATCGTCGCCGACCGGTACGTCCAGCTCACCCCCGCCTACCGCACCGGCCCCGCCCTCGCCGACGGCGCCCAACTGCCCGCCTCCCGCAACCGCACCCCCGTCGAGATCGACCAGCTCTACGACTCGATCACCGAACTGAGCGAGGCACTCGGCCCCGACGGCGCCAACTCCGCCGGAGCCCTCTCCGAACTCCTGGACACCGGAGCGAAGAACCTCAAAGGCAACGGCACGGCCATCGGCACCTCCATCGAAGAGTTCGGCAAGGCCGCCAGAACCCTCGACGGCAGCAGCCACGACCTCTTCACCAGCCTCGGCCAGCTCCAGACCTTCACCACGATGCTCAAGAAGAAGGACGGCGACGTCCGCACCGCACAGGAACGCCTGGACGAGGTCGTCGGCTACTTCGCCGAGAACAAGGACGACCTCGCCGGCGCCCTCAAGGAACTCGGCAAGGCCCTCGCCCAGGTCAAGACGTTCATCAAGGACAATCGCGGCGAGCTGAAGAAGAACATCGACCGACTGGTGCCCCTCACCCAGACCCTCGTCGACCAGCGGGCCTCCCTCGCGGAGGCGCTCGACGTCGCCCCGCTCGCCGCCGGCAACGTCGTCAACGCGTACAACAAGGACACCCGCACCCTCGACGGCCGCGCCAACCTCAACGAGATCAGCATGGGCGGCCCGCTGCTCCCGCTGCCGGTGACCGGCGGCTCCGCGGGCACCGGAACGCCGGGGACCGGCACCCCCTCGGCAAGCACCCGAGAGGGGGAGCGGTGAAACGAGACACCCTGCCGTCCCGCAAGGCCGTCGGCGCCGGAGCCGCCGGAGCGGTCGCCCTCGGCCTCGGCCTGGCCGTCGTCCTCGGCGCGGTCCCCGCCGACCCCGTCCGGTTCGACGGCATCGAGGACCTCCCGCTGCCAGGCGGCGCCGACCTCGGCTCCCACTCGTACACGGTCACCGCCGAACTCGACGACGTCCTCAGTCTCGTGCCGCAGTCCGCGGTCAAGGTCAACGACGTCGCCGTCGGCCGCGTCACCGCCATCGACCTGGGGACCGACAACTGGTCCGCCCGCGTCACCCTCGAGATCAACGGCGACGTCCGGCTCCCCGCCGACGCCGGCGCCCGCCTCGAACAGTCGAGCCTCCTGGGCGAGAAGTACATCCAGCTCGTCGCCCCACGGAAGGACAGCGGCGGCCGCCTCACCGACGGCAGCGTCATCCCCCGGACGCGCACCAACCGGAACACGGAGGTCGAGGAGGTGTTCGGCGCCCTGTCCCTCCTCCTCAACGGCGGCGGCGTCAACCAGCTCAAGACCATCACCCGGGAACTCGACGCGGCACTCGGCGGACGCGAACCCGAGGTCCGCTCCATGCTGAACCGCGTCAACACCCTGGTGACGAACCTGGACGCGCACCGCGGCGACATCACCCGCGCCCTCGACGGAGTCAACCGGCTCTCCGCCACCCTCGCCGGACGCAAGAAGGACGTCGACACCGCCCTCACCGGCCTCTCGCCCGGCCTGAGGACACTCGAGAACCAGCGGGGCTCCCTGCTGACCATGCTGCGCGCCCTGGACACCCTGTCCGGCGTCGCCGTCAGCACCATCGACGCGAGCAAGAAGGACATGGTCGCCGACCTGAAGGCCCTCGCGCCGACCCTGACCGCACTCGCCGACGCCGGCGCAGACCTGCCCGAATCGCTCCAGGTGCTCCTCACGTATCCCTTCACCGACGAGGTGATGCGCGGCATCAAGGGCGACTACCTCAACACCTACCTCCACCTCGCCGCCGTCCCGGGCACCGAACTCATCCCGCCGCTCATCCCCAAGACCGAACCCACCCCGACCCCCGCCCCGACGGCCCCGGCCTCCACCTCCCGCGGCGACGCGCAGACGAACGGCCGCACCCGGAGCCCGCGGTCCGCGCTGCCGCTGCCCCCGGTCTCGACAGGCACCCCGCCGGCGCCCGCCACCACACCCAAGGACGGAGGCGAGAAGCGGTGATCACCCGCACCGTACGGCTGAAGAACCTCGCGTTCCTCGTCATCGCCGTACTCGTCCTCGGCTTCGTCGGCGTCCGCTACGCCGACCTCGGCCGCTACGCCGGCGTCGCCGACCACTACACCGTCCGCGTCCATCTCGCCCGTACGGGAGGGCTGTTCACCCACTCCGACGTCACCTACCGGGGCGTCTCCGTGGGCCGCGTCGGCGCCATCGACCTCACCGCCGACGGAGTCGTGGCCGAGCTGCGCATCAAGAAGTCCGCACCTCGCATCCCCGCCGACGCCCGGGCCGTCGTCGCCGGACTCTCCGCCGTGGGCGAGCAGTACATCGACCTGCGCCCCGAGAGCGACGGCGGACCCTTCCTCGCCGACGGCTCCCGCATCGAACAGCCCGACACCGAGGTGCCGGCGCCCGTCACCGACGTGCTCGCGAGCATGAACGACCTCACCCGCTCCGTCCCTCTCGACTCCCTGCGCACCGTCGTCGACGAACTCGGCAAGGCCTTCGAGGGACACGGCGACGACCTCCAGGTCCTCCTCGACAACGGCAGCAGATTCGTCCAGGCCGCCGACCGCTCCCTGCCGGCCACGACCCGGCTCATCAACGACGGCGAAGTCGTCCTGCGCACCCAGGCCGACGAGAGCCGCGCCATCCGCGACTTCGCCACCGGCGCCCGCGACCTCGCCGCCACCCTCAAGGGCTCCGACGCCGACCTGCGCCGTCTCCTCGCCGTCACACCCGACGCGGCCGGCCAGGTCAGCGGCCTCCTGCGCGACCTCGACCCGAGCCTCGGCGTCGTCCTCGCCAACCTCCTCACCACCTCGGAGATCGCCGTCACCCGCCAGCGCGGCACAGAGGAACTCCTCGTGAGATTCCCGGCGGCCGTCTCGGCCGGAGCCACCACCGTCGACGGAGGGCACGTGAACTTCGGCATGGCCGTCACCTTCTTCAAGCCCCTGCCCTGCACCACCGGATACGGCGGGACGCGGTACCGCAACGGCCTCGACCTGGGCACCGCGCCCGCCCTCAACACCGGCGCCTCCTGCACGGCACCGGCCTCCACCGGGGTGAACGTCCGTGGCTCCGCGCACGCCCCCAAGGGCGGCACCGTGCCCACCCCGGCCCGGCCCGGCTCCCTGCCCTCCGGCAGCGCCCGCACCACCACCGGCGCGCAGCCTGCGCTGCCCGGCGCACTCGCACTCCCCGGCCAGACCGGCGGCCCGACCGACATGGCCGGCCTCCTCGGCCTCGACACCGGGAGTACGCGATGAGGCGCGCCCAAGCGGTGGGCATCGGCGCCCTCGTCGCCGCCCTGGGCTTCTGCGGGACCGGCGCCTGGACCTACGCCCAGGCCCGCTCCGACGAGCAGCTCGCCTTCGGCCGGGAACGCGACACCGCCCTCGCCGAGGGCCGCAGCCGCATCACCGTCCTGAACACGCTCGACGCCTCGACCCGCGAACGCGCCGAAGCGGGCATCCGGGCCTGGCGCGACGCCTCCACCGGACCCCTCCGCACCGAACTCGGCCGCACCGAGCCCACGGTGGGCGCCTCGGCACGCGCCACGGTCACGGAGGCGGCGCTCACCGCACTGGACGCGAGAGCCGGTACGGCGAAACTCATCGCGACCGTACGCGTCGACGTCACCCCGCGCGGAGCCGCCACCGCGACCACCGACCGCAAGCGCCTGGAGGCCGTCCTGACCCGCACGGGCGAGAACACATGGAGGGTCGCGGCACTGAGCGCGGTGCCCGTCGGACAGCCGGAACCGGGGAAGGAGGGCGGGGACGAGTGACACGACTGCTGCGCAGGACAACCGCCAGGGACGCCGAGACCGACGAGCGGGAGGCACCGGACGCGACCGCGGAGGACCACCGGGAAGCGGCGGAGGCCACGGACGGAGGGAAGCGACACGAGGACGCGTCGGCGGCCACGGACGGAGAAAGCACCGACGAGGATCCGTCGGCGGCCACGGACGGAGAAGACCGCGGAACCACGGACGAGCCGAGCGGTCGCCGTGTCCCCACCGGGTGGCGAAGGGGCGCCCCGGCCGCCGCCCTCACCGTCCTCCTCCTCGCCCTTCTCGCCGGCGGGAGCGGCTTCTTCCACGCCGCCCACGACCTCCGGTCGGCCCCCTCGGCGCGCAACCACGCGCTCACCGACGCCGGGACCACCACCCGCGTCAGCGGAGACGTCGCCGAAGGCCTCGCCCGCGTCTTCTCCTACACAGCCGCCGACACCGGCGCCGCGGAACGCTCCGCCCGCACCGTCCTGGCGGGGCGCGCCGCCCGCCAGTACGGCGGGCTCCTGGCCCAGGTCCGCGCGAACCTGGTCGACCAGCGCATCACGCTCTCCACCCAGGCCGTCCGCACCGGCGTGATCGAACTCGACGGGAACAGCGCGCGCCTCCTCGTGTTCCTCGACCAGACCTCGCGGCGCGGCAAGGCCGCCGCCACGTCCGCCGCGGCTCAGCTCACCGTCACCGCGAAGTACGAGGGAGACCGGTGGCTGATCGTCGACATCAAGGCCCGCTGACGATGAGCGGGAGACGGGAGAACCCCATGACACGCCAGGCCCGCGCCTCGGCGGCAAACCGGCCGGCCCTGGCCGTGGCCCTCGTGCTCACCCTGGCCGCGGGCGGCTTCGCGGCCTGGGAGGGCCGGAGCTGGTACGCCGCGGCCCACGACGACTCCGCGGCGTACGCGGTGCAGCGCGACCGGGCGCTCGCCGCGGGGGAGCAGGCCGTGCAGAACCTCAATACGCTCGACCACCGGCGCGTGGACCAGGGCCTCGACCTCTGGGAGACCTCGACGACCGGCGAGCTGCACCAGCAACTCGTCGACGGCCGCGCCGAGTTCACCAGCCAGGTGAAGACGGCGAAGACGGTGACCACGGCCCGGGTGCTGTCCGGCGCCGTCACCGAGCTCGACGAGCGGGCGGGGCGGGCCCGGCTGCTCGTCGCGCTGCGCGTCACCGTCACCACGCCCGACAGCAAGAGCACGGAGAAGGACAGCCGCATGCTGGGCGAACTCACCCGCACCGACGGCCAGTGGAAGCTCAGTGGTCTGGGGCAGGCCCCCGTGGGCGGCACGGCGACCGGTTGACCGGACCGTCCCGTACGCGAGAGCCGCCAGCACCCGAAAGGACACGCACGATGCCGACGCCCCGTCACCACGTCAACCGCCAGCGCCGCCGCCAGGCCCTCGCCGACCAGCCGACCCCCGCGTCCAGGGCCCACTCGCCCGTCGCCCTCCTGCCCGAACCCGGCACCAGGCCCCGGCAGCGACCGGCGGTGAAGCCCCCACGAGGAACGGCGGGAACACCCCGGGAAGAGACCACCCCCGACCGCCCGGAGGCGACCACCTCGACGCGGGCCGCGAAGGACGGGGCGCGCCGCCTCGCCCCCCTGGTGGTCCTCTGCGTCCTGACCCTCCTCCTCGGTGCTTTCGCCGGATGGGCGCACAGCAGGGCGGGAGAACTGCGGGACGACCCCGCGCGCGGAAACACGGCCCTCACGGATCTGGCCCGTACCAGCGAGATCAAGGGGCAGACCGCCGCGGCCGTCGCCGCGCTCTTCTCGTACGACCACGCCGACACGGGCCCCTTCGAACGGGCCGGAAAGACCCTCCTCACCGGCAAGGCCGTGGAACAGCACCGGACGCTGTTCGGCGGGGTGCTCGCCCAGGCGGCCCGGCAGAAGACGGTGATCACCACGACGGTCACCGACAGCGCGGTGGAGAGGATCGACGGGGACCGCGCCCGGGTCCTGGTCTACGCCGACCAGAGCAGCGTCAGCACGGCCGGAACCGCCAAGCCCGGCACGGGGAAGCAGAAACCGAAGGCCCAGGACCAGGGTGTCTACGCGGGCGCCATGTTCACCCTGGACGTCGTGCGCCGCGACGGACGCTGGCTCGTCGACAACATCGACACCTTCGGCCGCTGAAACACCCGCACGGGGGAGTAGGGGTGTCAGAGCGGCACGACCGTCGCCTCGGTCGCCTTGACGCTCGTCCAGACGGCCACCCCCTCGGCGAGGCCCAGCTCGGCGGCGGCCTGCGGGGTGATCTCGGCGACGAGGTCGGGCGCGACGTCGGAGGTGACGAGGACCCGCAGCCGGCTGCCGCTCGCGGTGATCTCGCGTACGGTGCCGGGCCAGACGTTACGGGGGCTGCCGCCCGGCTTCTCGCGGTGGACGGACACCGCCTCGGGCGCGACGATCGCCAGCGCCGGGGTGCCGGCGGGTGGTGGATCGGCCGCGACCAGCGTGGCGCCGTCCTCCAGGGCGAGGCCTTCGGGGGTGGCGGTGCCGGGCCAGGCGTTGCGGCCGAGCATCCGGGCGACCCAGGGGGAGCGGGGGTGGCGGGTGACCTCGGCGGGGCTGTCGTACTGGAGTACGCGGCCCTCGTCGAGGACGAGGACGCGGTCGGCGAGGGAGACGGCTTCGACGGGGTCATGGGTGACGATGAGGCAGACACCGCCGAAGCGCGCGAGGTGGGTGCGCAGGGTGTGGCGTACGTGGCCGCGGGTCGTCTGGTCGAGGGCGGCGAGCGGCTCGTCGAGGACGAGGAGCCGCGGCCGGGCGGCGAGGGCGCGGGCCAGGGCGACCCGTTGGGCCTGCCCGCCGGACAACTGGCCGGGGCGGCGGTGGCCGAGGTGGCCGACGCCGAGCCGGTCGAGCCAGCCCTGCGCCTCCCGCCGGGCCTCCGTACGGGCGACGCCTTGGGCGCGCAGACCGTAGGCGGTGTTGGCGAGCGCTGTCATGTGCGGGAACAGGGCGCCGTCCTGCGGCACCCAGGCGACGCGACGCCGGTGCGGGGGCAGGGCGGTGACGTCGGCGCCCCCGAGCGTGAGGGCCGCGTGGGCCCGGGGGGTGAGGCCGAGGAGGGCCCGGAGGAGCGTGGTCTTGCCGGCGCCGTTGGGACCGACGACGGCGATCGTGGTGCCCGGCTCGGCGTCGAGGGTGAGGCGGGTGAACCCGGTGACCTCGGCGTGCAGGGCCCAGCGCTCCCCGGACTCGTCAGCCGTGGGGGAGCCGGACGCGGGCTCTTCGAGGTCCGGGTCCTCCGCGGCGGCCGGGCCGGGGCCGGGCGCGGGCCGGGGCCTGCGCTCCACCGGGGCGCCGGTCCACCGCCCGCGCAGGGCGACGAGTACACCCATGGCGATGGCGAGCAGCAGCAGGGAGACGGAGGTGGCCGCCTCCGGTTCGTCCTGGAGCAGGAGGTAGACCTGGAGGGGGAGGGTCTGGGTGGTGCCGGGCAGATTCCCGGCGAAGGTGATGGTCGCGCCGAACTCGCCCAGCGCCCGTGCCCAGGTCAGGGCGGCGCCGGCGACGACACCGGGCGCCACCATGGGCAGCGTGACGGTGAAGAAGACCCGGACCGGTGAGGCGCCGAGCGAGGCCGCCGTCTCCTCGTACCGAGGCCGGAGACCGCCGAGCGCGCCCTCCAGGCTGATGACCAGGAACGGCATGGCGACGAAGGTCGCCGCGAGGACGGCGCCGGAGGTGTGGAACGGGAAGGTGATGCCGAACGTCGACTCCAGCCACGGCCCGAGCAGGCCCCGGCGGCCGAAGGCGAGGAGCAGCGCGACACCGCCGACGGTGGGCGGCAGGACCATCGGCAACAGCGCGAGCGAGCGGACGAGCGCCTTGCCGGGGAAGGACACCCGCGCGAGCAACCACGCCAGCGGAACCCCGAGCAGCAGCGAGAGCCCGAGCGCCCAGAAGGAGACGAGCAGCGAGAGCTGCAGTGCCTCGACCGTGCCCGGCGCGCTCAGATGACCGGCCAGCTCGCCCCACTCGGTCCGGACGAGAACGCCGGCCAGGGGCAGCGTCAGGAACGCCACGGCCAGCAGCGCGGGCAGGGCGAGCGCCAGCGGCGGCCGTGCTCCGGGCCTGCGCGTGCGTGAGTGTTTCATCGAGTGACCCCGCTGTGAGGAAGAAGACTTGAGGACGAGCGGCTGTCCGTTCCCCCGGTCCGGACAGTCCCTCGTGGCCGACCGCCCCAGGATCCGCTACGGCTTCTGGAAACCGGCGTCCCGAAGGATCTTCTGCCCCTCGGGCGAGGAGAGCCAGGCCACGAACGCAGCGGCGGCCCCGGCGTTCTTCGAGTCCTTCAGCGTGGCGGCCGGGTACTGCGCGATGGCGTTCTGGGCGTCCGGGATCTCGACGGCGTCGACCTTGTCCCCGGCGCTCTCGGCGTCCGTCTTGTAGACGAGCCCCGCGTCGGCCTCGCCGAGCTCGACCTTGCTGAGCACCGCGCGGACGTTCGGCTCCTGGGAGACCGGCTTCACGGTGATCTTCTGGGCGTCGAGGACCTTCTCGCTGTACTTGCCGGCCGGCACCTCGGGGGCGGCGAGGACGACCTTGATCCTGGTGTCCGCGAGATCCTCGAGTTCGTCCACCTTGAAGGGGTTGCCCCGGGCGGTGGCGATGACGAGCCGGTTCTTCGCGATGACCGCGGGAGTGCCGGTGTCGGCCTTCACCTTGTCCATGCTCTTGGTGTCGGCGGTGACCAGGACGTCGGCGGGGGAGCCCTGCGAGACCTGGGCGACGAGCTCCTGCGAGCCGGCGAAGGAGAAGGTGAGCTTCGTACCCGGGTGGGACTTCTCGTAGGCGGCGCCGGCCGTCTTGAACACGTCCGTCAAGGACGCGGCGGCGAGGACGGTGAGGTTCGCCTTCGGCGCGGCGCTCGCCGAGCCGGACGCCGTCGAACCGGCGGTGTCCTTCGGGGCGTCGTCGCTCGACGAACAGGCCGCGAGCGGCACGAGCAGCGCGGCGATGAGGACGGCGACGGCCGTACGGCGTCCGGTGGGCGTGACGGTGAGGGACATGAGCGTCTGATCTCCTGGGGACGAAAGGAATGCGCGGTGAGAGGCCGGTCGCGCCGGCGGCCGAGGGGGTCCTGCGGCATCGCGTGCGGGTGGTCCGGTGCGAGGGGTGTGTACGCCGGTCGATTCACGCGGGCAGTGGCCCGCATGCCGACTTCCGGCCCCGGCTCCGCACGGCCTCATGGGCGGGGAGGGGAGGCCTGTCCGGTGGTGGAGGACTGCATGTGCGACACCGTAGGCCGCCTGGGCTCTCATCTGCAACAAATCTGTGGGTCCCTCCATCGCGGATGAGAGGGCCCTTGGAGCAAGGCACGAGTGGGAACGCCACTCGGTGCCACGGGTGCGGTTGTGGACTTCGCCGACGTACGAGCACGCGGTGGCGACGCCGCCGGGCGGCCCCCTGGAGCCGCACGGCACCGCCGTAGAACAGGGAGAGGGGTCCTTCCTTACGGGGAAGGACCCCTCCCTCGCCCCCCGGCCGACCGCTCCAGCCCGGCCAGGGGCCCGTCAGCGCCCGTCAGCGCCCGTCGAAAAGGTGCTCCAGGCGCGAGGGCGTCAGCTCCATCCGGTCGAACCGGACGGTGCACCCGTTCCCGACCGGGGACTGGACCTCGATGCCGACGCGGACATCGGTCACCGGCCCCAGACTGAACTGGCGTGCCAGACGCCAGGAGCGACCGTCGAACGACACGTGGAAGGCGAAGCCGCCGTCGACACGGCTGATGCGCAGCCACACCGCGGGAGAGTCGAGGGGCCACCCCACCGCGTCGTCCGAGAGTCCCCTCGTGACGACGGAGTACACGGTGGGCACGCCGTCGGGCGACCGCTCGAAGTTGAGCTTGGCCCAGACGTCCTCGGCCGACCGGACGACCACGGCACCGGCGTCCCACGCCGCTCGGAAGTCCACCCGGAGCCGGGCGGAGAACTGCCAGTCGCCGTCCGGGGGGACCAGGAAGGCGCGAGCCGCGTCATCCCTGACCTCACCGGTCAGGGGGTTGGTGAAGACATCCGTACCGGCCCCCGCCTCCACCGTCAGCACGTCGCCGTCGAGCGACAGGGCGGCCGGGGGGACCGCCCAGTGCCGAACGTTCACGAGGGTGGATTCCAGTCTCATGACGTCCACCCTGACGTCGTCGGTGAGCCGGCTCAAGAAGAAGCTGCGAAGATCCAAGAAGTGACCCGAAAGTCCAGACGCGGTCGCGCACGACCCGAGCCCCGTGGGCGACCGCTCAACGGCGCACCTTCAAGCTCCACTTCTCGGAGGTACGGACACCGATCAGGCCGGGCGGGACGAGGTACACCCCGGCCTTCGCGCACAGTTGCCGCTCGGGACGCAGACACGCGTCCATCGTGGCCAGCACGATCGAGTCGGACTCCGCCCCGCGATCGAGGCGGACCTGCACCTTCGCGGGGGAACCGGTCATCTCGAGGAGCTCCCAGCCGTGGCCGGACAGCTTCCGGTCCAGCCGGCGGGCCTCGTCCAGGGGCAGCACCTCCAGCTTCCACGAGGCCGCGTGGTCCAGTTTCACGATCACATGGCTCCAGCCCTCGCGCCCCACGGCGAGCGGGCCGGTCATGGGCAGCCGGGTGCCGATCTCTCCGACCCGGTCGCGGGTGCCGTCCGGCTGGACGGTGTGGACATGACTCCTGATGTCCTCGGCGGCCTCGCACGTGGCCCTGACGAGGGCGGGCGGGCCCGCGTACCGCAGTACCGTCTGGCCTCGCCCCTCGGCGTGGGTGACCAGGGCCTGAGCCGTTTCGATCGGACGCACCCGGAGTCGCCAGTCGCCGGAGGCCTCGACCTTCAGCCGTACGTCCGGCTCGCCCTTGGCGAACGCGAGCAGTCGTCCGCGGGCGCCCCTCGTGGTCGAGAAGACGCTCAGCTCGTCCAACTCGCCGTTCTCGTCGAGCCGCCAGATGTAGAGCCAGCTGTGAGGGCGGGGCGCGTGGACCCGCTCGTACTCCACGAGCGCCGGTCGGCCGGGCTCCGGGTTCACCACGGTCAGCTCCTGCTTGCCGCTGCCCTCGTAGACGCCGGGGCCCGGGGGCAGGACGCGGTCCCCCTCAGCCTTCACCGGCGTCCGGTGGTCGTGTGATGCCGGTGCCTTCGTCAGACGGCGCGCCCGGGCGTCCCCCGGACCGGAGCCCGGAACCGACGGGGCCGGGGGCAGCCCCGGGAGCGGGGCGGCCTCCCTGTGGACCTCGGTCATCGCCGGCCCCGGCACCGGTACGGCCGGCAGGGCGCCCAAGGGGATGCCGTAGTCGGCGGCGAGCGCGACCGGCCCGGCGCTGTAGCCCTGGCCCACGGCGCGGAAACGCCAGGCTCCGTTCCGGCGATAACACTCGCCGAGTACCAGCGCGGTCTCCTCGCCGGCGTCCGCGACCTCGTACCGCGCGACCGGCGGGCCCTCGCCGCCGGCCACCTCCACGGACAGTCCGGCGACCGCGCCGATCACCCCGCCCGCGGCGAGGACGGCGATCAGCACCCGCTGCACTGCGGGCTCCACCGCCTGCTCGTCCACCTCAAGCCGCTGTACGAGGAGGCCGCCCTCCGCCGCCCCGCCCAGGTGCCGTACGGCGCCCGAGGGGTGCCGGGGACGATCACCCCGAACCACGTCGGCTTCCCCGCGCACCCGGTCCGTCGCGTCGAGCAGCACCGCCGCAACGGCCACCAGGGGGGCGCCCGGCCGGGCCTTCCGGGCCACGGTGATGCGGAACGGCCCGCCGGGCAAAGGGGCGTTGGCTCCCTTGATGATGATCGTCATACCGGCATCCTGGCACCGGCCGTCATCCCGGGTCACGGCCGGTGCCGCACGAAACCGAGGCGGGCGAGACCCTGCCCGGCCGGGCTGAGAGGCTCAGTAGCGGAGCAGCCCCGCGTCGATCCGTTCCCAGGCGGTCCGCAGCTCGGCCAGCCGTGCCTGCTCGGACGGTGCGCGGTCCGCCTGCTCGCGGGAGTCCTCGCCCAGGTGGAAGAGCTGGTCACGGCCGGACCTGCCCCGGTAGTACTTCCAGTCGCCCCGGCGCAGCGCCCGCTCGCCCCGCACCCGCCAGAAGAGGTCCCGCTCGGGCACCTCGGCACCGCGCAGCAGGTACCCGGCGAGGCTGATGCCGTCGAGGGGATACGCGGGATGGGGGCGGGCACCGGCCAGGTCGAGCAGGGTCGCCGTCCAGTCGGGCGTGAACACCGGCAGGTCGCTCACCTGACCGCGGTCGATCCGGGCGGGCCAGCGCAGGATCGACGGGACGCGGATGCCGCCCTCCTGGAGCGAGGACTTGTTCCCGGAGAGGGGCCAGTTGTAGGAGAAGCGCTCGCCGCCGTTGTCGCTGGCGAAGAACACCAGGGTGTCCTGCTCCTGACCGGAGCGCTTCAGCGCCTTCAGGACCTGCCCGACCGAGCGGTCGAGGTCCTCGACCATCTCCTTGTACTTCTCCACCGAGCCGCCGTCCTGGTGCCAGAGGGCGGATCGGTCACCGGCCTTGATGCGGCGGACGATCTCGTCGCTCGCCTCCGTGTCGCCGTCGGCGATCCAGGGCCAGTGCGGGGTGGTGAAGTTCAGGTTGAGCAGCCACGGCTTCTCGTGGCCGCGGCCGACGTACTCGCTCGCCCGCTCGGTGAGGATCCGGGTGTAGTAGCGCAGGTCCTTGTACTCGGCGTCGCCCTCGTAGAGGTCGTACTCACCGCCGAGACCGAGCTTCGAGTAGTACTCCAGCGCCCCGCCGAAGTTGCCGAAGAACTCGTCCCAGCCGGAACGGGTGGGGGAGTGGTCGGGCAGGTAGCCGCAGTGCCACTTGCCGATGAGGGCGGTGGCGTATCCGGAGTCCCGCAGCAGGGAGGCGAGCGTGGGGTGGGTGGGCTCCAGACCGACGGACTTGTCGGCGATCGGCTCGGCCAGGCCGCCCTTCGTACGGCCCGGGTAGCGGCCGGTGTAGAGGCTGAAGCGGGTGGGGGAGCAGGTCGCGGACCCGGAGTAGGCGTCGGTGAAGCGGACCCCTTCGCGGGCGAGCCGGTCCAGATGAGGGGTGCGGATGTGCGGGGATCCGTACGAGGAGAGGTCCGCCCAGCCGAGGTCGTCGCCCAGGATGAAGAGGATGTTGGGCCGCCGTGAGTGACGGCGCGGGTGCGCGGCCCGGAAGGGCCGCTCCCGCTGCTCGGCAGCGGGGGCCGCCTGTGCTGCGGAGGCGGTGGCGCCGAGGGCGGCCGCGGCGGCGGCACCGGCGGCGACCCCGCCGAGAGCGCGACGGGACAGGGGCGTGGACATACGGGTCTCCAGAAGGGCGTGCGGACGTGCGGGCATGCCTCCGGGGCCCGGCGGGCGGGGGACGGCGCCGCGGGCGGGGCGGGCGGAGGAGCGTGGGGTTGCGGCCGGGTGAGCGGGAAGAGGGCCGTCAGGCGGGGCGACAGGCCGCGCTCGCGACACGGACGAGGTCCACGTGCCGGCGCTGGACGAGGGTGACCGAGCGGTCACGCGGGGGCTGCATGAGCCAGGAGTCTCGCCGGGCCGGACGGGGACGTCAACGGCGTAGAGGCTGGTTGACGCGCGTAGTTCGCATGATCGAAATGGCCCGGTCATCCCCGGTCATCCCCGGTCATCCCCGGCGGAGGCACGGCGGAGGCCGCGCCCCACACCCGCCGTCAGCGGTCCAGCGCCGCGTCGAGGCTCAGCGCGGCGGTGATCAGGGCGAGGTGGGTGAACGCCTGCGGGAAGTTGCCGAGCTGTTCGCCGGTCGGCCCGATCTCCTCGGCGAACAGTCCGACGTGGTTGGCGTAGGTGAGCATCTTGTCGAAGGCGTACCGCGCCTGTTCCAGCCGTCCGGCGCGGGCGAGCGCGTCGACGTACAGGAAGCTGCACAGCGAGAACGTGCCCTCGGAGCCGCGCAGCCCGTCGGGAGAGGCGGCCGGGTCGTAGCGGTAGACCAGGCTGTCGGAGACCAGGTCGTCGTCCATCGCGTCCAGGGTGGACAGCCAGCGCGGGTCACGGGGCGCGATGAAGCCGGTGATGGGCATCATCAGGAGTGAGGCGTCCAGTACGTCGCTGCCGTAGTGCTGGACGAACGCCTTCCGCTCGTCGGACCAGCCGCGCTCCATCACCTGGTGCAGCACCGCGTCCCGCGCGGCGATCCAGCGCGCCAGATCCGCGGGGCGGCCGAAGTCGTGGGCCAGCCGCACCGCTCGGTCGAAGGCGACCCAGCACATCACCCGGCTGTACGTGAAGTCCTGCCGGCCGCCGCGGGTCTCCCAGATCCCCTCGTCCGGACGGTCCCAGTGCTCGCACAGCCAGTCCACCGTGGCGGCGAACCGCTGCCAGCCGTCGTACCCCGCCAGCTGGGCCAGGTCGCGGGCCTGCGCGTACGCGTAGACCGCCTCGCCGTAGATGTCGAGCTGAAGCTGGTCGGCGGCGCCGTTGCCGGCCCGGACGGGGGCCGAGCCGCGCCATCCCTCCAGATGGTCCAGGACCTCCTCGCCCAGATGCGGGTCACCGTCCACCCGGTACATGATCTGCAGCGGCTCGCCGCTGACCGTGGCCCCGGCCTGCAGCCGGGCGCCCAGCCAGCGGCGGAAGGCGTCCGCCTCCTCGGTGAAGCCCAGGTCGACCATCGCCCGCACCGACAGCGAGGCGTCCCGGACCCACGTGTAGCGGTAGTCCCAGTTGCGTTCGCCGCCGACCTGCTCGGGCAGCCCCGTCGTGGCGGCGGCGACCGGAGCCCCGGAGGGGGCGTACGTGAGCAGCTTCAGCGTGATCGCCGAGCGGTTGACCTGCTGCTGCCAGCGGCCCCGGTAGCGGCAGTGGCTGATCCAGTCGTGCCAGAAGGAACGGACCGCGTCGAAGGCGGCCCGCAGGCTCTCTTCGTCGGCCGGCTCGGGAGGCTCGGCGCCGGGTGCGTCCAGGGTGAGTACGGCGGCGGCGCGCTGACCTGCGGACAGCTCCACCTCGGCGCGGACGTCCTGGCCGTCACGCTCCAGGGCGACGGGGCCGAGCACCTGGAGGTGCGCGGCGGCCGTGACACCGGTGAAGCGGGCGGTCGCCCCGTCGACCAGCAGCTCGTGCGACTCCCGCCCGTAGTCGAAGCGGGGACGGCACTCGACCGTGAAGCGGACGGTGCCGCGGACCACCCGCAGCACGCGGACGAGGGTGTGCCGGTCGGCGGGCACGGTCGGGTCCGCCGCGAGCGGCATGAAGTCGGCCACCTCGCCGACACCGTCAGGGGTGAGGAAGCGGGTGAGCA
The DNA here is from genome assembly GCF_055575535.1 of Streptomyces sp. NPDC034084. NCBI lineage: Bacteria > Bacillati > Actinomycetota > Actinomycetes > Kitasatosporales > Streptomycetaceae > Streptomyces > Streptomyces sp. NPDC034084. Next base: position 790,590 of record NZ_JBVISK010000003.1, read on the forward strand.
GTACCGCGCTGTCGGCCAGGTACAGCTGACGCACCGTCGTGCCCGGGGCCTCCACCGTGATCGAGAAGTGACCGCCGCGCTCGTGGTCCAGCAGCCGGCCGAAGACGCTCGGCGAGTCGAAGCGGGGCGAGCAGAACCAGTCCACGACTCCCTCGGCGGAGACCAGCGCACACGTCTGCAGGTCTCCCACGAGCCCGTGGTCGGCGATCGGCGGGTATCGGTGCATCGGCGGCGTCCTCGGTGGCTCGGGGCGACGAGTGGTCCTGGCCCCACCCTCCGGCCGGACGGCTTTCCGAGCCACCGGGGCTGCGCCGAACAGCACCGAGGCCGCTACGAACGGGAGGCGCGCCGGTTCAGTCGAGTTCGTCGGGGTGCGGACCGGTCCGCAGATCGCGGTCGAGCGCGGCCACCGCCCGCATCTCCTCGTCCGTGAGGGCGAAGTCGAAGACCTCGAAGTTCTCGCGGATGCGGGCGGGGGTGACCGACTTGGGGATGACGACGTTCCCGAGCTGCAGGTGCCAGCGGATGACGACCTGCGCGGGGGACTTGCCGTGGCGGGCGGCGAGCTCGCCGATCACCCGGTCGTCGAGGACGGCCCCCTGGGCGAGGGGGCTCCACGCCTCGGTGGTGATCTCGTGCTCGGCGTGGAAGGCGCGCAGGTCGGTCTGCTGCAGGCCGGGGTGGAGCTCGACCTGGTTGACGGCCGGGATCAGCGCCGTACCATCCATCAGTCGCCGGAGGTGGTGGGGCTGGAAGTTGGAGACACCGACGGCACGGACGCGCCCCTCCCCCGCGAGTCGCTCCAGGGCGCGCCAGGAGTCCCGGTACAGGTCGCGGGCGGGCGCGGGCCAGTGGATGAGGTAGAGGTCGACGTGGTCGAGGCCGAGCTTGGCCAGGCTGGCGTCGAAGGCGCGGAGGGTGGCGTCGTACCCCTGGTCGGCGTTCCACAGCTTGGTGGTGACGAACAGCTCCTCGCGGGGCAGGCCGGAGGCGGCCAGCGCACGGCCGACGCCGGTCTCGTTGCCGTAGATGGCGGCGGTGTCGATGCTGCGGTAGCCGGTCTCGAGGGCGGCGGTGACCGCGGCCGTGGTCGCGTCGTCGGGGACCTGGAAGACGCCGAAGCCGAGTCGGGGGATCTCGACGCCGTTGTTGAGCGTGACGGTGGGGGTGGCGGAGGGGGTCATGGCGTGCCGATCTTCTTCCTGAGGTGTACGCGGGTGGGGGCGGGTGGCGGCGAAGGAGCGGGCCTGCTCGAGGGCGGGACGGGCAGCGGCATGATCGGGGCGCTGCGCTTCGCGCGGGGATTCAGTGGTGTACGGGGACACGGACAGCGGCAGCAGCGGCGTCGGCCCCGACGGCGGGGGTACGGCGCTCCAGCGCGGTGGACCAGAAGGCGAGGCCGAGCGCGGCGGCGGCGAGCGCGGCGCCGACCCAGTCGGGGGCCGTGTAGCCGAGGCCGGCGGCGATGACGAGGCCGCCGAGCCAGGCGGCGAGCGCGTTGCCGAGGTTGAAGGCGCCGATGTTGACCGCGGAGGCCAGGGTCGGTGCCCCGTGGGCCTGGTCGAGGACGCGCTTCTGCAGCGGGGGCACGGTGGCGAAGCCGAGCGCTCCGAAGAGGAGGATGGCGATCGCGGCGAGGATCTTGTTGTGGGCGACCACGGTGAACAGGGCGAGGACGACCGCGAGGCTGCCGAGGGTGGCGTACAGCAGAGGCATCAGCGCGCGGTCGGCGTACCTGCCGCCGAGCAGGTTGCCGAGGAACATGCCGACTCCGAAGAGGACGAGGAGCCAGGTGACGGCGCCCTCGGAGTAGCCGGCGACCTCGGTCATCATCGGCGCGATGTACGTGATCGCGGCGAAGACGCCGCCGAAGCCGAGCACGGTCATCGCCATCGCGAGCAGAACCTGCGGGTTACGGAACGCCTTCAGCTCCCGGCGCACGTGAGCACCCTCGGGGCGGGGCAGGGCGGGCACGAGTTTGGCGATGCCGAGAAGCCCGGCCACACCGAGCGCGGCGACGATCGCGAACGTGGTGCGCCAGCCGACGGTCTGGCCGATGAAGGTGCCGAGCGGCACGCCGACGATGTTGGCGACGGTCAGGCCGGTGAACATGGTGGCGATGGCGCCGGCCTTCTTGTCCGGCGCGACGAGGCCGGCGGCGACGACGGACCCGATGCCGAAGAACGAGCCGTGGGCGAGCGAGGAGATGACGCGGCCGGTCAGCATCAGCCCGAAGCTCGGGGCGAGGGCGGAGAGCACGTTGCCCAGCACGAACAGGCCCATCAGGAGCATGAGCATCCGCTTGCGGCTCACCTTGCTGCCGAGGACGGTCAGCACCGGCGCGCCGAGGACGACGCCGAGGGCGTAGCCGGTGACCAGGAGGCCGGCGGTGGGGATGGTGACGCCGAAGTCGGCGGCTATGTCGGGCAGCAGGCCCATGATGACGAATTCGGTCGTGCCGATGCCGAAGGCTCCGACTGCGAGAGCGAGCAGCGCGAGCGGCATGGCTCGTCCCCTTCCGGAATTGCTTGAACGGTCCCTTTGCATGCCTCCACAATAGTTGCGTACGCGCCATATGTGCAAACGCGGGTAGACGGTGGAATCTGGGTGGTGTGGGGTTGGAGGGGTTGCGCCGGGGCAGGCGGAAGGCGCTCGGACGGCCGGCTGCCAGTGGACGAGGCCGGAAGAGTGGGAGCCGGCGTCAGGGCCGCAGTCCGATGCGGTTGAGGGCGATCGTGCTGAGGTCGGCGATGGCTTGCCGGTCCCCCCTGCGCCAGGCGTCGGCCCATCCGCCCGGCGGGGCCGGGAGTTCCGTGAGCGCGCCGGGAGGACCGGTGAGGGCACGCAGGGCGAGCAGGTCCGCGCCACCGGGAGTCTCGGCGAGGCGGCGCAGGGTGCTGCTGTGCCGGACCCAGAGCAGGCGCGGCGGCAGCCACAGCAGCAGGACGACGAGCACCGGGACGAGGACGAGGGCCGTCGTCACCCCGTCGGCGAACTGGCCGACGGTCTCCTGGAACGACACCCCCGCGTCGGCGAAGCCGGAACCGGCGCCGGCCGCGGACCGGAGCGGCTTCTCCAGGACGTCGCCGATGAGCGGCACGTCCGACGCCGCGTCTCCCGCTTTGCCGAGTTCTTCGGCGAGGCTGTCGCCGGCACTCTCCACCTTGCGCCCCGGTTCGGCCAGCCGCATGATCACCGCTCGGACGGCGAAGGCCGCCCACACCGCGGCGGCGATCAGGGCGACGGCGATCAGGTCCACCAGCACCTGACGGTTTCGGCGTGCGGGCGTCTGGGCGTAGAAGCGCAATCGAGGGCTCCCGTTCGAGTCCTGGCGTCGAGGAGGTCCGGCCACGACTGGGCCGACCGGCCGTCGGATCCACTGTCGCACCGCGCCCTGTGGGCACACCCGCAAGACACGAGGCACGTCGGGAGCCCTGCGCCGACACCATCCACCCACGAGCGCGTAGAGCGTGCCGGCGCCCGCGGTGCCCCGTGGTGCCGGCCCGGTCGGCGACGCACCGGCGACCTCATGATCCGACGTACGGCCCGCCCGGCGCCGGACGGGGTTCGCCGGCCCGGCCCCGGGGACGGCGCGTGCCTAAGATCACCGGGACGGGGGACGGCGGACGAGACAGGGGAGAGGCGGCGGACATGGCGGATGAGCGCGTGTACCTGGTGACCGGGGGCGGGACGGGGATCGGGGCCGCGACCGCGCGGGCGCTGGCCCGGGCGGGACACAAGGTGGCGGTCTCCGGACGCCGCACCGAGCCGCTGCGGCTGGTCGCCGACGAGATCGATGCCCTGCCCGTACCGTCGGACATCGGGGAGCCCACCGCGGTGGCCTCGCTCGTCGAGACGGTGGTCGGCACGTACGGGCGGCTCGACGGTCTGGTGCTCAACGCCGGCATCGGGCGGGGCGGCGGGGTGGGCGAGGTGACCCTGGACGACTGGGACGAGGTCATGCGGACCAACCTCACCGGTCCGTTCCTGCTGCTGCGCGCCGCGCTCCCGCATCTGCTCGAAGCCCGCGGCGCGGTCGTCGCGGTGGCCTCGGTGTCCGCCCTGCGCAACGGCGTCGGGAACGCCGCCTACGCCACCTCCAAGGCGGCGCTGCTCCAGCTGTGCCGCTCGCTCGCGGTCGACTACGGGGGTGCGGGACTGCGGGCGAACACCGTGTGCCCGAGCTGGGTGCGCACCGACATGGCGGACCGCCGGATGAACCGGTTCGCCGACGAGGCGGGCCTGGGCGCGGACGGTCTGGCGGCGGCGTACGAGGAGGTGACCCGGGTTCTGCCCGCCGGGCGGCCCGGTGAGCCGCAGGAGGTCGCGGAGGCGGTCGCCTGGCTGCTGTCGCCCGCCGCCTCGTTCGTGAACGGTGCGGTGCTCACCGTCGACGGCGGCGCTACCGCGCTCGACCCGGGCACCCTCGGCTTCCAGTTCCGGCTGGAGCCGCGCACCTGACCGGCGGCGACGGCCGAGGGCTGCCGGTCGCGTCAGCCGACCGGCCGCCCTGCCGAGGTCACCGCTCCCGCGGCCTCCGAGTCGGTGTGGCCTCTCCGGCTCTCCGGTCACGGACCGGAGGGTAAGCCCGGCGTGGGGTCTCAGAGGTGACCGGCCACGAAGCCCCGGAGCTCGGGGGTGGTCAGGGGGCCCGTGCCATGCGCCACCGCCGCTCCCTCCTTCAGCAGGACGTAGGACGGGGCCCCGGTGACGGCGTAGCGCTCGGTCACGGCGGGACAGCGCGTGATGTCGGTGCGGACGACCGTCAGGCGGTCCGCGTACTCGTCGGCGATGCCCCCCACCACGAGGTCCATCGCCCTGCAGGTCTCGATCGCCTTGGGCCAGGTGCCGGTGAAGTACGCGAGGACAAGGCCTCCGCTCATCCTGAGGATGAAATCGAACTCCGCGTCCTCGCGGGGTTGGTGCACGCGCTTCGTCACGGACGCTCCTGACCTCGTGTTCCGCCCTGCCGTGCCCATCATCTCCCGCGCGGTGCGGGGGCAGCCGTCCGGCCCACCTCCCGCTCCGGGTCCCCGCGGGTCCCAGAACCGACGATCGAGGCGTACCGCACCTCCCCACCACCAGATCCGGATTCACCGCATGAAACGGCTCGCGTCGGTCACACGCCCACCGTGAGAGGACACACACGTGGACCCGGGACCGATGTCGTGGTCACGGACGCTTCCAGCGGCATCGGGCCGGGCGGTGGCAGCGGCGTTCGCCGCACACGGCGCCCCGGCGGCGTACCGGACGCGTCCACCCGGCCACACCCGGCACGGCCCCGCTCGGCGGCAGCTGTCCGGTCAGTGGCGCGGCGCCTGCCGTGCAGGATCTCCCGTCCCCCCATCCCCGAAGGAGTTGAGGACCGTGGCGCAGTGGAACCGGGTCATCGATGCGACGCCCGAGGACGTCTGGGCGCTGCTCAGCGACGGGGAGGGGTACGCCCGCTGGGTGGTCGGCGCCCATGAGTCGTGGGAGCGGGACGACCACTGGCCCGCGGAGGGCGCGGAGCTCGGCTACACCCTGAAGCTGGGCCCGTGGACGTACCGGGGCCGGACGGTCTCGCGGAGGTGCGAGCCGATCAGCCGGCTCGAACTGGAGGCGAAGTCGCGTCTCGGTTCCGCCCGGATCGCCTTCCGCGTCGAGCCCTGGGGCAGCCGGACCCTGGTCCTCGTCGACGAACATCCGCTGAGCGGCCCGGCCGCCCGCTGGCACAACTCGGCCGCCGACCTGCTCCTGCGCTGGCGCCACCGGCAGATGCTCGCCCGGCTGGAACGAGCCGCCGTCTCCGCATCGGACCACGCACCCGCCGGTTCCTCCGGCGACGCGCGTCCCGCCCCGAGCCCCGTCGGCGGAAACGGTGCGCGGAGCCGGACATGACGGCTCCGGACGCCGCCGCCGTCGTCATCGGCGCGGGATTCCGACGGGTGTGCTCCGTCGGGCGTCAAGGACCCGTCACGAACGCGAGGCGAGCCGCTCGACCGCGACGAGTGCGGCATCGTCGCCGAGATGGCCGCCGACATGGGCATGGAGATCGGCCCGAAGATGGTCGAGCAGGGTCGGCGGGTCGTCGTCCGTCCAGGCCATGAGTCGCTCGACCAGGGGGTAGAAGGCGCGCGCGTGGTCGCGGGCCTCGACCACGCCGTCCGTGTAGAGCAGCAGCACGTCCCCGACGTCGAAGGGGAAGGACTCCACCGTCACGGCGGGGGAGAGGACGTCCGACAGGCCCAGCGGAGGCCTCGTGTCGGCCGCGTGGAGGGGGATCACCCGGCCCCGGCTCAGGAGCAGCGGCGGGGGGTGCCCGCAGTTCACGAGCCGTACCACCGGCTCACGGTCGGGGATGTCGAGCACCAGCGCCGTGACGAATGCCTCGTCCGTGTCGTCGTCACCTTCGGGACCCGAGCCCGCCACCTGCCAGTCGGTCTCCTCCGCCGAGCCGACTCCCTCCTCCAGGTGCCCGATCAGCTCCGGAAGCTCCCGCTCGCGGCGCGCGCTGACCCGGAAGGCGCCGAGGACGAGAGAGGCCTCGCTGATCGCGTCGAGCCCCTTGCCCCGGGCGTCGCCGATGAGAAGCCGCGTCCCGGAAGCCGTACGGGCCGCCGCGTAGAGGTCGCCGCCCATCTGGGCCTCCTCCTCGGCCGCCAGATAGACCGAGGCGATGCGCAGCGGCCCCGCCCGGTGGGGGAGCGGGCGCAGGACGACGCTCTGGGCGGCCTGGGCGATGGAGCGCAGGCGGTTCACACGAGTCTCGTCCCGTTCACGCAGGTGCGCGAAGAAGGTCACGATGACCGAGATGAGGACCAGCGCGACGATCTGATACGTGTGGTTGAGATCCGTGATGCTGGTCCGCGCGACCGCCACCACCGACTGGGCGAGCACCGCGACCGCTCCCACGAAGGCCGTCATCCGGGGCCCGGCGAACGACGCGGTCACCGCCGGCGCGGCGATCAGGAACGGCCCCAGATGCACGTCGGGTGGCGACAGGACGTCGACCACCGTGACCGCCGCGATCAGGGCGAAGGGCGCCGCGAGCAGCAGTCGTCCGCCGGCCCCGGAGACGCGGGGGCCGAAGGCTCGCCGACGGAGATCCATGGGAAAGGCATACCGCAGGTGAGGGGACATGTCCTGTTGCGGGGACATGAGCGGGCGCACGTCCCCGCAACAGGAAACCCGCATCGCGAGACCGCCGTCGACGAGCGGGCCACCCGCCTCCGGCCACCTACGACGGCCCTTGCGTCGACCCCCCCCGCCACCCGAGGAACGGCAGCCCACCGCGCCCCCGACGTCAGACGACCGACAGGACGATCTTGCCGGTCGTACGGCCCCGCTCCCCGAGCTCGTGGGCCTTCGCGGCCTCGGACAGCGGCAGGACGGTGTCGACGACCGGGCGCAGCGCCCCGCTCTCCACCAGAGCGGCGATCTCCCGCAGGCCCAGGTGGTCGGGCTCGACCAGGACCCACGCGGCCCGCACGCCCTCAGGCGCGGCGGGCACGTCGTCCGGGCCGGGAAGGGTGATGAGCCGCCCGCCGGTCCGCAGCACCTTCAGGGACCGCTCGGCCGTCTCGCCGCCGAGGGAGTCGAGGACGATGTCGACGTCCGAGACGACGTCCTCGAACCGGGCCTCGCGGTAGTCGATCACCTCGTCCGCGCCGAGCTGCCGGAGGAGCTCGTGCTTGGCGGCGCTGGCCGTCCCGATGACGTACGCGCCGCGTGCCTTGGCGATCTGGACGGCGAAGTGGCCCACGCCGCCGGCCGCGGCGTGCACGAGCACGCGCTCGCCCGGCCGCACGTCCGCCGCGTCGACCAGGGCCTGCCAGGCGGTCAGCGCGGCGAGCGGCAGCGCCGCCGCCTCCACGTGGGTGAGCGAGGCCGGCTTCGGCGCGAGGTGGCGGGCCGGTGCCACGACGTACTCGGCGTATCCCCCGGCCTGCCGGGGGAACAGCGGCATCCCGAAGACCTCGTCCCCCGGGCGGAGGCTCCCGACGCCCGGCCCCACCGCTTCGACCGTGCCGGAGACGTCCCAGCCGACTGCCGGCAGCGCACCCCACTCGATGAGGGCGCCGGTTGCCCGGGTCTTCCAGTCCACCGGGTTCACGCCGGCGGCGTGCACGCGCACCAGCACCTCGTTCAGGCCCGGCTCCGGGCGCTCCACCTCACGCTCGACGAGCTGCTCGGGACCGCCCCACTGCTCCACGACCACCGCACGCATGTTCTCCGCCTCGTTTCTTCTCGTTCGGGATCCGCCGGACTCTCTCCGGCGGCGACCCGTTCACGATCCCGTCCCACGGCGCTTCGCGGTACTGGCCGCCTGGCCACTATGTGACAGAATTTGGCCATGGATGAAACGACCCCGCGCGAGACGAATCTCCGCGTTCACCGCATCGCGGTGCTCGCCCTGCCCGGGGTGCCGCCCTTCGAGCTCGGCATTCCCTCGCGCGTCTTCGGCAGCGTCCAGGACGCCGAGGGCCGACCCCTGTACGAGGTCACCGTCTGCACGGCCGACGGCGCGCCCGTCCCCAGCGACGCAGGATTCGTCGTCCAGCCGGCGGCAGGTCCGGAGGCGCTCGCCACCGCCGACACCGTGGTCGTCCCGCCGACGCACGCCATGCCGGAGCTGGGGCGCGGAGGCCCGCTGCCGCCCGAGGTCGCCGCGGCCATCGCCGGGATCCGGCCCGGTACGCGTCTCGTGTCGATCTGTTCCGGGTCGTACGTGCTCGCCGCCGCGGGTCTGCTCGACGGGCGGCCGGCCACCACCCACTGGAATCTGGCCCCGGAGTTCCGGGAGGCGTATCCCGAGGTCAAGGTCGACGAGGAGGTGCTCTTCGTCGACGACGGCGACGTGCTCACCTCGGCGGGGGTGGCCGCCGGGGTCGATCTGTGCCTGCACATGATCCGGCGCGATCACGGCGCCGCGGCGGCCAACCGGGCGGCCCGCATGTGCGTCGTACCGCCGTGGCGGGACGGCGGACAGGCCCAGTTCATCGACCGGCCCGTGCCCGAGCCGACCCTCGCCGGCACGTCCGCGACGCGCGCCTGGGCCCTCGAGCACCTCGCGGAGCCGCTCACCCTCGGCCGGCTCGCCGAGCACGCCCGCATGAGCCTGCGGTCGTTCACCCGCCGGTTCCGGGACGAGGTCGGGATGACGCCCGTGCAGTGGCTCACCGCGCAGCGCCTGGAACTGGCCAAACAGCTCCTGGAGACCACCGACCTCCCCATCGACCTCGTCGCGCACCGGGCGGGCATCGGCTCCGGCAACTCCCTGCGCGCGCACATGAGGACGGCGTTCGGCGTCTCGCCCGCCGCCTACCGGCGCGCCTTCGGCGCCTCGGACCCCGTCGGCACGACCAAGCTGACCGACGAGACGAGCCGCCCGGCTGGGTGACGACAGGTCAGCCCGCCCAACGCCCCGAGAAGAAGGCCACGGCCAGGACGACGGACAGCGGAACCGAGAGACAGAGCCAGGCGGCCGAGAGTCGGGGCCTGCGCAAGGTCAAGCATGCGAGACCGATCCACAGCGGCCACCACAGGAGAGTGGCGCGCGGGACGGACATGTACCAGTACGAGGTGCCCAGGGCCCAGAGGCTGAGCGCGATGTAGACGGCCTCGGGGCGGCGCCGGGCGCGAGCGAGCAGGACCACGGTGACGAGGCCGACGGCCATGGCGACGAGCTCGGCCTGCCACATGAGGGCGTACGGCGTGGTGTAGCCGTGGCCGAAGGCGGCGTCCCACGTCGTGCTCCAGGACTCCCAAGGCGCGTGGAACTCGCGGTACCAGCCGCGCTCCTGGGCGTGCTTCCACGCCATCCAGTCGCCGGTGCGCCCGTACAGGTACCAGGAGTAGAGGAGCGGCGGCAGCGCGGGCAGGGCCAGCCACGGCAGCCGGCGCAGCTCGCCTCGCCGACGGACCGTCAGGGCGAAGTGGACGACGAGCGCGGCGACGACGAAGAGCCCGCTCACCCGCACGGTGGTGGCACCGGCCGCCAGGAGTCCGGCGAGCCGCCAGTCGTGGCGCAGCGCGGCGAGCCAGGCCGGCAGTGCGAGGGCGAGGAAGAGCGCCTCGGTGTAGCCGACGGCGAGGAACACGGCGCACGGCGAGGCGAGCAGGAGGAGAACGGCCCGACGGGCGTCGGCCACCTGGGGCAGGTGGCGCCGGGCGATGCGGCCCAGGGCGACGACGGCGACGCCCCCGGCGACGAGGGAGACGAGGAGTCCGGCGGCGGCCCAGTCCCGTACGAGGGGGTGCAGGACCCTCAGGAGGAGCGGGAAGCCGGGGAAGAAGGCCTCCCTGTTGTCCCACTCGCCGGGCCGGGCCGCGGGGTCGTCGGGAAAGTAGCCGTCGCGGGCGATGTGCAGGTAGTGGTTCCAGTCCCACTGCCCGACGACCGAGGCGAACGGTTCCGGGTGGTGTGCCTCGGGGTCGCGCGGGAAGAGCCAGGCGGTGCAGTACGCGGTGAGGAGGAGGGCGACGCGCGTGTACAGGTAGAGCGTCAGGACGTCACGGTCACCGGAGTCGAGACGAAGGCGCCGCCGCGGCGTCGACGGGTCCGGGCTGCGGGGAGCGGCAGGCGCCGCGTGCGTGATGTTCCGTATGTCGGGCTCTATGAGCGTCATGGACGGCGTCGGTTCCTCTCGGAGGGCATGGCGGGGCGCGGGACGGCCTGGCGTGTGGTGGCGGTCCCTGACGAGCGGGGTGGGGTACGGGTCTAGCCGGCACCGCCGGGCGGTGTCGTGGTCGTGGAGAGCGGGGGTGTGGTGGTGGTCTCCGACGGGGAGGTGGTGGTGCCGACGGGCGGAGGGGCGCCGGTCGTGGGCGGCAGGGTGGCGCTCGAACCCGGACTCGTACTCGCCGGAGTCGGACCGGGCACCGAAGAGGTGGTCGCAGGTACGACCGGCTGGGAGGGCCCGGGCAGCAGAGTGGCGAGCGCGGCTCCTCCGCCGCCCACCACGAGGCACGCGCCCACGGCCAGCACCGCGAGGCGGCGCCGGTGGACGCGCCGGCCGCGGGCGCTGATCTCGGCGGCCGGCGCGTAGGAGGCGCGGGCGCGGCCCACCGCGGCGGCCTCCTCGAAGAGCGCCTTCAGCGGGTCGTGGGACGGGTCGTCGAGAAACGGGTCGCGGGGCTCATTCACCGGGGGCCTCCTCGCCGGACGAACGGTCGGTGCGGGGGGCCGCGCCCCGCTGGTCTTCGGTACGGGGGCGCACGCCTCGCTGGTCTTCGGTGCGAGGGCCCACGCCTCGCGGATCCTCGATCCGGAGGGCGAGCGACGCCCGGCCGCGCGACAGGTGGGTCTTGACCGTGTCGGTCGACAGACCGGTCTCGGCGGCGACCTGATCGACGCTCATGTCGCACAGGTAGTGCAGGGCAAGAGTGCGGCGCTGCTGCTGGGGCAGTCCACGCAGCGCGTCGACGAGCACCAGGTGGTCCGGTCCGGGGCCCTCGACCGACGGTGGCGCCGCCCCGCGCCGCCACGCCTCGGTGGTACGCCGACGGAACCGCCACCGGCTCACCGCGAGCCGCCAGGCGACCGTACGGATCCACGCCTCGGGCTGTCCTTCACGGTCGAGCTGCCGCCGCCGGTCCCAGCCCTTGACGAAGGCCTCCTGCACGACGTCCTGCGCCTCGTGCAGATCGCCGAGCATCACGTACAACTGGCCCGTGAGCCGCGCCACCGTGTGGGCGTAGAACTCTTCGAACTCCTCGACGGTCAACGAACACTCCCGGATCTCCGACTACACCCCGCATACGCCGGGCGTCGGTCCCGCGGTTGACACGGAACCCCACGGGCAAGAGTGATCGTGATCACGCAACCGAACCCGGACGACACGCGTCCGGGTTCGGTGGGGCGGCGCTCCTCACACCTCGTCGACGTGGGTACCGGTGAGAGGGGACGTCCGACTGGTGGTGAGCCAGGAGTGGGCGGCCCGCGCGGTGGTTTCGGTGTCGACGGTGAGATGGAGCCGGGTGCCGCCCTCCGGGACGGGGTAGCTGCGCTGTTCCGTCCCCGCGAAGGAGCGGCGGATGACTTCGGCGACCGCGCGGGCGGCTTCGGGAGTGGAGGCGACGATACGGATCTCGGCGTGCCCGGCCGGGACCGAGGTCGCGGTGTCGGAGGGCGGCGAGGAAGGGACTCCCGTCACGACGTCACCACCGCCGGCTGCGCGGCGGCCTGATCATCCGGGCTCCGGCGACCGGGTGACCGAGGGCCGGCGGAGCGGCCCCGCCGTCGGTCTCCCAGTCGCTTTCGGTGCTTCGGCCGTCCCGCGTACGGCGGCCGGTCGCGGCCTCGTCGGACATCAGGGCACCGGCGGTGAGGGTGCTGCCTGGGAGGGCGGCGGCAGTCATCAGCCGGGCGGCCGCGGCGGGTTCGGTCTCGGGAGGGACCACCAGGAGGTCGCAGCGACCGACGGTGTAGGAGAGCAGGATCATCTTGTCGGGATCCTGTTCGGTAAACCAGCCGACGTGCACGGTGCGCCCGGCGACGACGACCTTGTGCGGGACGACGGGCCAGCGGGTGGGGTTCACCGTGACACGTGTGATGCGTCCGAACGGCTCTTCCAGCGCGTCGATCAAGGCCGGAATCTCGGCAGCGAGCTCACGCGAACGGGGCCACCAGGCGCCGTCCAGGAGGCCGGCGAGTGTGGTCTGCGGGGTCAGCGAAAGCCGCGCTGGCAGCGGGGGAGCGACAGTCGTCATGATCGCGGACCTGTCTCCGGGCCGCCCTGCAGGACGGCCCAGTGTCTTGATCGCCGGAAACGACGTCCGCGTGGGAGCGGGTGTTCGAGTTACTCCCGGTATCTCCAGCGTACTCCGCTCCATCGCCGGTGTCTGTGCCTGGGAAGGTTGAGCGCGTGCCGTCGAACCTCGAGTGACGCTGCCTGGGCGCACGTAACCTCGACGCCATGGGCGATTTCCTTCCGCTGGTACTGATCTTCAGTGGCATGGCCGCAGTACTCCCTGCCCTGGTGTGGCTGGCGCGCCACGTCCGTCGCCGCGGCACGGCAGGCGCGGCCGTCGGCGCGGCGTTGGCCTCGTGGGAGGAAGCGTGGCGCGTCACCGCTCACGAAGCCCACTGGGAGATCAAGGCGCAGGCGGAGCGTCAGTTCCCTGCGTTGTCGCCTGACGGCCACTGGCCAGGTAGCCGGCACGAAGCGAGGCCGGGTCGGCGATATCGCATGCCTTCTGTGGCTGGGGCCCGCGGAGGAAAGAGGGGACTGCGCCGCCTGGTACGGCGGTGGCGTCAACGGGGCTGACCGAACCCGGTCTCCCGCAAGGCTGTGCGACGAGGCACCTCGGACGAGCCATGCCGACGAGGACGTTTCGCACACGGGGCACCAACCGACCGAGGCCACCGCGGAGGCCACCACTCGAACAGGACGAGGGCGGCAACGCCGAAGTGGCTTCTCCGCGTGTGGGCGAGACCCCGTGCCCCCGCGCGGACCTCTCGATCCGCCCGCTCCACCTGGCCCATCACCGGCTCCGGGCCGAACACGCCGGAGAACAGCCCACCCCTCCCTCTCTGCTTCGCCGCACCCGCAGGGCTCGGCCGGGGCTTGCCGACCCCGGCCGGGCGTCACCTGCCGCTTCTACTGCACCGGCGGCACACCCTGACCGACGCTCCCCGACCGCCGGACACCGACCGTGAGCGGCCGACACGGGCCCGGACTCCCCCCACCCCGATTCGCCGCTCGCGCTCGAGGTCCAGCGGATCAGCAGTGTGACGCCGAGCTGATCTTGATGCCGGTGAGCGTTTCCACTGCATCGAAGCTGTCCATCGAGTTGGGGGGCAGGCATGTGTACGTGGTCTCGCCATACTCGGTGTAGCGCAGCCATACAACGTCGTCGTTGCGGGTGTTGTAGACGTAATTGGCTCCGCGAGCAGCGGTGCTGAGGTTCTGGTAGCCGGATGTGATGTCCTGATACCTGGCGTTGGGGTTCCCGGCGTTCCACCTGTCGATGTTCTGGTAGAAGCAGACCTGAGGGTAGTTACAGCCGTTCCAGGAGCCGGCGGAGGCGCTGGGGGCCAGGACGAGTGCGGTGCTCGAGAAAGCTGCGAGCGAGGCCGCCACGGCGGCGATGCGCTTCTTGAGGGTCATAGGTCAGAAGAATGTCGGTGGAAGATTCGACTCCGTAGATGAAATCCGGTCCCATTTCCCAGCCCACCTGCGGCTCTTCTGGCACGCCTTGCACCATCATCCACGCGGTCTGGGTAGGTGTATCCCGAACGCTCCGGACCGTTCCGATTGACCCATCTCAGCGTCAACGGTTGTACCGGTGTTCCTGCCGACGACAGAGGACCGAAGGCCCGGACCAACCGCCACCCCAGGGGTGAACCCCGCGGGGAAATGTCGGCTCCCAAGCCGCCGTCCTTGCTGACCGGCGCGACAGTCGAGAATCCCCGCCGCAGCAGGGCAGTGGTGACTCATGAGAGTTCATACGCTGGTGAAGCGCTGAGCAACGCCACTCCCACCCGGCCATGCGGCTACGTCACCGGCCTGGCGACGGGGTCCACACGCACGCCCTGGCGACCGCGGGCGACGCCGAACTCTTCGCCCACAACCCTGCCATGGCCGCGCACGGCCTCATGGGCCAGACCGGTCCGAGACGATGAGTGTCGCTACCGGATACACGGGAGGCCGGCACCGAGTCGTTGACCGGACGACCGAGCGACACGCTGGGCGCGAACGGCTCCGCGACCCGCCCGAGGCGCCCGAGCTGTTCGACATCCTGCTGGCCACCGCGCAGGTGCATGAGTCATCCAACGACGGTGCTGAGGTCGGTGCCGGTCAGATCACGGCTCGCGTCCCACAACCGGGCCGCGACGTAGGGGTCGGCCAGGTGGTTCCAGACCGCTTCACGCCGAGGCTCGCCGCGCAGGCCGAAGACGCGCGGTCCCCAGAGCTGGCCTCCACGCCCGGCAGGGTCGAGCACCGCTCGGACCGCGGGCCATGCTCCGGCGTGCTTGCCCTGGACAAGGAGGGCCGCAGGCGCCGCGCTCAGCCGTGCGCCGGTAGTCCGCACATGGACCGGCGGCCGCGACGGGGTGAGGGAGTCCAGCGCGCCGCCGGGATGGACCACCACGCTCGCCACCGTGCTGCCGACGGCACGCAGGCGGCGATCGAGTTCGACGCCGAAGTACATCTGAGCCAACTTGGAGCGTCCGTAGGTTCGCTTGGGCCGGTAGTCCTTCCGGGACTGCAGGTCGTCCAGGTCGAGCCGCTCGGACTTCGCCGCGAAGCTTCCCATGGTCACCACACGGGCCGCCGGCGCAGCCGACAGCAGTGGCATCAGCCACCGGGTCAAGGCGAAGTGTCCAAGGTGGTTCGTGCCGAACATGAGCTCGTGACCGTCCCGGGTCTCCCTGCGTGGCGGGTCGTCAAGCGCGACACCGGCGTTGTGGACTACCGCGTCAAGGCGCCCCACCTCCAGCGATTCCGCCACTGTCTCGAGCGACGAGAGATCAGCGAGGTCCAGCCGCACGGCCCGCACCCGTGCACCGGGGACACCTGCGCGGATCGAGGCCATGGCGATCTCGGCCTTTGCGGGACTTCGACTGCCGAGTACGACGGTGGCGCCGGTTGCCGACAACTGCTCGGCGACGAAGTACCCGATGCCGGCATTACCGCCGGTGACCAGGAAGACGCGGCCGTCGGCCCTCGGCAGTCGTTGGATATTCCAGGGCGGGGTGGACGACATGGCGACGGGGTTCTCTTCCTGTTGAAGGCGGCTGCATTGGTGTCCTTGGGTAACTCGACCGCCACGGTTCCAGCGGTCACCGACAGATCGCCTACGAATCACCGACACTCTCACCAGCCGGCCGGCATCCTGCCGACGTGGTGCCGGCGCCCCCAGGATCGGCACACCGGGCAGCTCCCGCCCATGCACCGCCTGCCGCGCGCTCATCACGGTGTGCAGAGCCGCCTCGATCCGGGCACCACCCGGCAGCACTCCTTAGATACCGGAAGGCAGCCCCAGCGCGTGCTGATTGTGGTCCTCCACGACACCGGAGTCGTGAACGGGCTCTGTCGCTGATCTTGTAACGGCCTGGATCTTGTGCGATCGCACTGGATACTTTGTCGCCATGCGCCATGCGCCATCGTGACGTACAGCAGCCGGCCCTGCTTGACGCGGGAGGCGGCCCCTCCTCCAGCTGTGCCGAGATGTCTCCCCCAGACGAGGAGGGCGGGACCACCCTCCGGGCGGTGTGACGAAGCCGCTTCCGCTGACTCCTGGCGGGCTTCGCACGTTCCGCCCACTCCGGCAGGCCGAGCGCCGGCACACACCACCGAAACCTCATCGGTGAGCTTTCGGTGTCCACGGCCAAGACGCCGCCCCCCTAAGGGAGAGGATGGGGCCGTATTCGACAGCTACCCCTGCGGAGTGCCGTCCTCCGTGGTGATCCTGGCGCAGGCCCGTACGACCTCACCGAGTTCCATCCCGCTTTCGAGGAGGTCGCGCTGGCGTCGGGCTCCTCCGCCGCGCACCAGGAGGTTCTTGAGGGAGGCGCGCGCCCGGTCGAGGTCACCGGTCTCCCGCAGGGCCTCCTCGGTGTGGGCGATGAAGGCGTCGAAGGCCGCCTCCGGCGGGATCGGCCGCAGCGTCCGAGGGTCGAGCAGCGGACCCTCCGGTCCGGAGCGGGCGGCCTGCCAGGCTGCGAGCCGAAGCACTTCGACCGGAACCCGGGGCACGGGCTCTCCCGACCGCCACGCCCGCGCCTCGGTCTCGACCAGGGCCCGGGCGAGGGTGGCCACCAGCACCGTGGTGTCGGGTTCGAGACAGACGTCGGCGACGCGGATCTCGACAGTGGGGAAGTTGTGGGAGAGACGGGCATCGAAATAGATCATGCCTTGGTCGCGCAGGACCCCGGTGCTCAGCATGTCGCGCACGCGCGCGTGGTAGCCGGCGGCGTTGCCGAACGGCTCGTACGGGCCTGCGGAAGGGAGGCGGTACCAGACCCGGCTGCGGTAGCTGGCGTATCCCGTGTCCTTCCCCTGCCAGTAGGGCGAATTGGCGCTGATCGCGGTCAGGAGCGGCAGCCACGTACGGATCCGGTCGAGGACCGCGACGCCCTCCTCGTCCGACTCGACGGAGACGTGCACGTGGCATCCGCCGGTGAGCTGCTCCTCCGCCGTCAGGGCGAACTGGTCGGCCATCCAGCGGTACCGCCGCCCGAGGTTCCGGGAGGGTTGCACGGCCAGCGGCGAGGTCGCCAGGGCGGCGACCTGGGCGCCGACCCCTTCGGCGTGGCGCCCGGCCTCGCCGCGCCACCGGACGATCTCCTCGCGGAGGGCGCCCATGTCGCTGAGGGGGCGGGTGGCGAACTCCAGCTGCTCCTGATGCAGCTCCTTCTCGAAGACATCCCCCGCCTCACCCCCGGCGGCCGCGGCAAGGACGGCGGAGGACAGGGCGAGCGGCTCGCCGGTCCGGGCGCTGACGAGCAGCAGCTCCTCCTCCACTCCTACTGTGCGGGTCTTGCGCTGCGTCGGGGTCTGGGTCACGCGGTTCTTCCTTCCGGGCGGAGCATCGCTGATCTTGGATGTCTTTCAGACGCTTACCCAGGATCGGCCGGATCATCTGGGGCGGACACGGGCACTCTCCCCTGAAGCCGGCGCCTGCTGCCTCCGAGCGGGCTACTCCTGCTGAGGGGAGAAGACCTCGGCATCCGGTACGTTCCGCTCCGGACCCGGCGACGGGACCTTCGCCCATGCGCAGAGCCCCAGGCGTAAGGGGAGCGGATCGGGGCACGCGAACACCAGAGGTTGATACGAAGAAAGAGCGGTCATAGAGAGGGCCCCGAGCGGGACTGAGGCCGAGAGACCGCGCCCGGACCGGCCAGACCGCTACCGATTCACGGATCAGGAGTTGTTCGTACGTGACTGAGAACGTGTGGAATTACCGGCCGTCGTTCAACTACGCCGTCGGCACGGACCTCACCGGCTACAAGGTGGAGGCGGTCGACGGGAGCATCGGCAAGGTCGACAAGCATTCCGAAGAGGTGGACGACGCCTACCTCGTGGTCGACACCGGCGTGTGGATCTTCGGTAAGGAGGTCCTTCTGCCCGCGAACACGATCTCGCGCATCGACGCGGAGGACAAGAAGATCTACCTGGACCTCACCAAGGAACAGATCGAGAACTCCCCCGAATTCCACCGCGAGAAGCACCTCGACGAGGTCGCCTACCGCGACCAGGTGGCTTCGTATTACGGCCACACCGGCGGCGCCGGCCCCCTGTAGAACTCAAGTACCGCAGCCCACCGGCGTCCATCCGGCTGCGGCCTCGGGTCGGCCGGGGGCAGCGCCCGCCCCCGCTCCGCGGATGCGGATGAGCCTCAGCGCCTGGCCGGCCACCCGGTGAAGGGGCGGGGGAGACGGCTGCGGGTCGGTGGTCTCCCCTCTCGCTTTTCACCGTGGCTGCGCAGCCGGTCGGCCGAGACGCATGCGCCCACCAGCTCCCATTGGTCGAGGACGCGCTCGGCAAGCAGAGGCCCGCCCTCCTCATCCAAGTGGAGGCCGCCTGCACCGCCGCCGACCAGCTCGCGGAAGCGGTCGAGGAAACCTTCTCCCAGCACCCGGGCCCGGAGATCCTGCCGAGCTTTCCCGCTTCGGCATCCAGCTCGCCGCCCGCCACCTGGCCGAGATAGGCGAAGGCCGACCCCTTTCGCCGACGACCGCGGCCTGAAGGCTTACGCCGGCTCCTTGCCCGTCACCCGTGCCTCCGGCAAGAAGTCCGCCATCACCAGACGCTGGGTGAAGAACGACCGGCTCGACCACACCGGCTACCTCTGGGCCTTCGCCCCGCTCCGGACTCATCTGGAAACGTTCGTTCTCGCGCTCGAGCCCTTTCCCCGTTCCGACCGGCCCCGACCGCCTCACCAAATGCGAAAGTCATCGGTTCCGCCCCACTGTTCAGGCCGAGGCAGCGGACACACGGCCTCGGCCTTGGACCGACGGCTGGATCCGGTAGGGGCGCAGGCGAACACGGTGCCCGATCGCCGCCCGTCACGGTGACCGTCTCTGTGGCGCGGCCCGCCCCGTCCGGACGTTCCGTGGGTGCTCGCCTCCGGTTCATACCTCTGAGTGAGGGAAGCCGGCTTCGGGTCGGAGGCATACATGGGATCCCTAGGGTGGGCGTCGGGCGGTCGGCGGCCGCCTGATCGGCACGTCTCATACCCAGGAGTTCGCGTGGCGCAGCAGCGCACTACCCTCCACCAGCGCCTTCGGTACCGGTTCGACAATCTGGTGGCGGGAGGGACCACCGTGCTCATCGGGTGGCTGGCGTCGGCCTGTCTGGCCGTGGTGATCCCGGCGAGCATGGTGCTGGTCTGGGCCGACCGGAAGGCTCCGACCACCCTGTCCGGTCGGCTCCAGGCGGTGTGGATCAGCGTCGGCCAGACGCTCAAGATCGGTGGCGCGGTCGGCTCTCCCGTCTACGTGCTGGCGTCCGTGTCGCTCGCCCTGGTGGCCCTGCTGTTCGTGTCGACGCTGGTCAGCCTGATCACCACGGGCATCGACCGACGCATCAGGTCGCTCCGCCTCGGCCACTCCACCGTCCTGGAGACCGGGCACACCGTCGTCCTGGGCTGGTCCGACCAGATCTTCCCCGTCATCAGAGAGCTGGCCTGCGCCAACGCCAACCAGCGACGAGCGGCCGTCGCCGTCCTCGCCCCCAAGGACAAGGTGGAGATGGAAGAGGGGATCGCCACCCGCGTCAAGGGCCTCGGTACGACCCGGGTCATCTGCCGCACCGGCCGCACCACCGATCCCCCGGTCCTGTCCAGGGTCAGTCCGCAGACCGCCAAGTCCGTGCTCGTCCTGCCGCCCGACGGCGAAACCGGCGACGCCCACGTGGTGAAGACGCTGCTCGCCCTCGGCACAGCCGTTTCCACCGACGGGAAGACGGTGGTGGTCGCCGCCGTCCGCGACGCCCGCAACCAGCTCACCGCCCAACTGGCCGCCGGTCCGCGCGGCCACGTCCTGTGCGTCGACCACATCGTCGCCAGGCTTCTCGTCCAGACCGCGCTCCAGCCGGGCCTTTCACTCCTGTACCAGGAACTCCTGGACTTCGAGGGCGACGAGTTCTACACCACTCCCGCCGGGAGCATGACCGGACGCACCTTCGGAGAGGCTTTACTGTCGTTCGCCACGTCGTCCGTGGTGGGCCTGCAGCGGGCGGGCGGCACCGTCGTCCTCAACCCCGCACCCGGCTCCAAGATCGACGCGGACGACCGGATCATCGTCATCACCCAGGACGACGACACGGCCGTACCGGGCGACGCGTCCTCCTACGTGGACGAGGACGCCATCGTCACCGCCGCCCCCGGGAGGCCCGTCGCCGAACGTCTGCTCCTGCTCGGATGGAACCGGCGGGCACCCCTCATCGTGGAACAGCTCGACCAGTACGTGAACTCCGGAACCGTCCTGGACGTCGTGGCCCGGGGCGACGACGCCACCATGCGCGATGCCCTCCGCGGCGCTCCGGCGAGAGACCACCTCGAAGTCACCTTCCGCAGCGGGGACATCACCGATCCACGGGCACTGGCCGAACTGGACGTGCCGTCCTACGACGGCGTGATCGTCATCGGTGACACCGGCCTGCCCGCGCACCCACGGAAGGTCCCGGAGACGGAATCGGAGACGGATGACCGCACGCTGGTCACGCTGCTGCACCTGCGGGCGATCGGGGACGCCGCATCCCGGGAACTCGCCCTCACCACGGAGATCTCCGACGACGGCAACCGGCTGCTCGCGCCCGCCCGGGCCGGCGCCGACTTCATCGTGAGCGGCAGGCTGATCAGTCTCCTCATGACGCAGATCTCGGAGAGCGACTACCTCGCCGCGGTCTTCGAGGAGCTGTTCACCGCCGAGGGGAACGAGTTCCACCTGAAGCCAGCCGGGGACTACGTTCGGCTCGACCGGGAGGTCACCTTCGCCACCGCCGTCGAATCGGCGCGCCGACGCGGGGAATGCGCAGTCGGATACCGGCAGCGCGCGTCGGCCGGTACGGGCCCCGACTACGGCATGAGGGTCAACCCCGACAAGAGGCACCCCGTCCGGTTCGCCGCGGGCGACTGGCTGATCGTGCTCGCCGAGAGCTGACCGGGGCAGGCCGGTGCGGTCCGTACGCCGTGAAACCGGGCACGGCCTGCCCGGTTTCACGGCCGCTCATCATGCCGAGTGCACCTCCAGCGCGGTGCGCACCGCGGATTCGACGGCTCCTTCGATCCACGCGGGCTTGACGGAGGTGTGGCACCCACCGAAGTGCAGGTTCCCCTCGGCCTCGCGGACATGAGGGAAGAGCTCGGTGTGCTGGCCGGGCAGCAGCACGGAGGCTTCACCGTAGGCGTATGGGTCGCGCATCCAGGACTGGGTGCGTCCGACGCCGGTGTAGAAGACCTCGATCCGCTGTCCGAACACGTCCTGGACCCCGGCGAGGGCGCGGGGGTAACGCTCCTCGTCGTCGAACGAGTCCCACTTCAGGGCGTCGTCGGACCAGCTGTAGGAGGCGAGGAGGACCCCGCCCGGGCTGCCCTCGACAGGGTGGGAGGGCTGGAACATGAAGCGGTTGGGGTTGTCGGTGGCCGAGCCGCCGCCGATGACCCCGGCTGCCTCGGGCTGGTCGCGGGAGACCAGGCGCGAGGCGGCATAGTGGACACGCTGGGAGGCGGAGATGTGCCCCCGAGGAACGGAGGGGTGCGCGCCGAGCAGACTGCCGTCCGCAGGAGTCTGTCCGAGCTGGTACTTCCGGTACAGGCCCGGTCGTACCGCCTCCAGTTCCCGCTGCCAGTCGGCTTCGTCGAACTCCCACCAGCGGCGGCTGAACTCCAGCAGCACCTTGGTGGCGGCGTCGTAGTGGAGTTCGGTGACTGCGCGCCGCTTGCCGTAGGAAAGGGCGGGGAGGACCGGGATGTGACGCAGTCCGGAGAAGGGGACGGTGATGATCGCGGCGTCCCCCGTGAACGTCTCGCGCTGTACGGGACCGGGGCCGCGGCCCTCGGAGACGGTGTCGATGGTGACCCTGCCGTCGCCGTGCGTGATCCGTGTGGCGCGGCGGTCCAGCCGCACGAGGTCCTTGACCCGGTCGTAAAGTGCGTCGACCAGAGTGGCGGTACCGCCGGGCAGCTCGAAGAAGGCGGTGTCGGGACTGATGAGCGAAGCCCCGATGAAGCTGTGCACGAAGGCGAGGTGGAGACGGGAGGTGAGGTTCTCGACGGTGCCGATCAGGTCGATGGTCCGCTCGTCGAGCCCCGCCTCCTCCGTCAGGTACCGGTACATGGACATGTGTCCGTAACGCTGGATGACTCGGGCCCAGCCCTCGACGAGTCCTCTGCCCTCCTTGCCCTCGATCTCCTTGCGCACGGGGGCGAAGGCGTTGCGCACGATCTGCGCGGCGGGTACGGACTCGTAGGCCGCCGGGACGCCGAAGGAGCGGTTGACGGCCTGCGGACTGCGGGCGTAGTCGGCGCGGCGGACGCGGACGCCGTTGACGAGGATCCACGTGCGGTACGCGGGGCGGCCGGCCGCGTCGACATCGACGAGGTGGAAGGGACGGCGCTCGAGGCCGAGGCTGTCCATCAGGCCGGTGACGAGCGGGTGGCTGCCGGGGATGCGCATGGCGCCGGCCTCGGCGTACTGGTTCGGATCGGCGAAGGGCGCGGGGGCCTTCTCGTGGCCTCCGGTGCGGAAGGTCTTGATCCGGCCGCCCACGCGGTTGCCGTTGGCTTCGATGACGGTGACCCGGTGCCCGGCCTGCCGCAGCAGGTGGGCGGCGATGAGCCCGGCGGGTCCGGCACCCACGATCAGCACCCTGCGGCCGGGGCGGCCCGCTGTCCCACGCGGGCGGGGCAGACCGGTCCTCAGGAGGATGTCGGCGTAACGCGGCACGAGGGGCTGGTCGTCGTCGTCCCGCACCAGGATGGCCCGGGCGACGGTCAGGCAGGTGTCCCAGTCGGAAAGGGAAGCCGGTCGGGCGGGTGCCTGTGACGCTCCGGCGCCGGACGCGGTGACCGTGAGTGAGCCGGCTCCAGCAGCCGCACCGGCGATGACGGTACGGCGGGAAGGCCGGCGGGCGGGCTCGGACTCGTCGACGGGGTCGGGGGTGGAAAGCGAGTTGGTGATCACGGGGCAACTCTTCCGGTCCCCTTCTGCCCCGGTGCCCAAAAGGTGTGGGTGAGGGGAACAATCACCCGGACGTGCGGTACGGATGGGCCGTGGCTGACGAACGCGGTTTCGTACTGTCTCAATCGAGCACGGCGGCGACGGCCTCGATCTCGACGAGTTGGTCCTTGTAGCCGAGCATGGTGACGCCCATCAAGGTGCTGGGGACGTCATGGTCGGCGAACGAGTCCCGGACCACCTGCCAGGCGGCCACCAGGTCCTCCCGCCGGGCCGATGCGACGAGAACCCGTGTGCTGATGACGTCCTGGAGTGACGCGCCTGAGGCAGCGAGGGCGGCCTGCATGTTCTCGATGGCTTTCGCCGCTTGGCCCGCGTAGTCCCCGATCGCCGCTGTGGAGCCGTCATCGTTCAGCGGGCACGCCCCCGCAAGGAAGATCAGGCGTGACTCGGCGGGGGCCGTGGCAGCGTAGGCGTACTCGGCGACGTCGGACAGGGCGGTGGAGCGGATCAGAGTGATGGCACGAGCCACGGTCGTGGGTCCTTCCCCTCGGGTGTTCAGCGCGGACATCCTGTCAACGGTCAGTTGGCTTCCGCCTTCCTTTTTCTCGCGGCCCTGTGAGAACCGGATGTCACCAACTGACTCTGGAACCAGTCGACAAACGATTTTCCTAGACGGTTCTGGCCCAGATCTCGGGGAGCAGGCACGGAGCGTAGCGAGACGCTGCGTCTCACAGACTGGCACAGCGGTGAGGAGTCACTGGGGCGGGATCATCCTGCGGCTGGTGTGCGCGGACTGCGCGGCCAAGTTCACGACGATCGCCGGCAGTCGATCTCCCAGCCTTCGTGGCCCAGCGAGGGGGAGGGCCTCTGTGGGCCGTGTGTACGGGAACCTGCCGTGCGAAAGCCGTCGGCGTCGGGCAGCGCCATGCGGAAGAGGTTACCGCGGGGGAGATGGCCGAAGCGAAGACGAAGAGGAACCGAGGCCTGCTCGGCGGCCGCCGATACCCTGGCCGGTTCAGGGATGGAAGTTTGCCGTCCGGCCGTACAGCGGCCCGCCGGACAGAGGATGAGAGCCGCGAACGACGGCGCGAAGGGGGAGACACCATGGGGGTTGGTGCGCAAAAGCTGCGCCGTGGCCACTTCGTTCATGGTGGAGGAGCATCGGCGTCTCGCCGATCTGGAGTATGACGCCCACATGCTGAACGACTTCACCTGGTGCGTGCGACCGACCTGCAAGCCGGGCATTACGGCGAGTGGCACTACGCCCTGGTGACTTCGTTGACTTCAAGCAACCGCGTTTGTCGATGACTTCCGGCGGCAGTTGGTGACCGACGGCTGAGGAGATGTCGACCTGGTTTGGGTCTGGCTCGCTTTCCGTGAAGCGGTCACACACTGTTCAGTGACGTCGGCCGCTGAGGTGATCACTGCTCACCCACAGCTGAGGGGTCGGACCCCAGATGAGTGGCTGGTCGCCAGAGGTGAATGAGGTGCACGTCGGCGACCAGGGAACAGCTGTGCACGCACGCTCTTCGAGCCGGACCCGAGCTGGCCTGGGGCGAGGGTGACCGATTCACGGAGTGGGGTGAAGCGATCGGGTGCCATCTTCCCCCGCTCGGCGAGCTGGACCACGGCCGGTTCTCCCCGGGCATCGATCAAGTGGGCGTGATCCATCTCGTCGAGGGCTGGGTTGCGAGCTGCGGACTCATGCGTCACGCCATGGAGAGCGTGGCTCTCGGCGTGGCTCCTCGCCGAGTCGATGACGGGTACGAGCCAGTGGACAGCCGTCCTGACGCATCGGTCACCTGTAGACCAGTACTCGCTTCCGGAGGAGGAATCCGGCTCGGCCGAACACCAGCCGTTTGAGCACCTTGATCCGGTTGACATAGCCCTTCTATGACGGCCGACGGGGCGCCCGGCCTCCTGCGACATGGGAGCGTGTGAGCGCTGCCGCTTCGGGTAGCCGGACTGTCATGTTCAAACACCGACGTGTAAGGGTTGCATGCGTCCTGCTGGTCAGCTGGGGGGCGCTGACAGCCACGGGGCGCTGGGCGGAGCACGCCACTTGGCAGCGGGCCATCCTGAACGGACTGCTGCTGGGGTGCGTGGTGGCGGGTACGTGGTGGTTCGTCGAGATGACACAGGGGCGATCGTCGCGAAGGACGGATCCATCCCCCGTTCCCTCGGGACGGGCCGACACTAAACCGGAGCAGGAGTCAGCATCCGAGCGATGTCGGCCAGTCCGATGACCGTGGTGATCCGTTTGCCCACAGGCTCACGGTGGACCGCGAAGCTCTGGCAGACGGCCACGACGATCTCCAGCCCGTGCTGACCGATCCGGGTGGGATCGGGTGCCAGGATCGCCGGCGGTGTGGGATTGCTGTCCCACACGCTTACCTCGACGGCGCCGCCCCCGTTGACCTCCAGAGTCAGCAGGCACGGACCGGGGGCGTACTTGCGGGCGTTGGTCACCAGCTCACTCACCACGAGCTGCACCGTGACCATGACGCGCTCGGACACCGGCAGGCCGTACACGGCCTGCACGTCAATGAGGAAACTCCGGGCCAGGTCACGGGCAACGGCGATGTCCTCGCTGCCCTCAAACGCCCCTGACACGGAGAAGACGTCCCCACGCAGCAGCCGCCTGCGCTCGGTGCTCATCATCTGTTCCATCAACCCGCCCCTTACATTCGACCGGCCGTCGTCTGCCCCCGATTTCTCAGCCCAAACCCACCCCTCGCCTGATCACAGGAAAGTGCCGGGCCCCCGGGCCACACGTCCCGGGGCCCGGCCCACTGTGGCCCTGGCGGAGACCGGGCAGCGCGCGGTTGTAGAAAGGGGTGCAGAGCGGCGGTGCAAGGCGCCCCGCGCAACAACACGTTGCACGAGTCACACCAGGCCGTACCCGCAGCACACCGTTGAGTTCCACCGCGTAGCACGGCTCTTTTCACAAGGCAGCGCATACAGGCGGCTGTGACCGCCTCGCCCCGAGGCCGCCATCCCTCGGACCTCGAAGCAGACCTCTTCCCTCGGCTACCGCCGCGTGGAAAGACTTCTCACATCGGTGTCAAGTCGTTACGGGCGCTGTCCTAAGGGTTGTCCCGTAAATGATCTTCTGGTCGCCTCAGGCAGGGTTGCCGCTGTGTCCGCTGCCTTATCCGGCGAGTGCGAGGTTGTGCATGCGGGCGATGCCAAGCATGGCGTGGTGGACGCCGTCGCCTTTGAGGCGGCAGTCGCGGAGGATCTTCCAGGTCTTCATGCGGGCGAGGACGTGCTCCACGCGGGCGCGGACCTGCTTGTGAGACTTGTTGTGCGCCTGCTTCCACTCGGGCAGTTCTTCGCCTTGGCGGCGGCGGTGGGGCATGACAAGTCCGGTGCCTGGGTAGCCGCCGTCGGCGATCGTCATGGTTCTGCCGACGGCGGCTTTGGCACCGGATTCCTCCCATGCCTTGCAGTCGTTGCGGTTCCCGGCAAGCGGCCGGCCGACCACGACGACCAGTCGGGTGTCGGCGTCGATGACGACCTGGTGGTTGGTGGAGTACCTGTAGTTCTTCGACTGCGCGGCAATGGTGTGGTCCCGGGTGGGGACCAGGGTGCCGTCCACGATGAGCACGGTGTCCTTCGCGAACCGCTTGCGGGGTTGGAACGCGAGCATCGGCCCGAGGTGGTCGATGATCCGGTCTGCCGCAGACTTCGAGATTCCGAACAGCGGGGCGAGCTGCCGCATGGTGAGGTTCGTGCGCCAGTAGGCCGCGACCAGCAGGGCCCGGTTCTCCAGAGGGAGGCTCCACGGCCGGCCTTTGCGGACCGCGTCCGCACCCTGGCGCCGCAGCACCGTCACCAGCTTCCCAAAGGCACGGGGGCTGAGCCCAGTGAACGGGGTTATCCAGGACGGCTCCGACGCCGTGATCACACCAGCCACACCAAGATCATCCCAGGCCGGTTAGGGCGCCCTCGTCGAGCGCGATCGGCATGGGAGATCATGCAGGGCATGACTGCCGAACTGATCACCTGGCTGCACGAGCAGATCGACGCCGACGAAGTGGAAGCCGCAGACCAGCCACCCATGTCATGGCTTCCCGAAGGGCTGTCCCCCGACAACCCGCTTGCCGCGCTCTACTCACCGGCCCGCACCATCGCCATGCGCCGTGACTTGCTCGCCGCCTGGCGCGACCCGGAACACGCCGGCACCCATGACCACGACAGCGACAGCGTCGACTGGTCGCTGCGGGTCCTTGCAGCAACGGCCTACTCCGATCGCCCGGGATACCGCGAAGAGTGGGCCCCTGCCGACGACGAGCCGGCCTGACACCGTCGATGTCCCGTCTCATTAGATCTTGCAGGGGCGAGGCCGTTGACCTGCGGGGTGACAGGTTCAACCGCGACTTGCTGGGGGCAGTGATGAGGCGTCGCGAAGGCGCGTGGGCGGTGCGGTTGGTGCGCCTCATGGATCATGGCGAAGGTGATGCCGCCTGAGCAGGACCTTGTCAGGTTGGCGAGACGCTTGACGGCCGGTTTCGCATTGAAGAGGGCAGTTTCCTGGCCGGAAGCCGCAGCGGTGGCCGTGGTCAGGAAGAGGGGCGCCGCTGACGATCCTGAAGCTCACCGCGGGCGGTCGACCAAACGATCTCGAACTCATCGACCGACAACGACTGCGGGTCGTGCCCTTCCCACTCGGAGATGGACGGTTCAGCGGTCAGACCGTAGACGCTCTCGTATTCAACGGACCGACCGTCTCTCTGGGCTTCTTGCCACTCGGCCAGCGAGGCAGCGGCCAGAGCCTTGCTTCCGGGCTCCTGCAACTCGACTTGCCGGATCACATAGCCATCGGCGTCCAGCTCGAAGTAGAACCAGACGTCTTCCTCGTCCCAGAAGCAGCGAACCCAGGTCGTCACGGGTTCACCGCGTCGAAGGGCTCGTCGTACCAGCGCCAGCCGGCGGTGCCGTCGTCGTGGATGTGCAGCATGAACTCGGCGACCGGGCCGCCGTCGGGAAACGTCAGGGTGAGCGCACTGCGGATTCGGAAGTAGCACTCGTCGATCTGCTCCCAGTCCTCTTCGTCAACAGCTTGCTCCTGCTCGCTGAAGAGGGGACGGAACTCGTCAAAACCGGGAAGCGCCTCGACGTCGGCGTGCATCCAGGGCCAATCGGCGCCGGTCACCGCCAGCCGGGCAATCTCCCGGTCGCAGTGGTGGAGCCGCCAGATACTGCCGGTGGTCAGGTTCGGGTTGGTCATGTCTCCCATGATGACGATCGACGCTGACAGGCGGGGAGTGAGATCACCGCCCCTTCCCGGTCGTAGCGACGACCATCTCATGCAGCGGAAGCTGGCCTGCGTACGTCGACACCATCCGGACCCAGGCCACCTCGAAACCGGCAGTGCTGTTCTTGCCGCTCAGCGGCTCCCCCTGATCATCCACACCAGGACGATGTCCACTGGATTGAGACAAGCCACCTGAACCGAGACAAGAGCCACCCCAAAGCGGGACACCGTCTCACTCAAACCTGTCCCTCCCCTCGTACCGCAGGCTCAACGCTAAGATCAGTGCGACAAGCCGCGGTTTGATGAGACGGGACAGTCGACTCCGCCAGCTGGACCCGAGGGCTGGCCCAAGCCGGTCAAGCTTCGTTGAGACTCGTCAAAGTTCGTTGAGACGGGTCACGCAGCACAGTTACGGGACAGCCCTTAGACGGGGTTATACCGCTGGTTCGACGCTCACCGCGATGGATCGTCTCCGAAGGTGAACCGCCAGGATGTCCATCTCGACGAGCGCGCCGATGAGACCGGTCTCGGCGAGTCGCGCGGTCTGCACTCATGTTTCGCCCAGAGATCTATAGCTGGGCCATGGCGAACGCCGACAGAAATCCGACCACCGTGACCAGACCCGTCAGCAGATGCACTTTGCTGTACGCCTCCGGGATCATCGTGTCTGCGATCATCGCCAGGATCGCCCCGCCCGCGACGGCCGTGATCGTCGCCATGACCGCTTCGGACGCCCCGCCCAGCAGGCTGTACCCGGCCAGCGCAGCCAGGCCGCTGATGACGGCAATGCTTCCCCACAAGGCGAAGACGTACCTGCGACTGCGCCCGGCGGCGCGCATCCCGGCGGCACTCGCGAGTCCCTCGGGGAGGTTGCTGATGAACACCGCCCCCACCGTCGCCACCCCCAGCTGCCCTCCTCCCAGCAGACTGGTGCCGATGACGACGGACTCCGGGACGCCGTCCAGCAATGCCCCCAGCGCTATGGCGTTGCCGGAGCCAGGCGCCTCGGCCTCGGACGGCTGCTGCTCCCCGGAGCGCTTACGGTGCTGAGCACCACGCCTCGCCAGCAGGGCGTTGGCCCCGGAGTACACAGCCGCACCACCGACCGCCCCGGCCATCACAGGCGCCATGCCGGCGCGCTCGTATGCCTCAGCGATCAGCTCGAACGAAACCGCGGCCATCAGCACGCCGCTGCCGAAGGCCATGACAAGTGCGATCAGCCGGGGCGGAACCCGCACAAGCGAGCCGACGGCCGCTCCTACCAGCAGAGCCGCACCCGCGAACAGCCCCCACGCGCCCGCAACCAACGCTCCACCCACAACCGCCCCTTTCGGCGTCGCTGACAGTCGCGTCTCCTCCTACCCGCCAAGTCAGAGAACAAGGATGGCTCGGCCGCCCCGGTCCCCGGCACCGCAGGCAGTGGTCGCGCGTGGTACTCCTGCGGACCTTTCCCAGCCTGTATCCGATGTCGGCGGGAAAGCAGCTGGGTGCGACGTGCGGCATCTTGCAGCATCCGTGCTGCCCTATGCCCCCGAGTTCACGGCGTACCAGCATGGGGGAGGCGTGGCAGGGCATCTGGACGAAGGGGCGAGCTGACCACGCCCTCGGTACTGTCCGTCGACGTCAAGGGCTCTCAAGGAGTGAGAAGGTGAAGGGCTTCCGCAACTTCATCCTGCGCGGCAATGTGGTCGACCTGGCGGTCGGCATCGTCATCGGAGCGGCGTTCACCGCCGTCGTCAACGGTTTCGTCGGCGCCTTTCTGACCCCGCTCGTGGGGCTGGCCACCGGCGCCGCCGGCGATATGAGCCGCAAGACCTTCACACTAGGCGCCACCCAGTTCCCCTACGGAACCTTCATCAACGCGGCGATCAGTTTCCTCCTCCTCGCCTGCGCCCTGTACTTCCTCGTCGTACTCCCGATGAACAAGCTGCACGAGCGCCTCGCCCCCCACCACGACGTCCAGGCCCCCAAACGTGACTGCCCCGAATGCCTCAGCCCCGTCCCCGCCCAAGCCCGACGATGCGCCTCCTGCACCGTCCCCCTGCCCGCCGTACCCGCCCAGGCCGGGGAGACGGCCCAGCGCGTCGGGTGATGGCCTCCACTGAACGATGCGTGACAGCCGGACAGCCTCAACGCTTGACCGGGCTGCTTTGAACCCGGCTCGCAGCGACCGCTTTCATTCCGTCTGACCGCCCGACGCATCCGCCCATCGCATATCCGCAATAGACGATGCGCACCGAGGGCGAGGCGGGGCTGGTCGACCGCTGCAGCCGACCGGTCACGCCCCCCATGCCTCGGGCGCCGCACCGAATCCGGTGCGGCGCCCGAGGGGCCCACTAGCAGACGCCCGTCCCGCCGACTGGAGGGTTCGGGCACTGCGCCTACAGAAGGTCGAGCAGGAGGCCGTTCTCGTTGGATCCAGAGTCGGCTTCGGCCTCGGCCAGGACGGGACCGTTGGCGCAGATCTGCTGGTTTGCGCTTGCAGGCGTCGACCCGTTGCCGAGAAGACCCAGCCCCAGGTTATCGATGTTGATGAGACCGTTCTGCACCGTCCCCTGGTGGATCTCCTGGTGACACAGCGCCGGGTCGGCGCCGTTGCCGCTCCCGTAGGAGGACTCGGTGTCGGCGGAAGCCACGCCCGCCCCGAGCATGCCGACACTCCCGACAATGGCAGCCACGACAGCGGCCTTGCGAAGGTTGCGCACAATATCTCCAGTCATCGGACTCGACATGAGTCGCGTTGAGGAACCTGCCGAGTCCGAAGCTTATGCACTGAATTGTCGCTTTCGGAGGGCGACGCGCCGCTCGGGGCGCCGAAGAGCATCGGCCATCATGTTCAAGCCCGGCTCGTGTCCGACAGAACCCCATGGGTCTGGTGCCCCTGCTTGTCGTGGCCCAGGGCGTTCGCAAATTCCAGCGCAGCGTCGCCGCTCAGTAGGCCCACTCCATCGCACAGTTCCCCCGGGCAGCTCCGCCGTCGCCTCTTGACGGTGCGCGGTGATCGGCGCACTGCTCACCTTTCCAGGCTCACCCGGCAGCAGCACACGGACCAGTCGGGGCCCGGGGAAGTCGGTGCCCGCGGCCGGGGGACGCCTAGGTGACGGGACGGCCGGGAATGAGCTCGGGCTCAAGCAGCTCATCACGTCCGCGGCATGCCGTTGACGCTCTTTCAAGAGCGCATTTAAAGATGTGCGACGATCACGACGTGGCCATACCTCCCCTCCACCGGCCGATGCACCGCGCTCGTCCATGCGTCCGGCGTCGGCCATGCTCGTCCTGGCGGCGCTGCTGGACCGCTCGCTCGACCGAATGACGGAAGCCGCGGCAGACGTCCGCCTGTTCGACCGGGAAGCCATTCGCGCGGCGTCGGATGTGTGGGACAACCATCTGTTTCCACTGTTCTGGGCCGCAAGCACGTCCAACGCCGGTGAACGTGAGCGGCGGGCGACGACCGTACTGGAGTGGATGGCCGGTCTCAGCGAGCAGCGGCGCGGATGGATGACCGAGCAGGCCGCGATTGCCGGGTACGACCTCGAAGCGCTCCTCCCGCCGGCCAAGCCGCACACACCAGGCCGCGACTATCTCGGACACGTCATGGCACCGCAATGCCGGCTCACGCGCCGGAACACGGATGAGCTGCTCCCCGACCACGATCTGGCGACGGCGTCCGTCCGCCACTTGCGGGTAGAGCGTGCCGGTACTCGCCTGACGGCCTTTCTCCAACTGGTCGCTGACCACGCCATGCTGGAGCTCCGCTCGGTGCGCTACGCCGCCCGCGCGGATCACGTCCCCGTGACGAGACTGTGCCGAGCCTTCTCCGGAGCCGGCGAAGCGATCCTGACCGCCGGGGCGCAGCGGGGCACCCGCCGCCGTGAGGCGGCTTTCCGAGACGTGATCCGAACCTGGGCCGACCAGGGAAGCCCGGGCATCACCCGCTGGTTCTCGGCCATCCTCAGGGAGCGGGCAGGCCGCCCGGACATCATCGAGACACCACGGGCTTTTGAGCGAACGCCTCCCTCCCTCTCCGACGGCGCACCCTCCTCCGGTACGCCTTCACAGGCAGTTCTCGTCATGGCCGCCTGGACAGCGGCACACATCGATTACCAGGCGGAGCGCCCGTCCACTGCGCAGCTCCAACTCGCCCTGCCGCCCCGCACCGACGACAGCTCTTCAGCGCGCTGGCGACTGCGTACCGTCGACTGTCGCGATCCGGCTGCCTTCCGCCTTCGTACGGATGCGTTCCAGAGCCCCGGCCCGCTCGTCCAAGTGGGGACGCCCACCGCCGCCTGCACTCTCGACCTGCACCAGGGCGCATTGCTCGTCGCGGCTGGAGCCGGCTGGAGTGCGTCTGTGAGCTGACCCTCACCCAGTGCCGTCACCACTCAATCGGTCTCGTGACGAGCCAGGTATCCGCGTATTCGTCTTCACGTGTACGGCGACGGTCACCCGCAAACGGCAGCGCCCATTGGGCTTAGCCAGGCACAGTACGGGCGCACCCGGTGGCTTCGTCCTGAAAGCTCGGGCTTCGCTTGGGTTGCAGCCTGAGCCGACGGGTTCGCTGCGCTACGGCCCGCTGGCGCGGGCCGGGATGGCTATAGAGCGGTCAGTGACGGGACCAGGGCCGACGTCCGCTGGTGGAGTGATGGGCCCGGCCTGCTCCGATACCTGCCAAGTGCAGAGCCAGAGCCGTCAGCCCCAGGAGCATCACGTTTGTAGAGGAGAACACATCGTTGGTGACGATGTCCGCAGCGTTGATCAAGAAAGCGATGAAGAACAGTACGGCGGCGGCTATACCGAGCATGTGTCGGCTCCTTTCGATGGGAAGTGAAGCTCGTATACCCGGCCACCGCCCCTACAGGCATGGGCAGCGTCTACAAAGTGGCGTAACCCGCTCGGCGGGCGCCCGTAGACGGGCTGACGATGCCTCAGGCGGCGGCGTGCCGGGGGCGTGTCGTCTTGCGCGGGGCGGCGTGATGCACGGGCCGGCTCGTCGTGGGAGCCGCGAGGCGTCGCAGAGACCAGCTTGCGGTGACGAGGAGAGCGGTGAAGACAGTCAGAAGGAGGAGGGACATCCACATCTGCCGGCTCCCGGGTGCCTGCCAGGCGGCCCAGGCGGAGCAGCCTGCCCACAGCAGGACCCCCGCGGCGTAGAAGGAGCGGACGCGGTGCAACTGCCGCACGGCCCGCAGGATCTGGATGCGTTCAATCTTCGGTGCCATGCGGAGTCTGTACCCCGATACGCGATGACTATCAGGGCGTGCCTGGGATATGGGCTCATAGCCACCGCGTGCGCTGTGGAGTGCTTCCCGGGCGGACGGACCCCCGTGACCGGTTCCGGCGCTGGACCTGCTCGTGCAGACCGCCCAGCATGGCGCCTGGCAGGCCACCACGCGTCGTTGGTCGCGGTGTGCCCACTGGACAACGACCCCGTGCCGGCCGCACTGGGTATTCGCACGACCACTGACACGATCCATCTCGCTCCGAACTCGGACTCTCGGAAGCGGTGTGCTTGGCCGACACCCGTGGCTCCCAAGTCGAAATCGTGCACAGCATCGGCCGCGCCCTCCGGCTCAACCGCGACAGCACCACCGAGGTGGCCAGGATCATCGTGCCGGTCTTCCTGGCGCCTGGCCTAAGCCCGACCGACGTGCTCGCCTCCACCCACTTCAAGCCGCTCGTGGCCGTGCTCCAGGGCCTGCGCTCGCATGACGAGCACCCGGTCGAATAAGCAGCTTGCCCTCCCGAGCCCTCGCCCACGGACACCGCAAGGTCCACGTGAGGCGCGACGAGGACGGCCTGAGCGGCAGCGCTGGCGGCGCGGGTAACGGCAAGGACCGGGAGCAGGACGACTCGGCCTTGCTCCACTTCTCCGGCCCGCGCGGTTCCGCCACGATCACCGCTTCCCTGCGCACGGGGATGTACCGGCCGGAGTCGCTGGAGGGCTACCAGCCCCTGGTGCGCTGCGGGAGGAGAACGGGATCACCGGCCTCTACGCCGGTCCGCGTGACGTAGGGACCGACGCGGGTGTCACGAAGGCGTTCCCCCTGGGGCAGTGGGTGCGCCGACGCCGCAGGGCACTGCGGGCCGGTGAACTCGATCCCCACCGTGATGAGCTGATCGACGCTCCGGAGGCGGGCCTGGTGTGGGAGCCCGGCGAGAGGCAAAAGAAGTCAAACTCGCCGCGCTGCGCTCCTACCGGCGGGCCACCGGCCACCTCGCACCCCGGCAGGACGCGGTGTGGGGCGAAGGCGAGGCGATGGTGCCCATCGGACAGTACATGGCCAACCTCCGCCGGAAAGGAGCCATGAAACGGCCTGGGTAGGGATCCGCAATGGGACGCGGCGCGCGCGGAGCAGTTGACGGAGATCGACCCGGACTGGGAGTGCACGTGGCCACTGGACTGGCAGCGGTACTACCGGGTGCTCGCCGACCTCGTCGACGCCGACGGTGTCCTGCCCCAGCTCGCACCTGGTGTGGTCTTCGAGGTCTTCGACGCGGGCACCTGGCGATGGCGACACCGGGAACGGGCACCTGGGGACAGCTGTCGGCCGAGCAGCAGGAGCGGCTGACAGCCCCGGGCATCCAGGCCCACCTCCCCTCCCGCTCCAGCTTCGGCCCCGACGGCGAGCGGTGCGGGGAAGGGGCCGAGCAGGTGCAGCAGGCGCTCCAGCGCGGCCTTGCCGCGAAGCTGTGAGTGTGGGTCTCGAACACGAAATCGAGGAGGAGAAGCTCACCTCCCAGCAACTCGCCGACCTCGGACTGGCATGGGGGAGGGCGTAGAAGCTGATCGGGCTACTGTGCGTCGGTGCAGGGCCCTTGAGCGCGGAAGCACGCGACGACCGGTCTACGCACCGCCCCAGGTGTCACCGGAGTCTCCACCACCGCCGTGCGGCCACGGCTCCTCCGTCCCGAAGCGGACCCACAGCAAGTAGGCTCCCGTGCCCAGCGCCAGCAGACCGACCGGGATGACGACTGCCAGCAATACGGTGACCACCACGTCTGCCTCCTTGACTACGCCACGGCAACCCGCAGGACGCACAATGGGCCCTGCCGTCAACTTAACCGCATGGATCGGAGGTTGGCCCGCTGATGCAATTCCTCAGCATCATCGGTGTGCTCGCGGGGCTCCTGCTCATATCCCTCCTCCCGATGCTCTTCATCGGAGCGCCGAAGGAGTGGTGCCGCACCTGCAAGCACCAGAGCCACGACCACAGGGACGGCACTGGAGGGTGCACGGGAGACGACTTCCCTGTCGGCGAGTTCACGCCGAGCGGCACCTGTCCGTGCGGGGAGTACGTGCCGAACAGAAAGCCCCGATGACCGCCCTCAGCGCAGTCGGCGCGCGCACATCACCAGATTGCCGGTGTGGCGCGCCGGCTCCGCCGTCGGCGGCGACGCGTGGCCGCTGCTCCTCCACCCGCCAGTCGTCGTCAAGGATCTCGGCGACCATGGCGGGCCAGACGTAGTCCGCCGGGTCCAGCGACGAGGACCTCCTCGTCGAAGCGAGGCCGCCGCCGAACCCGACGTCGCCCTGACCGGCTGGAGCGCCTACAAGAAACCCTCCGCCCTGGCCGAACAAGGTCGTCGTCGCCGGCGTCGAGCACTGGCTTCGCGGCCTCATCCGCGCCTACCGGGACGCCAGGACAGCCGCCCCGCCGCCGGAGGCCGCCTCAAGAACGCTGGCGACCAGATCCCCACGACCAGCTCCTCTCGCTCGCCGCGTCCCTTCTCGACGCCGACCCCGCCATCACCACCGCCCGCGTCACCGAAACCCTTGGCGTCCGCCACGGCACCGCACAGCGCGCCCTGGCCCAGCTGTGTGCGTAACTCCACGGAGGGGAAACAGGCGCGGAGGTTCACAGAGGTCAGGTCGTTGCGGCGCACCTGCCCGGAAACTCTGCCCGGGAACGAGTGGCTCGGTCCGAGGCGACGGCGTGGGCGTGGGCGTAGGGGTGTGGGGGCGCACGTCGGCTGATGCCCCACGCCCGCCGAATGGAGTCTCTTGCTGCCGAAGGGAGAGCAGATCCCCACGTCAATGCCGGTGTGATGAGGAGACTGTTCCCGATTGCTCGTGTTCGGACGGTTACGGGGAGCGGTGGGGCCTATGGTCGCCCCGCCCACCCAGCTGTTTGAGCCCCTCACGGAGTCCACATGGTCGTTTCCACCGAACCACCCACCCTCGTGCCGGTGAAGAAGAGGGGCTGGGGGAGTGTCGTCGTGGACTGGCTGACGACAACCGATCACAAGAAGATCGGGCATCTCTATCTGATCACGTCGTTCGTCTTCTTCCTGCTCGGCGGCATGCTCGCCCTGCTGATCCGTGCGGAACTGGCGCGGCCGGGTCTGCAGATCGTTTCGGCGGAGCAGTACAACCAGGCGTTCACCCTTCACGGCACGGTGATGCTGTTGCTTTTCGCCACTCCCACGTTCGCCGGCTTCGCCAACGCGATCATGCCGCTGCAGATCGGCTCGCCCGATGTGGCCTTCCCGCGGCTGAACATGCTGTCGTACTGGATGTTCCTGTTCGGCGGCCTGATCGTCTTCTGCGGCATCTTCACCAGCCAGGGCACCGCGGACTTCGGCTGGACCGCCTACACGCCGCTCAGTGGTGGGGAACGCACGCCCTATGTCGGCGGCGACATGTGGATCATGGGGCTTGCGCTCGGCGGTTTCGGGACGATCCTGGGTGCGGTCAACTTCATCACGACGATCATCTGCATGCGTGCTCCGGGCATGACGATGTTCCGGATGCCGATCTTCACCTGGAACGTGCTGCTGACCTCGGTGCTCGTGCTGTTCGCGTTCCCCGTGCTGGCGGCGGCGCTGTTCGCGCTCGAGGCGGACCGGCAGTTCGGCGCGCACGTCTATGACCCGGAGAACGGTGGAGCCCTGCTGTGGCAGCACCTGTTCTGGTTCTTCGGCCATCCCGAGGTCTACATCATCGCGCTGCCCTTCTTCGGCATCGTCACGGAGATCCTGCCGGTCTTCTCACGTAAGCCGATCTTCGGTTACGTGGGGCTCATCGGAGCCACGATCGCCATCGCCGGCCTGTCGGTGACGGTGTGGGCACACCACATGTTCGCCACTGGCGCGGTGCTGCTGCCGTTCTTCTCCTTCATGACTTTCCTGATCGCGGTGCCGACGGGGGTGAAGTTCTTCAACTGGATCGGCACGATGTGGAACGGGTCACTCTCGTTCGAGACCCCGATGCTGTGGTCCATCGGGTTCCTCGTCACTTTCCTGTTCGGTGGTCTGACCGGGATCATCCTCGCCTCGCCGCCCATGGACTTCCACGTCACCGACAGTTACTTCGTCGTCGCCCATTTCCACTACGTGGTCTTCGGGACGGTCGTTTTCGCGATGTTCGCCGGGTTCTACTTCTGGTGGCCCAAGATGACCGGCACCATGCTCGACGAAAGGCTCGGCAAGATCCATTTCTGGACGCTGTTCGTCGGTTTCCACGGCACGTTCCTCGTCCAGCACTGGCTCGGGGCCGAAGGAATGCCCAGACGGTACGCCGACTATCTCCAGGCCGACGGATTCACGGCGCTGAACACCGTCTCGTCCATCGGTGCGTTCCTGCTGGGCATGTCCACCCTGCCGTTCTTCTACAACGTGTGGAAGACGGCCAAGACCGCCCCGCGGGTCACTGTGGACGACCCATGGGGCTTCGGCCGCTCCCTGGAATGGGCGACCTCCTGTCCGCCGCCCCGGCACAACTTCCTCACCCTTCCGCGCATCCGCTCCGAGTCGCCCGCCTTCGACCTGAACTTCCCGAGCCTCGCGGCGCTGGACTACTCCGGGTCGCACAAGCGGGACGTCATCGACGACCCCGGCGCCAGGCAGAACCCGCAGGACGGCGGAGCATGACCACGCAGAGGCGCCGGGAGTCGGCAGACTCCGCGGGGTTTCGGTCCCAGCACGACGGCGAGGCTCCCGGGACAGCCGGGTGTCATGTCGGCCGCCCGCACTCACCGGCCGCGGAGGCGAGTGCCGGCATCGCACAGCTGGAGGGCTACCTCTTGGCCCAGCGGGCCAAGAACGACGCCGCCGAGGCCGGTGCCGCGTTCGCCCGACGGTTCGCCTGGCTGGGGCCCCACGAGCAGGCGGAGGTCGCCCGGGCGTTCGCGGAGGAGCACCTGTCCGTGCGGCGCCGGATGCTCCGGGCCGCCGTCGCCCGCGCGGACGAACTCCGCGAGGAGTACAGCCGGCGCTACGCCTTCCTGCGCCGCCGCCTCGTGGCCGCCGTGCTCGGCCTGGTAGTCGCGGCGTCGGGTGTCGTCTGGGCCGTCGTGCCGCGCGTCGTCGACTGACGGGTCCGTCCGTGGTCCAGTCGCCACAGCAGTACGGACGCGACGCTGAGAACGATCAGGACACTGCCGGCCACGATGGCGAGCATGCGGTCAGCCGTGAGCACGGCGGTGTTCTGCGCGTCGAGGACGAACGGCGAGACGAGGAGCCAGACGCCCGCGAGGCCCACGACGACATCGGATCGCAGGCTACCGCCGCGGTAGATGCGCCACCCCGCGGTGAACGCGACGACGAGACCGACGAGCATCTCGTTGACCTGCGCGTCCTTCGGACCGACCTGCGTGGCCATCGGCATCAGCAGGAGCAGCACCGCGACCGCCAGCATGAGCAGGCCCAGGATCTGATCGTGCGCCCCCTGGCGCAGGACGTGCGGCGGGTCCGGGACACGCGGCCTCAGCCCCCGGTCGACGTGGACCACCATGGCCCTCATCTCCTCCCGATCGTGCGGCGCCCGGCGGGTACCCCCCGGGGCCCGGCGGCATGCGCCGGACGGCCACGGCGGCGATGAAGGCAGTCACCTGGTAGGGATCCGGCTCCATCCGGGCGATTCAGTGCCGGTACGCGAACCTGTACGGGATGATCGAGCACCGTAAGGCCGAGGCGATCATCGACTGGTCTGACGGAAGTCATTTCGGGCCGGCCCCACGCGGAGGAGCCGGCTGATGGAGGAGGGGCACGTGGACCCGACGACCCGGCGGGCCGGAGAGGCCGTAGACGTGCTCCTCATGCGCCGCCACGGCCAGATCCGTACCCTCTTCCTGGAGGTCCGCACCACCGAGGGCGAAGCCCGGACCGACGCGTTCCGGCGCCTGGTGCACCTGCTGGCCGTGCACGAGACCGCTGAGGAAGAAGTCGTTCAGCCCAGCGCCCTGTACCGCCTTCGACGGCGGCACGGAGGTGGTCGACAAGGCCATGACGTCGCGCGTCCCGGTTCCCCTTCAGCACCGATGTCGACACCCGGGTGCGGATCCGCCCGGCCATCGGCCGCAGCTCCGTTCCCGACCGCCGGGTGCGTTCGTCGAGTGCGCGACCCTTCCCGCGATCCCGCTGACGCTGGACACGTGCCGCATCGACGCCTGCGCGCTGGAGGGCGAGGTGGTTCCCGTAGGCGGCATGGGTGCGTGCCGGCAGATCAAGAACGACGTCTTCCTGTGCCCACCGGTCCTGCTCCTGATCGGCCGACTGCAGGACGCCCGGCTGGCCGCCTAGGGTCACGCCGACGCCGTGATCACCCTGCCGGTGGAACCGTTGGAGGCGTCGCAGTCCTCGCCTCACTGCTGTGCGGGCCGCGCTGGGGACCGTCCGGCATAGAGATTGGACCCTCACGTCCGTACCACCCGAGGGGCGCCCACACTCCGCGATGCAAAATTCATCCCTCTTGTCTATTTATGCCGGATTTATGGGTAGCCGATAGGTGAACGTCTTTCGGAGGTCATCATGGCGTCAACTCATCGTGCACCGATCGAAGAACACCCCGACCTGATGGAACTGCGTGCCCGGCACGACAGGGCCGCCGCCACCCCACGAGCGCAGATGATCGAGGCCCTCGCCGTAGTCACCGGCCTCTTCCTGGCCGCGTCTCCCTGGATCGTGGGCTTCAACGGCTTCACCACGCTGGCCGTCACCAACCTCATCGCCGGACTCGCCTACATGCTGCTCCTCGGCGGCCTCGGCACCTCGTACGAACGCACCCACTCCATGGCCTGGGCCGCGGCCGCCATCGGCATCTGGACCTGCGTCGCCCCGTGGGTCGTCGCTGGCGACGTCGCTCACACCCGCTCCATCACCAGCAACCTCATCACGGGAGCCATCGCCACGCTCCTGGCTCTCGCCGCCGCGTCCGCGGCCCGCGACCGTACCGACACCCGGGGCGGTTCCCGTGGCCGGCGTCACCCGATGGCCGGAGATCACTGATCCTTGACGGAAGTCCGGGCCCGGCTTGTCACCCCGGGCCCGGCCCTCTGTCCCCTCGCAAGCTCCGGCCGAGCGTGATCACTGCCACTGGGCGCGACGTGGCCGGTTCGCACGGTGAGCCCGGGCGCCCCATGGCGTCGGCGCGGACGGCGGGTCTGGGTCAGCACCGACTCGAACACCGACCCGGCGGAGCGACCTCACCGTCCGGCGGCTGGTGGGTGCCGGAGGCCAACGGCTTCTTCGCATCGGTGCGCATACGTAACACGGGCGCGGGAACGCGGCGGAAGTACGCCTTCGGCGGTGGCCGTCTGGCCGGGGTCCTCGACGCTACCTGCCGAGCCTGGGGCGACGCCGACGATGAGGACGTTGCCGGGTTCAAGCTGCGGGCGCCCGGGCGTCACTGCCGGGGCACGCGTCGAAACCCGCAGGAGCGTGGTGGCGAAGAGATCCGAGCCCGCAAGGGGTGGACCAGTCACCGGCCAGCGACAGCCGCACTCCACTGGCGCAGGACCACGAGACTGCCGTCTTCGAAAGCTGCTCGATAGCAGGCAGCCAGAGGGGGTGCCCACGTTCGGCTGGGCCGGGCGTGGGCACCGTGTCGACGGCGACATCTGGTGGCCCCACGGCGCCATGCACCGCGCCGCCGCGGCCTACGAGGCCGCGCGTAACGATAGCGGAGCAGCACCGCGTCGCCGGCGAATGCGGTACCTCCCAGGCTGACGAACTGAACTTCGCCGAACAGCTCCTGACCGGCCTTGGCCTCCGTGCCACGGCCTCCCCGCGAGATCGCCGCCCTCGTCCGTGCCACCAGGTGCCGATCACGATGTTCTCGGTCGCGCCGAAGTCCTCCGCGCCGAGATCCGCGCGGCTGGCCTCGTCGGTCCTGAGGCGATGCTCGAGCTCGAGCATCGCGTTCCACCGCGGCGTAAGCGACGACAGCCCCGGGTTCACGGCCGTTGCTGAGCGCCTGGACCAGCTCCCGGGCGGCGACCATGCGTACTACGCCGACATCGCGGGCTTCATGAACAACCAGGCGGCACCGAGGACGTCCGTGCAGTGGATCGAAGGCGAAGAGACGGTTCGCGGACGGGGGCGGCAGCTCGTCACCACCCGCCGCGCTCTCGTCCAGCACTGAGTGAGTTTCGACCATGTCGAGCGCCGCGTGGTCGAGGTGGTGGTACTACCAGCGGGTGGTGATGGCGCGCGTTGTGGTCAGGCGGTGGCGGCGCGGGGTGTCGTGGGAGGCCGTGGTGTGCGTGGTGTGCCATGGCGAGTCCGGGCGCGGCCGCGCCCTCGGACGCGGACCTCGGCACCTGGTGCGCGGCGTGCGGCGCCGACGGCCAAGCCGCCGACCTCATCGTCACCGCCCGGTCGACTCGATGTACATGAGGTGGCGCCGCCTGCACCGAGGCGGCATGCGCCAGGTCCAGCAGGACTGGTACGCCTTCCATGAGTAGGCCCCACTGCCGCGTCTACCTGTCCAACGTGCCGCCCAGCTTTCTCCAGACGCCGGCGTTAGCGACCGCCCTCATGCAGCAGATCACCCGCTCTTCCCGACGACGTCGCCGAAGAAGTCGCCCCCCCCGGGTCGCCCGCTCCCGGTTCCGTGCTCTTCGCCCCATCTCGTTTGCCTGGACGGTGTGGGGAAGAAAGGGATCGAAGGCATGGATGGGCCCTGCTGACCGTCAAGAGCGGCGTGCGCCCCTTCGAAGGTGCGTTGACGTGCACCTGTAGGGTTTCCGATGGGGAGAAGGATCGCGCAGGGGGAAGCGATGGACACGTCGAGCGCGCAGGGACAGGTGCACGAGCAGATCCGGGTCCGGCTGGCAGCGGCAGGGGGCGCTCATGCCGCCGACCTCGGTCGCATCGCCGAGGAGGCCGCCCTCCGGTTGGACGAGTGCGGGCAGGAACCCGACTTCGAGGTCCGGTCTGCCGACTTCGCGACCGATCCGTTCTTCGTCTGCGCCGACCGCTACTGGCGGCGGCGCTTCGCGGACAGTCCGTCCTCGGACACCGCCTTGGCCTGCGCACGCTGGATCGCCGTGCACACCACGCCTGGATGCCGCTCCGCTGTCCGCGAGCAGTGGACTCTTGGCAATGGATTCATCAACCGGTCCCACATAGAGACCCGCGAACAGCTCGACGAAGCGGCTCGAGGCATCGTAGGCCTCCCTGAGGCCGCCGATTTGGCCCTGACCATGCTGCTCTACCACGCGGGAAAACTCCGTGCGAACTTCGCCTTCGACGACCTGAACACCGTTCTCACCACCTCTGCCCTCGCCGTCACAGCCAGCCCCCACCGCGACGAGCCGGTGGTCCTGGCACTGCGCTCCTTCGCGGCGTTCGGCAGCCGCGCCCTGACCACCGAACACGCCCGCGACCTCCTTGACCGGGCCTGGGCGGCCCCGCACCGCTCGCGGCATGTGGTGGATGTGTGCCTGAACGGGCTGGCGTTCTCGGTGCCCTTCGACGGCCAAGGTGAACTCCTGCGCCGGCTCGCGCAGGAGGCCGTGAATACCTACCCCGACAATCACATGTTCCGTTTCCGCCTCGCCACCGCCCACCACCTGTGTGCCGACCACGAGGAGGCCCTGTCACACGTCGACGCCGCTCTGGCCCTGCTCGCCCACCACGGGGCATTCAGCCGCGAACTGCTTCTGGAGCAATACCTTGTCAAGCGGGACGCCATCCAGGAAGCCCGGCTACGGGCGGCTCGCGAGGCAGAGCATGAGGCCCGTTGGCAGCACCAAGACGCCGCCAACGCTGAACTGGAGCGTGCCATGCACCGCTCCTCCATACGGGCCGTCGAACTCGTTGCCGTGTTCACTTCGGCAATCGCCTTCGCGGTCGGCTCCCTCCAGGTCACCCTCAGCGGCACACTGAAGTTGCGCGAGCGGCTGTGGCTGATGACCACCCTGGGCGCGGGGCTGACCGTGTTCGCCCTGCTCATCGTCGGTGGCACCTGGCTGATCACCCGCAGGCGCTCCCGCCGCTGACCACAAACCGCCTCCTGCCAAACGCCTGGAGCTGGCTGGCCATGGGGTCGCCTCTCGCTTGTGCGTCCGTCCGCGGGGCAGGGGTCCTATTAGTGGGGAGATCTCCCTGAGCCGGGTACCGGCGGCTGTCCTCCGGCTCGTACAGGCCCGCCGCGAGGGCCGCTTCCCCGACCTGGTCGACACGCTCCGCGAGGTCCACGTCCCGCCAGCCTGGCCGGACGCGGGTACCTTCCTGCGCGAGAGCGTCGACGGGTTCGCCCTGGATTGCACCCGCGGTCAACAGCACGCGCTGTACGTCGCGGCGGAGAAGGACACTCTGCGCCAGGTGCTCACCGGCTGGCTCGCTGAATACGGCATCCCGGCCCCTGGTGGTCCGCGGTTTCGGATCCCAGTCCTACGTCGACGTCGTCCGCCGACGCACCACCCGCGACCCCCACGAAGTCCACCTTCTCTACAGGCCCAGGCTCGACAGAACCGCCTTCGCCGCGTTCTCGCCCGACGTGGCCGCGTCGGCGAGCGACGGCATGTCGAGCTGGTGGTCGCCGGCCAGGTGGATCGGTCCGAGGGGATGGCGCAGCGTCGGCAGCGACTCGCGCCCCCGGGGTGCCCAGCACGGCACCACTCGGTGGTGGCGTCGCACGATCGCCTCCCCGAGCTGCCCTTCGAGCTGGGGGTAGACCGAGAGCAAGTCCCTGGAGAACCGCGCGACGATCTCTTCGTCGGAGAGCTCGAACAGGGCGTCGGCCGAGGCACCGTCGGCGAAGCAAGCAAGCGCACCGCCCGGCTTCCGCGGACCGTTCTTGCGCAGGGCGGCAGCGTGGTTGAACATCGCCTGGAAGGC
This sequence comes from Streptomyces sp. NPDC034084, assembly GCF_055575535.1. Classification (NCBI taxonomy): domain Bacteria; kingdom Bacillati; phylum Actinomycetota; class Actinomycetes; order Kitasatosporales; family Streptomycetaceae; genus Streptomyces; species Streptomyces sp. NPDC034084. The sequence continues at coordinate 835,025 of NZ_JBVISK010000003.1, forward strand.
AAGCTGCGGTGTCGACACGCCCAGGAGCCCGTCCCAGGGCTGCGGCCCCTCCTCCCCGGTGAAGAAACCGACGATCACGTACCGGCCGTAGCGGATGTCGTCGAACGCTTAGCGGTGCGCCCGTGGAAGTTCGGGAAGGATCCGTGACGCGACGTCGCTCGGAGCCGAGACGATGGCGCGTTTTGCGCGTAGACGCACGGGGCGGCCCGCGACGACGTAGTTCACGAGGACCCCGTCTCCGTTCTGCTCCACGGACCGGACGGCCGACCCGAGCCGAAGGTGTTCGCCGAGGTCCGTGGCCAGAACGTCGTCCCCGCCGTTACCTGCCCCGTCACCCTTACTGCCCGGAGGTTCTGCGCGCTCCCCTTCCGTCCCGGCTCCGGCCGGGACGCACGTCCGTCAAATGTTTCTGACCGTCAATGCGGTGCCCCTCGGCATCGGCATCGGCGTCGTGCTGTCCTGCTCCACCGCGCTCACCGCGGTCCAGGTGTACGGACGCCTCACGCTCGGCATCGTATGGGGCATGCTGCAACTCCTCGTGTTCCTCGGCAGCGTGTGGTGGTACGAGGACCGGTCCGCGCGCCTGCGCGAGCCCGGTCAGCGGCCAGGAGCCGTCCAACTCGCCTGCGCGGGTCGGGAGTCGGGGGCGGTCAGCCGGTGACGACTCGTTCCTCCTGAGCTCGGGCGTACTCGATCCGCCGCGACTCCACCGGCACGGCCCTCTACCTGCCCGGCGATAACGAACTCCACCGCGACAAGGCCGGCAAGGTCACCGGAACCCGCTCCTACGGGGGCGTTGCCATGTACAAGGGGGCAAACAGTGATCGCCGACCAACCAGGCATGATCGACCGTTCAGATCCTTCATGGCCCTTGCAACCTGTGCCGATATGGCGTGCGCGGAGCCCGGTGCCCAGACGCGCTTTAGGGGCAGCCGTCCACCGGGCCGCCCAAACAACTGCTCAGCCGCACCGCCCACTCCGACGTCTCCCCCGGCACCCCTGAACTCCTGGCGGAGCCGGGGCTTGAAGACGACGCTCGTGGGCCGAGTTGCGCGGCGCGCCGGACGTTCTGGGCGGTGCCGGCGGACCGGGAGTCGGTCCCGATGCTGCGGTCACGAGCTGGACGCTGGCCCGTCCGCTCCGTACCGAAGGCCGTCGAGAAGCAGGTCGAGGAGGCGGCCGGCCCGTTCGCGTTGGGCGGGAGCGCTGGTGATCAGCCCGATGCCGGCCAGGCTGAAGCCGACATCGACGGGGTTGAGGTCCGGGCGCAGGAGACCGGCGTCGGCGCCGGCGCGCAGCAGGCTGCCGACCGCGGTGGTGAGCTTGTCGAGGGTCTCGGCGAAGGGGTCCGCACCGGATGCGGCTGCGGCCCGCAGCGCGTCCGCCATGCCCTGCTTGGCAGCCAGGTAGTCGATGAAGTCGTCCATCCACAGGCGGAGCGCCCGGTCCGGGGCGTGGTCGGCGAGCAGCGTCGCGGCGCTGTCGCAGACACGGGCCAGCTCGTTGCGGTAGGCCGCCTCGACGAGCGTCTCGCGCGTGGGGAAGTGGCGGTAGAGCGTGGCTGAGCCGACGCCCGCGGCCTTGGCGATCGCGTCGATCGCAACGTCCGGGCCCTTTTCGGAGAAGGCGCGAACGGCCGCTTCGAGGATGCGCTCCCGGTTGCGGCGGGCATCGGCGCGCAACACGCTCGACTTGCCGGTCAAGGCTGTTCCTTTGTCATGGGACCAGTCTATCTGGACAACCGGGGAGTTCTCCGGTTACGGTTTAGCTAACCGGGGGACTCCCCGGTTATGGCGTTGCCATTTACGCTCCACGCGCAAGGAAATGGCGATCATGGCAGCACAGCCAGCCCATCGGTTCCGGCTTCGGGGAGCACAGCACCGCGGCCGAGGTCCTAGCGGGCCTCGACCACAAGGCCCGCCGTCGTGACCGGCGGCAGCTCCGGACTGGGGCTGGTGGCCATGCGCGCCCTGCGGGGCGTCGACGCGACTGTCGTCGTCGCCGTCCGCCGCCCGGAGGCGGCCGTGGAAGTCTTCGACGCACCGGACCGGGTCGCGGTACGCCGCCTCGACCTGGGCGACCATGTCCGAGACCCGCCTCGGCCTCGGCTGGCAGGCGCGGTTCGCCACCAAGCGCTGAGGCTGGCACTCGCAGTCGACCGGTGACACGACGGCGAAGCGCACTCCTCTTCAAGGAACCCACACCTGAAATCTCTGTAAGAGAGGTCACAAAATCATGACGCACACCGATCTGACCGCCGTCGCGAACGAAGCGCGGGCATGGTTCGACGGATACGTTGAGACGTTCATCGGACTGGCGGCGAAGGGGAGCATCGACCCCGCGCCGCTCCTCGACTACTTCTCCGTGCCGATCAGTATGACCACCGGGACGGCCCACAACGTATTCACCTCCGCCGAGGCACTCTCCCAAGGACTCGCACACGAACTGCGCGGACTGCGCGACGCCGATTATGGAGGCAGCAAGGCCCTCGACCCGGTGGTGCGCGCCCTCAACGAGCGGGCCGCAGAGATTGAAGTTACCTGGGCACGCCAGGACAGGCAGGGGCGGGAGTTCCAGCGCGTCCGTGTGCTCTACCTCGGGGCCCGGACCGACGCGGGCTGGCGGACAGTCGCTTCCGTGATCCTGGACAGCTGACGAAGCTGTTGCCCTCCCGGGTGCCCGCTCGTGTCGGGCCATGCGTCTCGCTGTCTCGCGTGGTCACTGAGGGACTGGCCAGGGTCTGTCACCTGTATGACCCCGCAGCGAGCAGCGAAGCACGGCTTACGCGTATTGCGGCGGCGTGGTGGGACAGCTGCCGGGAGCAACTGACTGCAGCCCGCGAGTTGTATCCCGACCGGAAACTGCAGCCGGCCGAGGTCGACTCGAGGAAGACCCAAAAGAGATCGAAGGCGCAGGCATCTCGATCGGCCTCGACGGGCGAGGGAAGCCGAACAGGCTCGTCCACGGTGGCACCACGGCGAACCTGTCGGTCTCCCTCGTGGACGTCCTGCGGATGCAGCGGGCGCAGATTCCAGCCTGGTACCGGATATCGTCCGGTGCCTCACACAACACACTGTGGCTCGTGCAGCAGGACTCGACGATGACGCCCGATGGAACGGTGATCATGCGTGCAGACCCCGACACCATCACCGCAGCCACTCTCGCCGTTCTGGGAGCCATCGAAAACGTCACACAGACCTTCGGCGCCTCCTACGGCCATCAGGGGACCGAGGCAGCGGTGAAGACCGTGCAGCGACGCACCACTGCCGTGATCAGACTCAGCCACAAAACGCGCGACCAGATGGAAGCAGGACGCTCAGCAACGCCCGCACCGTGATTCAGACATTCAGGCGTAGCGGTCTGCCGGAAGCGGAATCGGCAGCTGCCGAGTGCCTGATCACTCTGGTCCTGGCCAAGCGGCACGACACCCTCCTCAGCGGGGTTGGCCACTTGGAGGGAACGCCCGGATGTACAACCTCGCCCTCGCCGGATAGATCAACGGGCTGTACGGCAGCCATGCGCACCTGACGCGCCCCGAAGATCATTTACGGGACAGCTCTTAGCGGGGTTTCATTCTCCCCAGCAGTTGCCTTCCGCCGCGACGCATCGAGGCAGGTCACGGGGTGAAGGAACTCCCGTGGAGTTGCTACTCACCGTATCCGGCGCGTGTTTGCAGCCACCGCGTGAGCAGCGGTGGCGGAACAGCGCCGCCGGGCGGTCTCAGGCCATGGTTTCTACGATCTCCGCAACCATCTCCGAAGTGGTCTCCGGGCGCAGGAAGGCGAACCGGGCGACGGTCTCGCCTTCCCGGCCGGTGGGTGCGATGAACGCGGTCTGGCCGGCGAGGAGGCGGGCTGACCATTCCGTGTAGTCCTCAGCGGTCCAGCCGGTGCGGCGGAAGAGGACGGCGGAGAGCTCAGGTTCGCGGATGAGTTGGAGGTACGGGGTATTTTTGATGAGCGTGGCGGTGTCGCGGGCCAGGGTGAGGGCTTTCTCTATGGCCTCGCTGTAGGTGGACGGCGAGGGAGAACCACAGGGGGAGGCCGCGGGCGCGGCGGCTGAGGCGGTGGGCGTAGTCGCTGGGGTTCCACTGGGTGTCGTCATCGGTGCGCAGGGCGTCGAGGTAGGAGGCGTCCTGGGTGTGGGCCGCTCTGGCCAGGCGTGGGTTGCGGTAGAGGAGGGCGGCGCAGTCGAGGGGGACGAAGAGGCAGCACCCCGGACGGGCGCTCTGGCGACCGCGCTCAGCCGGAGCGGTACCCCCACCGGGCCGCGCCGTCCTTACCCATGAAGCACTTCGCCGGACGCCCGTCGGAAGTCGTGGCGGTGGCACCTACGGGGGAGCAGAACTGACCGAAACCAACGCCGGAACCGGTGCCGGAGCCGCCGCTTGTGTCGCTTGTGCCATCCGACCCCCCGGAGGAACCGTCGTCCCATGACCCGTCGCCGCTTCCTCCCGACGTAGCACCGTACGAGGCGGAGTCACGAGACGGCTGAGCACGCGGCTTGGGCTTCGAAGTCGCTTGCGAGCCGGACTTGGGCTTCGGCTTCGGCTTCGGTTTCGGTTTCGGCTTCGGGCTGGGCGTGGTGCAGGAGGCGTCCGGATCGATGAGCCACAGGTCAACCTGGGTGGTGACGGGAACCTCGATACCCGCCTCCGGCTGCTGCCGGCAGACCTGCCAGTCCGCCAGGCTCTGGCGCCGGTCGTCCAGATGCTGCCCGGTGTGCGCGTGGAAGCGCGTGACGCGGTCGAGGTCGAGCGCCGCGAGCGTCCGCGACGCGGCGTCGAACCGCTCGCCGACGAGATCCGGCATCACGACGCGCCAGGTCCCGTTCAGTTGCGAGGGTCACGGCTCGGCCTCCGGAACCGCGTAGAACGTCAGCGTCCGTCGTACGGGCGGTTTTGCTCGCCGGGGGAGGGGTTCTGGAAGCAGACTCGCCAGTCGGCCTGAGCGGCCGTCACCGTCCGGTACGCGGAGGACGCGTCGGCAGCCGCCACCCGCCACGACCCGCGGCGCGCCGTCGCGGCGGCCGTGGCCAGGGAGGCCCCGTGGAAGTCGGGCACGGCTGGCGCGTGGTCCGTCCCGCCCCGCGCCACGGCGTCGGGCTGCCCGGGCCCGCTCAGCGCGGCGACCAGCGCCGCCGCGGCCATCACGACCCCTGACACCGGGTGCCGCCATATCCACGTGGAGGTCCGCTTCCCGCCGCCGGGGCGCAGGGGCGAGCCTGGCGGCAGGAGCCTTCCCGCTGCTTCCAGGAACTCTCCCTTCGGATCGAGCTTGGAGTCGTGCAGCTTGTGCGGTTTTCCCTCCACCAGGATCTCGACGGAGTCGAACATGCCGTACGCGCTCCGCAGGATCCACAGCGGCCCGGTCACGCGGGTCACCTTCGGTGCCAGGAGGTTGCGGAAGAGGAGGAGCCCCTTCCCGGTGAGCACGGCGTAGCCCCAGCCGTCGTGATAGACGGACCGGACGGCCTCACCCACCCCGAGCTCCTGCAGCAGGACCTTCTTGTGGCTGTCGGAGAGGGAGATGCTCTCGCCCGACGCGACGGTGGCGGTACGCGGGTCGTCGGCCAGCGGATCGGACACAAGCTTCCCGTGCTCGGAGGTACGACGGACGGCCCGAGGAAGGCCCGCACGGCGGTCCCGGACGTACGGGATGCTAGCCGTTGCCCATCGAAGCCGCTGGTCCGGGCCTCTGTCCGCCGGTCCACGCGCACACCGGGGGCCAAGCGGAGGCACGCTGGTCGTTGAGGCGGGTGGCATGCGGGCGCTTTGATGCGGTTCGACGTACCCCATCAGGGGGCGGTTCGCGTGATCGATGGGAGACGGCATGCCCGGCACGTTCGTGTTCCTGAAGGAAGAGTTCAGATCGACGAGGTGATGAGTCGCGCCGCGTTCACCGCCGTCGAGACCGGCGCTTGCCTAACTTGTTGCAGCTTGTCGACCTGCAGAATCAGTTGACAACCGTAGATAACGATCGGCATCGGCGACGTCGCCGGCGTCACTGCGCTCGCGTTCGGCCGGGCGCCGCGCGTGCTCGTAGAGCCAAGTGGCCTGCCAGGCCAGCGAGGTGCCGTAGAGGATATGGGCGAAGGACCGGATCTTCTGGGGTCGTCCCCGGCACCAAGCGTCACTCCAACGACGGCATTCGCGGCGAAGCACGCGAGATCCACGTCGAGTTGTACCGCGACCAATGGGACTAACACTCCCACCGACGAGTTCGCCTCATCGGGCACCATGACTGAGGCATCAGGACACTCGCGTCTGCTATGGCCAGGGCCAGAAAACGTTCCGTGCTTTGGAAGGGTCGAACCACGTTCAGCCCGAGCGGACGTCAATTCTCTTCGACAGACCCGTACAACCGTCCGGGCCGGTCGTGAGTCTGACCTGCGACATCGTGGACGTCCTGGTCAGACTCATGGAGAGAATCCGTCCCGTGAACCCTCGTTTGCACCCCGCTCCTCGTCGGCTCGGCGCGGCAGTCGTCGCTGGCCTCCCCGTCGCTGCCGGCGCCCTGACAGCCGCTCCCGCCACGGCTGCCCCGACAGCCGTCCCGTCCGCGGCCGCGGAGGTGTAGGAGGGCGGCCTGCTGCCACTCCCGGCGGGCGAGATCGCGGGGGTGGGTACGAGCGGCTACCTGGTACGCGATTCCCGGACGTACGTCAATCGTTGGGTGCGCTTCGACACCGGGGCGGTCACCAAGCTGTCCTACGGCCTGTCGTACATCCAGGGGTCGGACAGCGTCGTGGAGCAGCCCAGCGTCGGCGCGACGACGGTCCGTGACATGGCCACGGGGCAAGTGGTCCTGAGCGTCGACCAGGGCCGGCTCTACGGCGCGAGCGTCTGGGGCGCGGCCGGCTCCACCCTCTTCTTCACCGTAGCCGACCAGGCCACGGGCCACGAAACCCTGTACCTCTTCCGTCCCGGAACGAACGGCACTGCCGTCCGGGCGGTGGCGACCGGGCTGCCTGCCGACGCGACCGCGATCTGGCCGGAGTCGGTGAAGGGCCCGTCCGTCGCGCTTGCCTATAAGGCGGGTGGCAAGCAGTACCGGGCCACGCTCGACCTCGCTTCGGGCGCGGTGAGCGGCGCGCAAGGGGTGGTGGTACCTGCCGACGCCCTGTTCAGGTATCCCGGGGACATGTCCCCGACCCTGCGGGCTTGGATGACGGAGGACGCTGCTGCCAAGGTCAGTCTGGTGCTGGAGGACAGGAAGACCGGCGCCCGTCGTTCCTTCGCCCTGGGCCGGCCGTACGACCCTGCGGTCCACGTGATCGGCGACTGGGCGTTGTGCGCCGACGATCAGCTGTTCATGGAGCCTTCTCCGCTCCAGGCTCTCCGCGCCCGCTCGTTCGCGGGGGCCGAGTTCAAGCTGCTGGACACCTACAGTCACGCCGTCCGGGAGCCGGACGGCGCCCTGCTCGTGCAGGGCGGCACGCTGGGGGCGAAGGCCTCTTCCGGATCAGGGCCGGGGCGGACGGCAAGCCCGCCGCGACCATGATCGCGAGCAACGGCGTACCGGTGAAGCTTGCCCTGGCGCCCTCGACGATCCCCTCCACCGTCGACCTCGACAAGAACCGCGGCCAGGTGAACCTGGACTGGTCTTTGTCCCGGCTCAACGTGCAGGTCAAGGTCACGCTGCGTCACCAGCGCACGGGCAGGACGGCAATCCGGACGGTTGTCCCGCCCTACAACGGCTACGTCGCCCCTCACATAGCCCGAATCCGCTGGGACGGCCTGCTGGACAGTGGCGAGCGCGCCTTCAACGGGGCGTACGACTGGCAGTTCACGGCCACCCCGCTGGACAAGCTCGGCCCCGCCGTCAGCGCCTCCGGTTCCTTCACGGTCACCCGCAAGGTCAACCCGCGCGATCTGAACGACAACGGCTCTCCCGACCTGCTGGTACGGGAAAGCAACGGCACCCTGACCCGCCTCGACACCGGCCACAGGGCGGGGATTCCGGGCAGTGCGGTCGTTCCCCAGACGATCGGCGGCGGCTGGCAGACGTACGCCACACTCACCGGCGGCTCCGACGTGACCGGCGACGGCCGCAGCGACCTCCTCGGCGTCGACAAGGCCGGCGTCCTCTGGCTCTACCCGGGTACCGGCAACGCCCAGGCGCCCTTCGCTGCCGACAAGCGGATATCGGCGGCGGCTGGAGCGGCTGCGACCGCGTCGCCGCCACCGGCGACCTGGCGGGCGGCCCGGCCGGTGACCTCGTCGCCCGCGACCGTGCCGGAGTTCTGTGGCTGTACCTCGGCAAGGGCGACGGCACCTTCGCCACCCGGACAAGGATCGGCGGAGGCTGGGGTGGCTACAAGGACATCACCGGCTCGGCGGACGTGAACTCCGACGGCCACAACGATCTCGTCGGCTTCGACGGCCTGAGCAACTTCGTCCATCCCGGCACGGGCGACTGGAAGCGGCCTCTCGAGTCCAGGTGGGAGCTGGGATCGGTCCCTTACGAGTTCAACCTGCTGGCCTGATGCCAGCAGGCGGTCGGCGGGACCGTCTTGCCGGCCGCAGCGTGGGCGCCCCAAGCTTTTGCAAGGACGTCACCGCCCTCGCCGAGGCTCTGCTGGCCGCGTCTGCGCCCAGGTCGACCGCGACAGTCAGGCAGGGCCGCTGCTCGTGCTGACCCAGCGGGTGCCGCAGTACCAGCAGCCGCGCACAGGGGGACAGACGGGAAGCCTGGCGGCATGGAACGGGGAGGACGTCGACGCCCTACTCGCCCGGATGGGAAACGCACGGCTGTCGGGGCCGGGGCTGGACGCTCCGCTGACAACGGAGGCCGGCGAGCGGGCCTACCTCCAGCGGTTCTTCGGCTCGGCGGACGTCCGCTTCAAGGCCAGCCAGGACGCCTTCGGCAGGACCACGGCCTACGTGGAGTGGCACGGCACGGTCTCCGGACCGAAGAGCAAGAACATCCCTGCGGAAGAGCTGCTGGATTCGTCAGCGTCCCTTACCTGCACACGCTTCTGATGGGCCAGGTTGCTCGTCGTGCTCTTACGGATCCGGGGTCACTTTACGCGCGTAGCTTTGACGTGTACAACTCACCTTGCACCCTCCGGACTTGGTCGTACCGCCAACACCTTTGGAGGTCCCCCATGCACGTCTCCAGATCCCGCTTGACCCCCCTGAGCCGCGCCGCCGCCACCCTCGGCGCCCTCACCGTCACCCTCGGCCTGCTGGCCGGCAGCACCGCCCAGGCCGCGCAGTCCCAGGGCGACCAGATCCCGCTGGGCACGGGCTACCTGGGCGTCACCATGCACAACACGCAAACGGCCCCAGGTTCGGTCAGCCCCATGGCTGCCACCGACGGCGTCCAGGGCATCGACGTCTCGCACTATCAAGGGACGATCAACTGGACCTCGGTGCGCAACGCCGGCAAGCAGTTCGCCTGGATCAAGGCCACCGAGGGCACCAGCTACAAGGATCCGATGTTCGGCGCCAACTACACGAACGCCTACTACGCCGGTGTGATCCGCGGCGCGTACCACTTCGCCCGGCCCGACGCCTCCAGCGGGGCGACCCAGGCAAACTTCTTCGCGTCCAACGGCGGCGCCTGGTCCAAGGACAACCTCACGCTGCCCGGTGTGCTGGACATCGAGGGCAACTGCTACGGCCTGTCCCAGACCTCGATGCGCAACTGGATCCTGGACTTCTACAACACGTACAAGACCCGGACCACGCGAGACATCGTCATCTACACCAGCCCCAGCTGGTGGAACACCTGCACCGGCGGCTGGACCGGCATGGCCACCCGCAGCCCGCTCTGGGTGGCCCACTGGACCACGGCCGCCAGCCCCACGGTCCCGACCGGCTTCCCGGCCTGGACGGTGTGGCAGTACACCAGCACCGGCACGGTGTCGGGCATCTCCGGCAACGTGGACCGCGACAAGTTCAACGGCACCCGCGACCGGCTCCTGGCCCTGGCCAACAACACGCCGTGACCGCGGGCGGGTGACAGCCCCAAGCAGGTGGGCCGCCGACGACCGTCGAGCGGCCCACCGCGCCTGGGCCTGCACGGCACGAACACGCACACTTCACTGACTGCGTTACGGAGCCCCCATGGACATCGCGAACCCGTCACGGCGCGGCCTGCTGAAAGGCGCGGCCGTCGCCGCCGGCGCCACCGCGCTCGGACCCCTCACCGCCGGCACAGCCCGCGCCGCAAGCTACCCGACCACCCACTGGATCCCCGCCAGCACCTCGAACTACACCGTCTCCAACCGGCCCACCAGCTATGCCATCGACCGGGTCATCATCCACGTCACCCAGGAGTACTTCCAGGACGCCAGGCGGATCTTCCAGGACCCCGCACGGAAGGTGTCGGCGCACTACATGCTCGCCTCCGCGGACGGCTACATCGCCCAGTTCGTCCGGGAGAAGGACATCGCCTGGCACGCGGGGAACTGGAGCTACAACACCCGCAGCATCGGCATCGAGCACGAGGGGTGGGTCGACGACCCCAGCTGGTTCACGGATGTGATGTACCGACAGTCGGCGCAGCTCACCGCCGCGATCTGCACCCGGTACGGCATCCCCAAGGACCGAACCCACATCATCGGACACTATGAGGTGCCAGGAACGGACCACACCGATCCCGGTCCATACTGGAATTGGGCCACGTACATGACGTACGTCAAAGCTGCCGTCTGACCGGCTTGGGCGTGCTCGCTGCGGGCTGCGCCCCCTCTGCCGCTCCTCATCGCCGCCGGCGCCCTCATCGGCCTCATCACCGTGGCCGCTCAGGTCGTCGGCCCGCGGGCGGCCGGACTGGGGCCTTCGACCACCGGGAGCGGGTCGATGGCCGGCATGCTGCGGGCCCGCATCTTCAGCGTTGCACTCGGCACATGGCTGGGGTGGCGGCACCCCTACCTTTGGCCGCGGTGTAGGTCCTGCTTCGCGACCGAACTGTCCATACGGAAGGGTTCGACGTGCAGCAGTACGGCCTGGTTTACGCGCACTTTCAGGCCCAGGCCTCAGCGGGCACACGCGGCGGATCATGGTGTGTCCCCCGTGGGGCATGCGCAGGCCCATCACTCGGGCCCCCGCGGAGTGAGCGCGGGTGAGGTAGGACCAGGTGTCCTGGGCAGAGGTGACGCGGTCTGCTTCGTCGTGAAGCGCGCAGATCGTGCGGCCGCTCAGATGGGCGGTCGGTTCTGTCGGCGGGCACCACGGAGCGAGTGCGCGGTGGATGTCGGCCACGGGGTGGGCGTGGTGGCCGTTCCAGCCGCGATGCCGGTAGCGGACGTGGGCGACGAGGACGTCGTCGTGGGCGGTGACGTGTGCGATGGCGGTCGCGAAGGGCCGCATCCGTAGTGCGGGCAGGTTGAGCGTGGAGGGTGTCTGCAGTGCGTCCGCGCGGCCGCCGTGGAGGACGAGGACGGCGGCCCGTGCTCCCGGTAGCGGGCGGTGGACGAAGAGCGGAGCCAGCGCCGGAGTGGTGCTCGTATCGCGGAAGGGCGGCGTCGGGGGCACGTCTCACCTCCTCGGCTTCGCGTGTGCGCGCCCTCGGCGGGGCGGCAGGGGCAGGAAGCCGCTGGTGCGGGCGACGTAGTCGTCGTATCCGGGATGGTGGGCCATGTGTCTTTCGAGGAGGCGTTTGCCGCTGCCGACGGTGAGCAGCAGTGTCATGACGATGGGCGAGACCGCGCTGATGAGGGCGGCCTGCCAGCTGGTGCAGGCGAGGAGGAACAGGCCCCACCAGACGAGGCTGTCGCCGAACTAGTTCGGGTGACGGGTCCACGCCAACAGCCCGCGGTCCATGATGCAGCCCCGGTTGGCCGGGTCGGTCTTGAAGCGGGCCAGCTGGTGGTCGCCCACGGCCTCGAAGCCGATCCCCACCGTCCATACGGTCAGCCCCGCGGCATCGAGCCACTCCCAGGGGCGCGGTGCTGTAGGAGGCTGTCTGGACGGGCAGGGAGATCAACCAGACCAACGCGGCCTGAAGGAGGTACACGGTCCGCAGCGCATGCCAGGTGCGGCTTCCGCGAGCTTTCCCGAGAAGCTCGGCGTACCGCGGGTCTTCGCCGTGGCCCCGCGAGCGGCGGGCGATGTGTGCAGACAGCCGCAGCCCCCAGACGATGGTCGCGACGGCGACGAGCAGGCGCCGGGCGTCGTTGCCTTCCCCCGCGGAGAGCAGATAGCTGACGGCCGCGACGGCACTGAAGGCGACACCCCAGGCGATGTCGACCATACGGTGCAGGTCCCGTCGTACGGGATAGCGAACGTGGCGAGCAGCACCCCCGCCGCCACAGTAGCGGTGGTCGCGAGGTCCGAGGCCGGTGGTCCCCATGCGAGGCCGTTCACGACAGCTCCTCCGTCGGCTACCGGGTGGCGGGGGTCGCGGGCATGGCGGAGCCGCCCCCGCGGGCGGGGCGGACGGAAAGGATCTGGTCGACGCCCATGCGGCGCTCGGCGAAGGCCAGGGACGCGTCGGCCAGGTAGAGGCGCCACGGCCGGTGGTCTCTCCGACAGGTCTTCGACCTCCGACCAGTGGTTTTCGAGGCGAGCGCGCCAGGCGTCGATGGTGAGCGTGTAATGCTCGCGATGGGACTCGACGAAGCGGACTTCCAGGCCGGCGGCCTCCAGCAGGCCAACGGTCCGGCCGACGGGTCGCATGTGCATGTCGGGAGCGATGTACGTCTCGATGAACGCGCCACCACCGGGCGCGTCGCCGCCGCGCGACATCTGCTGGATGAGGAGGCGTCCTTCGGGACGCAGAGCGTCGTGCAGGAGGGCGGCGAAGGCGGGAACCTTGCGGGCACAGTCCGGGCACAAGAGGTAGCCGGGGAGCCCTCCAGCGCCGTCAAAACTCGTCGACATGATGAGGTCCAGTGATCACTGATTGCTGCCCAAAGTCATCGACAAACGCTGTCCGCCTTCAGGTTCTGGCTCAGCCTTCGTGGGCGCGCTCCTTGCCACCGGCTTTCCAGCCGATCACTCGGAGTCGCTGCAATCCCCTGCTGCTACAAACGGCTCCTCACACTGACCATGTAGGACACGGCCAAAGCGGATTGTGGTGCGTTATCGACGCAGCAACCCGTCACCAGCACCGTCCGCCTCACGGTCGACGACATCCTCGGCGACGGGGCCACCGTCGCCGCCCGGCTGGGCGATCCGCGTCCCCGCTCCCGGAGCCCGTCGCTGACCTCATGCGGGCCTACATCCAGTCCCGCCAGCACCTGCCCTACGTCAGCAGCAGAAGTTCACAGTGGCTCTTCCCCGGCCGCCAGCCCGGACAGCGCATGAACCCGGTGAGCCTCCAAGTCCACCTGCGAGAGATCGGCGTCCCGCCGCAGCGCGGCAGGACCTCCGCGATCCGACAACTCGTCCTCCAGGCCCCGGCTCCCGTCATCGCGAAGGCACTCGGCTACTACGACAAGACAGCCACCCGCCTCCTTGCCGGAGCCGGAGGAACTGAAGCAGATATGCCCCTGGCGACCACTCACGGTGACGTCAGGATTGACCTCACTGAATCCAATTGTGGAAGCGCGCCCGCCTGGGACCGCACGCGCCGTCGGCGAGGGCCTTGTCGTAAGCCCGCTGCACGGCGGCGTCGGTTTCGGCCTTCGGCGCATTCATGGGGATGTATGCCCCAGAGTAGACGACGCACGACGAGTCGTAGACCGGCCACAGCGCCCACGAACCGAACGCGACGACGGCGGCCATCGCTGTGAGCACGGCTGTGAATCGGCGGCGCGGCGTGGAGAAGAGACGGGATATCACCAGCGGATGGTACGGAACGGCGCACAGGCAGCGGACAACCGGGGTCTTGTGCCAGCAGATGACGGCACCTTCGACGAACACACACGGTGACACCACGACTGACCTCACCGAGGAATACGCGACACCTCAACATGCGGCCTACCAATCCCGAGGCCGGAGAGGTCGGTGGGTTCAGGGAAACCGAAGTCTGTTCAGCGGAATCTCACGGGTCTGTCCGTGCGCATCAGCTGGGCGAATCCGTGGGTTCGGCGGGAACCGCGGGGTGGGCTGCGAGGCGGCGGGCTTCGGCCGTGACCTGGGCATTGACCTGGCCCACGGCTCTGTCACCATATTCGAGGAGTCGTACTCGTCGTCGAGTTCAGCGAGGCGCTCGGTCAAGGGCATCTCATGTCCATGGCGCTGATGGATCCGGAAGGCGAACTCCCGAGCCGTGAGCTCTCCGGCGAGCATGCGGCGGGCGAGTGTGCGGGCGGCGGCCTCCTGACCAGTCTCACTGCCGACCGGGTAAAAAGTGAGGGCGAGTTCGTCGAGTGCTGCGGGAAGCAGGTCGTGGACGTCGTGGCCCGCCTCGGCACGCGTGCAGGCGGCGAGGACTCGAAGGCCGGGGGTGTCGAGACCGGCGACGAGTGCATCACAGGCGGCACTCACGACTTCGCTCGCGCGGATTTCCCCCCTCCCGCTGACGGTGGTTCGCCGCCACCTGCGCACGGGCGACACCCTGCCGCCTTACGCCGGGACCTCACCGAGCAGTGCACGACGGCACTCGTCCTGGAACGAGGCGAAAACGTGTACTGCTCGCTGCCGTGGGCGTCGACTCGGATGCGTAGGAGTCGGAAGCCGTGGAGCCAGGCGATTGTGCGTTCGACGACCCAGCGGTGGGCGCCGAGGCCGTGCGGGACGCCCCGGCGGGGCGACTATCAGCCTCCGCTCGGCTTCCGCCTACGACTTCTGAACGATCTCCATGCTCCTCAGAACACCGAGATCACTGACGCAGCGTGACCGATCACATGTCTTGTGCCAGACGCCAAAGAGACCGCCCTCAACACAGCGGGGCGAAGTCGAGAGCCCGGAGGATTCGCCAACAGCGTCAGCACACTGGCCGGGCCAGAAGACGCACATCGGCATGAGTTGCTCACGGACCAGTCTCTGGTGAACTCACTCAGGTTTACGGGACAGCCCTTAACCTTCTGCTGTGGACCTCTGCTTCTATCCGGTACCTGTGCGCGGCGATGCCCAGCCGCGGGGCGAGGTGGAGGGCCGTCTCACGGATTGCCGGAAGACCGGTGGACGTGGTGTGGAGCCCTGGAAGTCGCAGCTCAGCCTCCAACGCAGCTGACCTGCGCCTTGGGGATGCTGAACAGCCGCCAGGATGCCCGCAGCCGCGCCTCCGGCCCGGGCGGCTCGCCATAGCGCGACCAGGCCATTGCACCGCTCCAAAACGCACGGCACCCGCCCGGCGGGCATCGCGGGGCGGGTGCCGTGTGGGCGCAAGGTCAGGCGGGGGTGATGTTCTCCGCCTGGGGGCCCTTCTGGCCCTGGGTGACGTCGAAGTTCACCTTCTGGCCTTCCTGGAGCTCACGGAAGCCCGAGCTGGCGATGTTGGAGTAGTGGGCGAAGACGTCGGGGCCGCCGCCGTCCTGCTCGATGAAGCCGAAGCCCTTTTCTGCGTTGAACCACTTCACGGTTCCGGTGGCCATGTCGTCCTCCAAGGGGACTGGGATTCGGTCCCGCACCGTGCGGGAACCGGAGGTGATCGCCCTGGTCCTCAGAGAAAACAGAAAAATCGCCCATGCATGTTGCGCTCACGGGCGACCGGTACTTCGGAACCATGACAGCTGCCGCCGACGCTACACGCACACTCCCGGCCCCACCATCAGAACATCCCCGAACGGGTGGCGAGAGCCGGCTCTTGTCACCCGGGCCCGGCTCGTTCCCCCACGAGCGAGGGGGCCGACTCCCGGCGCGGTTGCCAGTGCCCGCACGGGTGATGGGAGGACTGCATACGGCCGCGTCCGGCTGCTCGTCTTCGCAGCGGGATCGAGGATGAGTCGGAACAGTCCCCTGCCGACAGGAGTCCCTTCCATGCTGGAACGCAAGCAGCTCAAGGACCGCACTCAGGTCACCTTCGTCTTGCCTGCCGAGTCGCCTCCCGGCCCGGTCAGTGTCGTCGGCGACTTCAACGACTGGCAGCCCGGCACCCACATCCTTGAGCCCCGCGAAGACGGCATGCGCGCCATCACCGTCGCCCTGCCGGGCAAGAGCGTTCATTCCTTCCGCTACCTGGCCGCTGGCGACTACTGGTTCGACGAGGACCACGCGGATGAACACGACGGCGTCAACAGCCGTCTGCACACCTGACCCACCCCGGACGGGTCCACTCGACGTGCCGTCCCCGCCCCAGGAACACCACCCGTACGCGCACCCACAGCGAAGGAGCACCGAATGACCACGGCTCGCGAGATCATGACGGAAGGCGCCGAGTGCATCGGCGCGCAGCAGACGGTCCTTGAGGCCGCCAAGAAGATGACCCAGCTCGGAGTCGGTGCGCTGCCGATCTGCGGCGAAGACGACAAGCTCAAGGGCATGCTCACCGACCGCGACATCGTCGTGAAGGTCCTCGGCGTCGGCAAGGACCCGGCCCAGTGCAAGGCCGGTGAACTCGCCCAGGGCGAGGCGGTCACCATCGGCGCAGACGACGAGGCCGCGGAGATCCTGCGCACGATGACCGCGCACAGGGTCCGGCGCCTGCCCGTCATCGACGGCCACCGCCTGGTGGGCATCGTCGCGCAGGCCGACGTCGCCCGCGCACTGCCCGACCCGCAGGTCGGTGACCTCCTCGAAGCACTCTCCACCGACTGACGACCTTCCCACTTACGCAGCCCTCGGGCTGGGGGCGCAGCCGGCCGGCCGTGACGTCACCGCCCGCCCGGCTCCTCGATCGTGAAGGCGCTGCCAGTGTGGAGCAGCCGCAGTAGCCGGGCTGGGTCGTCATCGAGGGAGCCGCCAAGGTCGGCCTGCACACCCCCGAGTTCGCGCTGCAGATGACCCGCCGACCTCACCGGCCTCCTCCAGCCTGTGGTCGCTGAGGAGATCTTCTGGGGCAACGGCGGCACGGGCCAGGCCCTGCTGGGCACCTTCCTGCCCGCCGCAGCGCTGATCGGCGCCGTCGCCAAGGAGCAGATCGACACCTGGCTGCCCGCCTTCTTCGGCACCGCCGGTGACCTGGCCGTTGCCGCCCTGCGCGCCGGTCGGCCGATCAGACAGTTCGTCGGCCGGCTGCCGATCAGTCAGCGGGCAGGCCGAACCAGCGGAGGAGTACGGGTCGTGCGTCGTCGGGGGCATCCTCGGGGCCGCGGGCGTAGCGTGCGAGCAGGTCCAGATAGTCGTCATGGAACGCGTCCAGCTCGCCCTTCGTGAGATGAATGAGGCTGCGTGAACCTCGCATCCAACCTTCGGACTCCGCCTGCCCGGCGGTGAACTGTCGGGCGAGATCGACGTCCTCCTCCATCCTCATCCGGTCCAGCTCGGCCGACATGGCGCGCTCGGCCTCCGTCAGCTCGCCCTGCGGGGGTCTGCGGATGTCGAGGCCGCGCACACCGCGCCACCAGCGCTCACGCCCGGTGGAGCGCTCGGGGATGTCCTCGATGAGGCCACTGCGCTCCAGCATGCGCAGGTGGTAGCTGAGCGTCCCGGTGTTTTCGCCGAGGGCGGCGGCCAGCGTGGTTGAGGTGGCAGGGCCGACCGCGCCGAGGTGGCGCAGGATGCGCAGGCGCAGGGGGTGTGACAGGGCCTTGAGCACCTCGGGGCTGTCGAGGGTGCGCCGCGCTGGGTGTTCCGCTCTCCGCTCGTTCGTCATGACAGCAGCCTACCAACAGCAGCGATTCTTCTGCAGATGTTCCTATGCAGAGAAATCTCTGCGATGCTGGGTCCATGACACCGAACCGAGTGACCTTGAAGCGCACAGTCCACCGCTTCACAAGTACTGCTGCGGCGGCACTGCTTGCCGGACTCGCCCTGGGCGCCGCACCCGCGGATGGAGCTGAACAAGCGGCGGATCTGCCCCAGTTCGACTTCTCCGCCTGCCCGACCGTCGACGAGCTGCCTGCGGGTGCGGACCCCGGGACCTGGCGCTGCGAGGTCATGCACGCCACGGGGCATCTGCGCATGGGCGCCGTCGACGAGCCGCTCACCGAACCTATGAAGATCACCTTTGCGGAAGGCCGTGTGGACGGTGAATTCCGCCAGATCTTCGGGGAGATGACCGCTGCACCAATCCGGGTAGGACGAACCCCGTTGACCCTGACTCCGCAGTACGGCGGCTACTCGGACTTCCTGTCCGACGACACTCGGCGCGGCGAGTTCGACCTCAAGTTCGCCCTGGGCTCGGCGCACGGGCTGGCCCTGCCGCCGTCGGGCTGCTCGGTGGGCAGTGATGAGGACGCTGTCCACCTTGTGCTCAAGGACACCGTTCCCACCCGGGTGATATCCAAAGAACCCCTGGTCCTCGCCTTCGGCGCCCAGGACGCGGACTTCGCCGCCCCGGGGACCAGTGGCTGCGGTCCACTGAGCCGCGCGCTCGACCGGGCCCTGGGTTTGCCTTCCGCGACGGGGGCGAACGCCTTCGACATGGACGTGACCGTGGCCATCCGACCCTACGTGTAGGCCGGTTCGGTTGGGTCATCGCCAATACTTGAGAGTCATGTGAGGTGGTTCAGGCCGCGTGAGCCTTAGAGCGTTCTGCGAGGTGGCCGCGCTCGAAAAGGGCTCCGGCCCATCGCCGACGGCCACGACGGGAGCGCGCATCCAGCGTCGCCGGCAGTCCCGCAGCAGACACGCCCAGGATGCCGCCGCGCCGGATCGCCGCGAACGAATGGTTGGCTCAACCCATAACCGCCAGGACGGCTACCTGGGTACAGAGCCGTGTTGCACCCCTGATCTGCGGAGACACCCGATCTTCGCTGGGGCTGGGGGAGCGCGTTGCACTCTCGGAACAGCATCGGACCCTGGGCCTCCAAGAAGCCAGGGTCCGGTCATGACGTTGGGAGCGGTCAGAGGTTGTCCGGGGCGGCCTGGTGTCGTTTCGTGGGGGTGTTCCGTGTCCTCGTGTGGTCCTGCCTTCTAAAGGGCCGACGTGTGTTTTAGCTGGTCACAGCGTTGTGTGGTGTGAGGTCGTCGGACGGTGCGGGGGGTTACCGGTGGGGTGTGGTGAGTCGGTTCGGGGTGGGGTGGTGGTGGGTTTCGGCGAGGTGGTCCAAGCGGATCGCTTCGAGGCTGGTTTTGGTGATGCGATCGGTGCCGTCG
This sequence comes from Streptomyces sp. NPDC034084, assembly GCF_055575535.1. Classification (NCBI taxonomy): domain Bacteria; kingdom Bacillati; phylum Actinomycetota; class Actinomycetes; order Kitasatosporales; family Streptomycetaceae; genus Streptomyces; species Streptomyces sp. NPDC034084. The sequence continues at coordinate 854,061 of NZ_JBVISK010000003.1, forward strand.
CTGATGGCGGTGATGGCTGCTCGGCGGATGAGGCGGGTCCGGCCCCCGATACGTCCTGCGGTCCGCTGGTGGAGGTTGGCGGCGTGGCGGGGGAGCATGCCCGGCTGGTGTGGTTCCCAAGAAACGGAACACGGTCGAACGGGCTATCAACCGACTGAAGCAGCACCGGGCGGTAGCCTCCCGCTACGACAAGCGCGGTGACGTCCACCTCGGCACCGTCACTGCGGCAGCTCTAACGATCTGGCTCCGCACATGATCGACGGAAATGCTCCGTGGCACTGAGCCTGCAACGTTCCGCGCAGCCGTAGTCGAGATTCTGCACCTCACAACAGCCATCGACCGCTAGGCGGGGCGGAGGACGGAATCGATCTCTGCCAGGCTTTCGCGCAGCCGACGGGCCCCCCGGGCAACACGATCGTCGGTGTCACCCGACATCTCCTCGCAGAGCCGTAGCGCCTCGTCCAGGTCGTCCGAGAAGATGCTGAAGACATCGAAGATCGCGGTGTGGATGTAATCGGCGTGGTTGTCGCTGGCGACTGCCAGTGCGGACGCGACTATCGTCAGTCCGGCCCTGTCCTTTCGCCGAAGCAAGCCCTCCGCGGTCCGCCGGGTGACGAAGGTGTCACCACTGTCGAGCACAAGCCCCAGCAGCGGCTCAACGGCCTCCGGCATCTCCGCGAACCCTGCCAGGCTGTGACCGGCATCCGCCCGGTCACGCCAATCATCGCTTCGCCCGAGTTCGCCAAGCGTCACGACCACCGCGCGCCGCAGGTCACGGTCCACGGATTCACCCGCCCCTTCTCTCGCGATTCCGGTCAAAATATCACCGGGGCGCCCTACCGGATGATCGCCAGGACAGGTCCTAGTCGGTCAGCGTGTCGGCATGCCGGTGGGCGACCCGCCAGGCGCCGTCTTCCCTGCGGTACACCTGGGTGGCGCGCAGCGTGTACGTACGGGGCTGCCCGTCCACGGAGGTGGAGGTGTGTTCCAGGCCGACGGTGTAGGCCATGTCGCCTCTGACGTCGTAGGTCTGCAGCTCGAATGTGTACGAGGTGCAGTCGGAGAAGGTCTTTGCGAGGCCGGCGAAAAGGGCGTCGAGCTCCTCTAGGCCCGCGGCGCTGCGCCACGCTCCCAGGACGCTCACCGGCTCGGTGCGCGACCAGAGCGCACGTCGGGGAGCGGCGTCGCCGTTGTGCAGCGCGACCTCCGCCTCGTACAACGCGGTCCTGACCCACGTCAGGAAGTCGTCACGATCGGACATGCTTCCATCATCGCTCGGCGTTGCGCCTGCGGCCTGCGCCGCCCCGTACAGGGGAACGGATGTGTCCCGGCCCCGCGCGAAGCGCCTCCGCGAAACGTCCGGCGTGCCGCCTCGTGCATCGAGCCGTCTAGTTCGTGTCCGCCACGCGCTTCCTGCGTGAGCGATGACTTCGGTCGGCGGATCGGGTCTGCCCTGGTATGACTCGCATCATCGCTGACATCTCGGTCTCTCTCGACGGCTTCGTCACCGGGCCCGACCCCGGCCCTGACAACGGTCTGGGCACCGGCGGCGAGGCGCTGCACGCGTGGGCGTTCTCCGACGACCCCGACGACCGCCGCATCCTGCGTGAGGGCACCGCCCGCTCGGGCGCCGTCGTCCTGGGCCGTCGCCTCTTCGACGTGGTCGACGGGCCGGACGGCTGGGACGACACGGTCGGTTACGGTGCCGGCGAGGTCGGCAGACCCGCGTTCGTCGTCGTGACGAGATCGCTGCCGGAGTCGGTGCGGCTGGCCGATCTGGACTGGACGTTCGTCACCACCGGTCTGCCCGACGCCGTCGCCATCGCGCGCGAGCGAGCCGAGGCGGCGGCCTCTGCCAGCGGTAGGGACCTGGACGTGGTCCTCATGGGCGGCGGCGCCACGGTCGCCTCCGCGCTGGAGGCCGGCTTGCTCGACACGCTGGCATTGCATCTCGCTCCCGTGGTGCTGGGCGCCGGGACACCGCTGTTCACCGGGGGAGCACCGCGCACGCTGATGCAGCGGAGCGTGGTCTCGACCTCGACCGCGACGCACCTGACCTACGACGTCCTGCGGTGATCAGATGACCGCTGTCCGCGTCAATGGGGTCATCTTGGGCGTCGAGTCGTACGGTGAGGACGACGCGCCGCTCGTCTTGCTGGTGGGCGGGACAACGATGCTCTCCGGGCCCGACGCACTGTGCGAGCATCTCGCCGCAGGTGGCCGTCGTGTGGTGCGCTACGACCTGCGCGATCCGGAGGCGCCTGCCTATACCCTGCGCGACCTGGCCGCCGGCGCGGCGGCCCTTGCCGGTGCGCTCGGCAGGGGGCCCGCGCACCTGGCCGTCATACCCGCCCCGCGGACCGGACCCCGCCAATCCGCCACACCCGGCGTTGGATCGCGCATCGCGGCAGCGCCCTGCTCTCCAGCGCCTTACGCGGCGCCGCCCACGCCACCGGCGCTGGACTCGTCGGTCTCGGCTTCTACCTCATCCAGCAGCAGCTCTGACTGACCGAAGCCTCAGTCGGTCGCAGGACACGCGTAGGGCCCGCACCTATCAAAGGTGCTGCGCCCTTCGCGTAACCGAGGTAGCAGGTCAGGGTGAGGACGGTGCTGGGCTGTCCACCGGTTACGGCCTGGCGGCGTTGACGGCTTCGATGGGGGCGGTGTTTGCGAAGCTGCCGGTCGGGCTGAACGCGGTGAGTTCACGGCCCAGGCGTTCTTTGCAGGCGGCCTGCTTGGTGCCGAGGACGGCGGGGCTGGCGTAGGAGAAGGAGTACTGCAGGCTCGTCCAGGGTGCGGGTGAAGGTCTGCTTCCGGTCTCGGTGCGGGAGAAGGCGGAGCGGCGCAGTGCGTCGTCCCGGTCTTCGGCACCACGAGACGTCACCGGCAACGCCAATCAGCAGGAAGGCGCACAAGAGTGCGGCGAGGCCATCAAGAGCTGCCCGTGCAAGAGTCCACCCCACCCCGATCCGCCCCCGGCAGCACGCGCCGGGGGCGGGCGGCGTTCGCGCCCGAGCGATCGTACGGAGTGAGAAGGAGAGCGGAGGCGAGGCCTTGACGGGGCGTCCGATCGGGCGGAGAGCTGGGCCCGGGAGGCGTGGGTCGCCCTTCTCCGCCCCGTCCGCCCATACGCTCGCTGACGATCAAGGAGGTCGGATGCGGTACCGGACCGTCCGTGGCGTACGCGCCACAGTGCTCGCTTTGCTGATGCTGCTGGGTATGTCGGGTCTTGCCGCCTGCGATCCCGATAAACCAGACCCCGCTCCCACGACCTCGCCGACCGGGGACACCGACGCTCCAACGTCCGAGGAGCCGGATGCTCCTCCGGCGCAGGACACGGGCGGTCCTTCGACGGAGGAGCCGCGGGATCCGGCGAACACGTCGCCCGGTGGCTATGTCCCTCCCCCGCCTCCCCCGCCGGAGGAGACCGCCGACGAAACGACTGATCCGCCCTTCGAACCGACCCAGACAGCCCCTCCGCCGACGCCCGAGGAGCCCTCACCGGGAGACCCCGAACTTCCAGAGCCGGCTCCCGAAAGCACGTGAGCGGGCCCTTCGTGCACGGGACGGAGCAGCCCCCGCCCAGCGCCGGGAAACCGCCGCGTCAGGCCGGGGGCGATCTTCACGGGCCGTCTGCCCTCGTCAAGATCGTCGTCGCTCAGGGGACGTTCATCGCCGCGCTGATGTTCTACATCGGCGCGATCTACACCAGCACCTATTACGACTACTTCAATCTCCGCTGGGGTTCGCTGAACCTGGGGTTCAGCCAGGTCGCCCTGGAGAGCCTGAATCTGCTGAACCTGGACATCCTGGTGGCGGCTGGGTGCGTGGCCCTGCTGGTCTGTGTCCCGTGGAGCCGCCGCCCCCGTCGGGTGACGCGCATCGAGGCGGCCGCGGCGCGCTGGTACCCGCTCCTCGTGGTCGCAGGGATCGTGCTGCTCGCGCTGTGGCAGGAGATCCAGCCGTACGGCTGGGCCGGGCCCCTGACCATCGCTGTCGGGCTTCTTCTGAGCCAGTGCCGGGATGCCGAGGGGCGCCGCCCGCAAGGGTTCCGCCGCCAGGCTGTTCCGGTCTTCGCCGCCGGCATCTTCCTCTTCTGGACGGTGACCAACGTGGCCTGGCAGCAGGGCAGGCAGGACGCTCGGGCACATGCCGCTGCCGTCACCAGCTGGACGGGTGTCCTCGTTCTCAGCACCAAACCACTGAGTCTGCCGACGGGTTCGGTGCGAGAGGAGAAGCTCCCGAACGACCATTTGCACCCTTACCGGTACTCAAATCTGCGCCTGCTCACGGAGCACGACGGCCGCTACTTCGTGGTGCCACGCAACTGGAACGCGCGGGTGGACGAGATCTACGTCATTCGGGAGAGCGAGTCCATCTGGATCGCGCTGACCCCCGGCACGCGGCCCCGGCTGATGGACTGAATGAGCCGGGACGGCCGCTGATCAGCCAGCGGCGCGTACATCGCCCTAGCCACGGCCATGCCGCGCACCCGCTCGACCCTGCCCCGCGCGCAGGGGCGCCTTCACGGAGGAGGGCGTCGCCTTCAAGATCGGCAGTAGTGCCGTCGGCGCGGCCGTCCTTCTCGGCGGCAGTATCACCGGGCCGCCCCATCTTCCACTGCCGTCGACGTGGCTGGGCGGCGTGCGGGGGATGGCCCGGCGAGCCGTGACCGGGGGAGTCAGGTCAGGCGCAGGCATCCTGTGATGGTCTTGCCATGGGGGTGGCTGGTGATGTGGATGTGCTGGGCCAGGCGTTGGACCAGCGGCCATCCGTAACCACCCGGCTCGCCGGCCGTGACGGTGCGGGCTGAGGGGCTGCGTGGGTCTTTGTCCCCGACAGTCACGTGGAGGGTGTCGTCAGCGATGTTGCTGTGGAAGGCGGTGAGGCCGCCGCCGTGGCAGATCGCGTGGCTGACCAGTTCAGAGGTGATCAGGAGCGCGTCGGCAGCGATGACGCTGTCGAGGCTGATCCCCGCGCACTGCAGCAGGGCACGCACCCGGTCGCGGGCGGCGGCTGCGGTGGCCGGCAGCCCTGGTGAGTCACCTGTGGTACTGGCCCCGCGACGACCGGTGGAGCCGCAGGTCCCGTTGATAGTGGTGTGCGCATCCATACCGTCACCGCCTGCCCGTGGCCACGCCGACCATGCGCCCACAGCCGGGCGGACTTTCCGGGCCTCGTACAGGCCGGGGCAGGAGGTCGCCAATTCGCGAAGCACGTTCGGAATGAGCCGGCCACCATGGAGGAGCCCGACCACCCGACGAGGCTGCGGCTGCCCTCCAACCACAGTTGCGGGACAATTCTTAGACTCCTAACAAAATGATCCTCAAGGTGGTTGCATCACTCCGGGACCGACGATCCGGGGATTGGAGTGGCGCGGCCGAAGCCGTGGGAAGTCGACCACGAGCTGTGGGCAGTGATCGAGCGGCTGCTGCACAAGGTGGAGCGTCGGCCCCGGCACCCCGGGCGGAGGCGGCATCCGGACCGGCTGGTGTTCCAGGGCATCCCGTTCGTCCTGCACACCGGGGTCGCCTGGGAACGCCTGCCGCAGAAACTCGGCTTCGGTTCGGGCATGACCTGCTGGCGCCGCCTGGCCGAGTGGACCGAGGCTGGAGTCTGGCCCCGGCTGCACAAGGTCCTTCTGGCCAAGCTCCGCAGCGTGAACGCCCTGGACTTCTCCCGGGCGGCCGTCAACGGCTCCCACATACGGGCATTGAAAGGGGGAACCAAGACGGCACGAAGCCCTGTTGACCGGGGCAGGACGGGCAGCAAGCATCACCTGATCACCGACGCCACCGGTATCCGGCTCGCCGCCACCTTGACCGGCGCCAACCGCAACGACGTCACCCAGCTGATCCCGCCGCTCCAGACGGTGCGGCCGGTGAGGGGCAAGCGAGGCCGGCCCCGGCGCCGCCCGGACGTGGTGCTGGGCGACCGCGGCTACGACCACGACCAGTACCGCCGCCTCGTCCGGGATCTCGGCGTGCAGCCGCTGATCGCCCGCCGGGGCACCGAGCACGGCTCGGGCCTGGGCACGCAACGCTGGGTCGTGGAGCGAGCATTCGCCCACCTGTACTGGTTCCGCCACCTGCGGATCCGCAGGGAGATCCGGGACGACATCCACGAAGCCTTCCTCGCCCCCGGATGCGCACTGATCTGCTGGCGCCGCCTGAACTCCCGAAGAAGTTCAAGACAGGCACGACCAACGTTGATGGCCCAGTGGCCGACCTCAGGCCGGCTTGCGCCACACGGAGACGTGCTTCGCGGAGTCCTGGGTGAACGGAGACCCGTCCCAGTCCGCAACGCGACGTTCCAGCTCGAGCCCCGCGATCCGTGCCATCAGGTCGAGCTCCGCCGGCCAGGCGTACCGGTGCCGGGAGTTTTCGCGGCGGTAGTGGCCGTCGTCGCCGTCGCGGGTGAAGTGGTGCGAGACGAGGATCTGCTCGACCAGGTCGAAGGTGTCGAAGCCGAGATGCTGCTGCGAGACGTCGAACGGCACCGCGACCTGGCCGGGCGGCAGAAGCCGCAGCGGCGGCACGCCCAGCTCGATGACGAATCGGCCGCCGGGCTCCAGATGACGTGCGGCGTTGCGGAAGCACTCGACCTGCTCGTCCTGCGTGAGCAGGTTCGTGATGGTGTTGTAGACGAGATAGACCAGAGTGAACCCGCCTGGAACGACAGTGGTGGCCATGTCCCCGATGACCACCGGGAGGGTGTCCTCGTCGATCTTGCGCCGCAGCACCGCTGCCATGTGCTCGGACAGTTCGATGCCCACCACCGGCACGCCGCGTTCCCGGAGCGGGACACCCACGCGTCCGGTTCCGATGGCGAACTCCAGTGCCCGGCCGTCTCCGGCGAGCCCGGCGAGGAAGGCGAGGGTCGGTCCGAGAACGGCAGCCGAGGACGCTTCGGCCTCCTCGGCGTCGTAGCGGTCGGCGGTTGCGCGGGTCCACAGTTCACTGCTCGTCACGGGTGGCCACTTTGCCGGGTGCCGAGAGGCGCTGTCGACGCATTTAGGTTCTCCGCGGCGCAGCGTGCACCGCCCACAGTTCGTCCTCGCCTTGCCAGGACTTCGACCGAACCACCCGCACCCCGGATCATCAGTCCCGAAGCCAACCACCTTGAAGATCATTTCGTTAGGAGTTCTTATGGCCCGGCACCATCCGTCGCGTGGCTCGGTCCCGCCGGGGCCGTCCACGTCGGCGGCTCGGCCATGGCTCCCAGACGCCGGGCGAGGGCAGTCTCGATGTGAAACCTCAGCGCGTGGCGCGGCTGTCCCGCCTCGTACGGCCGCTGGTCTACAAGGTTCGGTTCGTCGTCCACCCCTGCACAACGAGCGAGGTGCTACCCGCGCTGTCGGCCGATCAAAGGCAGACGCCCGGAGTTGCCTGCCCCCTCCCGAGTTCGGGGCCCGTGCCGGCAGCTTGCCCTCGATGCCCTTCATTCCGCCCTCGGTCCGCTCGGCGAACGCTTCGCTCACCCGCCGGTGGGGCCGTCAAAGAAGCGGCCCTGGTACCCATGGAGAGAACTGGCTGTTGCAGAACGCGGAAGCGAAGTGCTTGCACCGGCTTCGTACTGTCGAGCATCCGATCGCATGAGTGGGGAGTTTGAAAACACTGTCGCGGTGCAGACGACCCCTGACAGCAGCTTTATACATCGAGGTAGGAGACGTCATGGGCATTCTGGCTTGGATTCTCATAGGACTGCTCGCGGGCCTCATCGCCAAGGCGCTCATGCCGGGCAAGGACCCGGGCGGCATCATCATCACCATGCTGATCGGCATCGCGGGCGGCCTGCTCGGCGGCTGGCTCGGCAAGGTCATCTTCGGAGTCGACTCCATTGACGGCTTCTTCGACCTCTCCACCTGGATCGCCGCCATCATCGGCTCCGTCATCCTCCTCGCCATCTACCGGCTCGTCACCGGCAACAAGCGCCACCACAGCCACGCCTGACCCAGACTTCCAACCGCATACGGCAAAGCGGCTCCCCCTCTGCGAGGGCGGAGCCGCTCTGTATCCCACGCACACTGCGCACCGTCCGGTACCCGGGGCGGTCGCGGGGTCCCAGGCGGGAAGCCTGCGCTCGGCCACTGATGAGCACAGGCGTAGGAGCGATCAAGGCCCCGGCCTCCTCATGGAGGTCGGGGCCGTTTGCCGTGGCGTCTTGCCGGCAGCCTGGGGGAGAACCCGCCAGGGCACTCCTCCCCGGTGGGAGTGGACCTCCAGGGGCCCCGGGTGCCGTCGCGTCCACCGTGAGCCTGGCGACCGCGCGGTGGTGCTTGAGGCGATTGATCTCGCCCTCCGTCGTGTGGCGCTGCTTGTGGTCGGACGTGTCGAACTTCGTCGGCCGGCCTATGCGGGGAACGCGCCTCTCGCGGTTGGCGATCTGGTCACGCTTCGCCAGAACTCCCCATGAGTCTGGCCAGGACATCCACGGCGCCGCTGGTGAGAGCCAGGACCGTCCGACCGAATTGGGCGTGATGAACCCTTTCATGCCGTGGAACGGGGCGCGTCAGTCGCCCGTGCTCCAGTGGATGCCGCCCTATAGCCGCTTCCCTCAGGGAAGTCGACGTACAGGGGGTGGCGGTGACGCCCTCAAGCTCGTCCCGCGCGAGCATGGATGCCGCCTCCTTGAAGGCTGGCAGGGTGGTGATGCCCAGGGCGCCCACCCGTCCCATGGATGTGTGGATGCGTCCCACGCGGGGCGCGTCGCAGGGCACGGCGTCCCGGAACATCGGGTCGCGGAAATCGACCGAGGTGACATCCGCCAGGCGGCGGACGAGATGCTCCGCTTGGACGCCATCGTCGGGGCGGCCGGACTGTCGGCCCTGCCATGACGCGGACGCGACGGGCGCCTACCATCCGAGCGGCGGATCGGCGACGCATTGGTCGTAGTACTCCCAGCAGGCCTGGCTGCACCGCTGCCACTCGTAGAAGTTGTCCGCCAGAGGTTCGCAGTCGCGCAGGCAGTTATCCACGCGCTGGTTGCAGACGATCAGCTGTTGACGCTCCTCCTCGCTGAAGCTGGGCACGATCCGCTCGGCAGCGGCGCGGCGCAGGATCTGGGTGGGCTGGCCTGTCGCGTACCGGCCAGAGATCCGGCGGACGGCCGCCTCGGCGTGGAAACCGGGGGTGGTCATGGTTTCGCTCCCGTCAGGGTGATCCGGACGGGCAGGCCGCGCCGACCGCAACTCGGCCGACGCCCCCGAGCGAGCAGCCCTCACTGTTCAGGTTACGCGCAGGGTGCGCGCGCCAAGGTGCACGACGGAGCGGGCTGGCGCAGTCTGGAATCAGCGCGAGTGTGTGTGAGTCCTCGTGCCCAACTGCCCATCCCCCGCCACTGTCCGTCCCGGATGATCTCCGTTTGCACCTGGTCGTTTGCGGGCGGTTCTCCCGGCCGGGCTGCCGCGGACCGCGACCGCCGCCACCCGAGGGGGTGAGAAGGATGACCGAGGGTGAGAAGCAGGACGGCACCGCCCGGGCCGGCGAACACCGCCCGCACCGGGTGCGCCTTCCCGGCTTCGTCACGGACGAGTCCATCGGACTCGGGGACGCCGTCAAGCGCGTGACGAGCACGATGGGGGTGAGGAAGCCCTGCGGCGGCTGCGAACAACGCGCGGCCGCGCTCAACAGATGGCTGGTGTTCTCGACGGGTCGCGGTCACCGATCGTGAGGCCCACGGCCGTACGGCACGAGCCCCGCAAGGCGCAAGGAGTCACCCATGGACCACCCGCAGGAACCCCCAGCGGACCTCCCGACAAGTTGCCCGACAGATCTCCCGGCGGACCTCCCGGCCGGTCCCGCGACGGACTCGCCGATCGCCCAGGAGTACCCAGCGCATCCGGACCCAGCCCTGGAGCTGGCCGCCACTGAGGCCGCCATCGTCCCGACGTGTGCCGAATGCGGGGCCGCGCGGTCGGAGCAGGTCACCCCGGATACCGCCAACAACTACGTGTACGTGATCGGCCAGGTCGACTTCCGGGCCCCGAGCCTGGCGGTCGAAAAGGAGGTCGCCCAGGCGGTGGCCCGGTCCGCGAACGCGAACATGACAGACCGGCAAGCCGTCTGCGCGGCCATCGCGCGGCCGGAGAACCGTTACCTCGCACGGCAGTTGTGCTACGTGCTGAGCGTCCAGGGCATGGAGACGTACATCCTCCGGCCCCGGGATCCCGTGGACTTCGACCGGCTCGTCGAAGCCGTCCGCCCCGAACCCAAGGGCACCGATCTGGATGTGGTCATCGGACACCGGGGGCCGCTCGCCCCGCCGTCGCTCTGCAACGGCCTGACCCTCCCGGTCGTGGCCTTCGAGCAGGTTTACTCCTTCACAAGCGACGAGCTGATCGCGGAGATCGGCAAGCCGGAGGGGACGAGCGACGAATGGTTCACCCGGTCGTCCAACGAACTGTTGCGCCGTGTCATGCAGTTGGGGGATAACGCGGGCGACACCGACGAGCACCGCGCCATCAACTACCTCGCGGTCCGGTACCCCCGCATCTATGAGAAGACTGTGGAGGCCTTTGCCGCCGACGCGGGCCTCAGCGGGGTCTTCTTCCGCGAGTCCCGGCTGAGCGGTGCCCGCCGGGTCCTCGACGTCGTGCTCTCCTACACCGGCCGCCAGACGGACGTAACCGAGAAGTTTTTCGTCCGGGTGGACGTGACCGAAGTCTTCCCGTTCCTGGTGAACAAGCTTGCCCCCTATTACGACCGTTGATCTGTGCCGCCCGACCGGCGCCGGACCAAGGAGGTGTGAGATATGAGTGTTCCGGGCTTCACCGCCGAATCGGCGCTCCAGCGGACCGGTGGACACTATCGGACAGCCGACGGTGGCCGTGCCGGCCGCCGCGTGTCCGCCGTCATCCCTCAGGACGATTCGGCGGGATTCTGCAGCATGGTGGAGTGCCCCTTCATCTGCCGCTCGGCATGCCGTGGCAACCCCTACGGCTTCCGGTGCCGGGAGTGCCTGAAGGACTGCCGCCAGGGGTGCACCAATCCCGGCTCCGACGGTCCGTCGCACCGCGTCGCCGTGAACGTCTGGTGAGCACGGCCTGCCCGAGGATGACGACACACCCAGGACGGTGCGATGGCGGAACCGCTGGAACAGACCGGGCTCGCGCGCCTGATGGCGCGCGGCGCCGGCCGGCCGGAGATCGTCGTGGCGGTGGTCGACGGCCTCGTCGCCCTCAGCCACCCGGGACTCGCCGGCGGACAGCTGCGTGTGCTGCCCGGCGGGACCGGCGGCCAGGGCAGGCAGGGTGACGATACCTGCCGCCCGACTGGCGACGACGCATCCTGCCGCCACGGCACCTACGTCGTCGGACTCCTCGGCGCCGACCGGACCTCGCGGCCGCCCGGCATCTGCCCGGGCTGCACCTTTCTGCTGCGCCCCATATTCGGGGCGGCTCGCGTCACCGGCCGACCCGCCTCTCCTACCGTCCCGGTCACCCCGGCCGCGCGGCCGGAGGACCTCGCTGCCGCCATCGTCGAATGCGTCGACGCTGGCGCCCGGGTGCTGAACCTGAGCGTCGCGCCCGACCGCCCCTCAAGCACGGACCACCGCGATTTGGAGTGGGCGCTCGACCACGCGGCCAGCCGAGGCGTGATCACGATCGTGGCCGCCGGGAACCAGGGCGTGGTCGGCACCTCCGTCCTCACCCGCCACCCGTGGACCGTCCCCGTGGTCGCGTACGACCGGCGGGGCCGGCCGATGAACCTCTCAAATCTGGGCGGTTCGATCGGCGCACGCGGCCTCGGTGCTCCGGGCGAGGGAGTCGTCGGCCTCGGCGTCGACGGCCGCCCGCTGGCGGTCACCGGCACGAGCGCGGCCGCCCCGTTCGTGGCCGGCGCCGTCGCACTGCTCCTGTCCGCCTTCCCCGCCGTCCCGCCCGCCGACGTCCGGTCAGCTCTCCTGCTTACCGCCGTCGGCCCCCGCCGCACGGTCGTCCCGCCCTTCCTGGACGCCTGGGCCGCGTACACGGCACTCGCCCGCACCGGCGACGCCCTTCTCCCACACAGACCGTAGGCGGCCTGGTCGAGCCGGCAGCGGGTCTCGCCGCAGCGGATGCGACCGTTGATCTGGTTCCGGGATCGTGCAGGCAATGCCGCGTCGCCGCAGGTAGGTACGGATTTGGCGGGCCGAGAAGCCCTTGTCCGCGACCACACGGTCGGGCCGAGTGCGAGGGCGTCTTGGCCCAGGCCGGGCGACCTTGATCCGGGCCATGACCGCCTCGAACTGGGTGCAGTCGTTGACGTTCCCGCCCGTGCCCGTGAACGCGAGCGGGCGGCCCTGGTCGTCGCAAGCCAGGTGGATCTTGCTGGCCCGGGCCGGCTGCGGCCCCAGTGCGGCGGGCGCGTTCAGAAGGCGCTGAACGGCCCGGGAGCGGTTTGCGAGTCTGAGGCGACGTCGGTGCCAGCGCCATCAGCGGAGGATGGCAAGGAAGCCGGAGTCGCAGAAGGTGACCCGCGAGGTGTCCAGCGAGGCCCGTGTAGCCGTGGTCGGCGGCCGAGGCCAGCAGAGCCCACAGCGGTGCGGTGCTGGAGCGGTCGATGTTCCCGGCGAGGCGGACGACCAGGGTGTTGCCGAGGGTGGTGCAGGAGTCGATAACTATGAGCCGGGCGCGGTGTCCGCGCCCGAGGCGTGCACGGTGGGAGGGGTGGGGGCGGCGAGGATCGCGGGCAGTATCGGGGCGGTGGTTGAGGTAGTCACATCCCCATCAACGCCTTCCGCCCGGGGCCGGGAAACGGTGCCCTTTCACCCCATGTGACCAGCGCCGATCCCCGACAAGAGAGAAAGATTCCATCCGGACGAGGCATGTGGCCGTCTGGGACGCACCTACTGCTTCCAAGATCTTTTCCAGGCTGAGACCACGTCCGATGTAGTGAAGCGGCCGGTGTGCAGATCTCGGAGAACAGCTCGTCTTCCCCTGAACTGCACCGACCAGCTCGTCGGACGCCAAGGGGGCCGTAAGCGGCATCTACCCGTTCCGCAAAGCCGACCATCTGGCAGCGTGACTCGTGCAACCCCGCTTCCCATCGCCTCAAGCAGGGGGCGCGCCATCACCATCCACTACGACAAGGGTCCGACTGCTACTGCGCCAGCGCTCGCATCACGCTCGGCAGACGCTCCCTGGGGCGCCCCGGCCATAACCAAAACGGGCGCGTTCGCCCGGGGCTGCGGCCCCGGTGACGTGCTGGGGGAGTGGCTTCCCACAGGAGCCGGCACTACCGTGGAATGGCGAGGACCTGCGTGGTCCCTTTGGGACCGCGTCGTTCGAGTGGAGCGGGGGATCGCTTATGGATGCCAGCCTGACCGCAGCGGAGATCACGCCCTACGTCGTCACCGCGATCAGTACCTACGGGACCGCCGTACTCACCCGCGCCAGAGACCAGGCAGCGGACGCCACCGTGTCGCTCGGGCGGGAGATCCTGCAGAGGTTCACGCGCCGCAATCGGCGCCGGGCGGAACTCGAATCCGCCGTCCGAGACGTGGCAGAAGACCCTCAGGACGCGGATTCCCAGGCGGCCCTGCGAGGCCAGTTGCGCCGCATTCTCGAAGCCGAGCCCGAGCTGGCCGCCGAGCTCGCGACGCTGCTCGCCCAGTCGGGCGCCCGCGTCGCGGCGACCGGCGAGCGCGCCGTGAGCGTCGAGCAGATGTCCAACAGTGCCATCGTCACCGGCGACAACAACCGGATCAACAGGTGACCTCCGAGCCCTCGCCCACAGGTGGTCGCTGGGTCGCCGCCGAGCACATCATCGATTCCGTCGTGGTGACCGGCGACGGGAACATCGTCATCTACTACGCCGACGGCGGTCACGCAGAACCCGCCGCGCCCCGCTCTCGCGCCGATGCCGAACGCTTGCTCTTCGGCCCTGAACCTATCGCCCCGACGTCACGGCCCTGGACCTGGCTGACCCCCGAGGCCGCACTGCACCCCTTGGTGAGCCGGCCCGAGGAAGCGGACCTCGTGGAGTGGGCCCGCGAGGGCCGGGGCACCGTGGCACGGCTCGTCTGTGCCCCCTCCGGCCAGGGCAAGACCACCCTGGCGCGCCAGGTCTGCGCCCGGCTCAGGGACCTGGGCTGGACGGCCGGCATCCTCGACCTCGAGCGCGCCTCCGCCCCGCACACCGTCGGCGCGGAGGCGATGGTCGGCTCACTTTCCCGGGCGGCCCGCCGCTGGGACCGGCAACTCGCCGCCGTCGCAGCGCTGCCCCGTTTGTCGGGACGGGCCCTTCTCGTGGTCGACTCCGCAGAAGTACACCGGTCGCGGATCGAGGAACTGCTTCACACCATCACAGAACTTCCCGCCATGCACGAGGTACCACTCGTCAAGCTGCTCCTGCTCGCCCGGGACACCGGAGAGTGGTGGGAGGAACTGTCCATCGGCAGCCACCGCCATCACTGGATCGAACGACGAGTTGTACGGCTGCCACCCCTCACCGAAGGGATGGGGGCCACCGAACTGGGCGCGCTGTGGCGCGACGCGACCGGCGGATTCCTGCAGGCCGCGAAGCAGGCCGGCATGAGCGTGGCTGCAAGCTCGGCGCAGGGGATCGGCGGCGACCGCCCCACCACCGTCCCCACCACACTGCATCTGTACGCCGCGGCGTTGCTGCGCGTCCTCGACACCGTGGAAGGCCGGACCACTTCGCTGCCCGATCGGGAGCACCCGATCACAGGGCTGCTCGAACGTGAACAGCGTTACGTGGCAGGCGTACTCACCGCCACCGGTGTCCCCGTCAGCCACGAACACGCGCGTCTACTTCTCGCCCTGGTCTGCCTGCACGCCCCGCCGGACGAACCGTCCGCCCTGCGGACTCTGCGCCGCATCGACAAGACGACACCGGACAGCAATCTCGCCAGGATGGCGAGAGAACTCCAGGTCATCTACCCAGACGGTGACCGCTCGCTCTGGAGGGCACCCGGGCCGGACCGCCTGGCCGACTCGGTACTGCACACATTGGCGGCCGACAGCCGCTCAGACGGCGAAGCCGAGCATCTGTTGCGCGCCCTGTGCGCCACGGACGACTGGTTCGAAGGCAGGCACTGCGCACGCGTCCTCATCAGAGCACTGACGACGGCGGACGAAGAACCCACCACCTTGGCGGAGGTCTCCCGCTGCCTCGGCAACGTCGTACGCACCCTGATCCTCGAACACCCCCGCGGCTTTGCACCATCAGCGCTGGACACAGCCCCTGAAAGGTTCGAGCAGCAGATTCTGGCAGCGGTCGCAGCAGGAGGCACAGCCTCTGACATGTCCCGCCTGGCCTTCCCCGAACTGGAGGCACTCGACCTCCTCCTCGGTGCCGCCCCGGCCGGCAACAGCCGGACGAGGATTTCCCTCGCGATCTCCGACAAACTCCTCCACTCGGAGCGGCTGGCATGGCTGGGCACGGGGCCCTGGCAGACGAGCGACCGACTGGCGAGACTCGCCCAGCACGCCCGCGACCTGCGACGGATCGACGACGTCCAGGGCGCCTCCCGTGCCGCGGAGGAAGCAGTGGCCCTGGTGCGCCGGATGTGCGAGACCGGGGAGGCAGCGGCCAGTGGACACATCACCTTACGAATATCCCGGGCGAGCGGCGATCTGGCCACGGCCGGCCGGAACGACGCCGCGCTCGTACTCAGCACCGCGGCGGCCGAGAGCGCATGGGCGACGCTGTCTTCTCCCGACCCTCTGGACACCGCGCAACGTGCGGCAGTCTTGAGCCGACACTCCCAGCGGCTGTTCGACGTCGGACAGACCGCTGCCGCCGCCAACTGCTCCGGTGAGGCGCTGCAGCTGTACCACGACGCCGCAGAGAGCGACCCCGGCCGCCACGACCTGGAGCTGACCGCGGCCATGGCCGACTACGGCATAAAGCTCCGGGCGGTAGGGCGCCCACAGCAGGCGGCACCGCATCTCGCCGAAGCGCTCTCCGCCTACCGGCAGCATCTCGCGGTCGACAACCGGCCAGGCACCGGGTACGGCCTCGTGAGGACACTGCGCTCGTACGGAGCTGTCCTCCGCGATCTCGGCCGGGCAGACCAGGCCATCCCCCATGTAGAGGAAGCGGTGAACGTACAGCGGGGACTTGCCGCGCTGGACCCCGACGCCGTCCTGGACCTGGCGGCCGCGCTCGGCCAGTCTGGGGCGACGTTCGCCGAGACCGGTTCCGCCGAGGCCGCGCGCCGAGACTTGGAGGAGGCCGTCGACATACTTCGCAGCCTGCACGGCGAGCCGCGGGCAGCAGGGGAACTGGCGAACGCGCTGGCTAACCTCGGTGCATGGCACGGCGAGTTCGGCAACGCGGCGCACGCAGTGAGCCTTCTCGAAGAAGCACTGGTCCTCAAGGAGGACCAGGATCCGCAGGAAACGGTGGACGGCATCAAGACCACCGCGCACAATCTGTCGCTTGCCCTGCGCAGAGCGGGGGAGGACGGACGGGCGCGGGAGGTTCGCGCCCGATACCGCCTGGACACCCGGCAGGAAGAACCGTCCATGCCAGGCATACGAACCGCTGATGAGGTCAAGGCCGAGATCCCGCCGGTCACCGAGGAGATGAGGGCCGCTGCGCGACGGATGCCCGGAGGGCATCTGTACGCGGTCGACCCCGCCTTCGACCCGCAGGGCGAGGTACCTGGGCACGGTGTCCGAGGCGCGTTCCGCATCGACGCCGACGGTGAGATCACCGACTACATGGCCAACGAACGCTACCGCCCCACGCCTGTCGCACTCTGCTTCCCACCGCCTACGGATGCCGTGGACGAGGCCGTCCAGCTGGCCAGCACCGGCTATGGGTCCCAGGAGGCGGTGGTGCAGGCTCTCGAGCCCGCGACGGTCGCGGTGGCCAGCTCGGCCCTTTCCAGGAAGATGTTCCGGAGAAAACCCAGCGAGACAGCCATCTTCACCGCACCGATTCACGTGCCCGATGGGGTCGCGACCACCCAGATGTCCGGCGCGGAGCTGCTCTCGGCCCTCTCCCCGCAGGCTGTGATCCACATCAACCCGGGCTCCCCGGGCGCCTACCGCCTCAAAAGATCCGACGAGACCACGCCCCCTCCCGCACCCGCCAAGACACCCCATCCCACCGCCCCAGCGTCCTCACCAGCATCCTCTCCCCCCTCCGCCCTCGCTTCCCCGCCCTCAGCCCCTCCCGAGGACCAGATCGCCCGGCTGTGCGCCCTGCACGCCGCCGGTGAGCCGGTTCTGGGGCAGCTCACGGCCGCTTTGTGCACAAGCCGCGTCTGGTATGTCACAGGAGGTGACGAGAGCCGCGGTCTCGTAGTTGCTCAGGTGTACGACGGCCGCTCCGTCGTCTTTGTCTACAGTTCGCGCGTGTACGCTCCGGCCGGCGACGGGCTGGACTTCATCGAAGGGAGTCGGCTGTCCGAGGCGACAATGAGCGACCTCCTCAAACAGATCCCTTCCTCCACCTACGTAGTGATCAACAACGAGGGCCCGCATCCGCTGCAGATCGCGGCCTCTGCACTGTTGGCCTACGGCTGAAGCACGCCACAGCTGGTCACTTCAAGGAGTTGAGGCTGCCCGGTCTGATCGCGGCGAGTAGCTGGGAGGGACTGGCGACTGTGTCCCGTCCCTGGTTGGGCGATGATCTCCAGCCATGGCTTCAGCCGATCGGCAGCGCGACCCTGGAGGATCGGCGAGACGCCTCCAGGGTCGGCTCGCGTAGACACCCGATCCGGCGGTTCTGCGGCCTCCACGCCGCGTGTCAGCATCGGTTGAACCGGAGCAGGGGGAACGCCGTCGGGAATCTTCGGTACACCTGACGGCATGAAGCTGAAAGACCTCAGCCCCCAGATGAAGCGCCGCCGAGCCGGCGGTCTCGGCTACGGCTACGACCGCTTCCGCATCGACCCGGCCGTGGCCCCGCTTCAGTGACCGGACGACGTCCTGGAGCAGTTCCTCTACGCCTTCGGCGACGACGACTACTTCGTGACCCCTACGGCAGCAGTGACCTGGGCGAGACCACCCCGCCCCCGTGGGCCGCGTCGGACAGCTCACCCGCCCGGCCGGGCGGGTGTCCTTCACCGCGGCCACCGACACCGTCCGCGCGTCCCGCGTGCAGTTGTCCGGCGCGGAGACGATGCACGAACTGAACGAGACGCTCCGCGCGATCACCGAAGGCATGCACGCCCACCTCACCGGCCCCGGCGTCGCACTGGAGGTCACGCTCGGCCATCGGCAGGAGCTCCCGATCCACGCGGCCCACACTGCGGGCCTCACCCGGCTCTTCCGACGCGCCGCCGGCACCATCGGCGCCCGCAGCACGCCGGGAGGCGGCCGGTGCTTCCAATGCGACGGCACCGGGCTTGCCCAACCCCTGTGAGAGCCGGCTGCCGGGCACGCGTGAGCGGCACACAAGAACAACGCCCTCGCCCCCATACCGCCTTCTGGGCAGCCCGGGGCGTGGGCGGCGGCGGTGCCGTTCGTGGGCACGTTTCGAAAACCTTCGAAAGGCTGTCGGGCCGGCGGGCCGCCCCGCGAGACTCCTCGGTACCGGGGCAGGCCGCGACCGGTTCGCGGCCGGAAGGCATCGAGCCCTGGTAACCCACGTATGTCAGGAGCACATCAGTGATGAGGAGAGCGTTCTCCCGACGGCCGGGCCGGATCGGCCGGCGTCGGCTGACGACCACGGCGCTGGCGGGGACGGCCCTCCTCCTCGCCGTCACCGGCTACGTAAGCGCCGGGGCACCGGCAGACGAGGGCGGAGCCGCGGCACCAGCGGGGACCGCCGCCACCACCGCCGCTGGGCGGAGCCTGCTGCACGACGCGGAACAGGAACTCCAGCGCCGGTGTATGACGGCGGCCGGGTTCCGGTACTGGGCCAAGCCCGAGAACCCACTGCCCGAGGCGCGCGACTTTCCGTACGTCGTCGACGACGCGCAGTGGGCCGGGCGGTACGGCTACGGCAGCGTCCTCGAACCGCGGGTCGAGGCGCTCCGCCGCCAGGACCCGAATCGGGTGTACGTCGGCGGCCTGCCCCAGGAACGCCGCCACGCCGCCGTGACCGCCCTCAACGGCACCACCGACGGGCAGGAGCTGCGCGCCGAACTGCCCGGCGGCGCGGTCGTGGGACACAACGGCAACGGCTGCCGGGTGACGGCCTGGCGCGCCCTGTACGGAGACGCCGCCGACTGGTACGCGGCGAACACCCTCGTCAGCAACCTGGGCGGCATCAGGCGGCAGCGGGTCGCCGCCGAACCCGGGTTCACCGCAGCCGTACGGGCCTGGTCGGCGTGCATGCGCGAGCACGGCTTCCCGTACCGGACCCCGCGCGAGGCCAGGGACGCCTTCCTCGGCGGGAAGAGCGCTCCCGACAGGGCCCGTGAGGTGCGCGTGGCCGTCCGGGAGGCGCAGTGCGCACACGACAGCGGCCTGGCGGCCGTCGCCCAACGCCTCGACCACCACCACGACCGGGAACTCCGTCGTGAGCACCGCACCGCCGTGGAGCGGGTGGAGCGGCTCCGGGCCGCCGCCCTGCCGCGGGCGCGTGCCGTACTGGGCCGCTGACCGGCGGTCCGCCACCCCAGGACCCCCGCGCGCACCAGCGCGGGTCGCTCACCCCTGCACCGACAGCCGACATCACACGAGGAGAGTCCATGTCCAAGAACCGCATCACCCACCTCATGGCCACCGCGCTGGCTACGGCCACGATCAGCCTGTTCCCGGCAACGGCGCATGCCGAGACCGCACCGACGGCCGGTACCGTGGCGGCCGGGGCCTCCACCGCGGCGGCCGACGGCTACCTGTACGCGTGGGAGCACTCGTGGAAGGGCGGCCGACAGGCCACCTGGTCCGACGACAGCGGCAACTGGGCCGACCGGAACATGCGCAACCAGGCGTCGTCGGTGCACAACAACGGCTTCGCCGGCGCCTACGAAGACGTGCGGCTCTTCTGGCACACCGACCAGAGCGGGGCCTGGTACTGCCTGGGCAACGGCAGCTACCTGATGGACATGCGCTACGACCGCTTCCCGTACAACGGAAACGGCGGCGGCGAGCCGCTGAACGACAACATCTCGTCGCACGACTGGGTCAACGCCTGCTGACCACCCCCACCGCACACCGGGCCCGACCGCTCACCGGCCCGGCCCCCTGCCCCCGCCGCCCGCGCGGCGGGGGTTTCGGTCGTTCTCCCCCACTATCCGGCCAACGCCCTTCCGCAGAGGAGCTGTTCCCCTAGGCTCCCAGCCGACCGGGACGACCGGTCACCCAGGGGACCCATCGGGGGATGGCCATGCCCAAAGAACCGACCGTGCCCATCGGCCCCACGGAAGACCTGCGACTTTCGGTCAGCAGGCTCCCGGGCACGACGCTCTTCTCCCTCATCGCCGACACCTTCGGCCACGCCGCCCACGGGATGCCACCGGAGTGGCGGCGCGTCATCCGGGACACGGCACCTCCCGCGGCCGCGGCGACCCTGCAAGCACTGCTCACCTCCAGCCATCCTTGGGCACCCGACTCGCTCGCCCTGACGTCGGGCGTCGGCACCGGAGGCGGAACGCGCACCGCGACCTCGATCACCGACGAGCTGGACCGCATCGAGCCGGACATCCTGCTCCGTGAGGTGGAGCACCGGTTCGGCAGCGCCATCCCCGCGCCGTGGCAGCACGTGGCCGAACGGCCGGGGGAGTTCCTTGACACCTACCGGACCCTCACGCGCGCCGTCTGGGACGCCTTCGCCCCGCTGTGGCACCAGGCGGACGCACTGCTGGGCCGCGAAGTGGAACGCGTCGGGGTCGCCTCCGTCACCGGCGCGCTCGACACGGTCATCAACGACCTCGGCGCCCCTGTCCGCTACGCCGACGGCTGCCTCCACCTGCCGCACCCGTGCCCGCAGCACGCCACCGGACCGGGGCGGCGCCGGTTCGTCCTCGTCCCGCTGGTGTCCGGGTTCGGCGCCTGCACATACAGCGCGGAGGACCCGGACCTGATCTGGGTTGGCTACCCGCTCCCGGGACTGGGCCGGCTCGCACACCGGTCCACCGACCCGCACCCCCCGCCCGCGCAGGACCGCCTCGACCTCGTACTGGGACCGGTCCGCGCCGCCCTCCTGCGCCACGCACGCCGGCGACCGTCCGTGTCGGAAGCCGCGAGTCTCGCCCACATCACCGTCAGCACCGCCACCTACCACTGCGACCGGCTCGCCCGCTCGGGCCTGCTGCGGCGCCTGCGTCACGGCCGGGAGATCCGCCTGTGCCTCACGGATGACGGTGCAGCTCTGCTCGACCTGCTGGCATGAGCGTCATCGGCGGGTCGCGCGGTGCAGTTTCGATGATGTGGCCGCCGAAGGTGAGGCGGTCGACGCCGCGCAGAGCCAGGGCTTGGTGAAGGTCTTGGTCCAGCCGGAGAACCACTCGTTGGAGGCGATGGCCACGCTGTTCTTCTCCTCGCGTTCGGGCAGAACCTGGAAGAGGAGTTCGGCGCCGAGTTCTTGCAGCTCAGTGGCTTATGGCGATGCCGGGCCACTGATATCAGGTGGTGCCTTGTTTCCAGGCGACCGACGTGGAGCGGAATATCCGCAGGTGGCTCACTGTCATGAAGGCGATACATTGCATACGTCGCATTTCAGCCCTCGAGCGTGCTCCATTGATGTGGGCGCCGTCGACTGCACCTAATTGATCTGGATTCTGCCGAGCTGATTATTGGGGACGTTCCTCCAGTGGACCGTTACGGTGGCGTGGTCGTCGGGCTCACCTTCGGCGTTGTTCTCGACGTAGTAGGACTGAGTTATTGCTTCGCCGCGCGGCACGATGGGAGAGGGTCCGGGGAAGCCGAACGCAAGGCCGCCGTCCTGATCGCGGGTGTCCTCACTGGTGCCCTCATAGAAGACGACGCGACCGTATTTAATGGTGATGGACGAATCCGAGTTGATGTAGGCCCGATAGTGAATCTCGACCCTTATTTCCCCGCCGCACTTTGCGGAGTGAGAGAAGTCTTGAGGTAGCGTCCGGACTGTGTTTCTCGTCTCTACGGAGCGTGTGCAATGCCCGTTTTTTCCAAAGTCCTCGTGATCCGTTATTTGAAAGGTGACGCTGCTGATGAGAGTCGCCGTAGGTGGTCGCTGACTCGAGTTGGCGGTTGTCCCCAGTGCGGCAGTGAGCGCCATAGCCATTGCGGCTGGCGCGACCACGAGGGCTTGATTCCGTCTGCGAGATGACAGGTTCATACCTGCTGCCCTCCTCGAACCTTGCCGTCTAGAGGTCTTATCTCCAGTAAAGCCGTTCCATGTCAACTCGTCACCCGGGAGAAACAATTTCTGTTTCAACCTCTACGGGCGTTAGAGGCCCCATCGGTTCCTCTCTACGGGACGGGTGCCTTCTGCTTGAACGCGTGAACCGAGGTATGAAATTGCGGCGTTGTCGTCTCCATAAAGCGTGGGTTCCGATGGCAGACGCGTCCGGGTCCTGGACACAGTCAACGGCTCCGACCGCCTCCAAGGCGCCTGCGGGACACCTGCGTCCGCGAGAACTTCTACCGCGGCACGGACCAGGCCGCCTGGCAGATGAGCCAGACCGACGACTACCAGTCCTTCACCACCGCCGAATCGCTCAACGGACAGATCCTGCAGCGCCCGACCGCCGCGCTGGGCTGGGACGGACGACTCAACGTGTTCGTCATCGGCACCGCCAAGGCCCTGTGGGTCGCGGTACGGGCTGATGAGAACAGCGACGACTACACCACCTTCCAGTCGGTGGGCGGCACCGTCGGCCGGCGAACCCGCCCGCACCGGACTGCAGCACCGGAGCATGGGCAGGAAATCCATGACGAAACACTGCCGGGGCTGCGCCGAACAGCGACCCCTGCGTCACGTCGATGATGCGCGCAGGCGCTGATGCGGCGCGGCCCCGGCCGCGGTGTGACCAGGATCAGGCTGGAGTCGTTTCCTGAGCGGCGCCACCTCCGGTGCCGGCTGAGACGCGATCTAGATGCGAAACAAGGCCGGCCGCCCCGGTTGCCGGCCGGGCAGGCAGAGTTTTCCCTGCTGTACTGGCCTGAGCCCGTACGGAGGCCGACTGGGCCCTGTACGTGTCCGGCTGGCTCAGTCATCGTTACGCAGAGCATGATCAGGAAACTTCCCTACGCTGTCCTCGCAGCCGGAGCGCTCCTTGCCGCAGCCCCCTGCGCACAGGCCGCCCCCGCTCCTGCCCCCGCGCCTGCTGTTGACCTTGGCCTCCCTGTCGTGGGGGGCCTCCTGGACCCCATCGTGGGCAGTTTGGGTGGCGGTGGCCTGGCCAACCCGACCGGCCTGATCGGTGGCCTGCTTCCCAACGGAATTCTTGGCGGTTGACCAATCGCGCCAGGGCTGGCGCGGCCCCTGGCTCCGCTGGTGGTTGTCGGCGGTCCGGGGGAAGCGCCATCCCCCGCTTCCCCTGCCCCGAGCGCGCGGTGAGCAGGTTCCGCGGGCGCGGGACCTGACAGCCCTTGTCACTCTGTGTAGTAATAAGGATACTCAAAGCTATTCTGTCGGAGGTGCCGTCCGCCGCGCGTCCTTGCCGGCCATGGCGGGTCGAACCTTCGAAGGGACATGATGATGAGCACGGTCGGTGTGACGCTGTTCAGCGAACCGGACTTCAAGGGCAAGAGCTGCTTCGTGGAGCCGAGTTCCAGGACCTATGCGCTTTCGGCGACGGGCCTGGACAAGATCGCCTCCGTAAAGTTCACCAAGCCGGCGGAGCAGACCGGTGACCGGTATGGCCCGCAGCCCTGCTTCCTGCGCCTGCACCTGGAGAAGCCGGAGAAGGCAGACGACTAGGCCGTTTCGTTTGGATCAGGGGGTCGGGTACTGAACCGGTCGTTCGTGGGTGGCAGTCTGGGGCGATGAAACCCGGGAACACCACCGCCGTGGACGGCCTGCGGCATCTGCTCAACGAGTGGGATCCGATCGGCGTCGCCGACGATGTGCAGGACGAGTACGACTGCATGGTCGCTCCTCTGCTCCAGCGGCTGCGTTCCGGCGCCGACCAGACCGCGATCGGTGAGTTCCTACGGCACGAGCTGAAAGATCATTTCGGTCTCGACCCTCTGGCCCTGCGGCCAGACGTAATGGCCGTCCGAGTGATCGACTGGTGGACGTCGACCGGCCGGGCCGGTGACGTGACCGGGGCATAGCCGCTCCCTCCCGATCGTCTGATCGCTGGTCTGGATGTGCCGATGACAGACGCGCAGTGGGCACGGATCGAGCCATTGCTGCCGGATCGGACGCCGAGACGGGGTGGCCGATGGCGCGATCACCGCGAAGTGATCGACGCGATCGCGTGGAAACTCCAGACCGGGTCGCAGTGGGTGCACCTGCCCGAGAAGTACGGCAACTGGCGGGGTGTCTACAACCGGCTGCGGATGTGGGCCCTCGACGGCACCTGGCAGCGGGTGTTCACCGCTCTGATAGCGCAGGCGGATGCTGGCGAAGACCTGGAGTGGGTCGTCTCGGTGGACTCCACCATCGTGCGTGCTCACCAGCACGCCGCCGGGACTGACCACGAAGATCCATCTCGCAGCCGACGGCGCCTGCCGGCCTCTGGCCTTCCACCTCACAGGCGGACAAGCCGACGACGCGCCCGCCTTCACGGACGTGATGGCCCGCCTCCGCGTTCCCCGCCCGCTCGGGCGGCCCCGGACCCGGCCGGAGGTTGTGCTGGCCGACAAGGCGTATTCGTCACGTGCGATCCGCGAGCACCTGCGCAAGCGCGGTATCCGGGCAGTCATCCCAGTCCCGGCGGACCAGCGCGGCCACCGGCTGCGGCGCGGCCGCATGGGTGGCCGACCGCCGGCCTTCGACCGCGAGGCGTACAAGCAGCGCAACACAGTCGAACGGTGCATCAACCGCCTCAAGCAGTGGCGCGGCATCGCCACCCGCTACGAGAAGACAGCGACTGTCTACCTGGCTGGACTGCACGTTGCGGGCTTCCTCTGGTCCGCCAGGTGATCCAAACGAAACGGCCTAGTCCGTCATGTCGAGCTCAGGGCACGGCCCCACCACTTTCGGAACTTTCGTCTGCTCGGCGTGGCGCTGCCCGACCGCGCAGAAGGCAGCCGGGCCGCACTCGGTCGCCCATCAGCCGGCCAAGGCGGGTGAGCAGTTTGGGGCGCGCCTCTGGCGACGAGCTGAGGGCCGGTAGGGCGCAGTGAGAAAATCCTTCCCAGGGCTGCGGGGGATTCGGGCAGCCGGTGAGGTGCTGCCAGCTCCGCCGGCGCTCCGGACCCTCGTGTTGGTTGTCCGGCCGAGGGGCGGAGCCTGCGGTCCCCCTGGGCGACGTGTGCGTGGCTTGTCCAGGCTGCGCTTGGCCGCGGGCTTCGCGCAGGCGCCGACATTGGCTGTGCCAATTACAGGCGCCGTTCCGCTCATCGGCTGGATGGGCGCCCGCCCCCCGAACCTCGCTGGTGAGTCGGTCGAGCCTTGGCCTCGAGTTTTCCCAAGATCGCAGCTCCGAGGTTTTCCGCTTCCTGGTCGAAGCCGTTGGCGTGTGCGTTGGTTGTGGGTCTGTGCCCGACTGGCACTTGGTGGTCAGGTCGGGAATTGGGGGAGGGGGAGGCAACCGTGGTTCGGTCGTTTCCCCCTCCCTTCGTCCTTTCGCCGTGGGGGTTTAGCCGAAGGCGAGGGTGCCGTTCCAGTTGATCCAGCTGGCGGTGGTGCGTGCGCCGTGGCTGGTGCGGGTTCCGGGGTAGAAGTAGAGGGTTCCGTCGGCTGCCATGGCCCAGATGTCGGGTGTGCTGTCGGCGTCGTGGTCGACGTCGGGGGTTCCGGTGACGAACTTCATCTGGTCTGTTGTCCATCCGCCGGTGCCGTAGATGGTGTCCTGGCCGGTCAGGGAGCTTGCTTCGGTGGCGAATGAGGCGAGGTCGACGCCTCCGCTGGCGGGTTTGCCCTTGCGGAGGATGAGTCCCTTGTCGGCGACGGGGCCGCGGAAGAGGAGGTCGGGGACGTTATCTCCGCTGATGTCGGCGACGGTGACGATGTCGCGGTCGGTCCAGGTGCCGCCGGTGATCAGGCGGGCCTCCTTGAAGGAGGCGCCGGTGTAGCCGGTGAAGGCCCACAACTGGTCGCCGGTGGTGGCGAACATGTCGGGGAGTTTGTCTCCGGTGACGTCTCCGGTGGCTGTGATCTGACTGAGGGATGAGGGGGAGGGGGCGTTGGCCGGGAGAAGGATCTCGCGGCGCTTGGTGATGTTGACGGCTCCATATCCGTCGCCGGGATACATCCACAGTTTGCCGTCGACGCGGACGATGAGGTCCTGCAGGCCGTCGCCGCCGTAGAAGTCACCGTTGTGGGTGATCAGCGCGCCGGAGAAGTGTCCTGCCAGGGGAGCGGTGAAGACGGGCTTTCCGTCGCCGCCATTGGGGTCCTTGTCGGGGTTGAGCCGGTAGGCGCCGGACATGGAGTAGTCGAACTTGCCCGAGCCCTTGGGCGTGGCGCTGCTGTCCCCTTGGGAGGGGAACAGGCGCAAGTTCTTGCTTGCGGTGATGGAGAAGAGGTCGGGCAGCCCGTCTCCGGTGAAGTCGCCTGCGGCGTCTGCTTGGTCTCTTGGAGTGACGTAGAAGAAGTATCTCCTTGGGTCGGAGACGTGGCCGGCGCCGTCGACAACGCGCACGTAGAGCACGTTGGGCCCGGCGGCGGGAGGCTTGGCGTTGAGGATGCCGACAGTGAGGGGGCTGCCGGCGGCACGGGTCAGGGTGAAGGGGTAGCTGTTGGCGTTGAACCCGTATTCGAAGCGGACGACGTCGCTGTCGAAGGCCTGGAAGGTGAAGGAACCGGGGGTGCCGAACTTCTTCTTCGACCAGTTGGAATCCTCGGGCTCGTTGCCGAAGGAGTTGTCGTTGGTGGTGCCGTCGGCGTTGGGGAAGTCGGTGGAGGTGACCTTGGGGGTTCTGGGGGCGAGGGTGTCGTAGATGAAGCGGCAGGGGACCTTGGGCGTGTAGGCGGAGGAGGAGCCGGCGGCGTCGATGGCCCGGACGTTCCACGAGTAGGTGACGTTGTTGGTCAGGCCGCTGGTGGAGAAGGCGGATGTGGTGCGTGTGGCATCGGAGGTGTTCGCGCCGACGGAGACCGTTCCGGTGGACTTGAGCATGTTGCCGGTGGTGGACCACTTGCCGGTGGGCCACATGGCGAAGTTGAGGGAGGCGAGGTTGTCGTCTTTGCCGGTGGAGCGGGCGGTGAAGGTGATGCTGGAGGCGCCGACCCTGACGTAGGGGGGTGTGGTGGTGCACCTGAAGTCGGGGTCGAGGTCGTGGCTCGTCGGAGGCGTCGGCGGGCGATTGTAGGTCAGCTCAAGGACCGGGGCGTTGTCGCCGTCGGCCGTGAACTTCTTCCACGCGTACTGGGTGTTCTCGTCCCTGGCGCGCATGCCGAAGGTGATCAGGTTCTTGCCCTTGTCGGCCGTCTTCTGGGCCGCCGCCTTCACGTCGAAAGTCTCGTACGCGTCCTTGCAGCCGGTCTTGTAGCCGTGGGCGAAGCTTCGCGGAGATGCGGCCAGGTTCGCGTCGGTCAGGGCGGGTGCGTTCCGCCAGTTGGTACGTGCGTCGATCGCGCCGGTGAGGTGCACGGACATGGACCGCGCGCTGCAGGACCAGGAGTAGGTTTCGAGCAGCCGCAGAGTCGCCTTCTGGATTTTGGCGCCCTGGAGGCTCTTGTCGAAAGCGATGTTGAAGTACGAGCGGGAGGTGCCCCAGGTGTCGGACTCGAATCCGACGCGGGCCTCGTGGGTGCCGCCCTTGTTGAAGTCCTTGCCGTTGAAGAAGGTGGCCTTCGGGTGGCGGCTGTAGGCGGTGGTCCAGTCCTGGGTGTGCTTCTTGACCGTCGGGTCGATGAAGACCGGGTAGACGGTGGCCGGGTCGTTCAGAAACTCCCGAACCGGGCGTCAGAAGCCAAGTGCCGTCCCCCAGATCGCTTTCGACCACGTCGCCGCGGGACTCGGGCGAGGGGCCATTGAGCAGCGGCAGGCTCAGCGTGGCGACGGACCCGGTCTGGGAGGGCTCCGGGGTGGGCTCGGCAGGAGCCGTGGGCAACGGAGCGTCGGTCAAAGTAGGCGCCGGTTCGTCCGTGGCGGTGGGCAGCACCTCGGCCTCGGGGTCGATGTTGTCGTCCGCCAGCTCTTCGGTCGCGCTGGAGCTGGGCTGTGGGGCGGAGCTCGTGCTGACCGGCTCGACGGACTCCGGCGCGGTCGGCTGCGATGACGCCCCGAGCTGACCGTCGGTCACGGCCGGAGGACCGCTGCTGTCCCACATCACCGGCGTCGGCGACAGCGCCACTTCCCGGCCGTCCGCGTCCTCGGCCCCCACGATGCCGGAGGCGGGGTCGAGACGGAAGGACAGCGTGGACGAGGACAGCCCGTACGACAGCTGCGCGACGTGCGGGTCGGCTGCGGCCTGCCGGTTCTTCAGAACGAGCAGCTGCGCGAAGCCGTCGTCCTCGGCCGTCAGCACCAGGTCGGCACCGGGGAAGATATCCGGATACAGCGCCCGCGATCCGTCGATGACCGGCGCGGGAACGGGCCCGGGCCAGGTCAACTGGATCTCGTGAAGCTCGGGAATCTCGACCGTGCCGCCAACGGTGAGCGTGACCAGCGGAGTCCCCGTGCCGGCCTCGGCCTTGTAACCCTTCACCAACGAGATACGGCGCACGTGCGCGCGCGACGCCCGCTCCGCGCCGCCGGCCTTGCTGCCGGCGGAGAACACCAGGGGGGTATTCGTGGCCGCGGGCGCCCAGCCCTTGCCCGTCCGCCGCAACGTGGTGTCGATCGCCTTCCACTCCTGGCCGACCTTGGCCCAGATCGGAGAGGCGTACAGCTTCTTCGTCGTCAGCCCGTCCGGACGGGCCCACGTCGTCGAACGGATCGTCCGCAGCGCCGTGACCTCTACCGGCTTGCCCGTCTTACGGGCCAGCGAGGCCGCGGACGCCTGACTCACCGTCCGGGGCCCGCTTTCACCGTTCCGGCCCGCTTCCGTCCCCGCGGACCCACCGTCGGGAGAGACGGCCTGGAAGCCCGCGTACGCGAGGCCGCCCGTAGCGAGTGCGGCCGCGGTCACCAAGGCGCTCACGCGCCGGGTCACGGGCCGTTGCCATATCTGTCTCATCAGGAGAGAACCCCTTAACTTCCCAGAATCCGGGGCTCTCAGGGCACCGGCTGAAACCACGAAGCCGGCCATGACGTCATAGCGGGGGAGTCCGGGGCGGAACACCTTGCGCGCAGGCATGGCCGGGCGAGCCGATGATGTCCCATCAACCGCGCGCCGTCACCTGCCTCCCCGGGGACGGGCGGACACCGCGCCGTGCCTCCCGAGCCCTGCCAGTCCGGCCCCTGGCCTCTCCATGTCTGCTCCGCTCGTGCCCGTGCCGGGTACAGAAGCTGCGAAATCTGCCTGAAGTGAAGCCGGGGTCGGGTGTTTCACTCCTTGATGTAGTCATCACGCAGTTTGACGGTCTTCTTGATGCTCTGACCAGCTGATTCGCCGGAAGAAACCCTTACCGACAGGCTTGCCCGTAGCTGAATGGTTACGTTCCGTGAAGATAATCACAGCAGTGTCATAACCTCTGGCTTTCCTTCACGATCCACCCGCAGAATCTGCCGATCTGAACTGTCATCACCTGCGGTCCGACTCCGGTTCCCGCTCCCAGTGGTCCGGAGGACCCCGCCTTGTTCGCTCGTCACCGCCGCACCCGTCGGGCCCGCCGCACCGCCATACCCGCCATCGGAGCCGCACTGCTGGTGGGCCTGCTGCCCGCCCAGTCCCTGGCCATGCCGCCCGACCCGGCGAACGTCGACACCGGACGCGAGACCATCGTCGACACCGACCCTCTTGCCCTCGAAAAGATCGAGGTCGACAAGCCCGCCGACGGCCAGACGTTCGAAAAGGACCTCAACACCCTCAAGGCCGAGGTCCCCACCGATCTGCAGCAGGCACCCGCCGGCACCACGACCACTCCGGCCCCTGACACCGAGCCATTCACCTTCGGCTCCGCCGTCAGCCCCGCCTCGGCAACCACCGTCATCACGACGACGACGGCCGAAGAAGGCCCGCTCACTCAGATCTCCGACCTCCCCATCCTCGCCGGAAAGGCGGCCGATCAGCCCGCCCCGACCGGCACCTGGCAGTTCAGCGTCCTCGACCGCAGCACCGTCGACCGCAGCACCGACACCAGCAAGAACGTCGAAGAAGCCCTCAAGGTCGGCACCCTCATCACGGTCCAGGCACCCGCCACCGGCTCCGTGCCCATCAACGTCGCACTCAACTACAAATCCTTCGAGCTCCTCCACGGAGCCGACTGGGCCTCACGCCTGCGCCTGGTGCAGTTCCCCGAGTGCTACCTCACCACGCCCCTCGACGAGTCGTGCCAGGCCTACGAGGAACTCGAGACCGTCAACGACCCCGTCACCCACACCGTGAAGGCGACGGTCGACACCGCCGCCGACGGAACGTCACCCCCACCTCCACGACCAGCACCACCCAGTCCGGCCCCGCGGTCATGCAGGCCTCCTACACCACCGCCACCCCCACCACCACGGGCGGCGACAAGGCCGTCATCGGCGCGGTCGACTCCGGCGCCGGCCCCGGCGGATCCTTCAAGGCCACCCCGCTCGCCTCCAGCGGCACATGGAGCGCGGGCGGCTCCTCCGGCGCGTTCACCTGGTCCTACCCGATGACCATGCCGCCCGCCCCGGCCGGCCCCGCACCGAACGTCACGCTCTCCTACAACTCGCAGACCGTCGACGGCAAGACCGCCGTCTCCTCGCCCCAGGCGTCCTGGATCGGCGAAGGCTGGGACTACAGCCCCGGCTTCATCGAGCGCCGCTACCGCACCTGCAAGGACGACACCCACAAGCTGGACGACGAGACCCCCAACAACACCGCCAAGGCCGACAAGACCAGCGACCTGTGCTGGGTGTCCTACAACGCCGTCATGTCCCTCGGCGGCAGCACCACCGAACTCGTCCGCGACGCCCCCACCGGCAGCGACCCCGAGGCCGACACCGAGATCTACCGTCCCCAGCGCGGCGACGGCACCCGCATCCAGCACCACACCCGTGCTCTCGAAGGCGGCACCGCCAACGGCGACAACAACGGCGAGTACTGGACCGTCACCACCACCGACGGCACCAAGTACCACTTCGGCCTCAACAAGGTGGATGGCGGCCACGCTGACACCAACTCGGTCTCCACCGTCCCCGTCTTCGGCAACCACCCCGGCGAACCCTGCAACGCCACCACCTTCGCCGCCTCGCGCTGCGATGCCGGCAAGCAGCAGGCGTGGCGCTGGGTCCTGGGCTCATGCAGCTCATCGAGAGGCAAATCCACGCCGACACCGGGCATACCGGAGGTTTCTGATGGTGGATGTGTTCGAAGATAGCGACTACTACACCGGACCTCGGCTCGACGGCGACATGATCCGTCGAGCCGAGGAGGACCTCGGAGTCGTCCTGCCACGCAGCTACATCGACTTGCTGCTCGTACGGAACGGAGGAAGCCCACGGCATCGCTGCTACCCCACGGCGTTTCCGACATCCTGGGCTGACGACCATTTCGAGATCAGCGGGATTAGGGGAATTGGCGGGGTCTGGGGAATTGACTCGCCATCCGGTCGGGGAAGCTCATACTTGATCGCCGAATGGGAGTATCCGCAAATCGGTGTAGTGATTTGCGATACGCCTTCAGCTGGACACGACACGGTAATGCTCGACTATTCCGAGTGTGGCCCAGAAGGTGAACCTGCCGTCGCGTACATCGATGAAGACCGCATACCTCGGCGAGTAGCCCAATCGTTTGACGAGTTCCTCGCGAGACTAGTTGATTGCGGTTCGACGGATTAAAGCCAGCGAAATTACGCGGTAAAGAACTGGCCGATCATTCCTTTGGTCGAATAACCGAAGACCCCGTCCGCGATGCTGTTGCGGAGGGGGTCTTCGATGTTTTGACGGCAACGTCAGCGGACGACTCCTGCGGCGGGTGGGTCGCCAAGGCCGTCGTTGTCCGTGCCGAGTGCGTCGTTGAAAGTGTCGATGGCTTGGTGTTGGAGACGGAGCCGTACGTGGGCGTAGCCGACGGTGACGCCGATGTTGGCATGCCCGAGCAATTCTTTGATGACGACGAGGTCGACGCCTTGCTCCAGGAGCAGGGTGGCGGTCGAGTGCCGTAGGTCATGATGCGGCGCAGCCCTGCTCGGTTGAGAAACGCCCCGAAGCGCTGGGTCATGTTGGCGGATCCAACGGGCCGCCCGCCGGTAACGCTGGGAGGGGGTTTTGTTGGTGTGCCGGGTCGTTGATGGCGTGGGATGTTGTGGGTCTGTTGAGAGGCGGTGTCGGTGGTTCGGCGGGGGTGGCCGGGGTGTGTGGGCTGGGGTTATGTGTTCTGCGCTGAGCGGGGCGCTGTCTGTTGTAGGTAGTTCTCGTGTGTAAAGGACCGGTTGGTGTTTGTGCGGGTCAGGCCTGTTCTGTCTGCCTGGTAGGTGGTTTTATCGGCTTCGGTGGGGGCGGTGGTGGGTTTCGGCGAGGTGGTCGAGTTGTACCGCGTCGAGGGCTGATTTGGTGATGCGTTCGGTGCCGTCGTGGATGGCGGTGATGGCGGCTTGGCGGATGAGGCGGGTGAGGGATCCGATGCGGCCGGCGGTGCGTTGGTGGAGGTATTGGGCGTGGCGGGGGAGGGTGCCGGGTGTGTGGTGGGCGAGATCGAGGGCGTTTTCGATGTCGGTGATGACGTCGCGGAAGGGGTGGCGGGTGCCGTGGCGGGCGGGGAGGGGGCCGCAGTCGACGAGGGTGGCGCGTCCGGCGAGTTGGGCGCCTCGCACGCCGGTGAACAGGGGTGTGTCGGTGACGTTGATGCCGGCATAGACGAACGTGGCGGGCAGGCGTTCGCTGAGGTCTTTGATCAGGTCGGCGGTTTGGGCGCCGGTGGTGGTGCGGGGGTTGAGGCGGTGGATCTCGTTGATCATCACCAGCTGGACACCGGCCTGGGTGTAGGTGTGGCAGACGGCGTCGGTGATCTGGGTCCGGGTCATACGCGCGGTTATGGGGATGCCGAGGTAGCGGGCGAATTCGGTGACGAGGGTTTTCGCGGTCGCGCCGGGCGGGACCAGGACATACGCGACGGGTACCACGGCGTGGGCTGATCCGGGCGGTGCGGGGTTCTTGCGGATGTGGGCGAGGTGGCAGGTACGCCCGACGTTCAGGAGCGCGGTCGTTTTCCCAGCTGCGGCGGGTCCGGTGACGATCAGCGAGGGCCGTGCGGTGGTCTGCTGATGGCGGCCGAGGATCATCAGGGTGCGGACCTGGGCGGCGAGGGTGTGGATAACGGGGGTGCGGATGGTGACGAACGCGGAGTGATAGGCCAGGCGCTCCTCCGTACTGCGGGGCGGGTCGTCGGGCTGGGGAGGGGCGGGCGGGTCGGTGGTGGCGAAGCGGTGCCAGCCCCGCCAGGTGGTCAGCGGCCAGGACAGCTCGGTCTCCCGCTTTCGTCGGTGCCGCCTTGTGTGCTGTCCGCGCTTGGCCGGCTCGGGTTCACCATGTGGCGGCTTCCTCGTGCGCGTTGTAGAGCCCGAATCCGGCGGCCGGGGAGGTGCTGACGCCGTCGGGCAGGTCGTCGAGGTCGTCGATGCTGTCGTCGCTGTCTCCGGCGTCTTGCTGTGCCGGGCTGTCGGCGGGTGCTTCGGTGTCGTGGTTCCCGTCGCGGGCTTCGGGGAGCGGGATGTGAGCGGTGCGGGCCAGGAGGGCCTGCTCCGTTTTGGTGGCGTGGCCGCTGTGGACGCGGCGCATGAGCTGGTCGAGGGCGTCGGCGAGGCCGGCTTCGTACTGCTCGGCGTCACCGTGGTTGCCGTCAACGGCCTGGGTGCGGATGTGCTGCCAGGTGCGTTCGTCGAAGGGCCGGTGGACGTGGTCGCGGTAGATCCACGGGATCTCGGTGAGTTCGCCGTCGGGTAGACGCACCCAGATCTGGCGGACGTCGTGGGGGTTGTAGTGGATCTCCCATTTCCCGCCGCGGCCGGCGACGGGGGAGGCCTGGCCGCGGTGCGGGGCGAGGAGGTCCGCGTCGTAGGTGCGGTGGTGGATGGTGATGCCGGCGGGGGTGATGGCCTGCCAGCGCACGGGCAGCAGTTCGAGGTAGTCACGCCCGGTCAACGGGACAGGGACGTGTCCGGCGACGGCGACGAGCGCGGCCCACATCTCATTCGGAGTAAGGGCCTTCCTGGGCATCATCGGGTGGCGCAGCCCTTCGTGGGGCCGGTGGTGGTAGTGCACCAGCCACTCATCGAGGAGGTCCTGGAGCTGGGCGACGCTGTAGCAGGCGTCTTTCGCGGTGTCGGGGCCGCGGCGGGCGACGTCGGAGCCGGTGTAGCCGGGCAGGTGCTGACAGAACAGGGCGTTGATAGAGCCGAAGGTCCGCTCGACGATGCCCTTCGCGGTGGGGGCGCGGGGCGGGGCGGGCTGGACGCTGATGCCGAGGGTCTCGCAGGCGGCGGTAAACGCGGCGGAGACGAAGACCTTGCCCCGGTCGACGACGATCGTCTCGGGCAACACGACCGGCCGGGCCGCCGCGCCGGCCAGGCGCTCGTCCAGCGTGGCCAGCCGCTGGTAGGGGAGCGCGCGGGCGTGGTCCATGCGCAGGATGTCCGGCCAGGTCGGCCTGGCCGGGTGCGGGACGGCCATCTCCGCCAGCAGCAGGGCCGCGTCCACGGCCTTGGTCGCGCTCGGGCACAGCACGGCGGCCAGGATGGCGCGGGTGGCGACATCGACGGCGATGGTCAGCTCGGGCCGGGACAGGCGCCCGTCGTCGAAGAGGGCCAGGACGTCCAGGCGGGTGGTGTCGATCTGGACCTGCTCGCCCGGCCGCAGCGCGGTGGCGGGCGTGAAGGCCCGCCCCTCGACGCTGGCGGGCACTTGCCGCACCGGACCACTGGGCAGTTCACCGGGGCGGGCGAGCGTCGTGACGAGACGGTACAGCGTGGCCTGGGACGGCACGGGCACTGTACCGGGCCCGTGCCGGTCGGCAAGGATCTGGTTGATCAGCGGGAACAGGCCGTTGACGGTGCCTTTGGAACGTCCGCGCCGGCGGCGCAGCGCCTCACGGACGGCTGCGACGACCCGTTCGTCGGAGCGCCCGGTAGGGCTGGAGGCGCGGGTGGTGCGGTGGTCCAGGAGCCCCCACAGGCCCTGCTTGCGGTAGGCCAGGCGCATGCGCTGCACCGTGGTACGCGACACCCGCCCGAAGCCGAGTGCGGTCAGCTCCTCGGCTTTGGCCTGCTCCCGCTCGGCCAGCGTGTGCCGTGCGGGGTCGTACTGCTCCCGCACCACTCCACCGCTGCCGGGCCCGTCGGCAAGGCCGCATTCGACTTCCCTCACGTGACCCTGCCAGGCCAGGGCCTTGTTCCGCGCTGCGGCGGGCGCGGTCTCGAACAGCCCCCACTGCGGGGCCGCATGCGGCTCGTCGGCCCCGATGACGCTGAAGCCGGGATCGGCGAACAGGTACCCGGCGAGCACCGCCTCGCCATCGCCGTCCGGGCCGACGAGGTGAATGGTCTGCCCGGACAGAGCGACCACCTGCCACTTCACGCCGCGGAACCGGACATGCGCCCCGACCGCCACGGCCGGCCGCGCATTGCGCCGCGCGCTCACCCGGCACCTCCCGTCTCCCCCAGACCGTCCCAGCCCCTGGGGCCGACGAGAACGCACTCGTGCAGCGGCGCCTCCAGGTCCGTCGTGAGCTGTCCGTGCCACAGGGCGTGGAAGACAACAGGAAGCACCTCGATCGGGTCACCGACAGCTTCGGCTCCCACGAGCAGCGGCCGCAGCCGCGCGAACGCCTCCAGAACCGAGGGCATCAGGCCCGGGCGGCCGGCGTTGCGGGGATGGCGGTAGCCGGCCAGCCACTTCAGATTGGCGGCTGGCACCTCGTCGAGCGGCGCAAGGCGCCGGTAGGTCCAGCCGATCTCCTCACACGCCGCGCCTATCGCTTCGGCAGCCTTCAAAGCACGTTCGCCGCCGGCTTCCGGGTGGCTGGGGCAGTCGGCCAGCAGACCCGTGCCGTCGCGGTACCGGGCGAACATCTGCGGCACCCAGGAACGCACCCGTCCCCGTCCATCGCGCCACAGCAGCCGTACCGGCCGTCCCGCGAGCCCGGTCACGTCAGGGTCGCGGTCCAGGACCATCAGCTGGGTACGCATCGCGTTCGACCCAGCCGCCACGTGCCGCCCGGTGGTCGCCGACCACCACAGGCCCGGCCCCCAGCGCCGCCCCGGGACCACCGGGAACGCCGACACCGGCGGCAAGTCCTCGAACGCCACGGTCATGGCGGCATCCGCCCACCGCTGCTGGACCGACTGCCCCACCGGGTCGAGGAACACCGCCTCGAACCCGCTCCCTCGATCCACGGCCGCTCGCCCTGCCCGGCCTCCAGGCCGGGGCGCTCCTGTGCTGATCACCTGCGTCAGCCAAGCCGCTCCCGCCGGCAGACGCCGCCGCTGTTTTCAGGATTTCTGCCACAAACAAGTGCCCTATCAGCTAACAGCCGACGCACCCGTCACCCCGTCGTTCTCAGCCGCCGTCTTCTTGTTTGCCCGACGCCAGCATGCTTCTGAGTACCTCGGCGGGCATGTCCGCCCACCGGGCCACCTCCTCCAACGGCACTCCGCCGTTCACCGTCGCCACCGCGGTTCGCTTCCAGGCCGCCTCGATCAGACCGGCACTGTGCCCCAGACCGCGCAGCAGCTGCCGGGCGACCTCCGCGGTCGGACCGCTCTGCACGCCGCGCAGCTGCAGCAGCTGCTCCTGGACGCTGTCGAGCGTGCTGGTGATCAGCATCCGCTGCTCCGCAGGTACCACCGCCCGCCACATCGTCCCCGAACCCGGCGCCCGCTTCTCCTTGCCCAGCACCCGCAACCGCCCCGCCATCGTCACCGGCTGATGCTCCTGGCGCACCCACCACGGATCGTCCGCGTACCCCGGCGGGCCGCCGGCTCCGCGGCGCCGACGGATGACGCCGCCCATCCACGCGATCAGCGGACCACCTTGATCCGTCGCCGCCAACGGCCCAAGCCACGCGCGCCCGAGGCGCTCCCCGAGCCGGCGGCAGAACATCCCGTCAGCCGGCAGCGCCCGCGGACGCCCCGCACCACTGTCCACCCACACCAGCTCCGCCATACCCGGATCCAGCAGCGCGTCGGCGACCGCCACCACCTCGGGGAAGACAACCGTGTCCCGCCCCACGATCCGCCACCACTCCAGATCACCCCCAGCATCACCGCCCGCGACCAGTCGCAGGCGCCGCGGCCAGATCGTCTCCCGCTCCCAGCCATAGGCCTGCTCCCACCACCGCGCCACCACCGCATGAGCCAAAGCGAACACCCGCTCCGGCTCGGCCCCGGCCCGCACGGCCCGCCGCGCCACCCCCGCCCACCGCCGCTGCGCCGCGGCGACCTCCGGCAGATGCCGAACGTCCAGGTACTCACGGGGCTGATCGGCGTCCGCGTCCAAGAGCCACCGCCCGTGCCGCACGCACACCCGCTCCCACCGCGGGACATATCGCACCACTCGCACGGCCGTCCCTGTGCGCTGCGCCGTACACAGGCGGCAGCCGAACACCACCGGCCCAACGACCACGCCGCCGATCCGCCACACTGCCGCCGGCGCTCCGTCCTGCCGCCCCCAGGACGGCAACGCCCGTGCTGCTACGTCCTCCCCAACGCCGCACAGGCTCGCCAGAAGGTGCCGTCCGGCAGCATTCAGCAGTACCTCGACATCAGCCCGGCAGGCCCCGCCTTCATGCTTGGGTTGCTGGTTAAGCCAGTGCCAGCACGACCGCAGCGAAGATCACCAGGCGCAACGCCTGTCGGAAGCGGCGGTGCTGTGCGGGGGTGAGGCGGTCCAGGTCGGCGGTGAACCGCGGCAGGGTCTCGTACGTGGGCACGGCGAACTCCTCCAGGATGCACGAAGCCCCCGGCCGGTTGGCCGGGGGCGGTGGTGGCTGTTCGTGTTGAAGGGCGCCGGTGACGTGGAGCAGCTGCTCGCGCCCGAACCGGCCGACCCCGAGCACGACGCCCAGGAGCCGGAGGCCGGGCGCCCAGAGGCGATCGACATGACGGCGCTGCGGGCCCTGCGGGAGTCCCGCACGGACGTGGAAGCCCTCGATCTCACCGCCGACCGGCTGCGCCGCATCCAGGAGGCGGCCACCAAGATGGTCAACGACTCCCGCGCCCGCGCGCACCGCCACACCGCACAGGCCGACGCCGACGCGGTGCGCCCGGCCGACCAGCAGGCGCACCGCCCAGAGCAACCCGGACCGCACCGCGGCCGGGAGGCCGGCCACTGAGTGGACCCGATGGTGCGCACCCGGTGCGGTGGTGCGCACCGACGACGCCCGGCTCCACTCCACTGAGTGGAGTCCACCGTCCGGGAGTGGACGCCACCGTGCTCGCCATCCACTCCACCGAGTGGAGCCCACCGAGCGGAAGTGGACGACATCGACGTGAGTGGAGCCGCACATCCACCCGGTGCGTTTCTCCTTGACCTCGGCTCAGGTCAAGGAGAAACGCACCGCCTCCACCGTCTCCACCCGGGCCCACTCCACCGCACCGAGTCCACCCGGTGCGCACCACTCCCGCGCGCCGGCCGCACCGGTGCGCGCACCGGCGGCCAGGACGCTGCCGGCGGTGCCCACCGAGTGGAAGCGCACCGGATGGACGATGGTGCGCACCGGATGGACTCGGTGCGCACTGGATGGGTGCACCACCGCACCGGTGCGCACCGGTGTGAGTTCTCGTTCCCTGTCGGGCAATTGAAGTGGCTCTGATCTGATGTTCCGTGTCTCGGGTTGGACGGTTGCAAAGGGACGAGGGAACGCGCCTGACCAGGGGATCTTGAGCGGTGTCTGCAGCCGAGGGTGTGTGAGCTGCAGCTCCGTCGAATGAATGGGATT